>CAZCWK010000048.1:0-1012 GCA_964502355.1 uncultured Bacteroidales bacterium
ATGTTATTCTATTTTGTCCTGAAGCCGAAACGGAGCAAATATCTCTTCCCGATAAATCAAAAATATTGATTGTGCAACTCACAATCTCATCATCCAGGTTAATGACAAAGCATGTTTGTTCCTTTGCTGGGTTGGGATAGTTTGTCACGGTGATTTCTAATGAAGGGTTATCGGCATCGGGAGTAATAACTGCGGAGGTATTGTCAATCCCGCCAATCATAAATTCTTCAAAGTAACCTTGTGCCTCGTAACCATTTGCGTTATCACGCGCATAGAAGTTAATCCTGCCATATCCATATTCTTCATGAATGTCTTTTGGTAGTTGGAGGGTGTACGAGAAATCTCCGTTTACAACAGGGATGGATTCGGCGTGTAAAACAATGGGACGGTCGTTGTACACGAAAGCCTTTTCATTCTGGAAATTGCTGTTTCTCAAGGTAGTGATATTTTGCGCTTTACCGTATAAGCTAATAGATACTATTCCGTTAAAATCAGTTATTTTGTTGGAATTCTCATCCGCAATGTAGCCTTCAATCGTATTTGTTGTGTTCGCTTTTAAAGAGTCGCTTCCAAAACTCTCGTTATCATTGATTCTGCTTGTGATGATTTGATAATTGTCAGCATAGTTCAGTTTTATGGCAGGGTCGCCCAAATAGACAAAGGATAATTTGTTAATCTCCTGTCCCGTCATGTTTTTGGCTTTTCTGATGGCATCGCCGACCCGTACATGTTGTCCGTTTTCTTTGGCAAATAAATGCTGAATCAGGTAATTGTTTAAGTTGAAATTTTGTGAAGCATAGGTGAGTCGTGCGGCTGAAAACACACCTATCCCACCTCCATTAGAGTTTAGGAGTACGCTTTCTCCCGCGGAAACAAACCTCGAATCAAATTTAACAAAATCTGCTGTTGCTCCTATCCAGATTGGTAAGTGTTGGTTTGTTAGGGTGTTAATATCGTTATTTGTAAGGATTTGCTCATTTGCCAAAAAATCTCTACCTCCCTTTCCCGTATA
>CAZCWK010000048.1:1022-13665 GCA_964502355.1 uncultured Bacteroidales bacterium
ATTAATAAGAAACAGCCCATTCTTTAAGGCAATAAGCAGACTGTCTTTGACTGATGGATACCTGCCCCCGATTTCAAGACTGTCTTTTTTAAATGCATCCAGGTGGATTTTGTTGGTATGATAAGATTTGTAATTGTTGCTCATGTATGATGCAAGGCTGTCGGCCATTGTCATGTGGACGTTATAGTCACCATCATCTCCCACAAAATAAAGTTCGTTTTTCCATCTTCCTTTGTTGCTGTTGTTCATGTAGTTGATGGTTTTGTTTACCACATCGGTAGCCTGCTGAACGGTTGTAACGGGGAATCTTCCTACGGCAATATCCATGGAGTGATAATGTGCTTGCAGTCCTTCATTGTCTTCCAGAAAGGTGAAATAGTCGTCTGTGGTATAGGCGAGCGTTTCAATTAATGAATTTTCGGCTTGATAAGTAAGTACCAGATTGTCACCTGAATCAGTTAGTATATTTCTATTGTCGAAACTCCCTTTTCCGAAGAGTAATAAATATTTAGGTGGATAGATGGTATTGCCCGAGGCAATGGCGCGGTCATAGAACATTTTCATAATCCGGCGATAAGCTGTTGCATCCGGTGTGCCTGATGAAAATTCATTGTAAACCTGTTCGGTTGTCACGACTGTAACCGTCATATTATCCTTTTGGCGATGTGCCTGTGCCAGCGTTTCGGCCTGTGTCAGGAAGTTAGGATGGGTGATAATAACCATGTCTGCTTGTTCAATGGCATGGATATTTTGATTGGGTATCGTTTCCTTAATTTCTGGTTTTGGGAAGGCTGAGGCATCTGTAGGGTCGATTGCCAGGTAGTGCCTGATGTCATTTCCGGAATCTATGAAACTCATTTTTCCATCTTCGTTCCCGGTTATGATGCTGTATATGTTGTGTTGATCGGTGATGTCCCATATCTGTACGTTCGGATTGTTGTTGGTCAACAGATACTGATTGAATGTGTTTTGTCCTAAGTAATCAATATTTTGAAATTGCATTGCCGGTCCGTTCATAATCAATTGGCGACGGGCATTGACCTCTAAGTAATTCAGATATCCTTTTGAGGTTGGAGTAGGCATGGAGTAGGTTAGATTAAACTCGAACAGGTCGTTCTGCGGGGTGAAATTGAAAATACCCGCGTTTCTTTTTGCCCTCTCGTAAGGATCGTAAGAGTTATGCACGGCAACTGGTAAAGATTTATATTGGGTGCTGTTTAAGTTGAGAATAAATGTTGATGCAGAAAGGGAAGTGGCTGCAACATCCAGATTTGCCGTCATGCTATTTTCACTTAATACTGGATTTGGGAAACTGAATGTAAATTTATGGTTAGCTCCGCTATTAAAAGTCTCACCATAAAATTCCTTGCCGGCATTCACTAAGTTGATAAGATCTCTTTCGTGTACCTGATAGTCGGTGAATTCACTGACCGGATTGATGGTAGGGTTTGATGGTAATGTGATGGGTTTCCCCTGTATCTTCTTTCCGGGTCCGGCATCAGATGTTATAAAGTAATACCCGGCATCAGCATAAATATTGTTTGTGTGCGTGAACATCGATTTGTTTTTATTGTACTGCCAGCGGGTAGTTCCCTGTGCGTAAAATAAAATATAATCACCGGCATTAAAGATGCCATCATTCCCTTTTTCCATCCAAACGGGAGTTTCCGGTAAATCATCTGTGAAAAGTAAAGAGAAATCCTGCTCCAGCATCGCGCCGCCATAACCAAAAATACGAACATGCTCCGGGTTTAGTTTCATCGAAGTTAAATCTTCGTAAGTGAGTTTGTAAACTCCGCTTTCAGCAATTCTTATTTTGTGAAATGTGCCCTGTGATAAAACTGAATTTGTCGTGTAGGAGTGAAGTGTTCCCGAAACTTTGCGATTCGGATTATCAGAATCAATCATTGATTCCTGTGCGTTAATGAAAGGAAGCCCCAGCAACGCAAGACAAAAGGATAATGCATTTTTAATGTTCATGTCAGAATTAAATAAATGTTAGAAATTGTGTTAATCTTTTCGTGTATTTATTTATTCATTGACAAGAAATGATTGATTATGGACAGTGATAATTGGTTGAAAAAATAGGAAAATACAAGTTGTTTATACCATTAACGACCATTCATGAAAATTATTGCTAAACCAAATCACAATTTCTGAAGTCCGTAAATTATCTTGTTTTTTTACACAGACATTTCGCAGAGTAAAAAAAACTTATTATATTTGCAGCCGCTTTGACAAAGGTCTGTTATTGGTTTGGCGCAAAACAGAGAACGGAAAACGAATAGTGAATAACTGTTGCAGCAAAACTACTTATGTGACTAATGTTACTAATGTGGTAAAAAATTAAATTTTGCGAAATTAGCTCAGTTGCATTAATGCGAAAATAGCTCAGTTGGTAGAGCATAACCTTGCCAAGGTTAGGGTCGCGGGTTCGAGTCCCGTTTTTCGCTCCAGTGTTGCCCGAATGGTGGAATGGTAGACACGAAGGACTTAAAATCCTTTGGCCATTGCGGCTGTGCCGGTTCGAGTCCGGCTTCGGGTACACCTCTTAAAAAACCCTGATTGAAGAAATTCGGTCAGGGTTTTCTTTTTTAAATATTTAATGTCAAAAAAAATATTTAATTTAGAGATTCTAAGCAATTATATTTATTAACAATAAGACCAATTGCCATGGATATAACAACAGTACTTATTGCCTTAGGTATGCTGATTTTCTTTGCACACATTTCGGGTGCACTCTTCAGCAAAACAAGAATTCCTTCTGTTTTACTGCTTATACTGATTGGACTTACCGCTGGGCCCGTATTCAAATGGATTACCCCATCATTCCTCGGGAATTTCGGAAGTGTATTTACGACATTAACTCTGATTACCATACTTTTTGAGAGTGGAACAAATCTCCGTCTTGATGACCTCAAAAAATCACTTATCGGAGCTACTTCACTAACCGTACTTAATTTTGTCATTTCTCTGGCTATAGGTATTGCCATCGGGCGGCTTTTACTAAACCTTGACTGGCTTTACAGCATATTCCTTGGAGCAGCTTTAGGTGGAACCTCTTCTGCTGTGGTAATTCCAATGGTAAACCAACTCAATCCCGGGCAGAAAACTAAAACAATACTATATCTCGAATCTGCTTTAAGCGATGTGCTTTGCCTGGTTGTCGCTCTTGCATTGCTTGGTGGTATTGAAACCGGTCAGATAAGCATAACAGGTATATTATCTAAAATGGGAGTATCATTGATATTTGCCATTTTATTAGGTTTCGCCATTGGAATAATCTGGACTGTATTACTGAAAAAAATGCTCAAGGGTGTAAAAAATGTAATGTTTACATCGTTTGCATCAGCATTTATATTATACGGATTAACTGAAAAGATAGGTTTGAATGGAGGTATTTGCATATTAGCTTACGGCATGACGATGGGTAACATTGGTCACTCTGCACTTTTCAGAAAGTTATTTCATGATAATGAAGAATCCACACTCAATCAGGAAGAAAGAAATTTCTTCTCCGAGATTGTTTTCATTATGCAAACCTATTTCTTCGTTTATATTGGGTTAAGCATTCAACTCAACAACATCTGGCACATTATTGTTGGAGCCATACTTGTTGCATGTACTTTTCTTTTCAGAATACTATCCTCAAGAAGTGTTGGCAAAAAAGATGTCAGTCAGAGGGACCGCAAACTTACAATTTCATTAGGACCAAAAGGACTTGTTGCAGCAGTATTAGCATCGCTACCCATGCAAAAGGCAGCCACAGGTGTCGGAGATTTGGTTTCTGCAGAAGCAATACAGAATGTATCTTATGCAGTAGTACTTATAAGCATACTGCTTTGCTCGGTATTGATTTTCATGATTGAAAAATCAAAGAAATCTGAACAACAGGATGAGCCTGAGGACTTAAGAACAGAAAAAACAAATGATCAAAATTCAGAACTATAAACCTTATTTACCCGGCCTCCAACGCTTAAAAAACATTTCTGATTCAGGAAAAACTCCTCTGTGTCTGGTTCTTACATCTTCTGCAGTGTAGAATGTATCCTTATCAAACTCCTTTATTATTGATTCTATTTCTTTTAACGACTTTCTTTCGACAACAGCCTCAACTATATATGCCTTTTTTTTCATGCCCATTGCGTCAATAGTTGTTGAACCATATCCTTTTTCACTGAGCATTTGTACCAAATCAGATGGAGAGTTATTTGTGTAAATACGGCAAATCACTATACCAAAAGCTATCCGGCTTTCAATCATTATTCCAACATAATTACCCATAGCATATCCTGCCGCATAACTCAGGTATGAAATAAAGCCATTCGCCCTGGAAAATATTTGCGATATAATAAAGATCCAGATGAATACTTCAAAGAAACCAATTATAGGAGCCTTATACTTCTCGCCTTTTGAAACAAAAATTATACGAAGAGTACCAAGTGTAACATCACAGATGCGGCCGAAAAAAATCATTAACGGCAATAGAAAGGGATATTGATCAATAAAATCAAGCATAAAGTTCAGGTTTTATGATTAGTCGTTTATATTTTTTGTCACCGGAATGCATACTTCACCTGTTATCCAATCAAGGATTCAAACTACACTTACCATCTGCAGCGCATATAAATACGCAATACCCGGCATGGTCTTTTTGATTTAAATATAAATAAAATTAAGCAGGAGTAAAATAAGGCAATAAAATATCTTCGAAGTTATACATACCGGGCTTTTTGTCTCTGAGATTTTCAGCCACAAATAAAACTCCGTTTCCAAAGGCTTCTCTGGAAATAGACTCATGAATAAGTCTTACTGTTTGATATGGGAAACCAAATATTATTTCATGTTTGCCAACTATGCCCCCGGCACGAACAGAATTAATATCGGATTTTTCCAAATCCAAAGCTTCAGCAATCTTAATTGCAGTACCTGAAACACCTTCCTTACCCTTGAAATGTTCTTCAACTATCTCAATATCAACCCAAGGTGCAATTTTTTTAAGAAACCTGGCAGCAAACAACAGATAGTTTACACCCAGAGTAATATTTGGGCTCCAGAATACAACTGTTTTAACAGATAGTTCCTGTAAAAGATCTTTTTCTTCCTGTTTATAGTGTGAAATTGCAGATATAATTTTAATGCCCCTTTGGGAAGCAACTTTACCATAAGTATAAATCCCTGTGCCTGATGAGAAATCAATAATTATATCTACAGGATGAGCATTAATCAAATCAATGAATTCAGTTTTCTCACTGGAATATATCAACCCCGGCTCGTCTGAATGAACACCCAGGAACTCAGGCACACTCCTCTGATTTAGAAGAGAGCTCCTTCTAAGGACCCACTCCAAACAAAATTCTTTACTTTGAAGTATAACATTTGCGACAGCTTTACCCGTTTTTCCAAAACCAATTAACCCTACTTTCATCATAATATCTGAATTTTAATTTGAAATATAATGAAAATATTTTTTATGCCGAAACCTTACACAAACATATTTCATTAATAATCTGAAAGATATGTTAATTCAGTAGTATTTGTAGTTATATTAAGGACCATGAAAATACTGCTGAACTACATAATTGAAACTAAAATTATATATTCATTCCGGCAGCTAATTTCAGTTATATTTGTATTATTCTTAAAACAGATTTCTTATGAAACGAGCATACAGCATATTTGTCTGCGTACTATTAATATCTATGCCAGTGCTGAGTAAAGCAGAAAACTCTTTTGAAGAAGCTGTACGTAACTCTGTCTCCATTCAAATGACAACTTATCCAAGATCTACATTGAGGGATTTATATAAGAATTTCTTTCAGGATAAATTTGGACCCGGGCATATCATTATTGATACCGTTTCAGCAGGTAACTATCTGAAAAGCGAACTTGAAAATTCAAAAACTTTTAGTGGTGATGATTTTGAATCTCTGGGATGGCAGGGAAACTTTATACGCGTTAATCTTCGTCTGATTAAAGATAGTGTTGTTTCATATAACCAATTTTTCAAGTCTTTTATCGAAAGCTTAAAGGACTTTAAACCTATTTCACAAAAAGACTGGATTAAAGAATGGACAGCGATTGATTCTGTCATCTTCAGCATGAATTTAAATCTGCCAAATTACAGGGATGACCGATCATACATTTTTGATCTTCTCGATAAAGGCAATTTCGTAATGCATCACAGTGAAGCTTTCGAAAAAACATATGAACCTCACTACAGAATTATGGACAAAAAACATGCTGAATTATTAAGGCAAAAGTGCATCCATAACAAATAAAAATGTATCATATAATACCCTTATCGAATACAAAATGCTACCTGATGTAAGCAATTATTAGGTTAACTTTGTTGAAAGTGATTTATGAATAAAATCGCTCACTCAAACCTGATAATCATTACAAAAACATGAGAGTTACCGGATTATTTATAGCTATAATTTTTTCTTTTAGCTTCGCTTTACAAGCTCAGGAATTATATGTTGGAGCAAATTATCATCCACACGATGACAAAAATATTGAGAAAATTAAAAGCGATATCCGGCAAATGAAAGCTGCAGGTTTTACATGCGTACGAATGGGTCATCTGGCTTGGGATAGTTATGAAGCTTCAGAAGGAAAATTTGAATTTGCCTGGTTTGACAGAGTCATGGATTTGATGGATGAAGCCGGCATCAAAGTTATTTTGGATATAGCTATTCGTCCTGCACCGATTTGGCTTCACAAAATGTATCCTTCAATCAACGTAGTTGATGCAAACGGAAATATTCAATATCCCAATCATCGTTACATGGAAGATGTAGGTGACCCAGATTATCAGAAATATGCGCTCAGATATACTGATTCAATAACCAGACACTATGGGAAACATCCGGCATTATTGGCATTTGGCATAGACAACGAATCAGGTGATGGACCAATCTCATATTCTGAAAGTGTGAGAAAACGATTTGCTGAATGGCTAAAAATCAAATACAAAAATTCTGATAATCTGAACAGAGCATGGGCTACTCAAAGATGGTCCCGGAGGATTAATCAATTTGAAGAAGTAGGACTGCCCGTTTCGGGTTCTATAATTGGGGCACCCGAAAGAGTGCTTGATTTCAGGAGATTTGTTTCAGAAGAAGTAACTGATTTTCTATTTAAAGTTTTAGACAAAACTAAAGCAAATGCACCAAATGTACTGACAAACACAAACGCATGGTACTATAGTCCGATGAAGTATATTGATTATGCCCAAATAGCTTATTCAGGAAAAATGTCACGCGAAGGTTGTGGTTTCTACCCCGGGATTTCATTAACCACCAATTGGGGTATTATGAATGCGTCATTTGGGATTTCACGTATACAGTTTGAAAGTGAAAATCCATTTTGGTGCAATGAATTTACCACAATGACAGCTGTGCCTAACTCAATTAGAAAATCCGCTTATGCAACATTGATGTATGGTAATCAAATGGTTTGTGGATGGACCTGGCAAAGCATGCACGCCGGTGAAGAACAATATCTGGAAGGAATGCTTGACTGGGATGGCGTGCCTAACCGTAAATACTATGAATACAGGAAAATTGCTTCAGAATTTAAAAAAATCGAAAAGTACTTCCCATATAAACTCAAGGCTGAAGTTGGCATAGCATTCTCCTATCCAAGTCAGATTGCAAGCAGCAGTTTTCCTGAACAACATGAGAATCAGGTTCAAGCCTGTTGGGATATGTTTTATTGGCGCAATATGGATTGCAGAATTGTTGATATTAGCCACAGCGCGCTGAATTACAAGCTATTGATTATTCCGGGGGTAGCTGTCATGGATGAACTGTCTGCCAATAAAATACGTGATTTCGTAATAAAAGGCGGGACAGTAATTATGACCAGCAACTCCGCTTTGGTTAACGAAACAGGTCAGGTTTTTGCCTCAACCCGCCCCGGACACCTGAGCGATGTATTTGGAATTCGTGTAGCAAATTATGAGGAAACCGAAGCCATGAATGAGGTTTCACGTAAAAAATTCACCGGTAAAAAGCTGGAGGTAGATTATAAAGGAAAAAGCATTATTAGTGAATCCACTCGTTTTGATTTAATAGAATCCAAAGGAGCAGATATTTATGGAAATATAATCAGTCTGGATAAAGACTACCCGATAATCACCTCCAACAAATACGGTAACGGAAGAGCAATATATGTTGGTTTACCTGCAAAAGGAGAAGTACTTAATGGCTTAGTTGATGAAATTATTCAGGAATTGGCTATTAAAAAAGGACCAAATGTTCCTGCCGGAGTGATGGCAAGGCAAATTGATAAAAATCATTTTCTGTACCTGAATGTAAGTAGTGAAACCAAAGAAATCCCGATGAAAGGAAATTCTCACAGTATTCTTTTTGATAAAGATTATACAGGCAATTTTACCATTCAACCATACGAACCTGAGTTCGTAGAAATAAAGTAAAATTATGCAAAAACACATATTATCAGTAGTTATAATTTCTGCTTTTTCAATTATTACAGGCATTGCCCAAACTAAAGCCCCAACTGCTTTTGGCCCTGTTCCTTCTGAAAACCAGATGAAATGGCAGGAAATGGAGTACTATGCTTTTGTTCACTTCTCTTTGAATACTTATACAGATCAATCCTGGGGGTATGGTAATGAAGACGTAAAATTGTTTAATCCTGACAAAGCTGATTGTCGTCAGTGGGCCCGAATCTGCAAAGAATCCGGGATGAAAGGTATTATAATCACAGCTAAACATCATTGCGGTTTCTGCTTATGGCCTTCAAAATATACAGATTATTCTGTAAAAAATGCTCCATGGAAAAATGGTAAAGGCGATATGGTTCGCGAGATGGCTTATGCATGCAAAGAATACGGACTGAAACTTGGAATATATTTGTCTCCATGGGACAGAAATAGTAAGGATTATGGGAAACCGGAATATATAACCTATTTCAGAAATCAGCTCACAGAGCTTCTGACTAATTATGGTCCGATTTTTGAAATATGGTTCGATGGAGCCAATGGAGGTGACGGATATTATGGTGGGGCTAATGAAACCCGAAAGATTGACAGAACCACATATTACGACTGGAAAAACACCTATGCTTTGATTCGCAAGTTACAGCCAAATATCGTCATATGGAATGATGGCGGTGACCGTGGAGATCTTCGCTGGGTAGGCACTGAAGAAGGTTATGTCGGCGAAACCAACTGGAGTTTACTAAATGACACGAGCGAAGTACCATGGAATATGTTACATTACGGTCTGGAAAATGGTAATGCCTGGGTTCCGGCAGAAGTTAACACATCTATAAGACCTGAGTGGTTTTATCATCCCAACGAGGATAGCAAGGTGAAAACTGTTCCTTATTTGATGGAAACATATTACAGCTCTATTGGTCATAACGGTTCTTTATTGCTAAACTTCCCGATAATGCCTGATGGATTGATTCATCCGAGTGATGAAAAAGCGGCAATAGAATTTAGCAAAGCCATCAAAGAATCATTTGCTGTAAACCTGGCTGAAAAAAAGAAAGCTGAAGCAACGAATGTGCGTGGAAATAAAATGGAATTTAGCGCAAATAATGCAACAGATAATAAAAAAGATAGCTACTGGGCTACCGATGATGGTGTTACTAAAGCTTCTTTGACTATAGATCTTGGCAAGCCAACCTTGTTCAATCGTTTTCTTGTACAGGAATACATTCGTTTAGGGCAGCGTGTGAAAGCCTTCTCTGTAGAAGCTTTTGTTGGTGGCATATGGAAAGAACTGGCAAGAGCAACTACAATTGGCTACAAACGGATTATCCGTTTCCCAAGTGTAGAAGCTTCAAAAGTACGTTTCTCAATTACTGATTCCAAAAGTTGTCCAATCATTTCAAATATCGGGATTTACAATGCCCCTGTATTCCTTAATACACCTTCCGTAGTCAGGGATCAATCCGGTAAAATCACTATTACAACCAATGATATCGGTCCGGTTTTTTACTATACAACAGATGGAAGTAATCCTACTACAAAATCAAATTTATACACAGCTGACTTTGTTGCTGACGGGAAAGTTGACGTTAAGGCAATAGCTTATGATCCGGCATCCGGAAAAAGCAGCCCTGTTGGGCATGAGCAATTTGACATTTCCAAAAAAGACTGGGAAATTATAGGTTTCAACAATAATGACGCATTAAAAATCATGGATGGAAATCCATCAACAACATACCATCAGCGAGAAAAAGATATGCCACTAGATTTAGTGATAGATTTAGCTGGCAATTATAACTTATGTGGATTTAAATACCTTCCGGATCAGAATAGATGGAGTTCAGGTATTATTAAAAACTACCGGTTCTTTGTTTCAGAAGACAATATTAAGTGGACTTTGGTTAGTGAAGGAGAGTTTTCCAATATTCAAAACAATCCCGTCTGGCAAATCAAAAACTTTCCACCTGTCACAGCACGTTATTTAAAGCTACAAACTTTAAATAACACATTTGGTGATAATATTGCAGGATATTCAGAAATCGATATAATTACAAAATAAGATTTATGGCGTTTTGTTAAATAAGCATCTTTTAACAGCGAGAATCACGAAATCAAAATAAAGTCAATAATTTAGCGGAAGAATAAATATTATAAGTTTTTACTTTTTGGGAAATGAAAAATACCATAAGTAAAGACTTGAAAGAAAGCAAAATACTACTCATTAATTTTCAATTAAATATAATCCATGATTGACCAACTAATTGAAAAAATCAAAGAAGACGAAGAGAACTGGTTTCAGTTTAAAGATTCATTTGTTGAGATTGAGATACCAGCCAAAACTGTTTTGCTAAATAATGGTGAAACCTCAGCCCATATATTTGTAGTAAAAAAAGGTTGCCTGAGGCAATGGTTCAACAAAGATGGCAAAGATATTACATTACAATTCTTCTTTGAAAACCAACCGGTTGCCTCTATCGATAGCTTTTTGAATAATCAGCCCAGTTGTCTTTGGAAATGAATATTTGGTATAATACTATGAAAGATTTCGAGTTTCAACTTTGATAACTAAACAATTTGACCTCAATATCAGTAAAACGAATTGACTGTGTACAATCACACAATATCCAGTTGTATTTTTACCAATTCTGTTAATTTCAAGTTTTGTATTGCAATTATGAAAAAAACATTCTTACTATTCATATTTTTTGGTTTCAGCAAAACTGAGGTGAGAATCTCTAAATCATCATATAAAAGATGAGCACCTAACAAGTATATACTCGAACAAAGTTTATAAACTATCTTCTTTTATTACCAACACACCATAAAATAATTTTAACTTTGTGAATATGTTATTTTAGTGAAGCCATGACTATCCAAAACCCTGAACGTCAGATCTGCATTATAATATCTATAAAAGGTAACTCAGAGTAATATTAAGACAACAAAATCGGGAACTGGAACAGAAAAAATAAAGATAAATGAGCATTACAATCGTCAACAGACTACTTCAGCAAAAGGAAAACATTAGGCTGGAGTTCAAAGAGGCAAAAAACGCTTTGCCATCAAATTTATTTGAGAGTATTTGTGCTATGCTTAACCGCGATGGTGGTGATATTCTTTTGGGAGTTGATGATTCCGGAACAGTTTTAGGCATTGACCCCGATGCCATCGAAGCAATGATAACCAATGTAGTAAATCTTTCTAATAATACTCAGAAAATAGATCCCCCATTTATTCTGTTTCCCATTAAACTGCAATTGGACGGCAAGTTCATCCTTCACATTCAGGTACCATCAAGTTCACAGCTTCACAAAACTTCAGGAGTAGTTTTCGACCGTAGTAACGATGGAGATTTCCGTGTGACCAACCCGGCACAAATTGCCATACTATATAACAAAAAACAATCTTATTATACCGAGAATACACTTTATCCATATTTAAAGTTCTCTGATTTCAAACCAGAGTTATTTCCCAAGATTCGGAACTTAATACGAAGCAATAACCCAAATCATCCATGGCTGGAGCTATCTGACGAAGAAATGCTTGAAAAAGCAGGTCTGTATAAACACGATCTTCAAACAGGGAAATCAGGATACACGTTAGCAGCTGCATTGCTCTTGGGGAATGATGTTGTTATTCAATCAATTCTTCCTCATTACAAAATCGATGCACTGGTGCGTATCCACGATGAATATAGGTATGATGACCGGTTGTACATTAATTCAAATTTGATTGAAGCATACGATCAGTTGATGGATTTTGTAGACAAGCATTTACCGGATAAATTCTTTCAGATTGGAGACCAACGTATCAGTTTACGCGCTCACATTTTCAGAGAAGTTGTAGCGAATATCATTGTTCATCGTGAGTATATGAATGCCCATCCTTGTACTTTCATCATAAAAAAAGGAAGGGTTGAAACTGAAAATGCCAACAATCCAAACGGATATGGATTAATCGACCTTACGCATTTTGTTCCTTTTCCGAAAAATCCGACCATCGCCAAGTTTTTTATTCAGATTGGTAGAGTCGATGAGTTAGGTTCGGGAGTTATTAACGTGAACCGCTTTATTCAGGATTACGCCAATGACGGAAAACCAAGATTTGAAGAAGGAAATACATTTAAGATGATCATCCCTCTGCCTACTGAAGAGGCAGAAACAAAAGTAAATGATG
>CAZCWK010000048.1:13765-21051 GCA_964502355.1 uncultured Bacteroidales bacterium
CTTTAAATGATGCTTTAAATGATGCTTTAAATGATGCTTTAAATGATGCTTTAAATGATGCTTTAAAAAAAGGTGTTATTAAAGCTATCAGTAATGCAGTAAATAATTCTCTAATAGATGCTGTGAAAACTATTGCTACAAATAGTTCTGGTGCCACCATAACCCAAATAATGGAAGGCACTGGTAAATCAAACGCTCAGGTAAAAAGATATTTGCAAACATTAAAAGCCCTTGAATTAATCGAATATATTGGTACTTTAAAATATGGGAGATATTATTTAACAGAAATAATTAAAGCTAAATTGAAACTCTTGCACGATAACCTGCACGATAAAAAATAAAAAAAAACGAATTAATAGCCATGAAACCAGACTTGCAAGAAATTGATAATCTTTTTATTGATTTGTCTGATAAAGACGACAAGGTAAGATACCCTGCTTTTCAAAAGATGCTGTCCCTGACAGAGAAGAAAGTTGAATGGGTATATGATAAATGGTTCGAATTACTGGATATGCTTGATTCTGATAATTCTTTCCACCGAAGTATCGGATTCATGTTATTGGCTAATCTAAGTAAAAGCGATGTCGACAATAGAATGGGACTGGTTATTATCAGGCTCCTTAAATTGTTTGATGATGAAAAATTTATTACTTCAAGGCAATGCATTCAGAATGTTTGGAAAATCGCAGCCAGCAATAGTGGGTTGAAGCAATTAATATTGGATGAGTTAATCAGAACTTATTATGAAAATGCTCATATTAACAAACATGGCAATTTGATTAAGCAGGATGTAATATCCAGCATGAGTATGATATATAAATCTTATAATGATGAAAGTGTTCAAAACTATATAAATCAATTGATTGATGCTGAAAATGATCCTAAATTTGTAAAAGCCTTAAGAAAATTATTATAAATG
Source organism: uncultured Bacteroidales bacterium (assembly GCA_964502355.1). GTDB lineage: Bacteria > Bacteroidota > Bacteroidia > Bacteroidales > UBA1402 > UBA8389. The sequence continues at coordinate 14,685 of CAZCWK010000048.1, forward strand.
TCCCAAACTAAATAAAATCTGAGTATAATGAAAAAAGGATTATTTCTATTCATGATTTTTGGTTTCAGCATCACTTATAGTAGTTATGGTCAGGGTGATACTATTATCAAAAACGGGGTTGTAAGTCTTGCAACTCTGGTAGTAGATTACACTACAAATAATTTTGAAGGAGGAAATATTGCGTATTATTCATGTAGTGATTGTGAGAATGACAGTATTCCATTTGATATAAATTATCATGAACCCGCAGATTTTGGCGATGTCACATTTAAACTATCATCACTTAAAGACTCTGTTTTTTACGGGTCAATAGTTTGGTTTGGTAGAGGTAAAATCAAATACCCGGCTACATTTAGCAATCAATCCCCATTTATAAATACATCTGTAACTATCGAAAAACCGGATGATATTAAATATATCAGCGTTGATTCTTTTCAAACCAAATTTCTTAATCTTTTAAGCAAAGTTGACACTGCCTGGCATGCAATTGAATCGTTGGAAATAACCAGCTTATTTAGAACAAAAGGCTTTAAATCAGCAATATTCTTTTATGCACCTACAGTTGGAGGAATAGATCGCAGAGTAGCTAAATGGATTATTTTCCTATATCATAACGATCAGATAAATGCTGCTAAAAATCCAAAGATTCCAGTGTTGATAAGTCCTAATCCGACTGATGGTGAGGTTATTATCACTTTAAATACAGCAAATCAGGAAAAAACAAGTTACAACATATTTAATCAATCCGGACAATTGGTAGCTGAAGGTGATTTTCATGGATGTAGCCATAAACTTAATATGTCGATACTAAGTCCAGGTTTGTACTATCTGAAACTGACCGATAAGGATCAAAAAACGATAGCAACAGAAAAAATTATGCTTGAATAGCTCTGCTACCATTTATATATAAAACTGTATATCTGATAATTGAAACAGCAAGAAGAATCAAATGAAAAAGCTCCTGATTATTTCGTTCATATTATTTGGTTTCGCGATAAGTGGATTTCAGATTGAAGCTTGTTCGGGATTTTACATTGCAAAAGACAGTGTAATTATGGCGGGCAAAAACACTGACGCCCTTGACTGGAAAAGTAAAATATGGTTTACTCCGGCGACTGACTCAACATACGGATATGTTTGCTTTGGATTTTCTATGGCATTAAAATTGATAAATTTTAGTTGAATCAGGTGCTAATATACTGCAATCTGTAAGCTACAGGGGTGAAACCGGTTTGCCTGAGGAATACTCTGTTGAAGTTTGAGAGGTTGTTGAAACCACATTCGAAACAGATTTGAGATACGGTAAGTTTGTTCTCAACCAAAAGCTCGCAGGCATATCCTATGCGTAGTTCATTAACAAAATAAATAAATGTTTTGCCAGTCTTATCCTTAAAATAACGGCTCAGGGCAGTCCTGTTCATACCAATTTTTGAAGCAACTTCATCGAGTGTGATTTCTCTGCGATAATTTTTGTTGATATAAAACATTATTTTATCAAGGCGGGTACTGATATCCTTATTTTCATCAAGTTGATAGCCATTGCTTGCAAGAAGCCGGAAGTTTTCAGAGCTGCCCATGAGATGTAATACTTTTATGAAATAAAGCATTTGCTCAAGTCCTTCCATCTTAAGCAATTTCCTGAGCATTCGCCCTAAAACTTCGATTTCCTGACCCGAGAAATTGACGCCTCTTGCAGACAGTTTAAGCAACTCGTTTATTTTGAAGAATTCAGGATATGACCTTATTTCATCCTTAAAAAAGTCTTTATTAAACTGAACAACAATTGCATTTACACGATTTTGGTTGTCATTACCGGTTTCACTACGCCAGAAATGAGGCAGATTTGTACCCAGCAATGTTATATCTCCGGGCTGATACTTCTCGATATTATCTCCTACAAACCTGGTACCATTACTTTTTAAAACATAAACGATTTCGTACTCACCATGGAAATGCCACGGGAAGGTGAAATTTGGTAAATCATCCCATTTGACTTTAAGCATAGTCCTGGGAGGAAAGCTTACCTGTTCATGCATTATCTTCATTTGGAAGAGCTTTTTAAACTGTGCCTGATAAAATAACCACTCTGTTAATCATCTTAAAGATGTCGTTCGCTCAATCATGGATACCACATTTGCACAAGTATTATACAAAAATATTTCTGCAAATATAATATTATATGTTGTAAATATTATACTAGTCAATGAAAGGTTTCACCAGTAATTTTGTATTGTATTTGCAGCCCTGGAAAAGGCTGACAGTTAACGTTTAAAAAGTAATTATAGCTATGAGCAAACCAAATTTTGATTTATCACAAAAAGTTGCAGTAGTCACAGGTGGTGGCGGAGTTCTGGGAGGTAGTATTTCGAGAAGTCTTGTTGAATCAGGCGTAATAGTAATCATATTGGATATCCGTAAAGAAGCCTTGGATAAAAGGCTGGCTGAACTGAGCGGATTGGGTGAAGTTAGTGGTCTTGTCTGCGATATTCTTGACATGGACAGTCTTAAGAAAGTCTCAGGTGAAATAGTAGAAAAGTACGGTAAAATCGATATTCTTGTTAATGCTGCGGGTGGAAACATTCCTGGAGCTACTTTGACTGAAGAGCAGACTTTGTTTGACATGAAGATCGAAGACTTCAACAAAGTAACCAATCTGAACCTGAATGGTAGCGTGATGCCTTGCATGGTTTTCGGTGAAGTAATGGCAAAAAACGGCAAGGGAAGCATCATCAATGTTTCTTCTATGGCAACATATTCTGCAATTACAAGGGTACCGGGATATTCTGTTGCTAAAAGCGGTATTAACATATTCACTCAATGGATGGCTACTGAAATGGCGATGAAATTCGGCGAAGGTGTCAGGGTTAATGCTATTGCTCCGGGTTTCTTCATTGGCGATCAAAACCGTGCAGTTTTGATTAATCCTGATGGATCATATACTGACAGAAGTGTTAAGGTTTTAGCAAAGACTCCGATGAAACGCTTTGGTGATATAACAGAGCTTAACGGTATTGTTCAATTCCTTTGTTCTGATGCAGCAAGCTTTATAACAGGTGCAATTATTCCTGTTGACGGAGGATTCTCAGCATATAGTGGTGTTTAATCTGAACATTCCCACTAATGAGCAGTTGATAATCGACACTTGTTGTTGGAGAAATTCATTTTGCGCCAACCCGGTCGAAGAGCATAAGGGAATGCGCGCCTGAATTCATTTAAAATAGATTATTATGGCATTGGAAAAATCATGGAGATGGTTTGGGTTTAATGATCCAATCAAACTGTCCGACCTTAAACAAATTGGAGTGGAAGGTATTGTTACTGCGCTTCATCATATTCCAAACGGTGAAATATGGCCGGTTGATGAAATCATGAAGGTTAAAACTGCAATCGAAGCTCATGGTATGCGCTGGTCTGTGGTTGAAAGCCTCCCGATTTCAGAAGGTATAAAGATACGCAACAATGATTGCGAAAGATTGATTTCCAACTACAGGGTTTCACTTGAGAACCTCGGCAAATGCGGCATCGATACTGTTTGTTACAACTTTATGCCTGTTTTGGACTGGGTAAGGACAGACTTGCATTACACATTACCTTCAGGAGGTGAAGTAATGTATTTTGACTATGCAACTTTTGCTGCTTTTGATGTTTTCATCCTCAAAAGACCGGGAGCTGAAAAGGATTATCCTTCAGATATCATCACAAGAGCTAAGGAAATCACAGGTAAAATGACAGTTGATGAGCAGGAAAATCTTGCAAGAAACATTATCGTGGTTTCACAGGGATTCATTGATGGAGTCGTCGACGGCAAGTCAAGTGATTACAAAAAAGCATTCCTGAATTTTCTTGATACTTATAAAGAAACCGGACGCGAGAAACTGCGTGAAAACCTGTCTCTTTTCCTGAAAGAGGTTGTGCCTGTTGCAGAACAAGCAGGAGTGAATCTTTGCATTCACCCTGATGATCCACCTTTTCCGGTACTTGGTTTACCACGTATAGTCAGCACTCAGGAAGACCTCGAATGGATTTGCGATCAGGTAGATTCAAATGCAAATGGTATAACATTTTGTACAGGTTCGCTGTCTGTTAACAGACAAAACGACCTTGTAAAAATTGTTGAGTCTGTCGGGCACAGGATTCATTTCGCACATTTGAGAAACAACGTTTTTGCAGGCAACAGGATATTTCATGAGTATGGTCATATAGAAGGCGATATTGATATGTACCCGATAGTCAGGGCTTTGCTTAAAGAGCAAATAAAAAGAAAGGATTCAGGTCGTAAAGATACCCGAATCCCGTTCCGTCCTGATCACGGCATAAAATTGCTCGATGATTTCAATCGTGAAGCCAATCCGGGCTATCCTTTGATTGGCAGATTGAAAGGTTTGTCAGAACTTTCAGGAATGCAAATGGCAATCGAAAGAGAGCTTTCGGAAAAGAGCCTAAACTAATACTTCTTTCTTTTTACATAATGGGTGTGAAGCAGTTCATGAGATTTATGACCAAGCGGCATCAGCAGAAATTCATTATATAACGTCATTACATCAACGTTTTCATGAGATTTTCTGTATTGTTTGCCTTCATCTTCCCTGTAAATAGCCTTCAGCCTTGCTTGTCTGATCTCGTCGTTTACAGGTCTTGGCTGCCCGCCTCCACTTATACAACCACCGGGACAACCCATTACTTCGATAAAATGGTATGGGCTTGTCCCGTTTTTGATTTCTTCCAAAAGCATTGAAGCTCCTTTTAAGCCACTGGTTACTGCAACATTTACTGTCACCCCTTCAAGATACCTGAAATCCGGTAATGTATTTTCGATTTTAATACTTGCTGTTTTGATTCTTTCCAGTCCTACAAGCGGTTCGACATGAAGATGTTCTGAAGGCAATTCTCTGCCTGTTACGATTTCATAAACTGTACGTAATGCAGCTTCCATAACTCCGCCTGTAGCTCCGAATATATCGGCTGCTCCTGATGAGAGACCCAGAGGACTGTCAAATTTCCCTTCCGGCATATTTCGGAAATCTATTCCTGCATCCTTTATCATCCTTGCAAGTTCTCTGGTAGTTATTACAGCATCTACATTTGGTAATCCTTCATTGTACATTTCAGGTCGGGTTATCTCAAATTTCTTTGCAGTACAAGGCATTACTGAAACCACGAATATATCTTTGGGATTAGTGAGAATTTTTTCTGCAAAATATGTTTTTGCGAGTGCTCCAAGCATCATGTGTGGTGATTTGCAACTCGAAAGATTGGATAACTGATCAGGATATTGATGCTCGATGTATTTAATCCAACCAGGGCTGCAGCTGGTTATCATCGGCAAAACAGCTTCCTCTCCACTACCTGTTAGTACAGATTTAACTCTTTCCAGAAACTCTGAGCCTTCTTCCATAATGGTAAGGTCGGCTGCAAAGTTAGTATCAAACACATAATCGAAACCAAGATCATGTAATGCTGTGGCCATCTTTCCTGTTACTAATGTACCCGGTTCATAACCGAACAATTCCCCTAATGCAGCTCTCACGGCAGGAGCCGTTTGTACAATGACTGTTTTATTTTTGTCATACAATGCATTCCAGACTTCTTCTGTCGAATTTTTTTCCTTTAAAGCTCCAACAGGGCAAACCAATACACATTGTCCGCAATTCGTGCAAATTGATTCTCCCATCAATTCATCTTCAGACGGACCGATGAAAGTTGAAAAACCTCTGTGGTGAGGATTCATCAGACCTACTCCCTGTATTTCATTACAGATAGTCACACAACGTCGGCATAATATACATTTTGAAGTATCTCTTACTATTGAGGGGCTTGAAATATCGACGAAATCTTTTGACCGGGCACCTTCATAACGATAATCGTCAACCTGAATCAAACTTCCAAGTTCCTGCAATTCACAGTTCTGGTTTCGCCAGCAACTAAGACATTCCTTGTTGTGATCAGATAAGATAAGCTCGTAGTTAATTTTACGGACACTCCTTACCCTTTGAGTATTAGTCTGTACAACCATTCCTTCTTTTGCTTCTGTCGCACATGACGCCATCAGGTTTTTACTTCCTTCTACCTCAACCATGCAAATCCTGCATGACCCCGGCTTATGAATTTGCCCCATGTAACAGAAATGAGGTATGTTGATGTTATTTTGCCTTGCTGCTTCAAGGATTGTCGTACCTTCTTCGACAGTAATATCCTTGTTGTTAATCTTTAGTTTTATCATGGCTGCTGACTATTTACGTTTGGAACATTGCAAACATCTCATGGCTTCAGCAATGGCATTCAGCTTATGAAAACCCTGCTGCACCTCATCAAAGTTGTACTTCCTCTTTTCAGGATCAAGGTAACGCATCTGAAACCTTTCGTGTTC
>CAZCWK010000049.1:0-19935 GCA_964502355.1 uncultured Bacteroidales bacterium
AACCTCTATTTCCACCTGATATTTAATTTGGGTGTCCCATTGTCAAAGTCAGGAGGGTGAGTTTCTTTAATGCATATCGTTATACGGTTTATGTGCCTACAAACGGAGCTATCCAATCTGCAATTGACAAAGGTTTAATAACTCCCTGGCAGCAAATTTATGATATGCCTGATCAACAAAGGAATGTGGAAATCAGGAAAATGATAAGGTTTTTAAGATATCATTTCCAGGATGATGCTGCTTTTTACGGACATATTTATAATGAAACTTTCCAGTCAGCTACTATAAAGACTGATGAAAAGCCAACACACTTTGGAACTTCAATTGATAAGTATTATAAGTTGGGTGTAAGTGGTTCAAAAAATTCAATGGTTTTAACGACTGAATCAGGGAGTAAGGCAAAAGTGGTCACGGATAATGGTTTGTATAATATTGTTGCAAAAGATTTCATTTTCTCAAAATTGCCTTCGGCATATAAAAATGTTGATGGAACCGGTGCTACAAGCGGAGCTCTTTTCAGCTCATCTTCTGTAACTACATCGGCATCGGCTGTGATTCATCAGATAGACAAGGTACTAACTTTCCAATAATTATGCGGGCAGATGAATGAAGCGATTATAAATAATATGGATAAGTATTTGAAAAGGTGTAAATGTAATTTTACCGTATACGGAAATCTGCTTAGGCTTTTTATGTTAATGGTAACTCTTATTATACCATTATGTATAGAAGCTCAGGTAGCAGGAAGTATAAGTATAATTCAGGGAAGTGTTACATCGCAGGGGGATAACGAACCGTTGACCGGTGCTGTAGTGAACGAACTGGATGCAACTAACCGTGTGGTAAGTGCTGCCCCTGTTGATATCAACGGTCATTATGTTTTGAAAATTAAAAGCCCTCAGAACAGTCTGTCAGTAAGTTTTATGGGTTTTGAGAAACAGGTGAAGAAAATAGAAAATCGCAAGGTTATAAATTTCCAGTTGAAAGAAACCTCGATATCTTTAAATCAGGTTGTTATAAAAGGTACTAAAGAGTCAAGTCAGGGTGGTTTCTCCATACCAACGAGAGAAATTGGTACAGCTATTCAAACTATAAATGCAAGTGAATTTGAAGGCCTTCAGGTAACATCAATTGATGAGGCTCTGCAGGGTAGAATTGCCGGTCTTGATATTGTGGCAAATTCGGGTGACCCGGGAGGTGGTTCTTCAATGAGAATCAGGGGTGTAACTTCAATAAACGGAAGTAACGAACCTTTGGTTGTTGTCAACGGAGTGCCTTATGAAGTACAAATTGATCCTAATTTTGACTTTGCCAACTCTAATCAGGAACAATATGCAAATATGTTGAGTATCAACCCTGATGATATACTCGAAATATCGGTTTTGAAAGATGCTGCTGCTTCAGCAATATGGGGTTCTAAGGGTGCCAACGGTGTTCTTATGATTACTACAAAAAAGGGTAGTATGGGTAATCTTAAGGTTGACTATACGTACCGTTATACCCGAACTGTTCAGCCTGAAGGTATTAAGATGCTGAATGGAAATGACTTTACGATGTTAATGAAGCAGGCTTACCTTAATCCAAGACAGGATGATGAGGCTACTGAGGTTCCCGAATATTTGTATGACCGTAACTTCCCGGATTTCGAAAATTTTAACAATAATACTGATTGGATAAGCGAAGTCACTCAGGTTGGTAATATCAACGACCATTATCTTACTTTATCCGGTGGTGGTGAAAGAGCCAGTTACAGAGTTTCTGCCGGTTTCTTCAAACAAAACGGTACTATCATCGGGCAGGAACTGTCAAGGATTACTTCACGTGCAATTCTGGAATATGCCGTTTCTGACAAAATGAAGTTTACATCTGAATTTTCTCTGACAAGTTCTGATAATTACAGGAGTTATTCAGATAATAATAACAAAATGTCTTTGTTGGCCATAGCATATAAGAAAATGCCGAATGTTAGTGTTTATGAACAGGATAGATACGGGAATAATACTGCAAACTTTTTTAATATACCTCAGTCTTCAACTCTTGATGATGATCAGAAGTATCTTAAAAATCCGGTTGCTTTGGCTAAGCTTGCCAAAAACGAACTAAAAACATTCAGAATTTTACCCACATTCCGATTACAGTATGACTTTCTGGATCCGGGCGAGTTGAGATTTAATATGTATGTTTCATTTGATATAAACAACAGCAAAACACTGAAGTTCTTACCTCAGGATGTATCAAATCTTTACTGGTCTAATAGCTCTGTGAATCGCGCAGAGAACTCTGATAATGAAAGTCTGACAGCTTATTCTGATATAAATCTTGCGTGGCAACCTAAATTTAATAATAATGACCACAGCTTTTTATTGTACGGATCTTTTCAGATTAATTCAGGAAATTCTGCCGGTCAGGGTATAGTTACTTACTCTCTGCCTTCAGGAGAGGCTATTGATGCTTCGAATCTTGGATATCTTGACTGGGCAAATACCAGCCATTCAACATGGAGATCGATGGCTTTCATGATGCGTACTCATTATTCTTATAAATCAAGGTATATTATTGATGCTACTTTAAGAAGAGATGGCAGTACCAAGTTTGGTGCCGGCAATAAGTTTGGTAATTTTCCCGGTATTTCACTTAAATGGATAGTATCTGATGAACCTTTTATGGCTAATACCAAAAGCTGGCTGAGTATGTTGGCTGTAAGACCTGCATGGGGTATAAGCGGAAACCAACCGGGCGCTGAATATCTTCATTTCAGCAGGTATGAGTTATATGGTTCATACATAGATGTTACTTCTGTGAAACCGGTTTCATTGAGATTGAGTTCTTTAAAATGGGAAACAACTGAATCTTTTAATTATGGACTTGATTTGGGCTTATTTGATGACAAGTATATTTTTGACCTGAACTTTTACAATAAGAAGACTACAGATATGCTGTTCAGAAATGTAAAGGTTCCCTCACTTTCAGGTTTCAGTGTTTTACCATATATGAATGGAGGAGCGATGCAGAATGACGGGTGGGAAGTTAACCTTTATGCAAACAAGATCCTGAGTGTAGGTAAATTCAGTGTGGATTTCAGGTTTAACCTTTCTAATTACAGAAATGTACTTTTGAATCTGGAACAGATATTACTTGACAGCTACAACTCTGATTATGATTATACAAGAGGATCCTATCTTACAAGGGTACAGGAAGGTAATTCTTTTGGTTCTATTTATGGGTTCAGATATAAAGGTGTTTATCAATATGATGAATACATACAGGGTACTCAGGAAAGAGCTCCTGTAGCCAAAGACGAAACCGGTAGTGTTATTGTTGATCAGAACGGAGACCCCAGACCTATGTATTTTGCATATGGTACCGAAAGCCAGTACCGATTCAGGGGCGGGGATGCTATTTATGAAGATGTTAACCACGACGCAAGCATTGATGAACTGGATATAGTTTATCTTGGTAACTCCAATCCGAAGATTAACGGCGGTTTTGGTCCGTCTTTCAAATTTGGAGGTCTGAACTGCACTATGTTTTTCAATTTCAGATATGGCAATAAGATTATCAATGCGGCAAGAATGAATGCTGAAAACATGTTTTACGATAATAACCAATGCGTTTCAGTTAACTGGAGATGGAGAAAGGATGGTGATGACACTACTATGCCGAGAGCTTTACATGAATATGGATACAATTGGTTAGGCAGCGACAGATATGTTGAAGACGGAAGTTTCCTTCGGTTGAAGTATGTTAACCTTAACTATTCTCTGAATCCAAAACTTGTTAAAAGACTGAAACTAAACAAAGCAAGTCTTTATATGACTTTCAACAACCTTTTTGTACTTTCCAGATATACCGGAGTTGATCCTGAAGTAGGTTATGGTTCATTAGGTTTGAGTAGAGATGAATCCAACACACCGAGAACCAAGGACTTTACTCTTGGACTTTCGGTTGGTTTTTAATAATACAGAAAATGCGTACGGTGAAAACATTAAAATATTTATTACTGGTTGTAATTTTTACAAGCCTGGTCGGTTGCAACGAATGGTTGGACCTGAAACCTGAGAGTGAAATAATACTTGATGAATACTGGCAAAATGAATCTGATGTTGATTTTGTCTTGTCTGCCTGTTACAGAGGACTCACTGAAGAATCTGTTATATATCGTATGATTGTCTGGGGTGAACTCAGATCTGACAATATGACTACGGGATCATCTTTCTCTAACGACAGATATGATATGCAGAGAATACTGGATGGGGATATAACGTCAACAAACAAATATTGTGACTGGAGTTCGTTATATTCAGTTATAAATTATTGTAATACTTTGCTTTATTATGCTCCGTTTGTTGTTGACAGGGATGAGAACTTTACTGAAAATGACTTGCACAGGGCTGAAGCTGAAGCATATGCAATAAGAGCTCTTTGCTATTTCTACCTGGTAAGGACTTTTAAAGAAGTACCCTGGATTTCAGATCCAAGTATAGATGATACTCAGGATTATAATCTTCCGAAAGAGTCTGAGGATGTCATTTTAAATCATCTTGTTGAAGATCTTACTAATGCCAGACAGTATGCTTCAACCGATTTTGGTAAACAGTCATATAATAAGGGCAGGTTTACAAGAAACGGCATTGATGCACTTTTAGCAGATATTTATTTATGGAAAAAGGAATACTCAAAATGCGTTGAAAGCTGTAACAACATTATTGATGATAAAAATCTCAAACTTGTTGAAGCCGATTTGATGTACACTCAGGTTTTTTATCATGGCAATTCTACTGAAAGCATTTTTGAACTACAGTTTAATGAAGATGTTCAGAAAAATTATCCTGTGTTTGAACTATATGGTACAAATGGCGATAATCAGGGAGAAATTGCTTTTCCTGCGACAGTTGCGTATGATCCGGAAGAAGAACTTGCCGGGAAATACAGTCCATTTAAGTTCGTTGTAAATAATAATCTTGTTGAAAGCTCTGATGACATACGTGCCAAAGACTTTTTCAGATTGTATGGTGGCAAATACTACGTTTTTAAATACGCTGGGCTAAAAAGGACAGAAAGTCTTACCGGCATCAGTACTTATACTTATCGTAATAAAACTTCAAACTGGATTATATATCGCTTGTCTGATGTTTTGTTAATGAAAGCTGAAGCTTTGGTTCAGACCGGAGGAGAAGACAATCTTAATGAAGCTCTGAATATGGTGAATGTGACTTATCTGAGATCAAATGAATTACAGGATTCTCTTAATATTAGTAATTACCCGACTTCTGTTGAAATGGGCAATCTGGTTTTAAGAGAAAGACAAAGAGAGTTACTATTCGAAGGTAAAAGATGGTTTGATTTGGTAAGGGTTGCCAGAAGAGAGAATTCCACAATGGTACTAAACGATTATATGGATCACAAAGCATCAGGTGAATCAGCTTCTATTGGTATTGCCGGACTTTATGGCATGTATTTGCCGATTTCGAAGTATGAGCTTGAGGCAAATCCTAAACTGGTACAAAATCCTTATTATAAACAGCAGGGAAATACCACTAAAAAATGACAGCAACAGATAAAAAACAATTACATATGGCAAGATGTATTAACAACAGAATGTTCAGGATGATAGCGGTAACTCTGGCCGTGTCGCTTGGAATATTGTCATCGTGTGACTCTGATGATATTGGTGGGAATCTTTATACTTCAGTAGATCCTACAATGGGCCAATACCTTAAGAGCCACCCTGAAGAATACTCTGAATTCACAAAAATACTTGACACTACTAAAGTAATAGGACTTTTAAACACTATCGGAGATTATACATGTTTTGCTCCTGATAATGAAGCAATGAAAGCTTATTATCAGCTCAAAGGAAAGTCGGGCAGATCTGCATTTCCGTTAGACAGTCTTAAGCAGTTTGCCTATGATCATATTGTCCTTGGATGGATTATGGAATCTACTGATTTTGTCAAAGGAAGACAACCTCATCTCAGCATGAGTGACAGATATATTTCCGTATCTATTGGTGATACCGGTTCAATTTTCATCAACGAAATCTCAAGGATAATAGAAAAAGATATTTTAGTACATAATGGTGTAATTCATCATATCGATAAAGCTTTGAATCCTGTCAGAGATGGTGTTGTCAAGGTAATCTCAAAAGATAAAAAATTCACGATTTTCTATAATGCTCTCATCGAAACCGGACTTGCAGATTCTTTGATGCTTATACAGGATGACAGTTATGATCCCGACAATTACAGAGACCTGGTTACCACTCCTCTTGAAGCCGGCAACTGGTTTTACGAGGAAATACCTGAAAAAAGGAAGTTTGGTTATACAATACTTATGGAAAGTGATGAGACAATGGCAAAAAACGGGATAACAGGTATTGAAAGTCTCAGAGCATATGCTTCCTCGATTTATGATATAGTCTATCCTGAAGACGCTAATGTTACTGATATTAAAGACAGACGAAACAGCCTTAATCGCTTCATTGCCTATCATCTGATAACCAAACAACTAAGTTATTCGAAGTTTATTGATGATTATGATACTGATCATATGGTTAAGACTATGGACATGGTTGAATACATTGAAACCATGTGTCCGAATACTCTTATGGAGATTAGTAAAATAAGGTTGACTAAAGAAACTAACGTAATAAACAGGATTCCAAAAACAGGGAATAAGGTCAAAATTGTTAAAGCATATTCTGATAAAGATGCGCTTAACGGAGTTTATCACGAAATTGACGGAATGTTGGTTTACGACAAAGATACTCACGACATGTTATCAGGAAAGAGACTGAGATTTGACTCTGCAAGCTTCTTTGATGAGCTGACCAACAACAATATGCGTGGTAGAGGTACAACTGATCCGAATCTTCGTTTCGAGTTACCACGTGGTTATATAAACAGGATATCATGTACCGAGCAGACAGTTGTTGGCTATCTGACCGGTTATCCGAAGTATCAGGATTATGAAGGTGATGAAATATTCCTCAGAGGCTCTCCGGGTAAGCTTTATGATTTCGTGATCGAGACTCCTCCAATACCGGCAGGTACATATGAAGTTCGTTTTGGTTATGGAGCAAACAGTAACAGAGGAGTAGCTCAACTATATTTTGATGGTATACCTGCCGGGGTTCCGATTAATTTAAGTACACTGGCAGATAATGCAGCTATAGGTTATAAGCAACCACGTACTGATCCTGAAGATTATTACGGATTTGAGAATGACAAGATGATGAGAAACAGAGGTTATATGAAAGCGCCTGCTGTTTTCAGGGTTCCTGTTGAAGGATGGTTCTACGGTGAAAATTCACGTTTCAGTGCGAATCTATTAAGAAGAATACTTGGTATATATAATTTCAAGACAGCGGGAAAGCACAAACTCGGGGTTATTGGCCTTAGTAGCGGTGAGTTTATGTTTGACTATCTTGAATTTGTACCAACGAGTTGCCTTGAGTCTGAAGACATCTATTGATGAAAAAAAGGAAAGCCATGAGAAATAAAAAAAATATACTAACAATAATTCTGTCAGTTGTCCTGGTTTCTTTAACATTTTCCTGTAAAGAAGAATGGGATGAGCATTATATGTCGACATATGACAGCACATCAGAACTGAATATCTTTGAATATATCAGGAAAATGCCCGAAATGGCGAAATTTTCAGATATGCTTGTAGTGTCCGGCTATGATAAAGTATTGGGTGGGGATCAGACTTACACAGTCTGGATTCCATCAAATGAAGCACTTAATAACCAGGATATTAATGATGTTGAGGCTATTAAATTGCTGGTTTCAAATCATATTGCCCATTTTTCAGTTCCTTCTGTTGAAGCAAGGAATAAAACTATCATAATGCTCAATGAAAAAAGAGTTGTTTTTAAGAGAATTGGTGAAGATTATTATATCGACGGATATAAACTTATTGTAAAGGATATTTCTGTAAAAAACGGAATTATTCATCAGATACAAGGTTTCATGCCTTATAAATACAACCATTGGGAATATATTGCAAAGGCTGCAGGTATAGATTCTTTAAGATCATTTATAAGAACGTTGGATTATAAGAGTCTTGATACTCTGGCAAGTTTCAAAGATGGTGTATTTAAAGACTCTGTTTTCAAATATTCCAATTATGTAAAAACTTTACTCGGAACTTTTGATAATGAAGACAGCATATATACGATGATAGTCCCGGATAATAATGCCTGGAATGATCTTTACTCAAAAGTTTATCCTTTGTATAAAGCTTTACCGACTTATGGAGGTGAGCCTGCTCAGGTAAGAAATACGAAATGGGCGATGATAAGGGATTTGGTTTTCAGAGGCAGACTGGTTTCACCTTTTGCAGATTTACTTTACTCTACCAATGGGAACAAATTTGCTAATCCATCATTGTTATTTCAGGGAGCAGAAACTTCTGAATTAAGTAACGGCCTGATATATAAAACCGGTATGATAAATTATACTCCTTCTGAATCCTGGAATAAGGAAATCAGGATTGAAGCCGAGGATTCTCAGGATGGTAAAAGAATATCATTGAACTATACTCCGAGCATTATCTCAGGTATTGGAACAGGCATGGAAATATCCGGTAACAGATATGTTTCTGCTTTGCCTAAAACATCAAGTTCCATCTCAAAGCTTTCTATAAAATTCCCGATTCCAAATGTCCTTGCAACCAAATACAGGATTTATGCTGTTTTTGTTCCGACTTATGCTATGGATAAAAATGATAAAAGGCCTTACAAATTGAACTTTTACATTTCTTATACAGATAAAAATGGTGTAGTTGTCAATGATTCAAAACTGACTGTAGCAAAAAATACAACTGATACGACCTCTGTCACCAAATTGCTTGTGGCTGATAATTTTGAGTTTCAATACAGTAATCTGGTTACTGAGAGTGGTATGGTCTGTGGTAAAAATGTTACGACATATCTGAAAATTGAAAATGGAGCCGGCACTACAGCTGCGGAGCTCAAAAACTTCAATCGAACTATTAAGGTCGACTGTATAATACTTGAACCTGTCCAATAAAATGCAAATAATGAAAAACATGAAATGTAAAATATTGATGGACAGGAAATCAGTCCGTTTTGAAAAAATAAAGTCTCTTCTGGTTGCTGTATTTATTTTTTTTGCAGGTTTTGTCAGTGCACAAACTGATATAACCGGTATTGTGACTGATGCTGTTACCGGTAATCCGATTAGTGCGGCAAGAATAGTTGTAGTAAATAAAGATAAAGCTGCAACAACAGACGAAAAAGGTTCATTTAAACTGACCGGAATAAATACTGAAGATTTGCTTCAGATCGAAGCATATGATTATAATAATTCACTGGTTGCTGTAAAAGGTAGAACCAGGTTGACGATAAGGCTTATGTCGGATGTATATTCTGATTTTTACAAAAGCTTAAGTGGACTGACAGGTAAAATTACTGAAACGGTCAGATCGACTTCTGCCAGTGGTTTCAATATGGATTTAAAAACTCAGGCAATTACTGCTGATGAAGCTATTCAGAATAATCTTAACGGACAATTAAGGTCTGTTAATCGCTCAGGAACAGCAGGAGTGGGGGCTTCTTACTTTATAAGAGGTATTAATTCGATAAATCTTAATGCTCAGCCTTTGTTTGTAGTAGATGGTGTCATCTGGAACAATTTCTTTGACGAGGTTTCAATTAATGACGGTTTCTTTTCAAATTCTCTTGAGAATATTGATATAAGTGATATTGAAGATATTACTGTACTCAAAGACGGTACTTCAATTTATGGCAGTAAGGCTTCAAACGGCGTTATACTTATTAATACTAAGAGAGGTACTACTGAGGTTACAAAAATCAGTCTGAATATTTCTTCAGGGTTTACATTTAGCCCGAAAGCTCTTCCGATGATGAACAGTGATGAATATCGTTTGTATGCCAATGATATGTTTGGTTCAAAAGGTATTCCCGGAGAAGAGGTGGCAAAGCTTGGTTTCCTGCAAAATGATATAAACAATCCTCTTTACACGACTTATCACAACAATACTGACTGGAATAATGAAGTTTATACCACCGGCAGGACCAATAATTATCTTATTAACGTCAATGGTGGTGATGAAAAAGCATTATATTATTTTTCAATTGGTTATACAGATAATAAAGGGAATATTAAAGGTTCTGATTTTTCAAGATTCAATACCAGGTTTAACTCGGATCTAAAGTTGCTTCATAATCTTGATATGGGTTTGAATATCGCTTTTACCCGTAACGAGAGAACCATGCAGGATGACGGATTTAATTTTTATTCATCACCCACATGGCTGGCAAAAATCAAATCGCCTTTCCTGAGCCCGTACACGTTTACATCTACGGGTATGATAACAACAGATCTTGATGACTCTGATGAATTTGGTATCGGTAATCCTACTGCGATAATTGCCAACTCTTTGAATGGTCTGAAAAATTACAGGTTTAATATAGGTGTGAAACCGACATATCGCATTAACCGTACGCTTACTCTTAGTACCCGGTTTGATTATAACCTGCACAAGGCTATTGAACGTAAGTTTATTCCGATGACAGGAACTGAAGTCAGGATGATTGAAGGTTGGGGTGAATCTCAAAACGAAATAAGCAGTCAGGTAATGAGAAATACTTCATTTTTTGATGAAACCAGACTTACTTATGAGAAGAAACTGACACCGCTTGATCATCTGAAAGCGGTATTGGGTATAAGATATTTGTACAATTATTACGAATCTGATTATGCGGAAGAACACAATACCGGTTCTGATAATAATACGACTATTACCGGTGCATATAAATACCTTCAGGTAAGAGGTATCAATAATGAAACCAAATCTTTCTCAAAGTACCTGCAGGCTGAATATAATCGTGATAACAGGTATTTCCTCAACGCTGCGGTTTCTTTTGATGCATCATCTAAGTTCGGTAAGAAGACTGAGAGTGGCTTGCAAATGTTTGGAAACAGTTGGGGAGTATTCCCGTCAATCAATGCCGGTTGGCTGGTTTCTTCTGAAGATTTTATGAAAAATATTGATTTTATCAATTTTATGAAGCTCAGAGGTGGTTTTGGAGTAACCGGAAACGATGGGATATTTGATTATGACGCTATGTCTTATTTTAAATATGTCAGATTCATGGATAAAGCAAACGGTATCGTGCTGGCAAACCCGGGTAATGACAAATTGCAATGGGAGACTACATCAAGAGGAAATATTGGTATTGATTTAGGTTTACTTGATAATACTTTCAATTTATCATTTGATTTATTCTCAGGCGTCACTGACCATTTGCTGGTAATGAAAGACGCTCCGCTGATCAGCGGGCTCGGTAAATACTGGAGCAACTCAGGAACTATGTCAAACCAGGGTTATGAGGTTTCTTTTGACTGGAAGGTTTTAAATCTAAAGAATTTTAAATGGGAAGCAGGTTTCAACGTTGGGCATTATAAAAATATAATCAAATCGCTGCCTGAAGGAAGTTTTACAACTACTGTCTATGATGGTGAGGTGATTGCAAAAGAAGGATTACCGGTTGGTTCATTTTATGGTTACAAGGCCCTGGGCGTATTCTCATCTCAGCAAGAAGCTGAAGAAGCCAATACTTCTCCTGCCTCCTCGATAAGAATCCCTCTTCACATGACGGATGAAAATGGCGTAATCAGATCTTTTAATGCGGGAGATGTTCATTTTGATGATTTGGATAAAAACGGAGTGATTGATGATAACGATAAACAGGTAATCGGTAATCCGAATCCTGATATTTACGGTAATATTTTCAGCAAGATGTTTGCAGGTCGTTTTTCTTTAAGTACTGTGTTTACATACAGCCTTGGGAACGATGTATATAATTTTTCACGCAGTCAGCTTGAAGGTGGTAAGGACTTTAGTAATCAGACCAGGGCAGTACTTGGAAGATGGGTAGCTGACGGGCAACTAACTTCCCAGCCAAGGGCAGTATACGGTGACCCTGTAGGTAACGCAAGATTTTCTGACCGATGGATAGAAGATGGTTCGTATCTAAAGCTGAAAACAGTTACTCTCTCATATGATCTTCCTCTGAAGAGCGATTATATTCAGGGTGTAAATATCTGGTTTTCTGCAACAAATCTGTTTACGTTGACCAGATATTTAGGTCAGGATCCTGAGTTCTCAGCAGGAAACCAGGTCTGGATGCAGGGTGTTGATGCCGGATTGATACCATCAACTAAGGGTTTCAACATTGGTTTTAAATTTAATCTTTAATCTGAAAGTTATGAAACGAATTACATATATACTCTTGTCATTGGTTGTTGCATTTACTGTTTTTACAGGTTGCAGTAATTTCCTTAATGTTGATTCTGACAGATACGTGTTTGATGATGAGTATCAGATGAAATCTTCTAATGACAGCCTGTATTCGATATTCGGTGTTCTGTCACTGATGCAGGAACTTGCTGACAGCTATGTCCTGCTTGGGGAATTGCGCGGAGATCTGATGGATGTAACAGATAAGTCTGACAAGAATCTGGTTGAAATCAACAACTTTGATATTTCTAAAGGTAACAAGTATGGAGATAAGATAAGGACCTATTATGCCATTATAAACAATTGCAATTATATAATTAACAATATTGATACCAGTGTAATAAATGGTGGTGAAAAAGTGATGTACAAAGTCTATGCTGTGTCAAAAGCTATCAGGGCATGGACATATATGCAGATTGTACTCAATTATAAGAAAGCTGTTTATTTTGAGCAACCATTGTTGAATCTTGAGGATGCTGAAAAAGATTTTCCTGAATATGATATGGAGCAGTTGGCGCCGGTACTTATTGAAGATCTTGAACCGTGGAAAGATATTGCCGAACCTGAATTCGGTCAGTTGAATTCTTTATCGGTCAGTGACTGTTTCTTCCCGATACGTTTCCTTCTGGGTGATTTATACTTATGGACAAAGCAATATGATAAAGCTGCTACTGAATATCACGATCTTATGTTAAGAGGTAAGTATAATATTCTAAACGATTTCAGATCAAGCAGATCTGTATTAAATAATGCATTTACCGGTTCATTTGATTTAAATTGGCTGAATATTTTTGGTAATGGTTCAAGTGAATGTATAAGTGTATTATCTGCATCAAATGAATTCGGTACTACCTTTAATCTGGACAGTCTTGTTTACAATTATAAAGTAAAGGCATCTGATGTATCTGTTAATAACTGGGATTCACAATTATATTATTATTCGACTACACTTGATACTTTGGGTGATTTAAGGAAGTGGGGTTCTACCTGGTCTTATAATGATTTATCTACTTACAATTACAGGAACTATGAAGCTAAACCCGGCAAAGACAATCATATCATAAAATATTTACGATTGAATACCTCAAATGTTGAAAACAGGCAGGTGATAGTTTATCGTACAGCTTTACTCTATTTAAGATATGCTGAAGCAGTAAACCGACTGGGAAAACCAAATCTGGCCATGGCTGTTCTGAAAAACGGTCTGACCAGAATCAATATGAATAATCCGAAAATTATCCCTGCAAAAGAAAAATCAGATCCATTGCCCGGCTATATGAATTTTTCAGATGTGATATTTGACAACAATAAAGGCATAAGGGCAAGAGGTTGTGGTAATCTCGAATATGACACTTTGCATTATATTATTCCTGCAAGTGTTGATACAGTGACTTACGTTGAAGATCTTATAGTAAATGAACTTGCTCTTGAAACCGCTTTTGAGGGAAACCGTTTTCATGACCTGATGCGTATTGCAATCAGACGAAATGATAATTCTTACCTTGCCAACAGGGTGGCAGCCAAACATAAAACCAACGGAGAAGCAATTAAAAGCAAGCTGCTGAACAGGGATAACTGGTATATAAAACATTAAATTCCACCCTGTTGCTTAGCAATGGGTTTACTGAATAATCTTTACTACACTTAATCGAATCTCTTCGCTGATTGTCTCGGGGGGATTCGATTTATTTTATGGCTATAGAAGAAGAATTAAAAGAATTATTATTTGAAACTGATATCAGATAATAACCTGAAGGTAGTGTTATTAAGGTTTCACTACCTGAAGGGAAAGCTGTCCTAAGCATCTTACCATTCATAGAATAAACTCTTACCGCAGAGCCAAAAGGCATTTCCGAGATATGAACGGTTTTATTGTTATCAGTTTTGAAGTGGACTTTTTTTTTTGAACCTTTTACGATAGGGTTTGCATTAGGATAATTATAATCTTTAAAACTGTAAAGGTTTGCAGCAGGAACAGGTATTTTTGCTGTCCTGTCGCTGCTCCAGTCAAGCGAAATTTTACTGTCTTTATCAGCTTTTGCTTCAATGACAATATTATTCATATGCGAACATACAGGTTTGTATTCAAACGTATAACTACCAGGAGTGGAAACTTCACCGGTTTCCAAAACCTTTTCACCATTAACATAAACTGTCGAAGGAACTGTAGTGTTTAAAGTCAGACTGTATTTTTCTCCAAGCATTGTCTCAAAATATCCTGAAAATCTCACACTTTTGGTTTTTTCCGGCATTGACTTGTCAAAGGTTACATCATCTGAAGAGCCTATCAGGTCAGTAAAATCCGGGTTGGAATAATATTGGGCATTTAGTCCTTTACCTTTAGGAGCAGAAGGATTGTCTAAAAGATAATCTATAACAGTTATCTTTTTATCTCTTCCGAGGTAAACAAATGACAACACACCTTTTTTTATTGCTAACTGATCAATCTGAGGCTCAGAACAAAACCTGTTGGCGTCAACATCAGTTAGCAAGTGCCAGTCAGAGTATCCTGAAGCAGATGTGGCAGCATAAATCTCAGCACCGTTTGCAATAACGAAGGCATCGTCATTTGCTCCTGTAATAACCTGAACTCTGCAATAGGAGTTTACATTCACGCCATTTTTCTTAATCAGATTATGATGCCATACACCTGTACTATCTCTGTAACGATGATGTAAAACGGCTTTCTTACGGGAAGATGCCCAGTTGGAATCGGTTCCGTCATTCATATATGAATTAACAATATGAACTCTGCCTTTACTGTCGCATGTCTGTGTTTCCTGATTTATATAACCTTTATTGTAAGGTATCGTTTCGATCTTAAGACTCCCGATGCCCTGTCGCATGCAACTGCCTGAAGACCTGCTGTCTGTAGGATTTATTTTTTCCGTATTTGCTACAGCTTTACCGGAATTATCCTTCCATGTACGTCCGTGATCCTCACTGTAACCGTAAAATATATCGTGATTACTCTGGCCATCATAATTATCTCTCCAGCACCACGAAACATGTAATCTTCCGAAAACATCATAATCCATCCTGTTTATATATGCACAGGCATTAGGATTTGAATCCATACCCTGAACATATCTGCCGACAAGTGACCATGTATGTTTAGCTCCGCTGTATTCTCTGAGATAACTGTCTCCGTCACCGCTCAGTTTATATCTGCATTCAAAGAGTAAATCTCCGTCAGGTTTATTTATGAATCGGGGATATGTGACATCAGGTACGGTTACATAAGCAACCATCTGTGAAGTGTTCGGACCGAAGTTTGAAATGTTCCATGACATCGTTGTGTCATTAGCAAGTCCGATTGCGGAACGACAATATTGCAAAGTAGTATTATGATGATCGTATGCGAGATGTATTGTTCCGTCATTTTTACAAATGCCCATACTTATGACATCATGCGCGTCATCCTCAGAGTTTTTGAAAGGAATGATGACTTCTTTCCATTGACCGTAAGGAAGTTTCCTTCTTGAAATGCAAACGTTTCTGGTCGAATTGTAATATACAGTATATTGGAAGCCATTATAAGTCACAAGTGCGTCCTGCTGAAAAGCCTGTCCTGAAAGCTGTTCCTGTTGTGCCAGTACGTAAGCCGTCGTGCTGGGATTGGTTTCACCCACGCGTATAGCTTTGATTACTGCTCCGGTTTCAGTTGAAACCGAAATTAAAACAGAAATCGTAAGTAAAATGGTGCTAAACTTCATAGACTACTCTCTTTTGGTTTCTTTGAGTATTACATCGTGAGCACCGCCTTCAATGATACTAGTTGATGAAACCAGAGTTATTTTCGCAAGATCCTTCAATTCTTTTATGGATAGAGCTCCACAACTGCACATAGTCGATTTGATCTTGCCCAAAGTTATTTCAACATTATCTTTCAGCTTACCGGCATAAGGAACATAGCTGTCAACTCCTTCTTCAAATTTAAGAGTCGAGTTTCCGCCCATATCATATCGTTGCCAGTTTCTTGCCCTGTTTGAACCTTCACCCCAATACTCCTTAACGTAATTTCCGTTGATAAGCATTTTTTTAGTCGGGCTTTCATCAAATCTTGCAAAATATCTGCCCATCATTATGAAGTCGGCACCCATTGCCAGAGCAAGCACCATATGGTAATCCTGAACTATGCCACCATCAGAGCAAATCGGAATATAAATACCTGTTTTATTAAAATATTCATCGCGGGCTTTTGCTACTTCAATCAAAGATGAAGCCTGGCCACGTCCGATACCTTTTTGCTCACGGGTGATGCAGATAGAGCCACCGCCGATACCAACTTTAATAAAGTCAGCTCCAGCTTCAACCAGATAATTGAAACCATCTTCATCAACAACATTTCCTGCACCAATCTTGACTTTGTCACCGTATTTTTCCCTGACATATTTAATAGTCTGCATCTGCCATTCGGAGAAACCGTCTGAAGAATCAATACAAAGTACATCGACTCCGGCTTCAACTAGTTTAGGGATGCGTTCTGCATAATCTCTTGTATTTATACCGGCCCCGACCAACAATCTTTTTTCGTTATCCAGCAACTCTTCAGGATATTCTTTGTGATTGTCATAATCTTTCCTGAATACAAAATATTTCAGGTTCTGGTTTTCATCAATTATAGGCAGAGCATTTACCTTGTGATCCCAGATAATATCATTGGCTTCTTCAAGACTGACACCAAAATTGCCGGTAACAAGTTTGGAAAACGGAGTCATGAAATCTTTGACTTTCATGTTATTGTCATCTCTGGTCGGACGATAATCCCTGCTGGTAACCAATCCTAACAATTTTCCTTTAGATGTTCCATCATCTGTAATCGCAATGGTGGAGAAACCTGAAGCTTCTTTAAGTGCAATTACATCACTGAGTGTATTCTCGGGAGTAAGATTTGCATCACTTACAACAAAACCCGCTTTGAATTTTTTTACTTTTTTTACCATCTCAGCCTGCTCTTCGATAGACTGGGAACCGAAAATAAAAGATAATCCACCATTTCTGGCAAGCGCGATAGCCATGTTTGAGTCTGAAACTGACTGCATTATAGCAGATACAAAAGGAGTATTCAGAGAAATATCAGGATCATTGCCTTTAGAGAACTTTACAAGCGGAGTTTTAAGACTAATCCTGTCAGGAGTACATTCTTTTGTGGTTAATCCGGGAATCAATAGATATTCATTGAAAGTCCTGGAAATATCATTAAGTATTCGTGCCATAGTGGGTGGGTTAAAAGATTGTGCAAAGATAGGACTTAACTTGAAACCCTGAAAATCTTTGAAAAAGTAAATATTTTAAGCCATTTATTTTTTGACGACTTTCATTGCGCTCTCACCGGCTTTAATCAAATAAACTCCAGGTTTCAGCGAGGATATATCAATATTTATCCTTTCGCTCTCAGCAACAATGCGTTGTAAGATATTTCCCTGCAATGAAATCAACTGAACCATCTCGCCAATACTCACATTGTCAACATAAATTATGTCGGTTGCAGGATTTGGATAAACTTCTAAATGCTTGACATTGATTCCGGGAACATCAGTCACGTATGGCCCTCCCAGATACTGATTATCAAGATATGCCAGCCTTGCTGTAATCCATGTCGAAAGGAAACTCAGTTCATTTCTGATTTTGGCAATACCCCACCTTGATTCTTCCCTTCCTGCAGCACCGCTCATATTGAAAATGTCAACATATCTTTCAAACCTGGACATAATGTGGTTATGGCTGAAGTATGTACCTCTAAGGCTTTTATATCTGTTTTTTAACTTTGTCAGGTAATCATCATAATTAATGCTGCGCAATCTGAGGAACAAATTATTCTGACCATGTTCATATTTGAGACAGAAATTGTCAAAGTTTTGATTTGGTCCGGTCACATTTGAAGATCCGTCCCAGCGTCTGCCCCAGGATGCATCCAAATCCCATGGTGTTACTGAAAACATTGGTGAAACCGATTGGTCGTAAACTGACAGATAAGTATTTTTAGCCTGATTGTCGGCAGTAAGTAAAAGCTCAATAAAAAGATAATAATCCAGAAAGTTTGGTAAGTCAAAATGCTTACTTACATCAGCAATAAATTTGGTATCATTTGTAAGACCTGATGTGAAATGTACGAGGTCATACAAAGGTTTCCAGCTAATCGGCTCTTTATCATCAAGATCAGGATGTTTTACTTCATAAGCCTGCCATGTGTCAGACATATTGTTGTAAGCCGGAACAGAAGTATATTTAGCTGTACTACCATTTAACGCGCCACCCAGAAGAACTTCCCTTGTCCAGTCATCTGCCTTATATAATGCTCCCCGCTGAGTAACTACAGTCGAATCAGCAGAATATTTAAGTTTTTTCAGGTTAAGCTGCTTCCTGTCAATTTTTTCCGTCATACAATACAAACCATTGTAAGAGTCGTTACAGAATACCTCTATGTAATTACCCCTGGTGCCGTTTACCATTTTGGGCTCATCGGCATAGTAATAAGGTTTTGTCGAAAATGCGTTCCATAAATCTGTCGAAACCCTGTTTCTCATACGTCCGGGGTCGATATACATAGCATCCAGAATCCAGTTGTTGTCACTTCTGAGTCCGAAGAAAGATCTGTCTATGGCTTCTTCTCCGTACATATCTTTTAATTTAAAAGCATAAGCATGTTTTGCAAGCTCTCCCGAATAAGCTCCTCTTGTTTTGAAGCTTGATAACAGAACTTCCTGTGGACCTGCTTTATCAGGTTCAGTAACCACAAGCCTGCCGAGTACATAAGCTGAGCCAATGCCTCCGTCGTAAAACATCTGAACCAATGGCAGGCAACTGAAAATTATTGATCCGCTTGAAATTATAGCAGAACCATCTTTGATCTCAATCTTAGGGATATATGCAGAACTAACTTTACTGAATGTGTAATCAGTATTATTTTCAACAAGTTTGCCATCGATATATAATTTGTGAGCAGTATTTTTCATCTTGTAGCGTACCCTGAACTTTATATCAGTACCCATTTTAAATTCAGTGACAGATAAAAAAAACTCCTTTTTTGATGTATTAGGAACCGGTTTCTTTTCATTAAAAGTTAATGTATCTGCGTATGCTGCAAATGATCCAAGGCTTGGTTTTGAAACCGGACCTGCTATTTTTTCTTTGGTAAGAACCGGATTTGCAATGAGAAGGCTGCAATGTAAAATAATTGCAGCAATGATCAACATGTGTTTTTTCATCTTGTGGTAAAGAAATGAATAATATCTGCAAAGCTAACGATTTTGTACGTCAGGCACAAAACTCAGTATCAGACATTTCTTTACCCGGATTGTTTATTTTGCTTTTAATTGCACATGCCGGTGCAGAATGCTGTTTCGGCGTTTTTGTCGTAATCCCTGAAAAAGCCGAATCTTTTATCCTTGTTATCTTTATTAAGTGAAGTTGCCGTAAAACTTCCTTTGAAACCATCATTACAATCTACAAGGCACTCAATTGATGTTAGTCTGTTGCTATTATCGAATGTAAGTGATCTGTAATTGACAGTTATGCCAATCTTATCAAGTGTAGTTTTAATACTGTATAAACTGTCCAGATTAAGGGCGTTGGTATATGTCACTTCAACTCTCTGAACTTTCTTTTCGGGTTTTTTCAGCCGTTGGATACAACGGCAAA
>CAZCWK010000049.1:19945-20680 GCA_964502355.1 uncultured Bacteroidales bacterium
TGAACTTTCTTTTCTTTGTTGTACTCAATTTTTATACTATTTGACTTAATGGATTTATCCTGAGCCATCATGTCTGAAGTCAAAGCAAATAAACCGAATCCCACAAGCAATAATGTCGTTAGTAAAATTGAAACCTTTTTCATTGTTTTTGTTTTTAGGTTGAACAAATCTTTTAAATACCATAATGCGGTATGCTTCTCAATGACGGATTTTCCAAAATCAACTCCCGATTCACCACTTGTTGTTGAAACTCCGGAGTCTGAAACCATGTCATTTTCGACTGTACTCTGACCGGTATAAATACCATCGAAATAACCGATTCCCAGATAGTCGGAAAGAACTTTGATCGTATAAGCCCTGGGTAAAACGTCTCCGGTTTCTATTCGCTGAATCGTTCGGATTGAAATACCGCTTTTTTCAGCAAGCTCCTCCTGAGTTATTCCTTTGGCCTTCCTGTAATCAATAAGTTTTTTCCTGAAATCTGTTTGTGTCATCCGTCATTAAATTTGAAGCAAGATTAGTTGCATCCTTAAAAATCTCCAAATAATTTAATCGTATTATCTACGCCATTCTTACGCCATACGTACGTCAATAGGATATTTTAGTGATTTATATATTTCCTCTTAGTTTTGATTGTCAATGGTTTTGCTATTTGAAGTTGTTTAAAATTCTTTGTTTATCCTCATTATCTTTATCGTTTTTGTGATAAAGTTCAATAAATATTATTTTCTCCTG
>CAZCWK010000050.1:0-18179 GCA_964502355.1 uncultured Bacteroidales bacterium
GACATAAGCCGTACCCCATGAAATCAACACTATTAATGATTTAAGTAAAATGAAGCCATGAGTTTTCAGGTCAACAGGAGCCACATAAAATATAGTATCCTTAATCGTTTCAGGTGAAAACCTTGACAGCAACAGTGTTGGCAAAAAAATCAGCGAACAAAAAACTGTATTCAGGAAAAGTGCAGGAATGACAGCATTGTTCTCAAGCCCGCTTTTTTTATTTGTATCATAAATACCAAGAAAAAATGCAGAGGCAAAAGCACATAATAACCACATAATAATCTATTTGAAAACCTAAATAAACAAATCCTCAGGATAACTGACATCTACCAGAAACAAACCGCGGGCTTCAACTGAGGTACCCGCCTCACATCTGTTTTTTAATTCAATAATATTTCGAAAAGCATTTAAATCAATTTTCTCTCTGCCGACTTCGAGCATTGTTCCGACAATAGCTCTGACCATGTTTCTAAGAAATCTGTCTGCTTCAATAGTAAAAACAAGTAACCCTTCTTTATTTTCCCAACAAGCTCTGGTTACTTTGCAATTATTTGTTTTAACATCAGTATGCAACTTGCTGAAACTGGTAAAATCAGAATACTCGTATAAAATTGAACAAGCTCTGTTCATGGCTTCAACATCCAGTTTTGAGCTGATATGAGTTGCGAAGTTTCTTTGAAATGGATTTTTGACCTGACTTATCCTGTATTCATACCTCCTGGATATTGCATCAAATCTTGCATGAGCATCAGGGCGAACCTGGCGAATTTCCTGTACAGAAATATCTGCAGGCATCATATAGCTGAGTTTGCCCACCATTGCAGCAGTATCTTCAATTATCTTATTGACATCAAAATGAGCATACATCATTTCAGCATGTACACCGGAATCTGTCCTTCCTGCACCTGTAAGTTCAAGTTCAGGACCAAAGATTCTTCTCATGATAGTCATCATCATTTCCTGCACAGTCATCCCGTTAGGCTGAATCTGCCAACCATGATAATTGGTACCATCATAAGAAAATCTGATGAAATAACGATAAGGCATGTTTTAAGAATAATGCCTGCAAAGTTAGCAGTTTTTTTAGAAAATGGTTGGCCAGCAATCCGATTCGACATGAGACGATAGAGCAAACTTTTCTATCTCTGAAACGATTTCAGGGTATTTTGATGACAAATCGTTTGTTTCGGAAACATCCTTACTGAGGTCATAAAGTTGCCATGGAGTATCTGTGTTCATTTTTATTGCTTTCCAGTTACCCCATCTTACAGCCTTTGAAATACCTCTTGAAGGAAATTGTTCCCAGTACAACTTTCTGTCAATAATCTTTTTGCTTTTTCCTCTTATGACCGTTGTAAGATCAACACCGTCAGATTTCTCGTTTTTATCTCCGGCTAATGATGAAAAGGTTGCAAAAAAATCAGGGAAATATGCAGGTTGCGCTGAAACCTTACCCGGTTTCACCTTACCAGGCCATTTTACTATTACAGGAACCCTTATGCCGCCCTCAAATAATTCACCTTTCCATCCTCTCAGCTCACCATTGAGTTTAAGCTGTTCAACTTTAGCAGCACTGGCACCACCATTATCAGAAGCAAAGACAATAATTGTATTCTTATCGAGACCAAGATTTGAAAGAGTCTTAAGCACCAGTCCTATACTTTCGTCCATATGTGTAATTAATGCAGCATAGGACTGATCATTTACAGGTAGGCCGCTGTTAATGTATTGAGATCTGTCCTTAGCATCCAGCGGTACATGAGGAGCATTATATGAAAGATACAGGAAAAAAGGACTTCCTGTTTTTAATTTATTCCTGTCACATTTAACACCTTCAGCCATTCGTTTCAAAAAATCAATAGCTTCATTAGTTGATCTGTCCGTGTTATGATCAGCACGGTTTCCACCTTGATTTGCAGGTATTTCATATTTTTCACGGTTTCGCCAGCGTATATCCGGGTAAAAGTTATGACTTCTTGGTTCTCTGATCAGCCATCCGTAGAATTCATCAAAACCTCTGTCAAGCGGACCTGCATTTTCATCAAATCCATCCATATGCCATTTATTGACCAGGCAAGTATAATAACCATTTTCACCAAGTACATTTGCAATTGTTCTGTCTTCAGGCTGAAGATTTGTTCTCCTTACAAAACCGGGAATACCTTCCCTCTCTCCCTGTACACCTCCCACTCTGCACATATTTCCGCGTATTCTGCCATGACCTGAATGGAGTCCGGTTACCAAACAACATCTTGAAGGTGAAGAAACACTGGCTCCTGCATAAAAGTCGGTAAACCTCATTCCCTCTTCTGAAAGTTTATCTATGACGGGAGTTTTAATAACTTTATTACCATAACAACCCAGATCACCATAACCCAGATCATCTGCCAGTATAAATAAAATATTTGGTTTCTCTGTCAGCTCATTTTTTTTGATTGACGCACTGTTGCCCGGTAAAGCAGAAGCAATACCTAATCCTGCAGCGAATACACCTTTGAGATAGCCCATTTGATAAATGTTTATTAAAATCTGAGACCTTTATAATATACAAAATTACAATTATTTCGCTTTATTAGTTATTTTTGCACTAAATATACAAGCTACAATGAATGAACGTGTTTTGACGATTGAACAAGCCGATCCTGCCATTTTCTTTGGCATAAACAACTGCAACCTTCATCTTATCAAGACACTGTATCCAAAGCTCAGAATAGGCTCAAGAGGTAATCTGATTAAAATACTCGGAGAAGAATCCGATATGAATGCTTTTGAAACAGCTTTCGTTGCGCTGGAAAAACACTGCGCAGACTTTAATTCTCTTAATGAAGAAACAATACGTGACGTTATTAAAGGGGTAGCTCCCCTTGAAGTTAAACAAGATAATCTCATCCTGTATGGAATTAACGGAAAAGCTATACTGGCGCGCACAAAAAATCAGCAAAAGCTGGTTGAAGAATATGACAACCATGATCTGATTTTTGCAATAGGTCCTGCCGGTTCAGGAAAAACATATACAGCCATTGCTCTCGCTGTAAAAGCGCTGAAAAATAAAGAAGTTAAGAAAATTATACTTTCACGTCCGGCTGTTGAAGCAGGTGAAAAACTGGGGTTTCTGCCAGGTGATATGAAAGAAAAAATAGATCCCTATTTACAACCACTTTATGATGCTCTGGAAGATATGATACCTGCGGCAAAACTAAAGGATTATATGGATGACAAAATAGTTCAGATTGCTCCGCTGGCATTCATGAGAGGAAGAACACTAAGTGATGCTATTATCATACTTGACGAAGCCCAAAACACTACAACCCAGCAGATAAAGATGTTTATGACCAGATTGGGCATGAACTCAAAGATGATTATCACCGGTGATATTACTCAGATTGACTTGCCTCACAGTGTAACTTCCGGTGCTATTCAGGCAATGCACATTTTAAGAAACGTAAAAGGTGTTTCCAAAGTTGAATTCAACAAAGAGGATATAGTACGTCATAAACTTGTTCAACGCATAGTTGAAGCTTATGATAAATACAATGAGGATAAAAAAATTGGACCTACTTCAGTTTCTGATGATGACACCAAAGCAAATCTGACAGATAATAAAAAAGGTACAAATAAATAACATATATGGCACAAGCACTTACAAGAACAGATTTTAATTTCCCGGGTCAGAAATCCGTTTACCACGGGAAAGTACGCGATGTTTATAACATCGACGATGAATTATTGGTTATGGTTGTTTCAGACAGAATATCTGCATTTGATGTAATTCTTCCTGAAGGAATTCCATATAAAGGACAGGTTCTTAACCAGATTGCTGCAAAGTTTTTGGATGCTACTCAGGATATAGTCAAAAACTGGAAGTTAGCTACACCGGATCCGATGGTTACAGTAGGTATCAAATGCGAACCATTTGAAGTTGAAATGGTAATCAGAGGATATCTTACAGGTCATGCATGGCGTGAATACAAATCGGGGAAACGCGAATTATGCGGTGTAAAACTTCCTGATGGCATGAAAGAAAACCAGAAGTTTGAAAAACCTATCATCACTCCTACCACAAAGGCTAAAGAAGGACATGATGAAGATATTTCAAAAGAAGAAATTATCGCACAAGGTATCGTGAGCAAGGATGATTATGAAATGCTTGAAAAATACACTCACGCTATATTTGAAAGAGGCGGTCAGATTGCTTCAGAAATGGGTTTGATACTGGTTGATACTAAATATGAATTCGGCAAAAAAGACGGTGAGATAATTCTTATGGATGAAATTCACACACCTGATTCATCCAGATATTTCTATAAGGAAGGCTATGAAGAAAAACTTGCCAATGATGAACCCCAGAAGCAACTTTCAAAGGAATTTGTTCGTCAATGGCTGATTGAAAATGGTTTCCAGGGTAAAGAAGGTCAGAAAGTTCCTTTCATGAGCCCTGAATATTGCCTGAGTGTTTCAGACCGTTACATCGAGCTTTATGAAAATATTGTCGGTGATAAATTTCAGAAAGCTGATTTGACCAACCTGAATCAGAGAATTGAAAAAAATGTAACTGAATACCTTAGTAAAAGATAAACATCTTAAGTTCTGTAATAAAGAGAAGCCCTGAAGTGATTTTTTTACTTCAGGGCTTCTCTTTATTCTAGATTTCTCTATTTATTAGTACTTATCCAGTTAATCCTGTGGTTCCATTATACTCAGATTACGAATTTCCCAGGTTGCAGATTCTTTGTCGGAGCAGAGGTACCTGAAAGCTATACGTACATTGCTCTGTCCCATTACTGAGGCAGGTAATATAATATCGCCAGTCCATACAAAAGTCCAGTTAAAACCGGCCGGATACTTGGTGATGGGCAATTGAGTCCATGTGGCATTCATCGGATCGCCAGAGGTGTAATTCGTGCTAATCAACAGCGTATGGTTAGTTTTCAGGTTTGTAGTATCACCCTTGTTAATAGTATGTTCAAAAACCAAAACAGCATTGGTACGTTTGGTCAGGTCCAAAGATGGAGAAATGAGCCAGTCTTCGTTAGCATTACTCTTAGCATTTGCATAACCTGACATATTTGCGTAACCTGAACTTTGGTAAGCCTTAAAAAACCATTTTTGTGCACCACTTACACTATATTCAGTGAAAGCACCTAAACCTGAAGTGAAGGGTTCGACAAGAATCTCAGCATTGAAATAATACCAGACACTGTCGAGAATATACTTTTGGCTAAGTAGTTGAACCTCGCCTTCTTCTACTATATACTGCGGGACTACCACCATTACAGAAGAAGTAGGATCGGCATACTTATAACGATCTGCAAGCCATAGAGGAAGATAAACATCAGCTGGAGCAATCTCGTCATTAAAAAAACCTTCATTCTTAATATAGTTGTAGGCAGCTGTATCTGCAGCAGTCTTTGCATTACTTAAAACCAGATCCCTTATTGTTTTTATATCATTAGTTGTCAATGAGTCTGTTCGGGAAACAACATTAGTAGGTATTGCTGCTTCATCAAAACCGGGAAAATTGTCAGCATTGTAATCACATGATACCAGCAGTGTAGCCAGGAATATAACCGTGAAAAGCTTGGATAATATTTTCATTATTCGAATATTTGATAGTTATAAATTAAAATATTAGTTTCAAACCCATACTCCAGGTTCTTCCAAAACCGTAGAAGACTTTAGCTGTCTTCCAGGTATGGTCGTCACCATCGGCGGCATCGGCTATGTAGGTTTGATCAAAAACGTTATCAATCTTGCCGTTGACTACACAGTTAAAATTACCCATTTTAAAACGGTAAGCAGTATAGAAATCAAATATACCGGCAGCAGGAATCATCCATGGCTGCTCGTATGAGGTCTCGGGTGTCAATGTTGTGCTAACATCGTTGAGTTTATAATAAGAGTAGTTACGGCCCCAGTATACATAATCAAGTCCGGTTTTTAATCCTTTTATCCATTCATAGTTGGCACCCAGAGCAGCAGTAGTCTGAGCAGAATTACCAACTCTGATACCCTTAAGATTAACCTTCATACGATAGTGTTGTTCACTCATTAATGGAACTTCATTACCAAAACGGTCTACAGGTTGACCTTGACGGGTATACAGGTAGCCGGAAGCATTGTTAGTCCACCGCCAGTCACCAATGGACAACATACCGGTAATTTCCAGATTTTTGATTGGTTCGGAAACCAAATCCACTTCAACCCCTTGATGCAGGGCGTTCACACCTTCCATATTAAGAACCAAAGCTTCGTAGGATGAAGCATCCTGACTGATGACCATAGTTTTGTCAAGCCAGGAAGTACGGTAAACATTTACGTTTGCAGTCAGGTAACGGGAACGGTAACCATAACCCAACTCAAAAGAGAAAGATTTCTCGTTTACACTATTCGGATTTGTAATGTTGCTTGTTGCAGACTGTAAAAAAACACCACCTGAAAAGAAAGGCGCTCTTGATATGTACCCAATGTTAGCGAACACGTTATGGTGTTCGTCAAGATTATAATTAGCACCACCTTTTAATGTATAACCAAGGTAGTTAGCTGTTTCAGATCTGGCATTTGCAGGATCATAATAAAAACGATCGTATCGCCAGTAAGTAGTATTTGATAAAGAACCTGACACAAAAGCATTCAAAGGGCCTTCAGTGTATTCAGCCTGGCCAAATAGGCCTTCTGAAACCACATAACCATCATAATCTCTGTACACAATATCACCTAAACCCAACTTCCGGGTCTTCCAGTCAGTGCTTGCCATGTTAGGACGGCTTGTTTGGTCGATAAAAAAGGAGCCTCCATACATATCATTGATAACATTGGTATGTATACCTTTGTAGTAACGCAAGTCAACTCCACCTGAAAATTCAACCTTATTAATTTGACGGGTGTAAGTAGAAAGTAACCCTGCCCAACGGTGTTGGTTGACAGACTCAGACATTACCATTTTGGATCCGTTAAAGTTTTCAGGATCCTGGTTGAGTGCGTAGATTGCGCCATAGTCAAAAGCACCATCTGCCCGTCTGAACTGATTGTTCGGAACGCCACTGGAAGCTCCATACCAGGCTGAGCGATCATCGGATGTATAACCCTGCCCACTGTATCCGCTACCATTGCCAATAGAAACATATAGTACGGTAGACAAAGAAGAAATATCATCAATTGTCCAGTAGTGATTTAAAGATAGTTGAGGTTTGTGGTATACGTTGTGGTTTGATGTTTTTGTCTGACCGTTCATATCGTAGCCAAAGGCAGGATTGTACTTATAACCCAGTGGTTGTTTTTGCCATTCTGATATAGTCAGGTAGTTGTTATAGTTACGTTGGTTATGCCACTGGGGTGCACCAAAACCAGTAAAAGAGAATGTATGATTATCAAGCACTTTTGAAATGTTCAGAAAATAAGTATAGGCTTCAAATTCGGTACCCTGAATATAGCCGTTACCGGTTGTCTTTGAACCCAGAAAAGTTGCAGCCCATCCCGACTCGTTCAAACCTGTAGAAAATGATACTCCTTGTTTGAGGTAACCATCGTTCCCCAAACCGTAATATATAGTTCCACCTCGCTTGGCGTCAGTAGATTTGGTTACAATGTTTATGGAACCACCTACTGAAGGTGATGCTATTTTAGAAGCTCCCAGACCACGTTGCACCTGCATGGATCTTGTTACATCTGAAAGGCCTGCCCAGTTTGACCAGTAAACGCCTCCCCACTCCATATCATTCACAGGTACACCATTGACCATTACAGCGATATTAGCAGACTCGAATCCACGAAGGTTGATACGAGAATCACCATAGGCACCACCTTGTTTTGTAGCATATACACCCGGAGTCATTTTAAGAATTTCAGGAAATTCCTGATTACCAAGTTTCATCTCAAGTGTTGCAGGCTCAAGGGTCGATAAAGCTACAGGAGTTTTTCTACGAATAGCAACATTCGCTGTCACAGTAACATCTCCCAAACCAATAGCAGATGATTCCATATTTAAAGTACCAAGATCAGCTTCTCTGCTGACTTTAACACTCTTTTCCAAAGGTTTGTAGCCAATGTATGAAATCTCAAGCGTAGTGTTTGACTTATCCACTTTGATGGAAAAACTACCATCAAGCTTGGTAACATCTCCGGTTTTAGCATCCGGACTTAAAACTGTGGCGCCGATTATAGGCTCATTTGTTTCACCGTCCAATACAATACCTTTCACTATGCCCTGTGAAAAGCAAAGACTTAGTGAAGAAAAAATCAGAATCAACAGACAAAATGATCTTCTTACCATAAATTTATTTATTAAAATAATGCATAAAGTTTAAAGCTCCTCTTTGCTAGCAACGAGGATTATACTCACCAAATTTCACATAATTATGCAAAATTAAATTAATTTTCACAAAAATGAATGTCTATATTATTAATTAAATATTACATCACTATTGCTTGGATTTTCACCTCAATATGAGCCCTAAATCATACCGGCATTTTACTCATCTCCCTTATTTTTTATATCTTTGCATGTCAAAAAATACATCAATGAGTGACCAACGTTATATGATGCGTGGCGTTTCTGCATCAAAAGAAGATGTCCATCAGGCAATTAAAAATATTGATAAAGGTCTTTACCCAAAGGCTTTTTGCAAGATTATACCCGATATTCTGGGGGGAGATCCTGACTTTTGCAACATCATGCATGCAGACGGAGCGGGGACTAAATCATCACTGGCCTATATGTACTGGAAGGAAACTGGCGATTTGTCAGTCTGGAAAGGTATAGCTCAGGATGCTTTAATAATGAATATCGACGACCTGATATGCGTGGGTGCTGTTGATAATATTCTGGTTTCTTCGACAATAGGGAGAAATAAAATGCTTATACCGGGAGAAGTTATCTCTGCAATTATCAATGGCACGGATGAACTTCTTTCTGAACTCAGGGAAATGGGTATCGGTGTCTGGGCTACCGGAGGTGAAACCGCTGATGTCGGGGACCTTGTAAGGACAATTATTGTAGACAGTACTGTTACCTGCAGGATGAAAAGAGGTGATGTTATTGATAATGCCAATATTAAAGCCGGAGATGTTATTGTAGGTCTGGCTTCTTTCGGTAAAACGGATTACGAAAAGGAATACAATGGCGGCATGGGCAGTAATGGTCTTACATCTGCAAGACATGACGTGTTTGCAAAGTATCTGGCTGAAAAATATCCTGAAAGTTATGATTCATCCGTACCTGACGATTTGGTTTATTCAGGTAACATGAAACTTACTGATGATGTTGAAGGCAGTCCGGTTAATGCAGGCAAACTTGTACTCTCTCCCACCAGAACTTATGCTCCGTTTGCCGGAAAGCTTCTTAAAATGATGAGAAAAGATATCCACGGGATGGTTCATTGCTCAGGAGGTGCTCAAACCAAGGTCCTTCACTTTGTTGACAATGTACACGTAATCAAAGACAATCTTTTTGAAACCCCTCCGCTTTTTAAACTTATACAGCAACAATCCGGTACTGACTGGAAAGAAATGTACAAAGTCTTCAATATGGGTCACAGACTTGAAGTCTATGTTACTCCTGAAAATGCTGAAAAAGTAATTGAAATTGCTGATGGTTTCGGCATAGATGCTAAAGTGATAGGAAGAGTTGAATATTCTGAAAATAAAAAACTTACGATAGAAAGCCCGCATGGAGTATTCATTTACGAATAATCTCCGGCTTAACATTCTGATTGATAATTGATGGCTGAAAATAGTTTACTCGAAAAATTGCATGGTCTGGTTCTCAGATTTGAAGAAGTTTCTGTTTTGATTACCGATCCGGAAGTCATTTCAGACATGAAAAGATTTGTCAGGCTTAACAAGGAATATCGCGATCTTGAAAAGATCATCAAGGCAAGGAAAGAATATGAAGGGCTTCTGAAGAATATTGAGGATGCAAAAGAGCTGATTGAAAATGAGTCGGATCCTGAAATCAGAGAAATGGCAAAACAGGAGCTTGATGAAAGTCAGTCCAGAATACCTGAACTAGAGGAAGAAATTAAATTACTTCTTACTCCTGCCGATCCTGAAGACTCAAAAAATGCAATTGTAGAAATCCGGGGTGGTACAGGTGGAGACGAAGCGGCTATTTTTGCCGGAGACTTATTCAGGATGTATATCAAGTATTGCGAATCCAAAGGCTGGAAAGCAGAGGTTACATCTTCAAGCGAAGGTACATCCGGAGGCTATAAAGAAATAATTTTCACAGTATCAGGAGAAAACGTTTATGGCACATTAAAATATGAATCAGGTGTTCACAGGGTTCAGAGAGTGCCTGCAACCGAAACCCAGGGAAGAGTTCACACTTCTGCTTCCACTGTGGCGGTCTTACCTGAAGCCGAAGAATTTGATATAGAATTAAAGGATTCAGATATCAGGGTTGATACTTTTTGTGCTTCCGGACATGGTGGTCAGTCTGTAAATACTACTTATTCTGCTATAAGGCTGGTTCATATTCCTACAGGAATAACTGTTCAATGTCAGGATGAAAAATCTCAGCTCAAGAACAAGGCCAAGGCTATGACCGAGCTTAGATCCAGAATATATAACATGGAATATCAGAAATATATTGATAATATAGCCGCTCACAGGAAAACCATGGTTTCAACAGGTGACAGATCTGCTAAAATCAGAACTTATAATTATCCCCAGAGTCGTCTGACAGATCACAGGATAAATTATACTATGTACAATCTTTCCGCATTTATGAGCGGAGAATTACAACAGGTAATAGATCAGCTGATAATTGCTGAAAATGCAGAACGCCTCAAAGAAGCTGAGATGTAAAGATATATATTATGAAGAAGGAACAACTTGTTAATCAGATTTTTGAAAAAAAATCATTTTTATGTATCGGACTCGATACAGATTTGAATAAAATACCGTCACATCTTTTAAATGAAGAAGATCCCATCTTTACATTTAATAAGGAAATCATTGATGCCACGGCAGATTTATGTGTCTGTTACAAACCCAATCTTGCCTTTTATGAATCAAACGGTTCAAAAGGATGGATTTCACTTGAAAAGACAGTAAAATATATTAAGGATAAATATCCTGAGATGTTTGTAATTGCAGATGCCAAAAGAGGTGACATAGGCAATACTTCTGAGCTTTACGCCAGAGCTTTTTTTAAAAATATGCCTTTTGATGCAATAACAGTAGCTCCATATATGGGAGAAGATAGCGTGAAACCATTTATGGTCTATCCTGAAAAATGGGTTATTTTGCTTGCCCTTACTTCAAATAAAGGTTCACATGACTTCCAGTTTCTGGAAGATGCTGATGGTGAGAGACTTTTTGAAAAAGTTATAAAGAAATCCCAAAAATGGGCTGATGACAAACAAATGATGTATGTAGTAGGTGCAACTCAGGGAGCGACTCTTGGTGTGATACGAAATATGGTTCCTGACCATTTCCTGCTTGTTCCGGGACTTGGAGCACAGGGCGGCGAACTTGATGTAGTTGTAAATAGTGCCATGAACAACCAGTGTGGTCTGCTTGTAAATTCCTCAAGACAAATAATTTATGCTGGAAACGGTGAAGATTTTGCTGAAAAAGCAAGAAAAGCAGCATTACAGGTTCAACAGGAAATGGAATTGCATCTGAGAAAAATAAGCTAAAGTGGAGAAAAAGAAAATACTGAATGACCCGGTATTTGGTTTCATAAACCTTCCCTCAGGATTTCTGTTCGAGGTTTTTCAACACCGGTATATACAAAGACTGACAAGAATTAAACAGCTTGGAATGTCTTCATTTGTGTATCCGGGTGCTCAACATACCAGATTTCAGCATACTGTAGGTGCTATGTACCTCATGATGGAAGCTACGTATAATCTTAAAAGAAAAGGCATTTACATCACTGAAGATGAAGAAGTGGCAGTTATTGCAGCAATTCTTCTTCACGATATCGGTCATGGACCATTTTCACATGTTCTGGAAAATACTATTATCCGGGGGGTTTCTCATGAAGATATTTCTTTGAAGATGATGGAAAGAATGAACAGTGAATTTGATGGGAAACTCGGTCTTGCAATAAGTATTTTTAAGGATGAGTATCCAAAAAGATTTCTTCATCAGTTAGTTTCCGGAAATCTTGATATGGACAGACTGGACTACCTTAGAAGAGACAGTTTCTTCACGGGCGTGATTGAAGGTGATATCGGATCTGCAAGAATCATTAAGATGTTGAACGTCAAGGATGACAAACTTGTTGTTGAAGCCAAGGGTATATATTCAGTTGAAAATTATCTGATGTCCCGCAGACTGATGTACTGGCAGGTGTATCTGCACAAAACATCTCTTGCTGCCGAGAAAATGTTGCATAATATCCTAAAAAGAGGCAAATATCTGCTTTCCAACGGTGTTGAGGTAAAATCTTCAAGAGCTCTGAATTATTTTCTGTCCGGTAAGCGTACTGAAAAGTATATGGATGATACTTCTCTTGATTATTTTGAACAACTTGATGATTTTGATATCTGGTCTGCAATCAAAGATTGGCAGTTTCATGATGATTATGTCCTTTCCGGGCTTTGCCGTGGTTTAATTGAAAGAAAACTCTTTAAAGTTGAAATGAGTTCTGATGTGGACTACACTGACAGATTTAAGACAGACCTTAAGAAGATTTCTGATGTTTATAAAATCAGTGAAGAGGATGCAGAATATTTTTTATCATTGAGCAATGTTTCCACAAATATGTACAGCGAAGAAGATGATAGTATTGACATTTTATATAATGATGGCTGCATCAAACCAATAACCACTGCATCAGATATGCTCAACCTTGAATTACTGTCAAAAGAGGTAAAAAAACAGGCGTATTGCCATGTACGCATTAGTTAAAAACTGATAACAGAATTCATTTTTATAAATATTGAACAATACTTTTGTATTTTTGCCAAAATTATTAATTATGACTTTTACAGCCCAACAGATTGCCACATTCCTGAATGGTACTATTGAAGGAGATCCCTCAGTAATGGTAGGCAATGTTTCCAAAATCGAGGAAGGCCAGCCGGGGACACTGACTTTTTTATCAAATCCCAAATATAACTCATTCATTTACACAACCAAAGCCAGCATTGTTCTGGTAAATAATGATTTTGTTCCTGAGAATCCTGTTAACTCCACTCTTATAAGAGTTGAAAATGCATATGAATGTCTTGCAAAGCTTCTTGAATTGGTTTCAAAAAAAGAATTGAAGAAAGGCATTGAAAATATGGCTTGTGTTGACAGTTCGGCTTTGATTGATGAAACTGCTTATATCGGCAGTTTTTCTTATATAAGTAATGGTGTATCTGTCGGTGAAAACACTCAGATTTATCCTCAGGTTTTCCTGGGTTTAAATGTGAGCGTTGGCAAAAACTGCATTATATATCCGGGTGTAAAAATATACAACGACTGTAAAATCGGTAACAACTGTATAATACATTCCGGTAGTGTTATCGGAGCTGACGGTTTTGGTTTCGCACCTCAAAACAACGGAGAATTTCAGAAAATACCACAGATTGGTAATGTTGTTCTTGAAGATAATGTTGAGATTGGAGCTAATACTACTATTGACAGGGCTACAATGGGCTCTACTATTTTGCATAGAGGCGTTAAACTTGACAATCAGATACAAATAGCTCATAATGTTGAAATCGGTGAAAATACCGTTATGGCTGCTCAGGTGGGCATTGCAGGCTCAGCCAAGATTGGAAGCAACTGTATGTTTGGCGGGCAGGTTGGCATCGGTGGTCATCTTTCGATTACTGACAATGTTCAGATTGGAGCATGTTCAAGTGTACCCGGTGATATTACAGACAATACAACTTATTACCTTGGCGCACCTATTATACCGGCAAGAAATTTTGCAAGATCATATTCAGTTTTCAAGAAACTACCGGATATTAATACTGAGGTTATAAAACTCCGTAAGGAAATTGAAGAACTAAAAAAGGCTAAATAATTAAATATCAGATCATGGGAAACCAAAAGACTCTTAAAAAAGATTTTGTAATATCGGGAAAAGGATTGCATACAGGTTTGCAGATAACAGCACGTTTCTTGCCTGCTCCTCCGAACTCAGGTTACAAGTTTGTTAGAATTGATTTACCTGAAAGGCCTGAAATTGAAGCTTTAGCTGAAAACGTCCAGAATACTGAAAGAGGTACGGTTTTAAAAAACGGTAATGTAAGCATTAGCACGATTGAACATGCTATGGCGGCTTTGTACGCTTCACAAATTGATAACTGTATAGTCGAACTTGACGGTCCGGAAATGCCTATTCTTGACGGTAGTTCCATCAAATTCATAGAAGCCATAAGTGAAGCCGGTATTTTTGAACAGGATTATGACAAACAATATTACATTGTAAGAAACCGTATTGAAGTAACTGATCCTGATACAGGTTCTTCAATAGTTATTCTACCTTATGATGGTTTCAGCGTAACAACACTTATAAGCTATGACTCCTGCATTCTAAGCAATCAGTTTGCAAGACTTAATAATCTTGATGAATTTAAAGATGAAATTGCAGACAGCAGGACTTTTGTTTTTGTCAGGGAGGTAGATCTTTTAATAAAACATAATCTGATAAAAGGTGGTGACCTTGATAATGCTTTGGTTATTTATGATCAGGAGTTAACACAGGATAAGCTTGATAATCTTGCAGATACTATGAATATTCCTCACAAATTAGTAAACAAACTGGGGTATATCAACAACAGGCCTCTTAAATATGATAATGAGCCGGCGCGTCATAAACTACTTGATCTTATTGGAGACCTTGCTTTGATTGGAAAACCTTTAAAAGGTCATATTATTGCGACAAGACCAGGTCATAAGATCAACAATAAAATGGCAAGGCTTATCCGCAGAGAAATCAAGAGACTGGATGTAATGATACCATCATACAATCCTGATATTCCTCCAATTATTGATAATAAGAGGATTAAACAACTTTTACCACACCGCTGGCCGATTCAGATGGTCGACAAAATTATTGAATTAAGTGATCATCACATAGTAGGAATAAAAAATGTTACCGGCAACGAAGAAATATTCAACGGTCATTTCCCTGAAGAGCCCATTATGCCGGGAGTATTGCAAATTGAAGCTATGGCTCAGACAGGCGGACTTTTAATTTTGAATAACCTGCCCGATCCTGAATGTTACTCAACATATTTCCTTAAAATTGACAATGTCAAGTTCAGGCATAAGGTTGTTCCCGGTGACACTCTGATTTTCAGACTGGATATGATTTCCGAAATGAAGAGAAATATTGTTTCTATGAGAGGATATGCATTTGTCGGTGACAAGATTGTTTCAGAAGCTGAATTTATGGCACAACTAATTAAAAATAAATAATATAAAATTTAAAACCTGTTTTTGGCAGGTGATTCCATTTATGATAAATCAATTAACAAATATCCACCCTGAAGCAAAAATAGCAGATAACGTCACGATTGATGCTTTTGTCACTATTGATAAAAACGTTGTTATTGGTGAAGGAACCAGGATAATGTCGAACGTAACAATTTTAGAAGGAACCAGAATCGGAAAAAACTGTATTATATTTCCGAATGCGGTTCTTGGGGGTGTACCTCAGGATTTAAAATTTGCCGGAGAAGAAACTACTGCCGAGATTGGTGATAATACAACAATAAGAGAATATGTTACGATAAACAGAGGCACTGCTGCCAAAGGCAAAACTGTAGTTGGTAACAATTGTCTGATAATGGCCTATTGTCATGTTGCTCATGATTGTGTTGTTGGTAACAATATAATTATGTCCAACTGTACGCAACTTGCCGGAGAAGTAATCATAGATGATCATGCTATTATTGGTGGAGGCACATTAATACATCAATTTTCTCATATTGGTGCGCATACTATGATACATGGAGGTTCAAAAATAAACAAGGACGTGCCACCATTCATT
Organism: uncultured Bacteroidales bacterium; assembly: GCA_964502355.1. GTDB lineage: Bacteria > Bacteroidota > Bacteroidia > Bacteroidales > UBA1402 > UBA8389. The sequence continues at coordinate 15,941 of CAZCWK010000050.1, forward strand.
AAAGCAGCCAGAGAGCCTATTGCATATTGTGGAATAAACTCAATTGGTCTCAGAAGAAGAAATTTTTCGAACGAAAAAATACAGGAAATTCAGGAAATTTATCGTTATCTTTACCAATCAGGACTCAACAACAGTGATGCAATTGAAAGAATTGAAACTGAGTTACCTGCTACTAAAGAACGTGATGAGATCATTCTTTTTGTAAAAAATTCTCAGCGCGGTATAATTAAAGGATATTTTTAACTGAAAAATTTTTTATTTCATGGTAATAAAATTCAGAATCTTATCAGATGAAGTTGACAATTTCGTCCGTGAAATTGCCATTGATTCAGAAGCTAGTTTTCTTGATCTCCATAACGCCATACTTGACAGCGTCGGCTATACTAAGGACCAGATAACTTCATTTTTCATTTGTAATGAAGATTGGGAAAAAGAAAAAGAAATTACTCTGATTGAAATGGACAGTAGTCCGGAAATTGACAGTTGGATAATGGAAGACACAAAAATCAGTGACCTGATTGAAGATGAAGATCAGAAACTAATTTTTGTATTTGATTACATGACTGAAAGGTCTTTTTTTATTGAAGCATTTCAGTTTATCCCAAACAAGAATATTGAAAAACCTAAGTGTCTTATATCAGAAGGTGATGCTCCGGAACAATTTATCGGATTTGAAGAAATTACTCCGGACCAGACAGTTAAACTTAATCTTGATGATGATTTTTATGGAGATCAGGATTTTGATATTGATGAAATAGATTCTGAGGGTTTCTCTGGTCTGGATGATCTTCCCGATCCAAACACTTTTGAATAGTTGATGGAAAAGGGTAAAACAAACCCTGTGAAAACATTGATAGTCCTTACCGGCCCAACCGGAGTCGGTAAGACTGAGTTAAGTCTTAATTTGGCTGAATCATTAGCTTCACCTATAATCTCGTGTGATTCAAGGCAGATTTTTCGCGAAATTCCGGTCGGAACTGCCGCTCCAACTGAAGAACAACTACATAGAGTCAGGCATTATTTTGTCGGATGTAAATCTATTCATGAATACTACAGTGCTGCAAAATATGAAACCGATGTAATCAGTCTTCTGGATAATGAATTATTCAAAAGTAATGATACAGTGCTAATGACCGGTGGCAGTATGCTTTATATTGATGCTGTTTGTAGTGGCATTGATGATATGCCTGATGTGGATGAAAATCTCAGAAAAAATCTTGTTCAAAGGTATAATACCGAGGGTATTGACAACATTCTTGCTGAACTCAAACTTCTTGATCCTGAATACTATTCGAAAGTTGACCTTAAAAATCACAAAAGGGTAATACACGGTCTTGAAATATGCCTGATGACAGGAAAACCTTATTCTCAATTCAGGACAGGAAAAATTAAGAAGAGATCTTTTGATATTATAAAAATATGTCTGGACAGAGACAGAAATGATCTTTATAAAAGAATTGACAATCGTGTTGAGAATATGATAGAAAGTGGTTTGCTGGATGAAGCAGCAGCTCTTTATGAATTCCGCTCACTAAACTCACTTAACACTGTGGGTTACAAGGAAATATTTGCTTACATGGATGGCAATTGCTCACTTGATGAAGCTGTTAACAACATCAGGAATAACACACATAAATATGCCAGGAAGCAGCTTACCTGGTTCAGAAAAGATCCGGTTTATAAATGGTTTCATGCTGACGATAATGACGACGTCATTAAATATCTTTCAGAAAATCATCATTTTATATTGTAATAAGAAGCGATTATTTTTGAGAAAGTCCCGACAGGTAATATCTTTTTCAAATAAACTGAAAGCTTCTGCTCAAAAGTGGAAATTATATATCTGTTATGAGGATTTTTACATTCAATTATTTTCACCAGTTTCCTGGCAAGCATTATTGGTTTACCTCCGTTATTTTCATCATTCTCGTATTTGGCTCTTGATATTTCAAATTGTTTATCATAAGGGCCGTCTTTCACAACAATATTGATTCTGTTTGCCGTATTGCTTGTATGAAAATCTCCCGGATTTATAACAACTACTTTTATATTGAACTGACTGATTTCCATCCTCAGGGATTCACTCAAGCCTTCAATTGCGAATTTGCTTGCAGAATAAAAAGGTTGAAAAGGTAGCCCCATCAACCCTCCTATTGAACTGAAATTAATTATCGTACCGTAATTTTGTTTTCGCAAAATCTTGACCATACCGGTCAAATAACCCCACCCGTAGCTGACA
>CAZCWK010000051.1:0-12222 GCA_964502355.1 uncultured Bacteroidales bacterium
GTGGTAACGCTTCAAATTAGTACTAACACGGCAATTAACTATACCACGGGTTATGCCACGTTTTTATTTATCATGAGAGATAGTTGGTTAGACCCTAACGGGAAAATAATAGAAGTTGGAGATTTTCAACACAATGAGTATGCTTATGAAATATTAGAAAAAGAGTTTGGCGATTTAGAGAAACTCCTTGATTATCTGGAAGAAAATAGATGCCAATCTGCAACAGAATTATTGCATTTGCGTGGTTGGGTTAGAATAAAATACAACACAGCTTATTTACCAAGAATAGAAATATTAGGTAGCTGTATTGATTTAACTAAACCACGAAAAAATACAATAGACCCAGCAATGAATGAAAGGCAAATGAGAGTTGCTAAAGAATTATGTGAAAAATGCAATACCGAACTTCATGTTGCTATCAATGATAAGCGGTTTTGGTAAATGTGGCATAACAACTCTGCAATACTACTTCGTATATATTCCAAATACGTTATATATACGAAGTGCGGTTATTGAGGCTTGTGGTGTATAAAATTATGAAATATTTTGATTGTCAGGTAGATGTTGGTGAGCTATTTTTTAAATAAATGTTATAATATGGATTTTTATTAATCTGGAGTTGGTTCTGTGTATACGAAACTGAAATGTTGTCATTATGTCTTATGCCAGTGGTTTCACCTATCATTCAGACAGTGTACCGTAGTGGAACGTCTTACCCGAAGACGACTTGACGGACCGGCGATGGCAGTGCAAAGAGGCTGGCAACCTTTTCTGTGACGGCTCTGAGATACAGTTTAAAGTATATTTTTCAAATCTTGCATTCCAACAATAGCCATTATTTCAACCATATTATCATTGATTCTGTAATAAATGGTGTCAGAGCCACAAGGACATCTTTTATATCCTGGTTTTATGTAATCCACAGATTCAAAAGCATATGGCCTCTCGGCAATAATTTCAAAATAATCAAAAAAAGTATTAAAGTATTTGTCAGCTTGAGCAACTCCAAATTTTTCAACTCCAAAATGATGAATGCGAATCAAGTCCTCTTTGGCAGCATTGCTTAGTCTATAATCAGCCATTGAGCAGAGACTTTGACTGTTTCAAAATCTGCTCTCTGGTATCACTTGTAAATCCGCTCTTCTCGGAATTATCTAATTTAGCCCTAATACAGTCAATGTGAGCCTGTTGTCTACGAGCCTGCCTGATCAAATCATTGACAAGCTCACTTTTGCTGGAATATTCCTCGCTATCAATTTGAGCTTTCAACCATTCTTCATTTGGTTTCGTGAAAGATATACTTTGTCTTGGCATAGTCTGATTTTATATGGTGTAAATTTACACCAAACATGAATCATTAGCAAGTATTTATCAGTGTTTTTACAGGAAGATAGTGTACCGCAGTGAGACGTCTTACCCAAAGACGACTTGACGGACCGGCGATGGCAGTGCAAAGAGGCTGGCAACCTTTTCTGTGACGGCTCGGATAAACTTAACAGAAAAAGCTGACGTCGAGTGCTGGCGAGTCGGGACTAACGGAGGATGAGGGTATTATGTTGAACGCAGGGGAGCGGTAGTGCTTTTGAAATTGGCTGTACATTCGTTGTGATAGGACACACAATGGTGGATGGATGTGGTACCTCATTGGATCCAAGTTTATAGAATATTGTTTTTCTGACAAAAATACATATATTATTTGATTTGTGTTATAAACATATTAATTTAGGATATTTCTAATATTAATATATGAATGGCGCAGGAATACTGAGATTGAGGGTTTTTGTAATGCTGTTGTCTCTGACAATACTTAAAACTAATGCTTCCGGGTCTGATGATACTGACCTGGAAGCTACAGTGATGTTTTATAATGTTGAGAACTTTTTTGATTGTGATGATGACAGTCTGAAAAGTGATGAAGAGTTCTTGCCCCGGGGGATGAGGGCATGGACACCAACCAAATTCTGGAAGAAAATTGAAAACATTTCCCGTGTACTGGCTTGCGCAAGAGATGACGGGTATCCGGATATTGTAGGTTTGGCAGAAGTCGAAAGTAAAAAGTGCCTGGATTGTCTTACAAGATCATCATTGTTGAAAAGCGCAGGATACTATTATGTACATTATGAATCAGATGATGCCAGAGGTATAGACGTGGCATTATTGTATAACCCATATGTTTTAACTGTAGATCGCAGCAATGCCGTGAAGATTTATTTCAGCGACGGGTCCGGCAGGACATCCCGCGATATACTTCATGTCACGGGCAGGATTTATGGATTGTATAAAATTGATGTTTTTGTTTGTCATTTTCCGTCAAGATTAGGAGGAGAGATGGAGAGTGAACAGAGGAGAAGCGAAGTCGCAGCAATAATTAAAAACAAAACTGATTCCATTTTATCTGATGATCCTCAATCTGCTGTATTGATAATGGGTGATTTTAATGATACACCCGAAAATAAATCAATAAAAAGTGTAATTGGGGCTGCTCACGGGGTCGGTTTGAATGATTTTGCAGGCGATAATAAATATGTAATTAAATCTCAGAATGGTTTCACCGGGTCAGGGATAAAAGATACTTCAATGCATGCTGCTAAAATCGTAAATCTGATGACTCCATTTATTGCAAAAAGGACAGGTACTCATAAAAATATGGCTGAGTGGGGATTACTTGACCAGATTATGGTTTCACAATGGCTGTATCGAAGTGTTTATCAAGTTGAAATCTTAAAAAATGATTTCCTGCTTTTGCCTGATAAGAGATGGCTGGGAGTGAAACCTTTTCGTACTTATCATGGCATGAAATATCAGGGTGGGTACAGTGACCATCTGCCGGTGATTACAGATCTTGTTTTTACTACTGATAAACAAGCAAAGTGACGAACATTGCTCTTGTCTGTCATTACGATTTTTTGTATTTTTGCAACCTAAAAATTTAAAGATATGTTTGAGAGTTTAAGCGACAGACTTGAGAGATCGTTTCAGATACTAAAGGGACAAGGTAAAATTACCGAAATAAATGTAGCAGAGACATTAAAAGACGTGCGCAAAGCACTTCTCGATGCCGATGTTAACTATAAGATAGCAAAACAGTTTACCGAAGATGTAAAAGAAAAAGCACTTGGTCAGGATGTGTTGAAATCCATCAAGCCTAAGGAAATGCTGGTAAAAATAGTTCATGACGAGCTTACTGCCTTGATGGGCGGAGATCAGATTGATATAAACATAAAAGGTACACCGGCTGTAATTCTTATGTCAGGTCTGCAGGGTAGTGGTAAAACCACTTTCTCGGGCAAGCTGGCTAAGATGCTTAAATCCAAACGTGGTAAAAATCCTTTGCTGGTTGCCTGCGATGTTTATCGTCCTGCAGCTATTGAGCAGCTCAAAGTACTCGGTGCTCAGATTGAAGTACCTGTGTACAGTGAGCCTGACAGCAAAAATCCTGTTGAAATTGCCAAAAACGCTATACAGTTTGCAAAAAAGAATGCACTTGATCTTGTTATCATAGATACAGCAGGTCGTCTTGCAATTGATGAGCTTATGATGGCTGAGATTGCTGCTATTAAAAAGGCAATCAATCCTCAGGAAATCCTGTTCGTGGTTGATGCTATGACTGGTCAGGATGCTGTCAACACTGCAAAAGAGTTTAATGAAAGACTTGATTTTGACGGAGTTGTACTGACAAAGCTTGATGGTGATACCCGTGGTGGTGCTGCTTTATCTATCAGAACTGTTGTAAATAAACCGATTAAGTTCGTAGGTACAGGTGAAAAGCTTGAAGCTATTGATGCTTTCTATCCAAGACGTATGGCTGACCGTATACTTGGTATGGGTGACGTTGTTTCTCTTGTTGAAAAAGCTCAGGAGCAATATGATGAGGAAGAAGCCAGGAAACTGACCAAAAAAATTGCCAAAAATCAGTTTGATTTCAATGACTTTATCGCTCAGATTGCCCAGATAAAGAAGATGGGTAATATGAAAGATTTGGTTTCAATGATACCGGGAGCCGGCAAAGCTGTTAAAGATATGGATATTGATGATAATGCTTTCAAAAGTATTGAGGCTATCATCGGCTCGATGACTCCAAAGGAAAGAAGCAATCCTGAAATTATCAATTCAGGCAGACGTCAGCGTATTGCAAATGGTAGTGGTACCAGCATCCAGGAAGTCAATCGTCTGATTAAACAGTTTGATGAAACCAGGAGAATGATGCATTCGTTTACTACCAAAAATGGTATGAATGCCCTGAAAGGAATGAGAAGAAGATAATAATAAATATATGCAGTTAATTGACGGAAAGGCTGTTTCAAGTGCAGTCAAACAGGAAATCGCTCAGGAAGTAGCTAAAATGGTCGCTGAAGGTAAAAAAAGACCTCATCTGGCAGCAATACTTGTAGGTCATGATGGTGGCAGTGAGTCATACGTGGCCGGTAAAGTGAAGGATTGTGAGGAATGTGGTTTTGTATCTACTCTGATTCGTTTTGAAGATGATGTAAATGAAGAAACCATACTTGCTGAAGTTGAAAAATTGAACAATGATGCCGATGTTGACGGTTTCATAGTGCAGTTGCCTCTTCCAAAGCATATTTCTGAACAAAAGGTAATTGAAGCTATTGATTACAGGAAAGATGTTGACGGATTTCATCCTGTGAATGTCGGTCGTGTAAGTCTTGGTCTTCCTGCTTTTGTTTCTGCTACTCCGGCAGGTATTCTTGAGCTTATAAAGAGGTATGAGATTGAAACTTCAGGCAAGCATGTTGTTGTGATTGGTCGCAGCAATATTGTCGGTAAACCTGTAGCTAATCTTTTGATGCAAAAGGCATATCCTGGTAACGCAACTGTTACTGTGGTTCACAGTTATTCTAAAGATATTAAAGAACAATGCCTTAGTGCTGATATTATTATTTGTGCTTTGGGCAGACCAGGTTTCCTGAAAGCTGAAATGGTAAAAGAAGGTGCTGTGGTAATTGATGTCGGTACTACAAGGGTTCCGTCTACTGAAACAAAGAGTGGTTTCAGACTAAAAGGAGATGCTGACTTTGATGAAGTTGCTCCGAAATGTTCATTTATAACACCGGTTCCGGGAGGAGTTGGTCTGATGACACGTGTTGCCCTGATGAAGAATACTCTTCTTGCCGGCAGCAGAGCTATTTATTGATTTGAGGATTTTCCGCTTAATTGAGCTATAAATGCAACATAGCTCATTGGTGGGGTAAATAATAAATAATGAAGACAGTCCGGTTATTTTTGGTAGTACTTGTACTTGCTTTATCTTCATCTGCTGCTAATGCACAGGGGAGGAGCGATGAAGATATTTTCAAATCTTTCATGGCATTTGCTTCAAAAAGTAAATTAGCTAACCTCAAGACCGGAGACAGAATAGTCAAAATTGCTCTTTATTTTATTGATTGTCCTTACGTGGCAGGGACTCTTGAAGCTGACGGACCTGAAACACTTCAGGTTAATTTCAAAGGTTTCGATTGTATGACATTTGTTGAGAATGTTCTGGCTTTTGATAATCTTTTACAATCGAAAAACAGGGATTTTGAGAGTTTCAAAAATGAACTGAAAAAAATAAGATACCGTGATGGGGTACTTGATAATTATACGTCAAGGCTTCATTACACTACTGACTGGATTTTTAATAATCAGAAAAAGGGAGTTGTAAAGCTTGTTGAAACCGGCACGAAATATCCTTTCTTCCCATTGAAAGTGGGGTATATGTCCTCTCATCCTGAAGCTTATCCTCCACTTAAAGCCAATCCTGCATTTGTATCTGTGATGTCAGAGCATGAAGCCCGCATAAACAAATTATCTTTCAGGTATATTCCAAAGCGTTCAGCCGCTTCATGCAGTGGTATAATTAAAAATGGAGATATAATCGCCATAACTACTAATATTGGCGGTCTTGATTTTTCGCATTTAGGATTTGCAGTAAAAGATAATAAGGGATTGGTGCATTTGATACATGCTTCTTCTTCAATGAAAAAGATAGTATTCTCAGATGAAACGCTTTATAAATATCTTGCCGGAGTCAATCGTCATACAGGTTTTGTGATAGTCAGACCAATCTGATTTGTCAAAAAAATATTAGAAAAATATTTATATGCTATTGCATGAAAAGGTTTAAAATGCTACTTTTGCATCCGCAAACTACACGGTGGTTGTAGCTCAGTTGGTTAGAGCGATGGATTGTGGTTCCATAGGTCGCGGGTTCGAGCCCCGTCTCCCACCCATCAAAGCCTCAGGTTAATTACCCGGGGCTTTTTTGCTTTATATAAAATCCTCAGGTTTTGCAGTTGATCCGTTTAAAGCCCGCATTTTTTTTTACCATTGTAGCATTACCCGAAAGCGTAAGTCCGTTATTGGGGTAACCACTATCCGGGAGCAAGGATCCTATCTTAACCGGGCTATGGCGTATAATCCCGGGATATATTTTAAAATAATAATAATTGTTAACGCATGATTTTGGATTATTAATTATCGTAAGTTTGTTTAATAATAAGCCTTAAATGTAAATGCCGGAAACAATTATCTGTTTATGAAGCACATAATACCGTTTATATTTTTTATCATTGTCATTTTGCCGGCAGCCGGCAGGAACTCCAAAGCCCAAATAACAGTTAATGATACTGCATGCCAACATGAAATTTTTAGTTACATAAAACAAATTGAAGGCTCTCATCTGAAGTACCCTAAGGAAAAAGTTTATCTGCACTTCGACAATACCACATATTTTGAGGGTGAAACCATATGGTTTAAGGCTTATGTGGTACAGACTGCCAATAATGCATTGAGTCAGCTGAGTAAAACTTTGTATGTTGAACTTGTTACCGAAGAAGGTAATGTGGTAAAGACTCAAAAACTTAAAATCATTGACGGTCGTTGTAGCGGAAACATTATTCTTAATGATCTTATACATACCGGTTTCTACGAAATAAGGGCATATACAAGATATATGCTTAATAATGGTAGCGATGCAGTATTCTCAAGAGTGTTTCCTGTATATGAGAAACCTGTTAAGGAAGGGGAATACGCTAAAAGACGTTTTGAAACCAGAAGCTACTCCAAACGTGTTCCGGGTCCCAGAACGAATTATCTTAAAAATGCAAAAAAGACTATTTCATTTTACCCGGAAGGAGGCAATCTTGTAGTTGGTTTAGCTTCACAGGTTGCTTTTCAGGCTTATGATGAAAAAGGCAGGGATGCAGTTGTAAATGGATGTATACTTACAAAAAATGGAGATACTTTATCAACCTTCTCTACATCTGTTTTTGGAAAGGGCTCTTTTTATATTAAGCCCTCAACCGTTAAAAGTGTGGCTAAGGTGATATTTGAAAAAAAGGAATATTCGTTTGATTTTCCTGAAGCTCTTGATTCCGGCTATGTAATGCAGGTTGACAATTCCGAAAAAGATTTTGTTGGAATCGTTATAAATAAATCTGCTGGTCTAAACCCCGAACCCTTAGGCGTTGCCCTGACCTGCAGGGGTTTGCTTTACGGATATGACAGTTTTTCGATAGGAGAGGAGAATGTGGTTTCACTGAGATTTCCTAAAAAAATGCTTCCATCAGGAGTATCACAGATAACTCTCTTTAACGATTGTGGATTACCGCTTGCTGAAAGAATGATTTTCGTCAACCATAATTCCCGGATGAACATCGATGTAACAACCGATAAACCTGAATATAAACCATTTGAAAAAGTGAAAATGGATTTCGGATTTAAGGACAATTCAAGTAATCCTGTGATGACTGATTTCTCGGTTTCAGTAAGAGATGCTTCTGCATTATTTAATAAACCGGATCAGGATGATTTGATGACCAATCTTTTATTGTCTTCTGATCTTAAGGGATTTGTTGAAAACCCTGGTTATTATTTTATGAATGACGGTATGGATAAAACTCAGGATCTGGATTTACTAATGCTGACTCAGGGTTGGAGCAGATATGACTGGAGTCGTATGGTTGGTCTGGATAAATCTGTTGAGAATCATCCTGTTGAGAAAGGTTTGTATCTGGAGGGGCGTACAATCTCACTTAGCAGGAAGAAACCTAAAGAAGATGTAGATTTACTTATGTTCATGTCATATGACAGCCTTTCACAACACGCTTCAACCAAAACTGACAAAGAAGGTAGGTTTAATCTTGATGTTGCTGATTTTCAGGGCGATGCAAAACTTACTTTACAAACAATGGTCAATAATAAAAGGAAGGAGCATATTATTACAATGGACAGACAATTCTGTCCGAATTTCAGGAATTTCTCTTTTGCTGAGAAAACTGATTTTAGTCAGGTGTATATTGCTGAAGAAGTAAAGGCAACTGATGAAGAAACAAGTATTGCTGATTCTTTGAATGAAGTCATATATGCCAAAACACCTATGGATAAAAAAGATCATATGCTTAAGGAAGTAGTACTTAAGGACAAAAAAGATTATGACAGGATAGGTGAAGGACTTGCAAATGCTAATATAGCTTATGATATAGAAAAAGAAGTAAATGATATTACTGATAAGGGCGATCTGCCACCTGCAACTTTATTGACGTTCTTGCAGGAGAAAGACCCTTATTTTACAATGTATATAGATAACCAGGGCCTTACAATAATGAAATACAAGGGAAGAAAGATTTTTTCGGTTGTAAATAATGTTGGGCTTGTATCCGGAGCTCCCAGTATAGATAATGTTACTTTTTCATCCATGGTTCCCGATTTAATGATGACTGAAGTTACAGATTTAATGATTGATGAAAAAGAAGGAGATGTTTTTAAATATAATGCCTGGGCTGAGGGTGATGAAGTTGTTTTCTTTATATATACTGTAATTAAACCTGTTGAGCCATATGGGATCAGGAATACAACTTTTAAGGGTTATGAAAAAGCGAGAGAGTTTTTCAGCCCTCAGTATGACAAAGTGCTCCTGCCTGATGATAAAGATTACAGAAGAACTTTGTACTGGAATCCTAATGTTAGGACTGACAAAGATGGCAAGGCTACTGTAAGTTTCTTTAATAACGGATCCTGTAAAAAAATGAATGTTAGTGCTGAAACCGTTACAGAAAAGGGAGCTATCGGGGTTTATAATAAATGATATAGGAAACAGGAATTTTTGATACATTTGTCTGCCATCAAAAAAATGATGAATTTATAGCTATTGATCAGAAGCTGTCGTTGATATGATACGATAGTTTAATTATAAAAAATCAGATAATGAGCAGAATAAGCAAAAACTGGGCAGCACTTTTTTCGACAAACTTCCTGGGTATTTTCAACGATAATTTCCTGAAACATTGTATAGTATTTATTAGTGTAACCTGGGCTTTACCATCATGGATGTCTCAGGCTCAGTTGATTTCTGTGGTTTCAGCCGCTCTGGTCTTCCCATATCTTCTGGTTTCACCATTATCTGGCAGGTGGGCTGTGATGTACTCTAAGCAAAAAGTATTAAGGTCTCTCAAGCTTACTGAAATACCGGTGCTTTTCATGGCATGTGTCGCGTTTTATTTACAATGGGTATGGCTTGCAGTGCTGGCTGTATTTATTATGGGATTCCTCAGCTGCATGTATTCTCCTTCCAAGTACGGATTGATCAGGGATATCGGGGGCAAGGAAGGTGCTTCTTTCGGAAGTGGTGTTTTTGAAACCATGGCTTTCCTCGGGATTTTAATTGGTACTGTTGCGGCATCTTATTTATCAGATCATTACAATCAATGGTTTCTTTTCCCGGTTTTGATTTGTGTGGCCTTTTTGAGTTATTTCACAAGCAGGCAGATTAAGGTTGAAGAACCTCCGGTTAAAAAAGAAGACCTTGGCACAGTCAATCCGGTGAAATTCATGTTTGAATCTTATAATTATGCCAAAAAACACAAATATGTGAACAGTGGAGTGCTTGGTGCATCTGTGTTCTGGCTGATCGGAGGGATGGTGCAAATGAATATGGTAATACATTGTGTGAAGACTCTTGGCACCTCAAATACTGTTGCTGGTCTGGTCCTTGCATGTGCTGCTATAGGTATTGCTCTGGGTTGTACGATTACCGGTGTGGTTTCAAATGAAAAGGTAAGACATGAATTTATTCCGATTGGTCTTGCAGGTATGAGCATTTGTCTTCTGACAATAATAATTTTCAATCCGCCTGTAATAGTTTGCGGCATTCTTATTTTCATTCTGGCATTTATGGGCGGCATGTTTGAAGTGTCTTGCCTTTCAATAGTGCAGCATGCTGATCTTGGCCGGAAGCTGGGTGATATGATTGGTTACCTCAATTTTACCACTTTTATTTTTGTATTGATCGGGACTGCTTTGTTTTCGGTAACTACGTTATTGACAGGTGATAACAGTCTGGCAGTGTTCGGGGTAATGCTTGCTATTTGTATCTTAATGTTGATTTACTACGGAACCAAATATCCCGAATATTTCACTAAAGGCAAAGCGCACGAACTGTTGCTTAAACATAAAAAGGCTTCAGAGGAGGAACTGTAATCTGTCAGCGAAAAATAGCTCTGGAAATGCACAGAGTCCTGAAGCATTAATTATAAATGAGGGGTAAAACTGCCCGTGGATGACATTATCCAATCATCAGGTGATTTTTTTAAGGTCGTTTTATTCCGTTTAATTAAAGGTCCTTAATAAGTGTATCTTTAGAAGTATTAAAAATGGTTTCTTCGATTTTAGTCAAAGAATCCCAGTGTTTTTTGTAGAGAAGCTGAGTGTCAATCGCAAAATCTTCACTGCCATGTTCAAACATTTTATTGAATACATATCCTACGGTAAGTATGTTTATGTCAACAGCAGGCTGGTAAGATGACTGGTCTTTCTTTTTATCGCAAATGGTTTCACTGATAAGTTTCATTTCAAGCAATCTGTTGATTGTTCTGCTTGTCAGTCTTGCCGGTATCTGATATTGCGACGAGATTTCTTTCATGGTTGCAGGACCGTCTCCTTCAGCGAATCTCTTGCATAAAATGTTCATTATAAGGACAGTGATAAAATACCTGTATCTGTGACTTACATTACTTATCTCTCTTTCATAATAGAAATTCTCAACATTTTCGGCAGCATATGCTATTTCGGCTCCGAACAAAACAATAGTCCAGGTAAACTGTAACCATAGCAGGAATAAAGGTATTGCCGCGAAAGTACCATATATGGCATTGTATTTACTAACCCAAATCTGCCCGCTTATATATATGTACTGGAATGCCTGAAATGCAAAACCCGCGATGAAACCTGCAAGCAAAGCATTTGAAAACCTGACTTTAGTGCTTGGTACAAGAATATAAACCAAAGTGAAAATCAACCACGAAATCAGATATGGTGCAAGCTGCATTATGAAATTCAATAAAGGACTCAAAGCTTCAAGCATCTCATTTCCGGATATTGCCGTCTTCATATATATGGAGAAACCGCTGGAAAGAATCAGTAAAATAGGTATTAAGACAATTACTGCAAGATAATCACTGAGTTGTCTGGTTACTGTTCTTGTGGATTTGGTCTGAAAAATGTCGTTTATAGTAACTTCAATCGACTGCAGGATAGTCCACAGAGAAGTGATAAGGAATACTATACCAACACCGATAACAACTCCGCTTGTTGCAACATCCAGCATTGATTTTACAAATTTGAAAAGCATCTCCAAAAGCTGATCCTGACCGGGAAACATCTTTGTCAGCTCGTTTTGTATCATCTCCTGAAAACCAAATCCTCTTGCTATACCTATAATAATTGCAAAAACCGGAACCACTGCAAGCAGGGTAGTGTATGTCAGAGCTGAAGCCCTCAAACTCAATCTGTCTGAAGCATATCCTCTGCCGGCCAGAAATAATGTTCTTAAAAGATTCAAAAGCTTATTTTTCATGCCTTTAACCTCATGCTTCGGAGCTCTCCACATATCTCTTGATATGAAATTCCAGAGTCCGATGAACGAAAATTTCCTGCCTGTACCGGTTTTTTTATCCATGGTATGAGTATTTAAAAAAAACAGAGAGCCTGTAAGCCGGGTTCTGTACTTCTCTTTCGAAAAGTGTCTGTCATTTATCTAGGCTGCAAGTCACCTTGCAGCTCGAGCGACCTACCCCCCGGCATCGGACGGGCAGTCCTACTTCGCCGGTATACATGGTCTTGCAACCCATAAGATGTACTGACCCCCGATGTCACCACCGGAGCGGTGGGCTCTTACCCCGCCTTTTCACCCTTACCGGTTTGCACCGGCGGTAGTTTTCTGTTACA
>CAZCWK010000051.1:12232-16735 GCA_964502355.1 uncultured Bacteroidales bacterium
GCCCGGACTTTCCTCTTTATATTTCAAAAGCGACAAACCGGCTCACTGTTGACTGCAAAAATAGCTAATTTATGTCATATTGATATGAAAAAATGTCAGCATTGTTCATAATCATTAATTCGTTTTGTGTTAAGATGAGTTAAGTGTTAAAATTTGATTGTTAATTGATTTGAAAAAAAGGTATGTTTGAAAATATGGTAAGGTTTTTGAATATAATTTTACGTGTAAACGAACAAAAATTATGTTTAATAAATAAATTAGATTGATATGAAAAACGTAGGTAAGGTCTTATTGGGTTTGGCTGTCGTTGCAACTGTTAGTGCAGGTGTGTCTCATGTAACAATGAAAAGGTATCAAAATAAACTGGCATTCAATACCGGGAGTACAATGGGTAATGCTCAGGCCAGACTTGTCAACATTAATGCACCATCAGGTATAGAAACTGATTTTACAATTGCAGCTGAACAAAGTGTAAATGCGGTAGTAAATATAACTTCAAAAACCATGCGTTCTGCTTCAAATCAGCCAATGGATATTTTTGAATATTTCTTCGGCTACAGGGGGCAGTCTCCGCAAATGCCACAGCAACAACCACAGGTTGGTATTGGTTCAGGAGTTATTATAACACCTGACGGATATATTATTACAAACAATCATGTCATTGAGGGTGCTGATGAGATTTCAGTTACTTTAAATGATAAAACCACTTTAACGGCTAAAGTAGTTGGCACAGATCCGAATACCGATGTTGCACTAATAAAAGTAGATGGTAAAGATTTACCTACTATTCCTTTTGGCAATTCTGATGACCTTAAGGTCGGAGAATGGGTTCTGGCTGTTGGTAATCCCCTGAATCTGACTTCAACTGTTACAGCCGGTATAGTAAGTGCTAAAGGCAGAAACCTTGGCATTATTGGCAGTAATAATGGTATGAGCAGCAGTAAATCAAATATGAGTCTGGAATCTTTTATTCAAACTGATGCTGCTGTTAATCCCGGTAACAGTGGTGGAGCTTTGGTTAATCTTAAAGGACAACTTGTTGGTATAAATACTGCAATAATGTCCCAGACAGGATCTTATTCAGGTTATTCATTTGCAATACCTGTTAATATTGTTGCAAGGGTAGTAGGTGATATAAAACAGTTTGGAACTTTCCAGAGACCTTATCTTGGAGTGTCTATAAGAGATATTGATGGAGAATTTGCAAAAGACAAGAACATTTCTGTACATGACGGTGTTTATGTTATGTCAGTGGAACAAAAGAGTGGTGCGCTTGAAGCCGGAATGAAAGAAGGCGACATCATTTTTGAGGTTAACGGAGTAAAAGTGCAGAAATCATCTGAATTGCAGGAACAGGTAAGTAAATATCGTCCGGGCGATGTGATTACTGTCAAGGCTAAGAGAGGTGATAAGGTTGAATCTTTCAAAGTTAAGCTTCGTAACAAACAGGGTGGAACAGAGACTTTAAAGGATGCTGGTGTCGAAGTACTTGGTGCTGCTTTTGGAGAGGTTTCAAATGAGTTGAAAAAACAGTTGAATATTTCTTATGGAGTCCAGGTGAAAGGTTTGACTGATGGTAAATTTAAAGATGCAGGCATAAGGAAAGGTTTCATTATTTTGAAAATCAATGATGAGAAGGTTAGTTCTGCCGGCGATATTGAGAAAATTGTTAAAGATGTACAAAGAGAAGGTAATTTTGATGACCGGGGTATTTTTATAGTAGGTATGTATCCGAACGGAAAAGTTACATATTATGCTATAGATCTTGGAGAATAAAATAATGATGATTAATTGCCGTTAATTACATAAAATTTCACTACTTTTGCACTTATTTTTTTAAATTCAGGCATGAGACAGCTAAAAATCACCAAATCAATTACAAACAGGGAGAGTGCGTCATTAGACAAATATCTTCAGGAAATCGGCCGTGAGGAACTGATCAAGGTTGATGAGGAAGTTGAGTTGGCTCAGCGTATCCGCCAGGGAGACCGTGCCGCATTGGAAAAACTTACACGAGCTAATCTTCGTTTTGTCGTGTCTGTAGCTAAACAATACCAAAATCAGGGGCTAAGCCTTCCTGACCTTATTAATGAAGGTAATCTTGGTCTTATTAAAGCTGCAGAAAAATTTGACGAAACCCGTGGTTTCAAGTTTATTTCTTATGCAGTATGGTGGATCAGGCAATCAATTCTTCAGGCTCTTGCAGAGCAATCACGTATCGTGCGTCTTCCGCTGAACCAGGTAGGTTCACTTAACAAGATTACCAAGGCGTTCTCGAAATTTGAGCAGGAGCACGAACGTAAGCCTTCACCCGAAGAGCTTGCTGAAGAACTTGATATACCTGTTGACAAAATTGCCGATACACTTAAGGTATCCGGACGTCACATTTCTGTTGATGCTCCTTTTGTCGAAGGTGAAGACAATTCTTTGTTGGATGTGCTGGTCAATGACGATGCTCCGGTTGCAGACCGAATGTTGATGAATGAATCGTTGTCACGGGAAATCGACCGTGCACTGTCAACTTTGACAGAAAGAGAAAGCGACATTATCAAAATGTTTTTTGGTCTGGGCGGGCAGGAAATGACTCTCGAAGAGATTGGTGACAAGTTTGGTTTGACGCGTGAACGTGTAAGGCAGATTAAAGAAAAAGCCATAAGACGTTTGCGTCAAAATTCAAGAAGCAAATTATTGAAAGGTTATCTTGGTTGAAAAACCGGATGCAAAATTACAAGAGCCACCTACGGGTGGCTTTTTTATTTATATTTGTAGGTGAAAAAAATAAAAAATTATATATGAAAAAAGTTTTGATGCTTATGGGAATGGCAGGTATAATGCTTTCTTGTGCAGAGAAAGGTAATGATAATGATGGTGCCATTATAGAAAAACAACCTGTAAAAGTTGAAAATGGCTTGATGACTGCTGAAGTGATGTGGAAGATGGGCAGGTTGAGCGGACTTCAGGTTTCGCCTGACGGGAAAAGTATTCTTTATGGGGTACAGTATTACGATATGGCTTTAAACAAGGGTAATCGTGAACTATATAAAGTTGATGTTGATGGTGGTGAACCTAAAAGGCTTACACGTACTCCAAAAAGTGAAAATGAAGAATCATGGTCTTCTGATGGGTCGCTGATTTATTTTCTTTCTTCTGAATCCGGCAGCAGTCAGCTCTGGAAGATGAACAAGAACGGTAAGAAAAGGAGCCGTATTACTGATTTTGAAGGAGGTTTGGATGCTTTCGCGGTTTCTCCCGATGGTAATAAACTTTTGTTCGTTTCACAGGTGAAGTATGGTCAAAATGTTTCAGATATATATCCTGACCTCCCGCTTACATCAGGTAAGGTTATTGATGATCTGATGTATAAACACTGGGATGAATGGACAGAAACCATTCCGCATCCTTTTATTGCCGATTTTGATGGTATAAGTATTTCAAATATTAAGGATATTCTGCAGGATGAACCTTTTGAATCCCCGATGAAACCATTCGGTGGTATTGAGCAACTTGCCTGGTCTCCTGATAGTAAAACCGTAGCATATACCTGCAGGAAAAAGAAAGGTGTTGAGTATTCAATATCAACAAACTCCGATATCTATCTGTTTGATGTTACAAGTGGCAAGGTTAAAAATATAACAGAAGGAATGATGGGCTACGATCAGAATCCCGTTTTTTCACCTGATGGTAAGTATATCGCTTTTGAAAGTATGGAAAGAGATGGTTATGAATCAGATTTAAACCGTTTGTTTATTCATGACATAGCTTCAGGAGCTAATACGTTTTTAAGTAAATCACTTGATGGTGACGTAAGTGATGTGTGCTGGTCAGCTGATGGCTCTAAGATTTATTTTTTAAGCAGTCAGGAGGCCGTAATTCAGATTTATCAGGCTGTAACCGCATCCGGTGATATTAAGCAAATTACAAATGGTCAGTTTGATATGGATAATCTCGCTGTTGCCGGTGATTTTCTGATTAGTTACAGACATTCTATGAACCGTCCGAATGAAATTTATAAAATTAATCCTGCTGATGGTACAATGATTGCTTTGACTGACGAAAACAAGGAGATTTTTGATCAGATAAAACAGGCAAAAGTTGAAAAACGAATGATCGAAACTACCGATAAAAAGCAAATGCTTACGTGGGTGGTTTATCCTCCTGATTTTGATTCTACAAAAGTTTACCCGGCAATACTTTATTGTTCAGGTGGCCCTCAGGGTAATATCGGACAATTCTGGTCATATCGCTGGAACCTGCAACTTATGGCTTCACACGGATATATAATTGTGGCTCCTAACAGACGTGGTGCTTCAGGTTTTGGACAGGAATGGAAAGAACAAATCAGCGGTGACCACGGCGGACAAAATATGAATGACTATTTATCTGCTATTGATGCTGTTTCAAAAGAACCTTATGTGGATCCAAGCCGATTAGGTTGTGTAGGCGCTTCTTATGGAGGTTTCTCTGTATATTGGCTTGCCGGTCATCATAATAAAAGGTTCAAAG
>CAZCWK010000052.1:0-16678 GCA_964502355.1 uncultured Bacteroidales bacterium
TAGGAGATTTCCATCCTGAAGCCCATGTAAAAGGATTTGAAGGTTGTAATTTGACCGCCTTAATCTTTAATAGCTTTAAAGCTACGTTTTGCTCTAATTTTTTCACCTGTAGATATTTTTGGTTGAAGTATTCTGATTTTATTGTGCAAAATTAATCAATGATACCGGAAATGGAGTTAACAAATCGTAAAAACATTTACTTTAACTTCAGTCAATTCTCCTGATAATGAATCAAAACGTAGAATCAGCTTCAAAACAGATAGTTAATGTTTATATAAGTACCCATTTTTGAAGCGTCATTATCATCCAGAGCTTTACCTAAATCCACAGAAATCACAAAATTCTCATTCATTCCGATTTTCAGACCACCACCAAGAGAAGTGTGCAATTTTTGTACATTTTCCAAAGCAAAGTTTGTTAATAATTCAGGATTTGGCAAACTAAGATTCCAGTCAACCTCGTCAGTGATAATTCCAGTATCCATGAAACCATTAAATCCGATATACCAGTTCTGATTGATAAATTGGAAATCTATCGCTCTCCATCTCAGTTCAAAATTACCATAAGCGAAACCATCCCCGATTACCCTGTTTCTAACTATTCCTCTTAGACTGTTTGCGCCACCTAAACCAACAATGTTTGCTCTGTTAGCGAAAGGAGATATTAATTGGTTTCGACGGTAAAATGGAATTATATTTTTCCCTATTTTTCCCTGAGCTCCAAGTCTGACCGCAAGGTTAAGTTTTTCCTTAACAATATTAAAGTATTGTCTGTGTACCAGAGAGTACCTCATGTAAGGTAATTCATTCATGAAAGCGGGCGCAATCTCGATGAGAGCTTCAGAGCAAATACCTTTGTCCGGATTAACAAGTACTTCTCTTGAGTCATAAATCAGACCGGCTTTAAAAACATTGACAATACCGCCGTCGGCTTCTTTATCACTAATTATGCCCCAATCTACATACTTACCGTAAAGACTTGTACCATCAAGATACTTAGGATCATCAGTGGACACATCCTTATTAAGTTTAGCAAAGTTGACTTCACCAGGAGTGAATTTATAAAAATTATAACTTGCAAGCCAGTTAAGATTATCAACAAGAAATCTTCCCTTAAAGTCGGCGAGCAGACGTATCTGGTTTTGGGACATTCTGTAATAAGCTCTGTTTACAGCCTCAAGATCTTGCTGATATTTTGATCTCAGACCGTTGAAACCATAAAAATCAAGCATATCCTCCTTTATATAGCTTACATCAAAGAATGTCCTGACATTTTTAATCAGATTTTCTGAGTCAAAATATAATCGGTAAAGACTGCTGCCTTTAGTATATCTGGAAACTTCAAGATATGTGGAATAATCATATTTGGGGTATTTTGTACCATCTCCATAATTGAAGAGATTTAAAATAACACCATATTGAAACCCTTCGTCGGAGTTATAACTAACAGCAGGTAATCCGCCAATGTTGTAGCCGGTTTTGACTTTTTCCTGAGCTTCGGTAGTTGTAAGTAAGAAAATACTTACTGCAAACAATAAAAATATCTTTTTCATGTTTTGCCCGGATTGCTTTTGATTTGTAGATTTTATTTCATGTTTTGTATTAAAGAGATATTCTCCGGTAAAAGCCCCGACGCCTATGCTTTTCATTATCCAAACTTTTAAAAGATTTTCAAAAAGTTAATTAGTGTAAATATATAAATAAACAACTTGAAAGCAATAATGTTTACAGAGCTTGTGCTAAAGTGAAAAATGATATTTTTGTGTTTTTTGCTTTCAGGACTTCATTTCCACAAGCTTCCAATGTGGATCCGCTGGTCAGAACATCATCAACAATTAGTATGTGCTTTCCATCAAAGTTACCTGTATCGGATAGAGTAAATATTGTATTTACATTTTTCCACCTGTCATAGATGCTTCTTTTTGTTTGGGTTTGATTACCGGTTTTTCTCACCAGAGTTTTTGTATCAATTGAAACCTGACATGCTTTTGATAATCCTTTTGCAATCATCTCACTCTGGTTGTATCCCCTTTTTTTATATCTGGAAGGATGTAACGGTACCGGAACTATCAGGTCAATATCTTCAAAGAATTTTACACTGTTGAGGTTTGTCCCTGCATAATGCCCCATAAATTCACAAAGTTCAGTATATCCTTTATATTTCATAAGCTCAATAAGAGTTTGCATGGTCGAACCTTTTGTATAGAAAAAAAAGCAGTCGCATTTTTCAAAAGGCAGTTTCCCGTAAAATCTTACAGCTGCAGAGTTTTCTGTTTTAGATTTGTGGTTTGTTGCAGGCAGGGTCCAGAGGCATTCATGACACAAACATGTCTCTTCCATATTGAGAGTCTGGCCGCATGACAGGCAGGTCTCAGGATAAGCCATATGCATAAGACCTGATATGGCCTTTTTAATCATCGCTTTCGAATTCATCATATGAAAGATTCATTTTTTCCAGACATTTAAGAGTCAGGCCGGATTCGAAACCTTTACTTGCGGCAAATCGGTATAGATTGCTTTTGATTTGTTCTTTAGTTTTGTTTTTTAATAGTTTACGTTTATTGTTCAGTATATGGTACAGTGCGTCAAAATATTCATCCGGGTCTAATGAATCCAGGCCATCCTGTATGGTTTCAAAGTCAATGCCTTTTTGTCTCAACATATAGGAAATTTTTATTTTCCCCCATTTATTATATTTAAAACGGTCATTGACGAAAGCTTTTACATATCTGCTCTCATTTATGAAACCGTTGCTGTGAAGATATTCAGAAAGATTTTTAACCTCTATCTCATTAAGTTCAAATCTTTCGGTTTTCTTAATTATGTCTTTTATGCATTGCTCTGAATCAGAACATAATGCTGTTGCAAACCTCAATGCCTCATCGTACTTGCTCATAGATCGGGAACCTTACTTAATTGCTTTTATAAATCTGTATTTTCCACTTAAATCTTTGATTAGTGTAGAGTCTCTAAAAGAAAATCCACTGATCAGATCAAGTGTTTCATTATGAAGATTGCTGTTAATTTCGAAATACAGTATTCCACCCGGTTTCAGTAATTTTTCAGCCTTTTGTCCGAGTATTCTGTAAAAAATCAGTGGATCATCATCGTCTACAAATAGAGCTGTATGTGGTTCATAGTCAAGAACTCCTGGCTCTATATCCTTTTTTTCCCTTTCGCATACATAGGGAGGATTACTGATGATTAAATCTATTGATGCAGGATTAATTTCTTCAGTATTGTCTTTTAGTAAGTCTTTTATTCTAAAGTCAACCTCCACAGTATTTTGCCTGGCATTGTCTTTGGCGATGGCAAGTGCATCTTCAGAAATGTCTAAGGCTAAAACTTTTGATTCTGGTAGATTTTTTAACAGGGCAATAGCTATACAACCGCTGCCTGTGCAGAAATCGATGATGCTCAGATTTGTCAGGTTTAGTTTTTTAAGATCTGAGATTGCCATCTCTGTCATTTCTTCCGTTTCCGGTCTGGGAATTAAAGCGCCCGGCCTGATTCCCAGTGTTATTCCGCAAAATTGGGTTTCGCCAAGGATGTATTGTAACGGCTCATCAGTTAAAAGCCGCAGAATGGCGTCCTCAAGTTTTGCAGAGGTTTCCGCATTAATTTTTTTATCTTTACCGCTGTAAAATTCAAGACTGCCAACACCGGCATACTTCTCAAGGAGCAGTCGTGTAATCTGGTTGATTTCAGAGTTTTGAAATTTCGGACTCAGTTTATTTTTGGCGTATGTTTTGAAATTTTGCATCGTTAACAATTTGTTTACAAAGCTACTTTTTTTTTGCAAAAATCAGCTTTTCTGAAATAAAAATGTTCGTAAAAATTTAGTTTATCTGTTGCTTTATGATTGATCAGAGAGATGAAGATTATATGAGGAGATGCATACAATTGGCATTGAACGGCAAAGCTACATGCTCCCCAAATCCGATGGTAGGTGCGATTATCGTTAAAGATGGTAAGATAATCGGTGAAGGCTGGCATAAGAAAGCCGGTGAACCTCATGCTGAGCCTAATGCAATAAATTCTGTAAAGAATCAGGATTTACTGAAGGAGTCCACTCTTTACGTTAGCCTTGAACCATGTTCTCACTACGGTAAAACGCCTCCTTGTGTTGACCTGATTATCAAAAAAAATATTCCAAGAGTTGTTATCGGCACATTGGATCCTTATCCTGAGGTTTCTGGCAGGGGTGTGGAGCGTCTGAAAGCTGCCGGCGTGGATGTCACTGTCGGAATTGAGTCTGATGCATGCTTGCAATTAAATAAGTCGTTTTTCACTTTCTTTACTAAAAAAAGGCCTTATGTTATACTAAAGTGGGCTCAGACCAGAAACGGTTTTATCGATTATAAAAGGGAGCCGGGATCTTCTGATAGTCCGCTTTTAATTTCAAGTCCGTTTACCAGAATGCTCACTCATAAACTACGTTCAGAAAATGATGTGATTTTAGTTGGTACAAGGACTGCATTGCTTGACAATCCTAAATTGAATGTCAGGGACTGGTCAGGCAATACTCCGGTCAGGGCTGTGATTGACAGAAATCTTGTGCTGGATGAAGGTCTTAACCTGTTTGATGGAACCATACCTACATTGGTATTTACTGAAAAGGTTAAAAATGATATGCCGGGTGTAAGTTATATCACGATTGATTTTAGTAATTCCGTCAGCAATATTTTGAATTGGCTTTATGAGGATAATTATCAAAGATTGCTTGTAGAGGGTGGTGCTTTGCTACATGAGGCTTTTTTAAGTGCCGGATTATGGGATGAGATTCATGTAGAGACATCAGAACAGGAAATTACTGATGGTGTAAGGGCTCCTTCGATAGCAGGATTGGATTCGTTAAAAGTCAGTGAAGACCACTATGGTGAAACCAATTCATTAAGAACTCTGGAAATATTTAAAAAAAATTAAACTTCCGGAATCTTCTGCGTAGTTTCTGATGCTGGTTTATATATGTATAATCTTATAAAAATTAGCATTACAGATGCATCAGGTATATGTTATCCTTTTATCGGTATTTGGATGGTTTCAACCTGCCATACATAATTTTTCATAAAACTTTTATAGTAACCTGTTAAAAGATAAAATTCTTGCTAATTTTGCCGTTCAAATAAGAATCAAACCTAAATGTCAGTCAGAAAAGTAAATATTGTTATTAAAAAAAATATCCAAAAGTTGTTTTTACTGCTTTTTTTGACTTTTATCTCAGTCTCGTGCTGGGATAATTTTGAAGAACGCGAGTATATTTCTGCAAATATGCTGACTTTCGGTTTTGAACAACAGGATTCTTGTCCTGGTATTGAGTACTATTCATTTAATATTGATCAGTTTAGCAGTCAGGTTTATAATCTGGATTCACTACCTTATAAAAGCTATGTTGATTATCTTCTTCCATCAATTACTTTTCAAAGTACCGATGGGAATGTTTATATGAATGATTCTTTGTGGTCAACGACGGATACAATTGATTTTTCAAAACCGGTCGTTTTAAAGAATACCAGTGCTGACGGTAAATGGTCAAGAACATATACTATAAATGTAAACGTTCATAAGGTTGATCCGGATTCTATGCTTGTCGAGAGTATATCTGATAAATTTCCTACGGATAATTCAAGAAATAAAATAATTCGTTTAACTGACGGAAGCTTCAAAGCTTATTTCGCATCTCAGTCAGGCGGTCTGTCTGTATGGAAATCCGGTAATATATCAGATGTCTGGTCTAAGCAGGTTGTTACAGGTTTGAATGAAACCATGAATTTACAATCACTCTGTATATTTAACTCCAAATACTATGCATGCTCAGAATCCGGTAAGCTTTACTCTTCGGAAAACGGTTATGAGTGGAGTTTAAATGCCGGAAGAGCTGATTTCCTGACTCTGTACGGCTCCATAAACAGAAAATATATCAACGAACCATATCCTGCTTATCTTATAGGTCTTGTAAAAGGATCTTCTGGTGAGATTTTACCTGCAAAATCAACTGACGGAGTTAACTGGACGACAGGTGATGCCCTTGATGCAGATTTTCCTGTAACTGATTATGCAAGTGTAAAAGGTACTAATGTTACAGGAGTACAGTTTTACACTGTTGCAACTGGTTTAAGACAGGACGGAGGTTTTTCAACCAGCGTATGGTCAACAGAAAATGGTCTGGACTGGATTATGGTGCAAAATACAACACTTTTCCCTAAGCTATATGCTGCAAACAAGAGAGGAGCACACCTTTTCTATTATGATAGCAATCTTGTTTGTCTGGGTGGTTTAGATGCCAAAGGAAATATGATTAGCGATTTGAAAATATCAAAAGACAAGGGTAAGACATGGGTGAGTGCACCTGAGAACTGGATATTGAATACCTTGAATGATGGAATGGCTTTTGGAAGTGTATACGTGGAAAATATTGAAGATACAGTTAATGATAAGAACAGAGAGTTTATGATTTTCTTTGGCGGTCAGAATAAGTCAGGAGTTAGTTCCGTAATTTGGAAAAGCTATCTGAATAAAATGATATTCGCCATAAGATAAATGTCATAAATGCATTTTTGTGAATACTTAAATCGCATTTTTTGCGTTATTGTTTGTGCTTGACAGTTATATTTAAAGCATGAAATTATTTAAGCGGTTCTTAATATTGATCTTATTATTATCTGTATTTGCTGTTCAGACTAAGGGTCAGAAGTATAAAGCAGAGTTTGGTCTCATGGGAGGTAAGTCTTTTTATATGGGCGATGTTAATACAGATAACCTTTTTTACAACAGCAGAAATAGTATAAGTCTGTTTTACAGATATAACCTTAATGGAAGATTTTCACTTAAGGCAAACATGGGTATGGCCGGTATAGCAGGCACTACTACAGGGTCGCCAGGTGAATTTCCAAATTGGGAAAATGTTGGTTTTGAAAGGAAACTATTGGATGCTGGTGTGCATCTTGAGATGAATTTTTTTGAGTATGGTATGCCTTCTTATGTTTCAGGATCGAACCTGATTTCACCCTATGTTTTCGTAGGCTTTGGAATGACCGGTTTTAAGACTGATGCGTTGAAAGCGACCCCCCATATACCTTTTGGCGTTGGTGTTAAGATTAAAGCTTTACCACGTATAAATGTAGGTTTAGAATGGTCCTTGAAAAAAACATATGATGATAATCTGGATTATCTGCAAAGTTCTGCAGGTTTCAGCCTTTCAGATCCTTATGGTGTTAAAAGTAATTATAACAAAAATAAAGATTGGTATTCTGTACTTGCCTTATTCATAGGTATTGATTTACAGTATGCCGGATCAAAATGTTACAGATAAATGTCTTATTTGGACCAAATTGACAGAAACCATTTGCCGCAACATGTTGCCATTATAATGGATGGTAACGGAAGATGGGCGAAAAGTCTTGGGAAGGACAGGTTTTTCGGACATATAGAAGGAGTGGTTTCTGTACGACAAGTTATGGAAGCGGCCAGAGAAGTGGGCATTTCTTATATTACCCTGTACACGTTTTCAACCGAAAACTGGAGCAGACCTGAGTCTGAGGTATTTGGTCTGATGAACCTTATGATAGATTCAATTGAACGTGAGACACCTGATATGATAAAAAATGGTATCAGGCTTGAAATTATCGGTGATATTGACAGACTTCCGGAAGATTTGCAGAAAAAAGCAAGATGGTGCATAAATGAAACTGCAAATTGTAAGGATTTGACATTGATTCTCGCTTTGAGCTATTCATCAAGGTGGGAAATTACCGAGTCTGTAAAGAAAATTGCTTCGGAAGTAAAATCCGGAAAAATAGATATTGAAGATATAGATGAGTCTTTAATCTCATCTCATCTTACGACCAAAAATATACCTGACCCGGATTTACTAATCCGGCCGGGAGGTGAACTAAGGATAAGTAATTTCCTTTTATGGCAGTTAGCTTATTCTGAATTGTATTTTACTGATGTTCCATGGCCTGCTTTCCGTAAAGATGCTTTCTTTGAAGCAATCTATACATATCAGAACAGAGAGAGAAGGTTTGGAATGATAAGTGAACAGATTAAAAAATAGATATCCATACTACATTATGTACAAGAAACTGATTGCTTTTGTTTTTGCTTTGTCAGGATTAATTCCCTTAACAGGAAACGGATTAGTCAAAGCTGCAATCTCTGATAATAACACTCCTCAGATTTTTTATTCATCTCCAAGAGAATATAAGATTGCCGGAATATCTGTCTCAGGTGTAGATAATTATGAGGACTATGTCCTTATAGGGCTTTCAGGTCTTAGTGTGGGACAAATGATAAAAGTGCCCGGCGACGAAATTACCGACGCTCTCAGAAGGTATTGGAGGCATGGACTTTTTTCAGACGTAAAAATTCTGGCCACAAAAATCGAAGGAAATCAAATCTGGCTTGAGATAAAACTGGCACCCCGCCCCAGAATAGGTAAGATTAATTTTAACGGGTTTAAGAAATCTGATAAAGACGATATTGAAAACAGTATAGGTCTTATAGTCGGAAACCAGATTACTCCTAATATGGCAGATCGTGCCAAGACCCTTCTAAAGAGACATTTTGATGAAAAGGGCTATAAGAATGCTACGATTGATATTCTTCAAAACGAAGATCCTGCAAATAAAGGTCAGGTAATTGTAGATATTAATCTTGATAAAAAAGACAAGATTAAGGTTAACCAGCTTATGATTGACGGGAATTATGCCCTTTCGGATTCGAAGATCAACAGGGTGATGAAAAAAACTAACCAGAAAGGTAAGCTTGAAAACTTCTTCAGGACAAAGAAGTTTGTTGAAGAAGAATATAATAAGGACAAACTGGCTGTTATTGAAAAATATAATGAATACGGCTATCGTGATGCTGTAATAGTAGCAGATACTTTTTACCGTTTTGATGAAAATTCTGTTAATGTTTATCTGAAAGTTGAAGAAGGGCAAAAATATTATCACAGGGATATAAAGTGGATTGGAAACACAGTCTATTCATCAAACGAATTAAATGCAACCCTGGGAATTATCAAAGGTGACGTATATAACCAGAAAAGACTTGAGGAAAGACTGAAATCTTCTGAAGCTGAAGATGCGGTTTCAAACATGTATATGGATAACGGATATCTGTTCTTCCAGGTTGATCCTGTGGAGGTCAATGTTGATGGAGACTCGATAGATCTTGAAATGAGAATTGGCGAAGGACGCCCTGCGACAATAAACCGCATTAATATCACAGGTAATGACAGACTCTACGAACATGTAGTCAGAAGAGAGCTCAGGATGAAACCGGGAGAATTATTCAGTCTTACAGACCTTAAGAGATCTGCAAGAGAAATTGCCCAGATGGGACATTTCGATCCTGAAAAAATGGATATCAGACCTGTTCCACACAGAGAGGAAGGGACTGTTGATATTGAGATGGGACTTACTCCAAAATCAAACGATCAGATTGAGTTTTCTGCAGGTTGGGGTTCAACAGGTATTGTGGGCTCTATAAGCCTTAAGTTTACCAACTTCTCACTGCGAAACCTTCTGAATCTTGGGACATACCGTATATTACCTCAGGGTGAAGGGCAGACATTTTCGATTACCGGTCGTTCAAACGGTAACTATTACAGTTCAGGAAGCTTTCAGTTTACTGAGCCATGGCTTGGAGGCAAGAGACCAAACTCGCTATCATTTTCAGGATTCTATTCTCATCAGAGTGATGTAAGCTCAAGGTTCTATGATAATATGTACAATAATGCTTATAATTATGGTGGTTACGGTGGCTATGGCGGCTACGGTAGTTATGGCGGTTATGGCAGCTATGGTGGTTATGGTAATGGCTATAATGATTATCAAAGCTCTTATATGTATGAGCTGGATCCTGACAAGTATTTGAAGATGTGGGGACTTTCGTTAGGACTTGGAGCAAGACTAACATGGCCTGATGACTTCTTCCAGGCCTACAGTGAGCTTTCTTTCCAACATTACAGTTTAAAAGACTGGACATATTTTGTTATACACAATGGGAAAAGTAATGATTTCAGTCTTTCTGTAAATCTTGCAAGAAATTCTACTGATAATCCTATATTTACTCGTTCAGGTTCTGATTTTTCTTTATCAGTTCAGGCTACATTGCCTTATTCTTCATTTGATAAAAAGAGTGATGATTATTATGAGGGTTTAATTAAAACCGGTAATACTAATGAATTATACAAGTGGATTGAGTATTACAAGATAAAATTCAAGAGCAAAACATTTACTCCGCTTTCAAGTAACAGAAAGCTTATACTTATGACAAGATTTGACCTTGGTTACCTTGGATATTATAATAAGTATAAGATATCGCCTTTTGGTTCATTCTATATGGGAGGTGATGGTACAACAGGTTACAGTAGTGCTTATACATATGAAACAATAGCATTAAGGGGTTATGAAAATGGTGAGCTTGGTGCTTCTAATATTTATGAAAGAGTTGCCATGGAACTTCGCTATCCTCTTATGATGGAAACTTCTACTACTATTTATGCACTTGCATTTGTTGAAGCAGGTAACCTGTGGGATAATGCTAAAAACTGGGAGCCTTTCAGATTGAAACGTTCAGCAGGTGTTGGCGTCAGAATATTATTACCCATGGTTGGTCTGATGGGTATTGACTGGGCTTATGGTTTTGATAAGGCAAATAAAACTTCTACAGGTATAAGCGGAAGCCAGTTCCACTTCGTAATCGGGCAGGAATTCTAAACATATGTTAAGCGCTATTACAAAATTTGTTAACGCCTGTCCTTTGTATTGTTTTATTTGTTAATTTTGATTTTCTCTTACTTAAAAGGTATTTCATTTTTAATGTTGAATAAAAAATCAGAGGTATGAAACGTACAATATTATTGGTCGCATTTTCTGTATTTTTCGGAGTGATGGGCTCATTCGCACAGAAGTTTGCCCTGGTTGATATGGAATATATTCTTACGAAGATTCCTGCTTACGAAATGGCAAATGATCAGTTGAACCAGGTTTCAAAGAAATGGCAGTCTGAAGTAGAAGTTGTAAACAAACAGGCTAAAGATCTTTATACAAAATATCAGTCTGAGATGGTTTATCTTTCGGATGAACTTAAACAAAAAAGAGAAGCTGATATTCTTGCCAAAGAAAAGGAAGCTGCTGACCTGAAGAAAAAATATTTCGGATCAGAAGGTGATTTATACAAAAAAAGAGAAAGCCTGCTTAATCCTATTCAGGATGAAATTTATAATGCAATAAAAGTAATTTCTGAAGAAGAAGGGTATATGTTAATCCTTGACCGTTCATCTGAAAACAAAATCCTTTTTGCTTCGCCCAAAATAGATATAAGTGACAATGTGTTACGTAAGCTTGGGTATTAATTTTTTTATTACATTTGCGGCTCAAATAAATATGATAATTACAAAATATTATGACTAAGAAAATTTTATTCTCTATCGCATGCCTGCTTCCAATGATGCTGTTTGCTCAGGATCTGAAGTTTGGTTTCTTTAACCGTGCAGAAATTTTCCAGAGTATGCCTGAAACCACAGAAGCTACAAAAAAACTGGATGCATTGGCAAAAAACTATGAATCTGAATTGCTGAAGATGCAGGAAGAGTATCAGAAAAAAGGTTCTGATTTTGTAGGTGCACGCGACACATTACCTGAATCAATTAAAGTTCGCAGAATGACGGAAATTCAGGATCTTGAACAAAGGCTGCAGACATTCTATTCTGATTCACAAAAAGATATTCAGAAACAACAACAGGAATTGATCGTGCCTATCAATGAAAAGCTGACAAAGGCTGTAAAAGCAGTTGGTGATGAAAACGGTTATGTTTACATCTTTGACACTTCAGCGAATGCCGGTCTTATGTATTGGTCTCCATCTAAGTGTGTTGATGTGACAACTATGGTAAGAGCAAAATTGAATTTAAAATAATTTAATTTTACAGATATCAAAAAAGGATGATTCTATGTCATCCTTTTTTGCTTTAGGGGTGTTTATATCTCAAAATCTCAAATGAATATGAAGGCAGGTCCTATTGGAGTCTTTGACTCAGGTTACGGCGGATTGACAATACTTGAAAAAATCAGAGCAGAGTTACCTCAATTTGATTATTTATATTTGGGTGACAATGCCAGAACACCTTATGGAAACCGCTCATTTGATATGGTGTATGAATTTACGAGACAAGCTGTAATGTATTTGTTTGATCAGGGATGTCCGTTGGTAATCCTTGCATGTAATACGGCTTCAGCAAAGGCTCTCCGTACAATTCAACAAGTTGATTTACCAAGGATGGACAGCAGTCTCAGGGTCCTTGGTGTTTTAAGGCCAACAGTTGAAATATTGGGTTCATTTACTAAAACAAGACATGTCGGATTGGTCGGTACACCGGGTACTGTTATATCAAATTCCTATCCAATTGAAACAAACAAGCTGTTTCCTGATATTGTAATTACTTCTGAAGCCTGTCCGATGTGGGTTCCGCTTGTTGAAAACGGAGAACATGAATCGGAAGGTGCTGAATATTTTGTGAAGAAAAATCTTGATAATCTCTTCAAAAAAGATCAGAATATTGATACTCTTGTTTTGGGGTGTACGCATTACCCGTTATTACTCCCCCTGATTGAGAAATATGTTCCTCAAGGTGTAAGAGTAGTCTCTCAGGGTGAGTTTGTCGCAGAAAGCCTTAAATCTTATTTTGAAAGACATCATGATATAGAAGATAAATGTGACAAGGGTGGTAAAGTCACTTATCTCACCACGGAATCTGTACAAAAGTTTGAGGAAAATGCTTCAATCTTTATAAAAGGCAAGGTCAATGCTTCTCACGTCAGGCTTGGTTAGAACCCCCTTTGTCTCATAGCCTCAAAGGTGATTATCGCTGTTGAAACCGATACATTAAGCGAATCTATTTTTCCTCTCATCGGGATTTTAATTCTTTCATCCGCATTCTTCAGCCAGAATTCAGTGAGTCCATCAGCTTCTGTTCCCATTATTATTGCGGAAGGTTTTTTGAAATCTTTTTCATGGTACCATTCAGAAGCTTCGAGCTCTGCCGCATAACTTCTAATCTTATTCTTCTTTAACCAATCACGGGTTTCTTCAGAACTAGCAACTCCAATCTGAACAGTAAAAATACAACCTATACCTGATCTTATTGCATTAGGGTTATAGATGTCGGTTGTTGAATCGCAAATTATAACAGCATCAGCTTTGGCAGCATCAGCGGTGCGTAATATTGCACCAAGATTGCCGGGTTTCTCAACTGATTCAAGAATAATAATGAAAGGATTGTCTGATAATCTCAGCGATTCAAGATCATGTTTTTTGGGCTTAATGATCGAAATCAAACCATCTGAATTTTCCCTGTAAGCTAGTTTTTCAAAAACCGGCAAAGATATTTCAATAAGGCTTTCAGGATTAACTCTTCTAAGCAAATCAGGATATTCGCTTTTGGAATATACTTCAGGACAATAAAACACATTTATGGGTGTATATCCAGCTTCCATAGCAAGAAACAGCTCTCTTGCTCCTTCCATTGCAACAAGACCTGCTTCACGTCTATCTTTGTTTTTAGATAGTTGTAGAATTTGTTTTATCCGTGGATTGTGTATGCTGGTTATTTTTTCCATATATCAGATTGAAATCCCAAAATTGCGAAAAGATTTTGATGTCCCCAAAAAAATCTGTACGTTTACAGCCCGTTTTTTAAATTCAGGTGCACGCATTCCCCGCTGCTATGCTACGTGGGGACTCAATTTATCTGTAAGGTTATCTGTTTAAAATGTATTATTTATGCTTGAGCTTAATGTAAAAGGTTGGAAAGATTACGAACTAATTGATTCAGGTGATTTTGAAAAACTTGAACGCTATGGCAAATATATTTTAAGAAGGCCCGAGCCCCAGGCTGTATGGCCCAAACGTCTTTCAGATGTTGATTGGGAAAGCAATCCTCATGCATGGTTCAGAAAAAGCAAAAATGACAATTCATTTGATTCAGGCGAAAGAGGAGAGTGGATTTGTAAAAAGGGTATGCCTGACCAGTGGTCTATGGAATATCTCTTAAATGGGACGAATATAAAATTCCGCCTGGGAATGACATCATTCAAACATGTTGGCATTTTCCCCGAACAAGCTTCAAACTGGGACTTTATTTATGATAAGGTTAGCCGTATTAAAAGTGATTCTGTTGTGCCAAATGTTTTGAATCTTTTTGCATACACAGGAGGAGCTACCCTTGCTGCAGCTTCAGCCGGAGCAATGGTAACACATGTTGACTCGGTGAAACCTGTAGTAACATGGGCAAAAGAAAACTTTGAAGCTTCAGGACTGCAAAATGCGAGATGGATCGTAGAAGATGCGATGAAATACGTAACCAGGGAAGTAAAGAGGGGTAAAAAGTATCACGGTATTATCCTTGATCCTCCTGCGTATGGGCGTGGGCCTGATGGAGAGAAGTGGACTCTTCCAAGTCAGATTTCCGGTATGCTTGAGTCTTGCAGCCTGCTACTTGAAGAGGGTGGTTTCATTATACTTAATCTTTACTCTATGGGCTTTTCTCCTGTGATTGCTGCTAATCTTCTTAGCATGTATTTCCCGGATTATAAAGAAAAGATTGAATATGGAGAGCTTATGGTTTCAGACAAAACCGGGCTCAGACTTCCATTAAGCGTCTTCGCCCGGTTTTAAATTATTTTTTAGATGTACCGGAATCTTTTATTCTGTATAGAATTAAATCATTTTGCAAATTTCCCACAGATCAGCTGTGGGGGATTCTCCCACTGGAATTCAACTCTTTTTCAGGCTGATTTTGTAGACCAAAGCAATTTCGCTTGGTATAAATGAAGGTTTATTGATTTTTAAACCGGTTTCATTTTGTAACCAGTTGACTTTTTCTTTACTTCCAAGCAGTTTTACACTTTTAACCTTGTTGGAAATTTTGTCGGTTGCAAGGCTTTTGATTAAAATATCTTCATCAGGAACACCCATCAGAGTAGCATAAAGAGTTTTTCCTTTAGTATTAAAGCGGATATCACGTCCGGAATATTTGATCCTGTTTTCGTTGAAACCCTGAGCGTTAATAGGATTTGAGGCTTCAGCTGAAGGGCCTTCCCCAAACTTAGCCCATGGACGAGTGCCATAAATACTTTCCTTGTTAATGTCCATCCATTTTGTAATACCTTCTACAACCGCAATTTCCTTTTCATCTATGCTGCCATCTCCACGAACAGGTATGTTCAGAAGTAAATTTCCGTTTTTGCTTACTACGTCTACAAGCATATGGATAACATTCTTTGCTGATTTATAACGATTGCCATTAAAAACTCCTTCATTGTAATGCCAATCACCAATGCATGTACATGTCTGCCATGGTTTTTCCTGTATCTGATCAGGCGCTCCTCTTTCGACATCCCATACCATGCATTCTTTTTGTTCTTTGTTTAATACCTTTCCAAAAAGCACAGCATTCAGTTTGCCTTTATTATTATTCATGTTAGAATTATAAAAATGAGCAGCAATTTTTAAGCCGGCATCACTTACAGGATATAATGGAAGAGCAGTGTCATCAAAATAAATAAGCTCAGGTTTGAACTGGTTTATCATGTCTATAGTACGGTTATAGAATTTCTCACAATAAGCCTGAGATGGTAATGCTACTCCGTTACCCCAGCCCCATTGACTGTGGATCCTGCCCGTATTTTCGCTTCCCTCACTAAGTGGATGGTTTTGTGCGTATAAATCCTGAGGATCCATACCTTCCCACCACTTACCTTTACCATCTTCTTTTGTGAGTTTACCATCATAAGGGATACCTTCCATATCACCTGATTTGTCTGACCTTTGAGAAACTTCCATCCATGACCATGCATGCGCTGCATGTACACTTAGCCCCAATGGTAAATTATTCTTTTTCGCAGCAGCAGCCCATCCTGCCAGGATATCCTTTTTTGGGCCTGCATTTACTGTATTCCAAGGCTGATACTTGCTGTTCCACATATCAAGATTATCATGATGGTTGGCCATGGCAAAAAAGTATTTAGCTCCTGCACGTTTATATAGAGCAACAAGTTTCTCCGGATCCCACTTTTCAGCTTTCCAGTCATTTATGACATCCTTAAACCCGAATTTAGACGGATGTCCGTAATTCTTTAAAAACCATTTATATTGCCAGCTTCCTTCATCGTACATGGAGCGGGCAAACCAATCTCCCTGGCCGGGCTGACATTGCGGACCCCAATGAGCCCAAATGCCAAACTTTGCATTGCGAAACCATTCTGGTGCTTCATATTGACTGAGCGACTGCCATGTGGGCTCAAATTTACCACTTGCCATTGGCTCATTTCCTTCAGCTCTTACAGGTACCTGATAACTCTCCTGAGCTATTAAAGAAAACTGGAATAATAAAGTCGCTATTACAAGTATAGCTTTGTTTAAACTTCTTTGCATGTGTTTATTATTTTAATTAAGGTCAAAATGTGCTAAATCGTGTGTGTATTTGAAAACCTCAACACTAATCAGTGTAAATGTATGATTATTGCAAAAATAAGTAAGATCTTCAAAATAATCAGACATGAATGAAAAATAAAAGCTCCTGATTGAAAACCAGAAGCTTAAATATGTTTTTAACATTTTGTCGGGATGAGAAGACTCGAACTTCCGACCTCTACGTCCCGAACGTAGCGCGC
>CAZCWK010000053.1:0-16662 GCA_964502355.1 uncultured Bacteroidales bacterium
CAAATGTTGATACTGATACAGGAGTAGTAACTATTACTCTAGACTCAAAAGAAGAATTGTATGATAAAGTTTTAAAAGAAATTATGGATATCGATATTAGAAACAAAGTTGATTTATTAAGAATGTTCCAAGATTATAGTGAGTCAAAATATGAATATGAACAAGTAAAAGTTGCTTTAAAACAAGTAAAACAAACAGGTTATGGAATAGCTTCACCAACTCTTCAAGATATGAAACTAGAAACCCCTGAAATAATTAAACAAGGTTCTCGTTATGGTATAAAACTAAAAGCCGTAGCGCCTTCAATCCATATGGTTAGAGTAGATGTAGAATCAACTTTTGAGCCAATTATAGGATCCGAATTACAAAGTAAAGAACTAATTAACTATATAATGTAAAAATAGTCATTTTTCCAATTCGCCGTTTTTTTTTAACTTGCGATACAGTAATAAATATGATGGTAAGACATACTGAAATAAGGACATATACTTTTGCTGAAAGCGCAGGAACCGGTGTGGACTTTGCGTTGAAAGATCTTGAAAATATTTATTCTGAGCCATATATTGAGTCAGAAAGGCCTCACAGGCATGATTTTTACTCCATTTTGTTTATTGAAGAAGGCATCGGCATACATTATATTGATTTTAAGGAGTATGAAGTCAAAGACAACATGATTTTCTTCGTAACTCCGGGGCAAATGCACCAGTTGATTTTTTTCAGACCCCCAAAAGGAAGAGCAATTGTGTTTAATGATGAGTTCATGATTAAAAATGCTATTTCTGATAAGCTCATCAATGATATTTACCTTTTCAACAAAACCGGAGAAACCCCGCCTTTAACTCCTGATGAAGCCGGAATGATTATATTTAAAGATTTAATCAGGCAAATGGATATGTTTTCTGAAATGCAAACCATATATAAATCTGAAGCAATCGGTTCACTGGTAAAGCTTTTCATGATTCAGAGCAACAATAATTGTACTTTGACTGATGATGAGAGTTCTGAACTTCTTGAAGGAGGAAAACATTTGTTAAGGCCGTTCAGGGAACTACTGGAAAAACATTATCAGACTAAGCATATGGTTTCTGAATATGCATACGAACTTGCTGTAACTGCTGATTATCTCAATAAAGTATTAAAGAATATTACCGGAATCTCTGCTAAAGAGCATATCCAGAACAAACTTATTACGGAGGCTAAAAGGTTACTTATTTTCAGCAACATAAGTAACAAAGAACTATCTTATCAACTTGGTTTCGACGAAGCCGCGCATTTCAACAACTTCTTCAAAAAAATGACAGGACTTACTCCTACTGCATTCAGAAGTTCATCAAAGTCCTGATTTTTGCAACTTTTGTCTTGTTTTATTTACTTCAGGACTGTTTAAGTGCTTGTATTTTTGTTTCATAAATAAAACAGAAACAAAATACATTAATATATGAGAACTGTTATACATGAAGCAAAATCAAGAGGTCACGCCAATCATGGCTGGCTTGATTCATATCATACATTCAGCTTCGCCAATTATTATAATCCTGACAGGATACATTTTGGATCT
The DNA here is from genome assembly GCA_964502355.1 of uncultured Bacteroidales bacterium. GTDB lineage: Bacteria > Bacteroidota > Bacteroidia > Bacteroidales > UBA1402 > UBA8389. The sequence continues at coordinate 1,559 of CAZCWK010000053.1, forward strand.
TTGAGGGTTTTAAATGATGATTCCATCGCTGGAGGCGGAGGTTTTGGAATGCATCCTCACGATAATATGGAAATCATTACTATACCACTTTCAGGTGATCTTGAGCACAGGGACAATATGGGTAATGTGGCTGTCATTTCCGAAGGTGAAATACAGGTGATGAGTGCAGGTACAGGGATATTCCACAGCGAATACAACAAAAACAAGAATATTGACGCTACATTGCTTCAAATATGGGTTTTCCCAAGAGAAAAAAATCTAAATCCAAGGTACAACCAGGTTAAGATCTCTGATATAAGTAAAAAAAACAGTTTATTTCAGATAGTGTCACCTGATAAGAATGACGACGGAGCCTGGATAAATCAGGATGCCTGGTTTCACCTGGGTGATTTTAACGGAGGAGTTAATGAGACTTATAATCTTAAAGGCAAAAAGTCAGGTGTCTATGTATTTGTAATTGAAGGTAAAATCAAAGTTGAAGGTATTGAAATGAACAAAAGAGATGGGATTGGATTTTATGAAGTTGAAAAACTCGAAATTGAGTCAATTGAAAAATCTTATTTCTTATTAATGGAAGTGCCGGTTTAATCCGGGAAATAAATAAATAAAAAAATAACGTATGAAAACAATAAAAGCATTTTTTAGTACAGATAAAAGTTCATGGTCATTAATGGTATCCAGACTTGTGCTTGGTGCAGTATTATTGCCTCATGGAATGCAAAAGGCATTAGGTTTGTTTGGTGGGTATGGTTTTGAAGGTACTGTCGGAGGATTTGTATCAATGGGAATGCCTGCTCTTATTGCTGTGCTTGTTATACTTGCTGAATTCGCAGGAAGTATTGGAGTAATACTCGGTTTAGGTACAAGGTTCATGTCTCTGTCAATACTTATGACAATGACAGGAGCAATGGTACTTGGCGGTCATGTTCAAAACGGATTTTTCATGAACTGGTTTGGAAACCAGTCCGGTGAAGGAATGGAATATTTCATTTTAATAATAGGTCTTGCTGTCGCTTTAATAATAGGTGGTGCCGGAAAATTTGGTTTAGATAGTCTGATATCATCAAAGCTTGAAAAGTGCTGCAAGAAAGGCTGATTTACAGTCACAAGCCTTTGCTGTAAGAGAATAATTGAATATTACTTTTATAGAGTAACCCTAAAAGCTCCTGACTAGCTTTTAGGGTTCACTTTATTTTGAAACATCAGTTAGGTTATTCCGTCAAAATCTCTCCGTTGAAATTGATACTTTGTCTGTTAGGATCATTAACAGTAATTGTGGCATTTCCGGTTTCCCGGCAATCAATAAAAATATCAAAAGTTCTCTCTGTGTCCAGAGTTTTGATTTTGATTAAGCAATTACCATTACGCTTTCCACTCTTAACAGAGTAATCAAATTTGGTACTTGTGAAATTGATGCCACCTTCGTTAGAGTTATATGATGCAATGTATGCCCGCCCAAAATATGGCAGATTAGCTTTAATTGTATCATTATGGACTTTAAAATCATAATAAGAAGTAAGATTTACGCTCTTAAACTCCAGTGAAGATGCATAGTTTGCAACGAATGTAAAATCTCCCGACTCAATTTTCTGTTGTATCAACCGGGCAGCCTCAGCTTTATCTGCCAGGCTTCTGGTTGAATTACAACCGGTAAACAAAAGAAATGCAATAAATGCCAACAAAATAAATCTACTGCGTTTCATACTCTGAAATTTAAGTTATTTAAATTGTAATACAAGACTTTCTGCACATCTTTCGCCGTCTATAGCGGCGCTTACTATTCCTCCGGCATAACCTGCCCCTTCTCCACACGGGTATAAACCTTCAATTTCAATATGAGATAGTGTCTGAGGATCTCTAACTATTCTGACCGGTGATGAAGTCCTGGTTTCAACACCAAGAAGCAAGGCTTCTTTAGTCAAAAAACCACGATTGCTTTTATCAAAAATGGTGAAACCGTTCTGAAGTCTGTTGGATATAAATCCCGGAAGCCATTCATGCAAAGGAGAGCTTACTATTCCCGGGGTATATGATGAAACCGGAAGCTGACCGGAAGACTTTTTATTTACAAAGTCAGACATTCTTTGGACAGGAGCTGTCTGTTTACAACCTCCATGCCTGTAGCAAAGTGCTTCAAGTTGCTCCTGAAACTGCAAAATGCCAAGTACGTCATCTTTTGTCTCTTCAAAATCAATACCAGCAACTTTCAACTTTTGAGAAAGCTCCTTGTTGAATTTATCATCGATATCTTCGGGATGAATCTCGACAACCAATCCTGAATTAGCCCATTTGGAGCCTCTGTTTGATGGAGACATTCCGTTAACAACCACCTGATCAGGACCACTGGCGGACGGAACAACAAAACCTCCCGGGCACATGCAAAATGAGTAAACCCCTCTGCCTTCGACTTGTGTAACGAGACTGTATTCTGCGGCAGGAAGATAATCTCCTCTACCCTTTTCAGAATGGTACATAATTTGATCAATAAGAGTCTGGGGATGCTCAAGCCTGACACCCACTGCAAAGCCTTTTGACTCAAGTCTGATTGATTTTTTCCTAAGCAACCTGTAAACATCGCGGGCCGAATGTCCTGTTGCAAGTATAACAGGGCCTAAAAATTCTTTTCCTGTGGATGTTTTTACACCGGCGACTTTGCCGTTTTTAATTATGACATCATCCATTCTGGTATTAAAATGGACATAACCTCCGCATTTTATAATCTGGTTTCTCATATTTTCGATTACAGCGGGAAGTTTATCTGTACCAATATGCGGATGGGCATCAACCAGGATTGATGTACTGGCTCCAAACTGGCAAAATACTTTAAGTATCTTATCTACGTTTCCACGTTTTTTACTTCTGGTATATAGTTTGCCGTCTGAAAATGCACCGGCTCCACCTTCACCAAAACAATAATTAGACTCAGGATTGACCTGATGCTCACGTGAAATCAATGCGATGTCGGACTTTCTTTCTCTGACTGATTTACCCCTTTCAATTATTATTGGTTTCACACCAAGCTCAATGAGTCTTAAAGCAGCAAAAAGTCCTCCGGGCCCGGCTCCTACTACAATTGCCTGAGGAGCACCCGATACATCAGGATAAAATACAGGTTCAAAAAGTTCTGTTTCAGGCTCCTCATTTAAGAAAACCCTGATTCTGAGATTGATAATTATATTTCGTTGACGGGCATCAATTGACCGCTTTATAACCTGGAGACCTTTGATTTCATCCGGATTCAAAGACTTTTCCTTTACAATATAAGTCTCTATACCCTGCTCATTAGCAGCAATATAAGGAGCCACTCTTATGTCAAACTCCTGTATCATGCGAATAACAGTCTGAAAGCGTCCTCAACTTTTGTAACCTGATGTATCTCAATATCAAATCTTTTCAGGTTAATGGATGATGATGCAAATTTTGGAATAATAATCTTGTTGAAACCTAATTTCTGCGCTTCAAGAAGTCTCTGTTCAATGCGGTTGACCGGCCTGATTTCGCCCGACAACCCAACTTCACCGGCTACACATATATTTTTATCAATAACTATATCCAGACTTGAAGATAATATCGAGCAAATTACAGCCAGATCTATGGCTGTATCATCAACTTTAATACCACCGGCAATATTCAGGAAAACATCTTTTTGAGCCAGTTTGAAACCGGCTCTTTTTTCAAGAACGGCAAGTAACATGTTAAGTCGCCTGGAATCAAAGCCTGTAGAGGCTCTTTGAGGTGTTCCGTAAGCTGCAGTACTCACAAGGCCTTGAACTTCAATAAGAAAAGGTCTGATACCTTCTATGGCAGCCGCAATAGACACTCCGCTTAATCCTGTATGGTTTTGCGATAATAAAAGCTCAGAAGGATTAACAACTTCCCTCAAACCATCCTGCAACATTTCATAAATCCCTATTTCAGACGTGCTTCCAAAACGGTTTTTAATAGATCTCAGGATTCTGTACATATATTGCTGATCTCCTTCAAAAAGTAAAACCGTGTCAACAATATGTTCCAGGACTTTAGGTCCGGCAATACTGCCTTCTTTGTTAATATGTCCGATTAAAATTACAGGGGTACCGCTTTCTTTAGCAAATCTGAGTAAAGAAGCAGCAGATTCCCTGACTTGCGTTACACTACCGGGAGATGATTCAGCAAGTTCAGTAGACACTGTTTGGATAGAATCTATAACTAACAGGTCAGGTTTGATATTTGAGGTATGGACAAATATTTCTTCAAGAGAGGTTTCACTGACAAACCAGGCATTTTGATTATCACCCTTGATACGTTCTGCCCTTAATTTAAGTTGCTGTACGCTCTCTTCTCCGGAGACGTAAAGAACTTTATTTTTGTCCATTTTAAGAACTGTCTGCAAAACAAGTGTTGATTTGCCAATACCGGGCTCACCTCCTATCAATATTAAAGAACCGGGGACAATACCTCCTCCCAGCACTCTGTTTAACTCCATACACCCGGTATCAATCCTTGGCTGTGATGCAAGTTCAACTTCTGACAAAAGTACAGGTTTCGATTTGGGGGCATGAAATCCGGATACTGTAGGCCTCTTACTACCTGAATCTACCCTTATAATTTCTTCATGGTAAGTATTCCATTCACCACATGCCGGACATTTTCCAATCCATTTTGGAGAATCGGCTCCACAATTATTACATACATAAAGACTTTTAGCTTTTGCCATGAACTTTAATATTGATTAGTCCAAAGGTATAAAACAAAAAGGCTTTACGAAAGGCTTTAAATTTTAAAATTGATGGCTCCTTTGTTCGCCAATACCAAACAGAGCAAAATCATATTTAACGGGATCTTCAGGGCAAATGTCTTTTAATATCGAGGTAAGTTGCTCCACGGATTTTCTGTCATTTTGCTTACGTTCCAACAAATTCAATTCGCGTGAAACCCTGCCTACATGGACATCAAGTGGTATAAATAAATCACAAGGAGATAATTTATTCCAGACGCCAAGATCCACTATCCCGTCATTCCTGACCAACCAGCGTAAAGCAAGATGAAGTCTTTTACTTGCAGATCCTGATTCAGGATTTGAAATATGCCTTGAGCTCAGACCATTATTACCTGCAGCAATTAATTGCCTGAACTTAATAATCCCTTCCCAGACATCGGTTTCTCCGATAAAAACATCCTGAATACTATTGTATTGCTTAAACAGATGATTCAAACCCCGGCATAGATAAGCCATATCGGGTTCAAAAAAAGTCCTGTGAATATTCTTTGTACCAAGACTGAGACACCCTTCAGACATTATATAATCAGTTGGACTGACTCCCATTATATCCAACATTTTGGATGCTGATTTCAATATCATCTTCCGGTTTCCCCATGTTATAGTTGAAACCAGAAATGTAACAATCTCAATATCGCTGAGTATTTTATATTTCCGGGGAAATTGTACAGGATCGGTTTCGATGAAACCGGGAGTATTAATCTTCCCGGTCCATTCTTCCAGAAAAGCTTTTAGTTCTGAAGTACTATCAGGAAAATTTAAATCCGTCTTCATCTACAAAATCATCTGAATCTGTGTCATCAATTTCTGAATCATCAATTTCAGAATCAGAAACCTCATTTACGACCAAAGACCTGTGAGTCAATGTGGTTACCCTGTTCTTCTCATCATTGAGCTCTATCCAAAGTTTATCTTTAAGTATGGATAAGCCCTGACCGGTTATTGAAGAAATAAAGATTACGGATAATCCCGGTAATGAAGCTTTTATTTCTTCCATTAACTCTTCATCAAGCATATCAGATTTGCTGACAGCTACAATTTTTTGTTTATCCAGCAATTCAGGATTGAATTTACCCAACTCATTAAGTAATATTTCATATTCCTTACCAATGTCATTACTGTCAGCAGGAATCATAAACAGCAAAACAGCGTTTCGTTCTATGTGTCTTAAAAATCTGAGACCAATACCTTTACCTTCAGATGCACCTTCAATAATACCCGGAATGTCTGCCATTACAAATGACTGACTGTCTCTGTATGAAACAATACCTAAATGCGGTTCAAGAGTGGTAAATGGATAATCGGCTATCTTAGGTTTAGCAGCTGATAAGACAGAAAGTAAAGTTGATTTACCTGCATTCGGAAATCCAACCAGCCCCACATCAGCAAGAAGTTTTAATTCAAGAACAACATTTCTCTCTTCAAGAGGTTCGCCGGGTTGTGAAAACCTGGGAGTCTGATTTGTTGCAGTACGGAAGTTCCAGTTGCCAAGACCTCCACGTCCACCCTTCAGCAAAATAACTTCCTGGCCATCTTCATTTACATCACAAAGAAACTCTCCGTTATCAGCATCATAAGCGACAGTCCCGACCGGAACATCGATATAAATATCTTCACCGTCTTTACCGGTACTGCAACATCCGCTTCCGCTTACTCCATGTTCTGCAAAAACATGTCTTGCATATCTTAAATGGATAAGAGTCCAGTAATTTGATTTAGCTCTCAAAATTACATGGCCTCCTCTTCCGCCGTTTCCCCCGTCAGGTCCGCCTTTGGCAATATATTTTTCACGGTGATAATGCGTAGATCCTCTACCCCCGTTGCCTGAACGGCAAAAAATCTTTACATAATCAACGAAGTTGCTTTCAGCCATGTATTTTATTATTAGAGTAAAAAAACAAAAAAAGTAATTATATTATTGATGTGAATCTATGGATTTACAAATCCTTTCGAATATCATTTCCATTTCTCCGGTACCATCAATCTCGTCCTGAATCCCTTCATTTTTGTAGAAGTTCTTAACAGGGGCTGTTTTTGAATTATAAACCTGAATCCTGTGCTGGATGGTTTCATAATTATCATCTGTACGACCGGAAGTCTGCCCTCTGTATAATAATCTCTTGATTAGTTCTTCTTCTTCCACAGCCAAATCAATTACAACAGATATCTTCATATTTCTGTCATTTAGCATGGATTTAAGAGCAATCGCCTGATCAGTAGTTCTGGGGAAGCCATCAAAAATAAAGCCGGTCTTTTTAACATCTTTATCAAGAACATCAGCCAACATATCAATCATAAGCTCATCAGGAACAAGGTTCCCCTGACTGATGAATGATTCAATTTTCTTACCAATTTCACTTCCGCTTTCAACTTCAGCCCTTAGCAAATCACCGGTTGAAAGATGTCTGAGACCATATTTTTTTGCTATAAACGCACTTTGTGTCCCTTTTCCGGAGCCTGGAGCTCCAAAAATCACAACATTACAAATCATTGAATAACTATTTTATTAGGGTGTAAACTTCACTTAGATTTCTTCCGTATCCATCATAATCCAACCCGTAACCAACCACAAAATCGTTAGGAATTTCGATGGCTACATAATCGGGAGTTATATCACAAACCCTGGCATCAGGTTTATCAAGAAAAGTTGCTATTTTTATATCAGCCGGATTCCTTGTTAAAAGGGAATCCATCAACTGCCGCATAGTTCTGCCGGAATCAACAATGTCTTCAACTATCAAGATGTGCCTTCCGGCAATATTTTCGTTTAGCCCGAATACTTCCCTTACTTTACCTCCGCTCTCCATACCCTGATATGAAGCTAGTTTAATAAAACTTATCTCACAATCGATTGATATTTCTTTCATCAAATCGGAGGCAAACATAAAAGAACCATTAAGTACAGCAAGAAAAAGGGGCCTTTTACCATCGAGGTCCTTATTAATTTTTGCAGCAGTATCCTTTACAGCATTGCTTATAGTTTCCTCTGACAAAAGAAGACTGAAATCCCTGTCTTTGACCCTTACCGTTTTCATACGTTATATTTATTCTTTACACTAAAATGTACAGCTCTGATTAAGATAACGCTAAACAGACTATCACTTTATTTAATACCTTCATTATTAATCTGCGAAAGTACAAAAAAAACAAAAACGATTCTTCAACTATGTTTTTTATTTATAGATTTGTATTGTATACTGCGTTGGTATACCATTTTAATTTTTTCTTCAACAATTTTACTTATGAATAAAAAGTCCGGATTTTTATTATTGATTCTTTTTTTATCAATTTCTATATACGTAACCGCAAAACCTGTTAATCAAAACGGAGCACTGGAGAGTGCAAGAACATTTCATAAAAGCATATCAGGCAATATGCTAAGAAGTACTACAGAATACAATCTTGTAATGGCAGATACTTCTGAAGTGAAAGACTCACAATCAACCCTGTTTAATTATTTTGTCTATAATATTGGAGACAAACAGGGTTTCATAATAATCTCCGGGGATGATACAGCTAAAAAAGTAATTGCCTATGCGGATAATGGTTCTTTTGATAAAGACAACATTCCTGAAAATATGAAATACTGGCTTTCAGGTTATAGCAGACAAATGCAATATTTGTTTTCACTTTCTGAATCTGAAAAAGAAAAGATTGCTTATTCTGATGCCGGTTTAAGGTCTGCAAATGCTGTCGTTAATCCGTTACTTGGAAATATCAGCTGGGATCAGGGTTCGCCTTATAATATCCTGTGCCCGTATAGTGTAAAAGACAAAAAGCGCGTGGTAGTTGGTTGTGTTGCAACAGCCATGGCTCAGATAATGAAATTTTACAGATGGCCGGATAAAGGTGTGGGATCAAAAACTTATGCTTATGACCCGGACACCACCATAAAAAAACTTACTGTAAACTTCGGTGAAACCACTTACGATTGGGATAATATGCTCAATTCATACAAACAAACAACTACACCTTCACAAGATACTGCTGCTGCTTTATTATCATATCATTGCGGGGTAGCTGTTGAAATGAAATATAAAACTACAGGTAGTGCAGCAGGGCTTGATGATGCAGCCAAAGCATTCTCTGAATATTTTAAATATGACCCTGATATTCAGTTTTATTTAAGAGAATTTTTTAATAATGCCACCTGGTCTGAAAAAATTATCACTGAATTAAATGCCGGAAGACCTGTTTTATATGGCGGAAGCTCAGACGAAGCCGGGCATGCATTTGTTTGTGACGGTTATGATGCAAGTGGTCTTTTTCATTTTAACTGGGGCTGGAGTGGTAATGGTAACGGATACTTTGCATTAAGTATACTGGATCCTGAATATTCAGGTATAGGTTCTTCACCGGGAGGGTACTCTAAAAGTCAGCATATTGTTACCGGCATCCAGAAAGATGACGGTGTAACCAAAAATGAGTATCTGATGTGTTTATATTCGAGTGGTTTAAGCAGCAATAAAGCTACAATAAGCGACATTACCTCAACAACTTTTACATTAAGTGCCGGCTTTGGAAATTTCGGGATTAACACATTCTCCGGAAATGTTGGAATAGCATTATTTAAAAATGATGAGTTTTATAAGGTTATTGATGGTTATACATTGAACAAACTTGAGACATACCATGGATATACTTCATTCGATTTTGAAAATCTATCTCTGAATGGCACTGCTGATGGCAATTATCAGATTTGTCTGTATTTCAAGGCTGGTAATTCTAATGAATACAAAAAAATGTATTCAAGTCCGTCATTAAACAACTACCTGAACCTTACGGTTTCCGGAAAAACTGCCACGATAACCAAGCCTGCAACTACTCCTGATCTGGTATTGACTGCTGAAATATCAACTGAAGGTAAGGTTTATCAGAATAAAGCCGGGCGTTTTAATATCTCAATCAAAAACAATGGTGCAGAGTTTTATTCTTATGTTAATATGTATCTTGTTTCCACAATGAATACGTCCATTACACAATATCTTGGTAAGTCTTTGGTTTTGATAGGCAGTGGTGAAACCAAATCTATCCAGCTTATCGGAGATCTTACATTAACTCAGGGCAATTACAATGTTTACTGTGTTTTTGACAGCACAAACAATTTTTCAGACGAAAAGTATAAAAGGGTAAGTCAGTCCGCATTCAACGTCAAACAAGTCACTATTTACGCCACACCTGTTGATCCGGTACTTGCATTGACAAGAGGCATAAGCATTAATGGAGGAAGTACAATTTATGTAAATACACCATTTACTCTTAATATACCGGTTACAAACACAGGGGGATATTTTGATGACCAGATACTTGCTTTTATATTTAGTTCATCAGGAGGATCCTCCTTGGGTTATATTGGTCCTGAAAACATATATATTGACAAAAATGAATCAAAGACATTTAAACTTACCGGTTCTTTTGATCTGAGTCCGGGAAGCTATAAGATCGTCGTATATACGAATATTTCAAATACTCGTAAAGAGCTTACACCAAACACTTATTCCAGATTAAGTGTAACTTTAAAAGAGCAAGTAGTTGGTATAGATAATCCGAAAACTCAGGGTATTAAACTGAGCTCTAATCCGGTAGGTGATAATTTCAGTATTTTGAGTGATGAAAAAGTACTGAGTGCAGAAGTCTTCGACATAAACGGCAGAAAAATAATGACTGTTGCGGATTCAGAAAAAATAAACTCGGGAAATCTCAAAAAGGGCATTTATATACTAAAAGTCAAAACAGAAAATAACTCACATAGTTTAAGATTCATAAAATGAGAAAGATAAACGTCATATTGATGATCTTTGTTTTTTCAGGCCTGATGGCAGGATGTAAATGCAAAGAAAAATCAACAATTAAAACTGAGCCTGAGCAGATAAGCATTACAGGTAAAAAAATGAATTCAGAGATTACTCCTTCTGAAGTTTTACCTCATATAATTATTTATAAGACCAAAAAGGATTATTCAAAGCTGGTACCAGTACTTCTGAATAAGGAGAAAAATGATATTATAAGCTACCCTGCACCCATTGATCTAAAAAATGGTGGTGAATATGCTTTACCCACTCTGCTTTCGAAAGGCTATTTACTGGATAACAGAGGTATTGATCCCAATGTTGCTTTTCTGGATTTAACTTATGAACAGTATTCTCTTTTAAAAGAAGCCCCTGATAAGAAATATCTGATGTCAAAAATTATTGACAGAAATCCTTTGACTGAAATGTGGGACTGCGGACAGAGAACGAATACAAATCCTGATTTACAAATGCTTAATAAGATGATTCAAAATAAATTTCCCGATTGTAAAAAAATCGTCATAGCTTTAGAGGAATATCTAGAACCATAAAAAAGGAAAATGAAAATTTTTCTGACAGAAAAAATACGTCAGCTTGATTCTGAAACAATCAGGATTGAAGGAATAACCTCCTGTGAGCTGATGGACAGAGCCGCAGATGCAATCTATAAAAAGCTCAGGTTGTCTTTTACAAAAAATGACAAAATTCTTGTAATAGCCGGGCCTGGAAACAACGGAGGAGATGCCCTTTCTGTCGCAAGACTGCTTATCACTTCGGGTCATAAAGTTTGTACACTTCTTTGTAATTTTCAGAAAGAATTGTCTGAAGATGCAGTCCTGCAATATGAAAGATTAAAGAAAACTACCGGAGCAATCATTATTCATCCTTCATCTGTGAAGGAATTAAATCTGTCTGAATCTTTTGATGTCATCATTGATGGTCTTTTCGGCTCCGGATTAAACCGACAGCCGGAAGGAGAATATGCAGAAATGGTCAATTGGATTAATAATCAGCATATATCAGTGGTTTCAATAGATATTCCTTCCGGTCTTTTTGGAGAAAACAACACTGAAAACCACGGACCTGTGGTAATTTCTGATTATGTTATTGGTCTTCAGTTTCCAAAACTTGCATTTCTGATGTCAGAAAACCGGAAATATATTAAGAAATGGGATATAGCTGAAATCGGTCTTAATACTGAAGCCATAGAAAAATGTGAAACCAGCTTTTATCTTACAAGTACCGGTTTTGTTAATTCTATTCTACGTAACAGAAATAAATTTTCACATAAAGGCGATTTTGGCAGAGGTTTGTTGATATCCGGTAGTAAAGGAATGGCAGGAGCTGCTGTCCTTGCGGCTAAAGGAGCAATGAGATCAGGTATCGGACTGCTTACATTAAGAGTTCCTGATGATATTTATACTATTGTACAGACTTCTGTACCTGAAGCAATGGCTTCAACATACAAGGATGAAATATTTTGGGATGAAACCATATCAGATAAAACATGGACAGCGATTGGTATCGGACCGGGACTCGGAATAAGTGATAAGAAAAAAGACTCGCTTAAAAAAGTGCTTGATTCGGGAATTGAAAAAGTTGTGTTGGATGCTGATGCAATCAACATTATTGCTGAGGACAAGTCGCTGCTTGAGTTATTAAATGAAGGATGTATCCTTACTCCCCATCCGGGAGAATTTGACAGGCTTGTAGGTAAGAAAAATTCATCCGGCTATGAAAGAATTAAAGAAGCTGTTAAATTTGCCGTCAAATATAAAATCAACATTGTGCTTAAAGGTGCATATACAGCATGTATAAACCCTGAAGGTATTTGCAGGTTTAACAGTACAGGAAATCCCGGCATGGCAACCGGAGGCTGCGGAGATGTACTGACCGGCATTATACTGGCTTTGTTATGTCAGGGATATTCCTGTGAAGAATCATGTATTCTTGGGACATATCTGCATGGCTTAAGTGCAGATATATCTCTTCAAAAACAGTCATATGAAAGTCTGATTGCCGGAGATATTCCAAATCATTTAGGAAAGGCCTTCAACACAGTCAGAAATTACGAAATTAAGTTACATAAAATATGAAACAATTACTTTGTACGCTTCTTTGTGCTATACTAGCATTAAACGCATTTTCAGTTCTGAAAACCACACCACTTAACTCTGTCAACAAACAGGTAGATGGTTATGTATACACTTTGCCTAAAACAAGGGTGATAGTAGAAGTTACCACAACAAGTACTAAAGAAACCCCTGGCAAATTTTTTGCTTATTCAGAAAGGTTTTTGGGGTTAACAAATGTATTACAGCAGGAAAAATCCAGTTGTGAGATTACTTCTGTAAAAGTAAAAACTGAAGCAATCTCTGATTCAAAAAATACATTTCTTATTTATGAAATGCCTACTGTTAAAAGCGATGCAAACGTTATACTTACAAAAGACGGCTTTCTGAAATCGATTAATGGTCCAAAGGATTATATCGCTGAACAGAAAAAGGAAATTGTGAAGAAAAAAATGATTGAAAAGCCTGAGAATTATCAGATAATGGAATCTTCCATTATAACAAGAGAAATGCAACAATCAAACTCAACTTCCCGTATTGCAGAATTGGCTGCAAATGAAATTTTCAATATAAGAGAAAACAGAAAAAACCTGATTTCACAGGACGTTGACAAAACTCCATCTGACGGAAAATCTTATGAGATTGTTTTGAGTGAGCTGAACAGGATGGAAAATTATTATATGGAGCTGTTTACCGGTAAAAAAGATCAGGTGATTAACAATTATACCTTTGTATATGAGCCTGATAATAATATTGAATCCATACTTTTCAGATTTTCAAAATCCCAGGGTATCGTTGATAAGGCAGACTTGTCAGGAAATCCTGTTTATATTAATATTTCAAAAATTCAGGGTATTGAAAAGCCTGTAGTAAATAAAGGCAAATTCCAAAAAAAGGATGCTGATGTCGGTTTATATTACAGGATACCGGGCAAGGCGTCTATAAAGATCACCGATGGCATAAATAATCTGAAAGAATCAGAGTTGACAATTAATCAATTTGGACAGATATTTAAACTGCCGGCAAAAAATTACAAGAATATTGAGCTTTGTCCAATATCAGGAAACATTATTAAAGTCGTAGAATAATATTTTGACACCGGAATTAAATTTAATGGCCTCAGAGCAGCGGGGAATGCGAGCACAGGGATTAAAACTATACTCGCAGTAAACTTAATACGGATTAGTCTGTTTGTTGAAATTACCATTTCTCCATTGCAAACTGATTGTATCTTTTGTATACGGAAGATATTCTGCGGGCAATTCTTTGCCAAAATCTTCTTTAATAGAAGTGCTGACTGTCATAATATCACTTTTTGAACTCAACTTCATTTCAACAAAATTTCTGATACAATAATTTTCAAAACGGTCAGACAGTTCCTTGCCGGCCTTTTCTGTATTGAAAAAATCCTTTACTGTAATTGAAGGAATTTTGATTAGATCCAATGGCTTCCAGTCAGTATCAAAAAATTGTATTATGCTGTTTCTGAATTGAGCATCAGCTGTTGTTATAAAGGCTAACACTCTTTTGGATTCATCTAAATTGAGTATTTTAATTTGGATGGAGGAAACCTGAGAAGTCTGCAAAAAAAGATAATCATCTGACATTTCTTTCAAAATCATTTCTCCACCAAGACTTGTCGGCATAACTGCAGTCCTGTCATTCTTATAGAAATCCACAAGGTCTTTTCTGGAATTCATTGGAAGAGCAGGCAGCATTTCCAAAGGCATTTTATTAAAATACCATTCTACTGATTGTGCATTTACACCATTTACTGTAACAATTAACAACAAAGTATATAAAATAGCTCGTTTCATAACTGATAACTTATTTAACTCCCGAGTAAAATCTGTTTTTTAAAGCGACCCCAAATATAGCAGAAACATACCGAATAAGACACCGATAAGCATATAACCTTTCAACTTTATATTCTTTTCATGAAACATCAATGCTCCTGCGATAAAAGACACAATTACACCTGACCGCCTTATAACTGAGACTATGGAAATCAAAGAACCCGGCAGACTCAGCGCATAAAAGTAAAGAAAATCGGAAAGACATAAAAAGACTGAAATTCCAACTATTGAAAGACGAAACTCAAATTTTGCTTCAGTTTTTCTTTTTGGATACCAGAAAATAAGCAAAACCGGCAACATCATTAAAATTTGGTAAGTAGTATACCAAACCTGAACAGCCATTCTGTCAAACCTGTTCATAAGATATTTATCATATAATCCGCTTATTGCACCAGTTATTACAGCAACAAACATAAACCAGATCCATTTATTTCTTACAAATGAAACCCCTTCCATTCTTCCGGCCATTGAATACAGGAAAAAACAGACCAGTGCTACCAGAACACCAAGCCATTGCCAGAGGTTTAGTTGTTCATGGAAAACAAATAAAGCCCCAATCAAAACAACAGATGGCTGCATTGATTTAAGAGGGCCAGTGAGGGTTAATGGTAAATGCTTGACAGCGACA
>CAZCWK010000054.1:0-16254 GCA_964502355.1 uncultured Bacteroidales bacterium
TGATACTTTTAAGACAAGAATTGAGATGAAACAAATCGGCGCCAGACAGGAAGCCGGTCGAATCGGAGGTGTTGGCCCCTGTGGAAGAGAATTATGCTGTTCATCATGGATGACAAATTTCATATCAGTTTCTACAAGTGCTGCCCGTTATCAGGATCTATCACTTAATCCGCAGAAACTTGCAGGCCAATGTGCCAAACTAAAGTGTTGTCTTAATTATGAGATTGATACCTATGTAGAATCAGCCAAAGATATTCCATCAAAAGAAGTACCTCTCGAAACACACGACAATACTTTTTATCTTTTCAAAGTTGACATTTTAAAAAGGATGATGACTTATTCTACAAGTAAAGACTTTCCGGCAAATGAGGTTACCATACCTGTCAGCAGAGCAAAGCATATAATTCAGCTTAACAGAAAAGGAATTAAAGTCGAAAGCTTATCTGAAGAAGTAGAAGCTGAAAAAGTCAATGAATTTGGAGATATCCTGTCACAAGATGGACTGACAAGATTTGATAAGAATGCCAGAACAAATAAAAACATAAAATTCAAAGACAAGAGACCAAACTCTGCTCAGGTAAAGCAGGATAACAGAGAAAATAGAGGTATTCCGAGACCAAACATAGTTCAGGGAAAGCAAGATGCCCGGGATAATAAAGGTTATCAGAAACCTGACGTTAGCGAAACCGGCGGTAGTCCAAGACATCATAATCACAACAATTATCACAACAACAAAAAATCAAATAAACCTAACAATAAGGACTGAATTCCCTCCGGTATGAAAAAATTACTTCCGGCTTTTATCATGGTTTTATTGGTGTTTTCATCATGTTCAGAAATTGAAGAATACCATGAATCGAGAGTCGTACCTTCCGAAGGCTGGGGAATTTCTGATGTCTTAAAATTCAAGGATAGTCTGCCTGATAATTTACCTGAGAAATTTTCTTTAGAGCTGCAAATCAGACATAAAAATGATTATAAGTATGGTAATATATGGCTCTATCTAAGGACTGAAACTTCTGATAATACTGTAAGGTTTGACACTGTTAACTGGAAACTTGCTGATTATTCAGGACACTGGTTTGGAAAAGGCTGGGGCTCATTATATAGTCTGACATATAAAATGCCTGATTTGACTATTAGTAAGAAAGGCAATAAAAGATGGTTTAAGATTGACATTCAGCACGGCCTCAGAGACAAGGAGCTTAAAGGTGTGGAAAGCATTGGAATAAGGTTATCACCTCTTAGCTCTGTCAGCGTCCAACCTCAGGAAAATAAATAACAGTATAGTAAAAGCCCATAGTGAAGAGCCACCATAGCTCAAAAAAGGAAGAGGTATACCTATGACAGGTAATAGTCCTAACACCATTCCAACATTGATCATCACATGGAAAAGGAAAATGCTTACAACACAATAACCGTATATTCTTGTAAAGGCGGATTTTTGCCGCTCAGCTAAAAAAATCAATCTGATAATCAGAAAAACATATAATCCTAAAACAATCAGGGATCCAACAAATCCTTCTTCCTCACCTACCGTACAAAAAATAAAGTCTGTATCTTGTTCAGGCACATATTTAAGCTTGGTTTGAGTCCCGTTCAAAAAACCTTTACCAATAAATCCTCCACTACCGATAGCGATTTTAGATTGATTTACATTATAACTGGCACCACTCGGGTCGTCTTTCATCCCTAAAAGAACGCTAATCCTAATCTGTTGATGCGGTTCAAGTACATTATTAAAGGCGTAATCAATCGAATACAGGAATACTGTTGACATTAGGGAGAAAACCGCAATCCATGAATATATCGAAACCCTGTGACTGATAGATTTGAAAAACAAATAAAACGCAGTAACTATCAATAATCCAATCTGCAAAAAGCATAAATTAAAGTTAAACCAACCAGGCAATCCGATTATAATACTTATTATGATTGGAGATAAATTTCCAATCAGTATTATTTTGGCAGCTTTAAAATCTTTTCTGTATATAATTATCATACCTGCAACAGTAAGTACGATAATAAGTAATACGGCAAATTGACCCACATTAGTATATCCAAGTAATAAATCCTGGCCAAATCTCAGACCAATCACAAAAACACTTGCCATAAAAAGCACAAGAAATAAAATAAATCCTGGCATACCTTCACGGTAAAGCATAAGCATAAGTGAAAAGAAAACCAAAGCTGAACCGGTTTCATGCTGTAAAAAAATAAGCAGAGCAGGTGCAAATAAAAAAAATATTATAGTGCCAACATTTTTGGTGCTTTTTATATTGAAATTATAAGATCCCATAAATCTTGAGATTGCAAGTGCAGTAGTAAACTTTGCGAATTCTGCAGGTTGTACTTGCAAAGGCCCCAATACTATCCATGAGTTTGAACCCTTAATATCAGAACCAATAAATATAGTTATGGCTAACAAGCCCAACATGCCGAAAAACAAGAAAAACGACCATGAAAAAAACAGGTTAGAGTCCATCATGAGTATTACAAAGGCAATTACAATTGCAAGACCTAACCAAAGAAACTGCTTGCCTGACCTTTGATCCATGTCCATCAACCCTGGATTCTCAAAATCATAGCTTGCACCATAAATGCTGATTATGCCAATTATGCATAAAATGACATAAACAATTACCACTCCCCAGTCAAGTGATTTCCATAAACTGGTTTTTTCATCTCGGTACATTGTTCAACAAATATAAGTTCAACATATTATCTTCCATCCATAACCTGTTTTGTGCAATTGTTCCGTTAATATATTTTTCAATTAACAGACTACCGATAGGCACAGCACATTCAGCGCCAAAACCACCATTTTCAATAAAAATTACCATTGCGATTTTCGGGTTGTTTGCCGGTGCAAAACACATAAAAATCGAATGGTCACGCGCGCCTGTATTTTGAGCAGTACCTGTTTTACCGCATATTTCTATACCCGGTACAGCGACTCCTGCCGCTGTACCATGTAAGGCAGCGCCTTTCATACCCTCAACGACCGGCAAAAAGTATTCGGCTTTAATACTTGTTATATGCTTTTTAGTATAAAGAGTATCAAGTTTTTGACCTTTAATTCTTTTAACAAGATGGGGTGTATAAAACCAGCCCCTGTTTGCAATTGTCGCGCAGAAATTTGCAATTTGCATAGGAGTGGCCAGGATTTCACCCTGCCCAATGGCATTTGAAATAATGGTAGCTCCACGCCATCCCTTTTTACCGTACCATTTATTGTAATAATTACTATTAGGGATCATGCCTCTTTTCTCATAGGGCAAATCTACCCCAAGCTTGTATCCATATCCGAGTGAAACCATATGATTTTTCCATGTATCCATGGCATTCTGGATATTCAAATATTTCCTGCTGTCCATCATTGCTCTATAGCCTGCGCAGAAATATGCATTACAGGAATTCGCAATAGCAGGAGCAAGAGACAAAGGGGAAGCATGAGCATGGCAACCAACTTTATGACGGGCTGTATAATAATAACCGCCATGACAACCATAATAAGTATTTGGAGTTATTATCCCCTCTTCAAGCAAAGCAAGAGCCTGGGCAGGTTTAAAAGTCGAGCCCGGGGGATAATTAGATTGGATTGGTCTGTTCAGGAATATTTTTTGCGGAGAGGATTCAAGCAACTTGTAATTTACAGACCTTTCTCTGCCACTTAATAATGAAGGGTCATAAGTGGGTGCAGATACATAAGCAAGAATTTCACCACTTCCCGGTTCAATTGCGACAATGGCACCTCTTTTATTAGCCATTAATTTTTCCGCATACTCCTGTAATTCAAGATCAAGAGAGAGAGTCAAATCGTTACCCGGTAATGCCTTTTTATCATGTTTACCTTTCTCATATTTTCCTTTGACCCTTCCGTGGGCATCCCGCAATAAAACAGTAGTACCTTTTACTCCTCTCAGGTATTTTTCATAAGTTTTTTCCAAACCTGAACGTCCGTTATAATCTCCTGAAACATAGTAAGGATCATCCTCAATATCTTTTCTGTTTACTTCAGAAACATATCCTAACGCATGCGAAGCAACAGGTTTCATATAAGACCTTAATGACCTGCTTCTTACCGATATACCCTTATATCTGAATAATTTTTCCTGCAGAACTCCATAAGTTTCAGCAGGCAATTGTGTTATAAAAGCCTGTGGTGTATACGAAGAATAACCGGGATTTAAACGGCGGTTTTTGACTTTTTCAACATAATTATCAAATTCCTGACGTGTTATTCCTACAGTATTGCAAAAATCAAGAGTATCAAGACCTTTAACATCTCTCATCGTAATCAGAACGTCATAAGAAGGTTTGTTAAAAACCATCAACTTACCTTTTCTGTCGTATATCAAACCTCTTGAAGGATATATGGTTTTCAAATAAAATGCATTATTATCCGCAAAAGATTTGTACTTGTCATTAAAAAGCTGCAGGAACGCAAGCCTGACAACAAATACGACAAAAACAATAATAATGAGAATTGTTATTGTATTTCTTCTTTTAAGATTTTCAAGACTTCCCTGCATTTTTACCAACGTTAATGTATTCCATTAATAAAATGAAAACCATTGACAACAATGCACATGCCGGAATCTTAATCAATAATTCTCCAAAGTTTAGAAAAGTAAAAGACTCCAGAGTAAATAGAGTTATGTGGTGTATCAGGATAAGAATAAGGCAATATTTCCAGTAAACGGAAATACCCAACCATGAAATATCTACATTTTTGCTGCTGAAATCCTCCTTTAACACAAATAATCTCAGAATAGAATATCTTAAAAAACCCATCAATGTAGTTGCAGCCGTATGCATACCGGGAGTATTACTGAAAATATCAACAGTAAGACCAGTTAAAAAACTTATTATCAGAATTGCATAACCTGA
Organism: uncultured Bacteroidales bacterium; assembly: GCA_964502355.1. Classification (GTDB taxonomy): domain Bacteria; phylum Bacteroidota; class Bacteroidia; order Bacteroidales; family UBA1402; genus UBA8389. Next base: position 4,894 of record CAZCWK010000054.1, read on the forward strand.
AATACTTGAAGGTAATCTGAGTATTGCATATATATAAATAACTGGAATAAACACATTCAGGAAATGAATGTTGTCAAGAAACAATACCTGTACTGCCAATAAAATGGCAAACCAGAAAATATGTCCTACAACCTGTTTCATTTCACTATCTGGTTTTCAAGTTTGCGGGCTTCACCCCTGTATTTATAGTCAACTACGCTGACATTTGAAACAGCATCAAAACGTACAGCTAATTTGACTTTAAGTTGTAAGAAATTTGCCTCCTCACCAAAATCGAATTCTTCAACAATTCCAACCATCAATCCCTCGGGGAAAATTGAAGAGTAGCCACTGGTCACAATAGTATCTCCAACGTTTACGTGAACATAAGGTGGTATTTCTTCCAACATAGCATATCTTCTGTCGGTTTCGTCCCAAACCAAAGAGCCGGAGGCACCTGATGATTTCAATTTGCAACTAAATCTTACTTCCGGATTAAGTATAGGTATCACGACAGAATAATGATCAGAAACATTACTGACAACTCCAACAATACCTTTATCATTTGCTACTCCCATTTCAGGTTTCACTCCATCAACTTTTCCAACGTTTAATGTCATGTAATTTCTAACATGAATCACGCTGTTCTTAATGACTCTGCCCGGAATAAGACGATATTCGTCAGCTTCCTTAAATCTTAAAACAGAGATGTCTGTGGTATCAGTAAATCTGGAAATATTAGTTTTGAGCTTTGCAATATTTTGTTTCAGTGCAATGTTTTCATTGATAAGAGCCTCATTTTCATATTTCAGGTTAAAATAATTGCTAAACGATTCCTCCCATGAATATACCTTACCAATTACACTATTGGCTGAAGTCAGAAAAACGCTTCTCTGAAAAGAGTTGGCAGAAAAAAGTAAATAAAGTGCAAAACCTTCAAGCAGGACAAAAAGCAGCAACGTACCAAACTTTGACAAAAACCGCAAGAAATTCTGCATAACCTAAGGCTTTACACTTTCAACAAATTTTTAAAGCTAAACCGATATTATCTGATAAGGAAACTGAACTTATCAACATTTTTCAAGGCAATACCGGTACCTCTTGCAACTGCATGCAAAGGATCTTCAGCAACATTAAACTTGATATTGATCTTATCTGAAAGTCTTTTTGCCAGACCTCTCAACAATGCTCCACCACCTGCAAGATATACACCTCTTCTTACAATATCAGAGTATAATTCAGGAGGGGTTTGTTCCAATGCACTCAAAACAGCCATTTCAACCTTGGAAATGGATTTTTCAAGACAATGCGCAATTTCCTGATATGAAACAGGCACTTCCATAGGTAATGCTGTCATCTGATTAGGACCATGTACAGTAAAATCTTCAGGAGGATTATCAAGTTCAGTTAAAGCTGAACCAACATTGATTTTAATCATTTCAGCTGTTCTTTCACCAACTCTAAGATTGTGTTGCCTTCTCATATACTCCTGTATATCAGCAGTAAAATCATCACCGGCAATACGTATTGACTTGTTGGCTACTATTCCACTTAAAGAAATGATGGCAATTTCTGTTGTTCCACCACCTATATCTACTATCATATTTCCTTCAGGAGCCTCAACATCAATACCGATACCAAGAGCTGCAGCCATTGGTTCGTATAACATATATACGTCCCTACCACCTGCGTGTTCCGCAGAGTCACGTACAGCACGTAATTCAACTTCAGTTGAACCGGATGGGACACTAATCACCATTCTTAAATTTGGTGAAAATAGTCTTTTCTTTGATGTTGCCATTTTTATTAAGCCCCTCATCATTTGTTCAGCAGCATAGAAATCTGCAATTACTCCATCTCTGAGGGGACGAACAGTCTTAATATTTTCAGGAGTTTTGCCATGCATCTGCTGTGCTTTATCTCCTACTGCAATTAATTTATCTGTCCGACGATCCAGTGCAACAATACTGGGTTCATCAACAACAATTTTATCATTTTGAGTTATGATGGTGTTCGCCGTGCCTAAATCCATGGCGATTTCCTGCGTGAATGAGAAAAAACCCATAATATTTTAATGTTTAAAATGTCTGAAACCTGTAATAACCATAGCAACATCATTTTCATTACAATAATCAAATGACTTTTGATCATTGATAGATCCACCCGGGTGAACGACAGCTGAAATACCCGCTTTATGAGCTATTTCCACGCAATCAGGAAATGGGAAGTAAGCATCAGATGCCATAACAGCATCTTTCAGATCCATATTAAATGAATGTGCTTTATCAATAGCTTGTCTGAGTGCATCGACTCTAGACGTCTGTCCTACTCCGCTTGCACATAGTTGTTTGTTTTTAGCTAAAACAATAGAATTTGATTTCGTATGTTTTACCAGCTTATTAGCAAATAAAAGGTCCTCAATCTGACTATCCGTTGGTTGCTTAAGAGTTGCAGGAGTCAAATCTTCTCTGGTTTCAGTTTTAAGATCCTTATCCTGAACAAGCACTCCATTCAACAATGAACGGAATTGATTTTCAGAAGTCTGATAATCTTTCAGAATCAAAATGATACGATTCTTCTTTTGTGAAAGTATCTTAAGAGCTTCAACATCATAATCAGGAGCGATAATAACTTCAAAGAAAATCTTATTTATTTCTTCAGCAGTCACCTGATCTACAACAGTATTAGTAATAAGAATACCGCCAAAAGCCGAAACCGGGTCACCGGCCAATGCGTCTTTCCATGCATCCACTAATACCGGACGGCTGGCAACTCCACAAGCGTTGTTATGTTTAAGTATTGCAAATGTGGTTTCTTCGAAATCCTTAATCAGTGAAACCGCAGCATCTATATCCAAAAGATTGTTGTATGAAATCTCTTTGCCCTGCAATTGTTCAAATATCTCATCGAAATCACCATAGAAAATACCACTCTGATGAGGATTTTCGCCATATCTCAAACTTTTTGCATTATTTTCTGCAACTCTGAAAGAACTGCCTTCTCCATTATCAAACCAATTGAAAATCATGGAATCATAATATGATGACACACCGAAAGCTTCTTTTGCAAACCATTTTCTGTCTTCGAAAGTAGTCTCTGCACCTCTTTCGTTAAGAATATTCAATAGTGGAGCATACTGAGCTTTTGATGCAACAATAACCACATCAGAAAAATTCTTTGAAGCAGCTCTGATTAAAGAGATGCCTCCTATATCAATTTTTTCAATGATATCTTCATCCGGGGCACCTGAAGCAGCGGTTTCTTCAAAAGGATATAAATCTACAATAACAAGGTCAATTTCAGGAATCTCATACTCCTCACATTGCTTAATATCACCCGATAATTCCCTTCTTGCAAGAATACCACCAAATACTTTTGGATGAAGAGTCTTCACTCTGCCTCCAAGTATGGATGGATAACCGGTCAAATCTTCAACAGCCTCACATTCAAATCCAAGACTTTCAATAAATTGCTGAGTACCTCCTGTTGAAATAAATTTTACACCATCTTCATTAAGCTTCATAAGGATTTCATCGAGTCCATCCTTATGATATACAGAAACCAATGCTTTTTTAATTTTCTTTATTTGCGACATAATCAATAAATTATCAGATAACCTGAAACAAAACTTCTTAGCCCGCAAAGCTAATAATTTATAAGGGTTTTACTGCCATTTTCTGTCAAAAAATCAAAAGTAAAAACAAAAAAATACCAAATAGGCTAATGTGAAAAAAAATTAAATTTTTAGAAAATAATTGCATAAACATTTGCACAAGTCAAAAAAACACTTTTCCTTTGCGGTGTACTACTAGTTTAATACACTATTTTTATAAACTCATATGATACAACTTGAAAACATCAGTTTCTGGTACAACAAGAAACGCCCGTTATTTAAAGATCTCTCGTTAAAGCTTGAAGCCGGCAGGATTTATGGGCTATTAGGTAAAAACGGAGCCGGAAAGACTACTTTATTAAAAAATATTGCAGGTCTTTCATTTGTAAAAGCAGGTACATGCAATGTGTTTGACATTGAATCCAGACTCAGAAAACCCGAAATGCTTGAGAAAATTTATTTTCTCCCGGAGGAAATCTGGCTACCGGACGTGGATGTAAAAACATATCTGAAAATGTATTCAAATTCATGGCCGGAATTCAATAATGATTTCTTTGAACATTGCCTTAAAGAATTTGAAATTGATCCAAACGCCGGTCTTAAAAACATGTCTTTTGGTCAAAGAAAAAAGACGGCAATTAGTTTTGCACTGGCAACCCGCTGCAAACTTCTCATTTTAGATGAGCCAACAAACGGATTGGATATACCCTCCAAAACTAAATTCAGAAAGCTGGTTGCCGAAATGATGAGTGATGATATGTGTATTATCCTGTCAACACATCAGGTACGTGACCTTGAATCACTGATAGACACCATTATCATACTTGAAGAAAGCAAAGTACTTCTTAATAACACTATTGATCAGGTTTGCGAAAAACTGCTGTTTAAGACTGTACCTACTTTAGATCAGCCTGAAGAAATACTTTTCAGCGAATTCACGACAAAGGGTTATTCTGTAATACTCGATAATCCAAAAGGGATTGAATCAAAAATTGACCTGGAATCGCTTTTCAATTTATGCATCCAGTCCCCGGATAAAATTCAAAAAATGTTCAACAAATAATATTATAAACCATGTTTTCATTCAACAGATTTCTGGAACAGTTCAAGATATTGATTTATCAGAACTATAAACGTCATGGTATTTTTCTGCTTATATTCATGTTGTATATGGTATATGTACACATCAAATTTTTCTTCAATCCTGCAGAACCGGTTGATTATCCATTCAACAATTTTACTTTTTTTGTCAGTCTTGGTGCAGTATTTTTCAGTATAGACACTTTCGGTAAATTGCGTTCATCAACAAGTTCAGGCATTAATTACCTGATGCTGCCTGCTACAACTTTTGAGAAATTCTTTAGCGCCTTGATATATTCAACAATAGCAACTTTTATTGTTTTTCTTTTCACTTATACATTTACTAATGTCTTTTCAATATTAATTGGTAACGCATTTAGCCATGTTACGCTTTCAATGTATTTCCCGAATCCTGAAATAATATGGGATTCACTTAAAGACATGTTCTTTTTCCAGTCACTTTATTTTCTGGGTGCATTGATTTTCAAAAAGAATCCATTTGCTAAAACTACTTTAGTAATTTTCGGATTTTTAGTTTTATTAAGTCTTATAAGTAGTATAATTATAGGAAGCAGTTTAAAAGGAAGTTCCGGTTTCTTCAACAACAACTTCAATTTCACTTTTAACGGATCTATGTCAGATTATACTATTAACGGAGTGCCAATGGACATATTTTTTGAAAATGTTAAAAATATAATTATTGTATGTTTATATATAATTCCATTTGCATGCTGGACAGCAGCATATTTTAGATTAAAAAACATTCAAATTTAAACAGACATGGAATTTAACGAAAATAAAAGCATTTTTCTACAAATCGCAGATATTACATGCGAACAAATACTTCTTGGAAAGATACAGGTGGGTGAAAGAATTCCTTCTCTCAGAGAAATAGGTGTTTTATTACAAGTCAACCCAAATACTGTACTGCGTTCATATGAATTGCTGGAAAGAAAAAAAATAGTTCATACAAAAAGAGGAATGGGTTATTTTTTAAGTGAAAACGCTATCGAAAAGATCCTGGAATACAGACGTGATGAATTCTTTGAAAATACATTACCTGAGTTTTTCAAAACAATAAAATTGTTAAATATTACACAGGAAGAGATATCTGAACGTTACAAAAAGTTCAATGATACGTCTAAATAAATAACACCATCACAACAACTAAAAATAACCTGTATGATCCGATTTGAAAATATTAGTAAAACCTACCCCGGAGTACAGCCTGTACATGCCTTGAAAGGAATAAACCTTAATATTGAAGAAGGTGAATTTGTCTCAATCATGGGTGCTTCAGGCTCAGGTAAATCAACGATGCTTAACATTCTGGGAATCCTTGATGATTATGACCCGGGCAATTATTTTCTGGACAACGTTCTCATCAAAAACCTGAGTGAAACCAAAGCGGCAGAATACCGTAACAGGATGATTGGATTTGTATTTCAATCATTTAACCTTATCAATTTCAAAAATGCCCTTGAGAATGTTGCATTGCCTCTTTATTACAAGGGCGTAAACAGGAAAAAAAGAAATTTAATAGCCATGGAATATCTTGATAAGCTGGGACTTAAAGAATGGTCACACCATTATCCAAGTGAACTTTCAGGTGGGCAGAAACAGAGGATCTCAATTGCCAGAGCATTGATTGCACAACCGAAAATTATTCTTGCAGATGAACCTACAGGTCAGCTGGATAGTACCACTACTGAAGAGGTAATGCAAATCCTGAAAGATGTCAACTCAAGTGGTATAACGATGATTATCGTGACTCACGAAAGATCTGTAGCTGAAAAGACAAAAAGAATACTCCATCTCAAAGACGGTATTATTGATTCTGATACAATTAACGGAAAATGAGAATATTCGAATTCGATAATTTTCGCGAAATAATAGACACGATGCGTCAGAATAAACTCCGCACGTTTCTTACCGGTTTCGCCGTAGCCTGGGGTATTTTCATGTTGATTATATTGCTGGGATCTGGAGAAGGTCTTAAAAATGGTATTGAATCAAACTTTAACGAAAGAGCCACCAATACCGTAAACATCTGGGCCAGAAGAACAACTATGCCATATAAAGGATATAAATCATTCCGAAGAGTAAGGTTTACAAACGATGATTTATATTACTTAAAAAACCTTTATAAAGAAATAGATAAAGCCTCAGGTCACATTTACAATCAAGCTACCGTTTCTTATGGCATTGAAAACGGAAGTTTCCAGGTTGAAGGAGTGATGCCCGATATGGAATATATTGATATGTTGAAAATCACATCCGGTAATGGAAGATTTATCAACGATATCGATATGAGTCAGGAGCGTAAGGTTGTTGTAATCACAAAAAAGACAGAAGAAATACTATTCAAGGGGAAACCGGCCATAGGAGAATTCATTGATGTCGGAGGTATTCCTTTTAAGGTGATTGGTATAGACACAAAGGAATCACGTGATGAAAATGGCAGAATGTATATACCTCACACTACGGCTCAGAAGATTTTCAATAAAAGTATCTATACTGATGCATTACATTTCAGCGTTATGGGTTTGTACACAAAAAAAGCAAACGATGATTTTGCCGAAAAAGTCAGATTGGCTTTAAGCCGCAGACATACAGTCCACCCTGATGACACCAGCGCTTACAATATCTGGAATCAGGCTTCTGACTACGTACAGACAATGAACATTTTTAAGACAATAGACTTGTTTGTGCTTTTCATTGGTATATGTACATTAATTGCAGGAATCGTGGGTGTAGGAAACATCATGGTCATAACAGTAAAAGAAAGGACCAAAGAATTCGGTATCAGAAAAGCAATAGGTGCTACACCAATATCAATATTGAGTTCGATTCTGCTTGAGTCAGTTGTTGTGACTGCAACCTTCGGATACATTGGAATGATGCTTGGTATTGGATTGCTTGAAATTATAAATAAGGTTTTAGGTGGAGGAGAAAATACCGGAAAGGATTCTATCAGTGTATTTAAAGATCCTACTGTTGATCTTAATATAGTTTTCATGGCTACGATTATCCTGATAATCAGCGGGCTCTTTGCGGGATACATTCCTGCAAGAAAGGCAGTTAAAATCAAGCCTATAGACGCTATCAGGTCGGAATAAGAATATTTCAAAATTTAATAAATAAACATAATGTTCGATTTAGATAAATGGCAGGAGATCTGGCTTACAATAACCAGAAATAAATTAAGAAGCCTGTTCACAGCTTTTGGAGTATTCTGGGGAATTCTGATGCTTACAATACTTCTTGGGGCAGGAGTTGGACTTGAAAACGGAATGATGAGCAACATTGAAGGTTTCGCTACAAATTCATGTTTCATGTATGCAGACCAGACATCTGTAAATTACAAAGGATTGAAAAAAGGCAGAACCTGGGAGATTCATAATTCAGATATTGATGTAATCAGAAAAAATGTTCCTGAAATCAAATACCTGGCTCCGATTTTGTTTGGTAGTAAATCAGAAAACAACACTGTCAGAGGTGAGAAAGCCGGATCTTTTAATACAAGAGGTTGTTATCCTGATTATGCAAAGATTGAAGAACAAAAAATGCTTTATGGCAGGTATATAAACGATGTTGACATCGAAGAAAACAGAAAAGTCTGTTTCATAGGAAAATCTGTATACGAAGCACTCTTCAATCCAGGAGAAAATCCTTTAGGAAAAGTAATCAAAAGCAATGGAATTTATTACAGAGTAATCGGTGTAGGTACCGGTCTTACGAATGTTCAGATTGGTGGAAGAAGTGACGAGATGGTTGTTTTACCTTTTACAACAATGCAAAAGGCTTATAACCAAGGCGACATAGTTCACTTCATGGCAGCAACTGCTAAAGATGATATTGATGCTGGTTTGATACAAAAAGAAATAACTAAAATTCTTAAAAGCCGTAACAATATTGCACCTGAAGACGATAGAGCTGTAGGTGGTTTCAACATCAGTGAACAGTTTAAAATGTTCAGCTATATGTTTCTTGGCATAAGAATTCTGATATGGATAGTCGGAGTCGGCACTTTGCTGGCCGGAGCAATCGGTGTAAGTAACATTATGCTGGTTTCAGTAAGGGAAAGGACCAAAGAAATAGGTATCAGAAGAGCATTGGGGGCGAAACCAAAAGACATTATTTCACAGATTATAAAAGAAAGTCTGGTTCTGACAGCTATTGCCGGTTTCATCGGATTGAGTCTTGGCGTAGGTATACTCTCTGTAGCAGATAATATAATTAACAATATGCCTGCTGAAAGCGGAGTATTTATAAAAAACATCATCATCAAGTTTAATGTTGCATTATCCGCATCATTCATATTGATACTATTAGGATTGATGGCAGGTATGCTCCCTGCAAACAGAGCAATGAAAATTAAACCAATCGAAGCTTTAAGCGAAGAATAATAACAAAATCAAATAAAAAACACTTGTACAATGAAAAAAATTTTTAGAATCTTTTTGTTGGTTGCACTGGTTGCGGTTGTTGGACTGACATTCGTATTTCTATGGAAAAAATCCCAACCTGTTGTTCAGACTTATGAAATCGTAACAGTTGCCAAAGGTAACATTGAGAAAAAAGCAGTTGCCACAGGTAAAGTTGAAGCGAGAAATGAAATTCAGATTAAACCTCAGATAGCAGGTATCATTTCTGAACTTTATAAAGAAGCCGGAGAACACGTTAAAAAAGATGAAGTTATTGCAAAAATCAAGGTTATACCTGATATGGTCAGCCTGAATTCAGCTCAGTCAAGACTGAATATTGCAGAAATCAATCTTAAACAGGCTGAAACAGATTTCAAACGTCAAAAGGAGTTATTTGAGAAGCAAGTTATCTCTAAAGAAGAAATGGAAAAAGCCTCGGTCAGCTACAAATCGACTAAAGAAGAATACGAAGCATCCAGAGATAACTTTGATCTTGTTAAAGACGGTATCACCAAAAAAGCCGGTTCACAAAGTAACACACTTGTAAGATCAACAATTGATGGAATGATACTTGACATACCTGTAAAAGTAGGTAACTCAGTGATTCAGACTAACAGCTTTAATGAAGGTACAACAATTGCGACTGTAGCAAACATGAACGATATGTTGTTCATTGGAAAAGTTGATGAAACCGAGGTAGGCAGAATTCATGAAGGAATGTCGTTGGCCCTGAGTATTGGTGCCCTGAATGACAAAAAATTTGATGCAAAACTCGAATATATTTCACCTAAGGGCACTGAAGAAAGCGGAGCGATAATGTTTGAAATTAAGGCTGCAGCAAAAATACCATCAAATGTTTTTGTACGTGCCGGTTATAGTGCCAATGCTGAGATTATACTTCAGAATGTTAAAGATGTTATAACTGTTCCTGAAAGTGTAATTGAATTTAATAAGGATACAGCTTTTGTAAATATACTGAAAACTGAAAAACCTCAGACATTTGAAAAACGCGTTATTAAGACAGGTTTGTCTGATGGTATAAACATTGAAGTAACCAGCGGACTTAAGGTTAAGGAAAAAATACGCGGAGCTGTGATTGACATGAAGAAAAACAAAAAATAAAAAATAACGTATGAAACGAATAATTGCAGGTCTGCTGTTGATTTTTGCTTTAACCGGCAGCAGCGTTGCTCAAAAAAAATGGACACTGGAAGAATGCATCAATCATGCAATCGAACAGAATCTGAGTCTGAAATCTGCGAAATTAAGTTCAGATAATGAAGCCATCCGTTATGAACAGGCTAAGAATCAAAGATTACCGGGTGTTTCAGCATACGGCTCACAATCGATGAGTTTCGGACAATCAATGAACAATTTCGGTGTTTATGAAAATAAAAACTCGCAATCATATTCTGCAGGTTTATCAACTTCAGTAAGTGTATTCAATGGTTTTCAGATAACCAACAGCATCAAAGCTCAGGAATTCAATCTGAAAGCATCACTTGAAGATTTGAAAAAAGCTCAGGAAAGCATGTCTGTCGGGATTGCTTCTCAATACTTACAGGTACTTTATAACAAAGAAATTTATCAGATTGCTCTTGAGCAGGTTGAGCTTAGCAAAAACCAGGTTAGTAAATATCAAAATATGGCTGACCTCGGTAAGATTCCTCAGGGACAGGTTTCAGAAATTCAGGCTACACATGCTAAAAATAAGCAGACAGCGTCTGAAAGCATGAACAATTTGCAGCTATCACTTCTTGATCTTTCACAAATGCTTGAATTAAAAGAATGGAATGGTTTTGATATTGTTATCCCACAGATTGACATGAATGTACTTGGACTGCAAATCTCTGATGCAAATGAAATTTACAACTTTGCAGAACAAAACAAGTCAAGTGTAAAGGCATCTGAGTACAGGCTTAAAAGCAGCGAAAAAAGTTTGAAAATAGCTGAAGGAGGTTACTATCCGAGCTTATCATTTGGTGCAAACTATTCTAATGGATTTTACCCTGATCTGGAAAGTAATTTCAAAGATCAGCTTGATGTTAACTCCCGAACTGCTTTTGGTTTCAACCTTAGTATTCCGATCTTTAACAGGTTTGACACAAAAAATTCAATCAGAATTGCTAAAAATAATCTGAAGAATGCTGAACTTGATGTTGAAAACACTAAAAAGACTCTTTACAAAGAGATTCAACAGGCATGGTTCAATGCAAAATCTGCTCTTGAAAAATATTATGCTTCAAGTGAAACACTTAAGCA
>CAZCWK010000055.1:0-12335 GCA_964502355.1 uncultured Bacteroidales bacterium
ATAATCAGGTAAACCTTTACTTGTTGCTGATCTGATCCCGTTTAAGTTATACGATAATACTTTCATATGATATTATTTATTAAACCGGTTTTTGTATCTCAAAAGCTTTTTGAAGCCCTTTGGCGGCAAATACAAAATCATTCAGTTTCTCATTTTCTGTATTAAAGATAGTTTCTTTTGTACCTTCCCACTCCTTATTTCCTTCATAAATGAACAGGATATTATCTCCCATGGTAATCACTGAGTTCATATCATGAGTGTTTATTACTGTGGTCATACTATATTCTGAAGTAATATCAGTTATGAGTTCATCGATTTTTATCGATGTCAGCGGGTCCAGTCCGGAGTTGGGTTCATCACAAAATAAATACCTTGGATTTAAAGAAATTGCTCTGGCAATAGCGCAGCGTTTTTGCATACCTCCACTTATCTCAGAAGGGAATAAATCGTAATTGCCATTTAATCCTACTCTGTCAAGGCAGTATTTGCCTCTTTTTATTCTATCATTGTCGCTCATTGTGGAAAACATCCTCAAAGGGAATAAAACGTTTTCTAAAAGCGAAAGTGAATCAAACAGAGCAGAGCCTTGAAAAAGCATGCCGATTTCTCTGTGAAGATTAATCCTGTCATTTTTGTTCATGGATAAAAGTCCTCTGTTATCATAAATTATATCCCCCTGGTCAGGCTCAAGTAGGCCTACTACGCATTTGAGCAAAACGGTTTTACCTGAACCACTTTGACCGATGATCATATTTGTTTTACCGGTTTCAAAAATGGAAGATACCCCTTTTATTACTTCTTTTTCACCAAAAGATTTACGTACTTCTGCCAACTCTATCATGATAATAATAATTTCGTGAGTATCAAATTGAAAAGAAGTATAAGAATGCTGCTGTTAACGACAGCATTTGTACTTGCTTTACCAACATCCAATGCTCCACCATACGAATAATAACCGTAATAAGATGATACAGAGCTTATAATGAAGGCGAAAATCGCTGCTTTTATCAGTGAATAAAAGACATACCATGGTATAAACCAGTATTGTATGCCGTAAATGTAAGTAGCCGGAGTAATAAGATTTGTCGTCAGACTAATAAAATAACCGCCAAGAAGACCACAAAACATACTATAAACGACCAAAAATGGAATAAATACTACAAAACCCGTAATCTTGGGAAGAATAAGGTAGTTTGCAGAGTTTACACCCATTATTTCCATAGCGTCTATTTGTTCAGTTATTCGCATTGTTCCTATTTCAGAAGCAATGCTGGATCCGACTTTACCGGCAAGTATAAGGCATAATATACTTGAACAAAATTCCAGAAGCAGTGTGTCTCTGGTAACCAATCCTGTTGTATATCTGGGTAATAACGGATTCTCAGTGTTCATTTGGGTCTGCATAGTCATTACGGCCCCAATGAAAATTGAAATTATTAAAGTGATGGAAAGCGAATTAGCTCCCAGCTTTTCAATTTCTTTCCAGGTTTGTTTAAAAAATAAGTTCCATTTTTGAGGGATTGAGAAAACTCTGTACATGAGTTGACTATATCTGCCTACGTGAAAAAAAAGATTCATGCTTAAAATAGATTTACTATGGCTTAATTACTAAGTCCTATACTTGATTATACTACAAATATACTTTAATCATTTTATTTGAGCATAATTCGATGTACTTTTCGTACTTTTGCACCACTTATAAATATCTGTTTTAATGTTCATAAACAATGAATATGACATTTGATCCTGATGTTAAAAATGATATGACTATGTCTGAACAAGAGCTGGTACTCAGGACTGACAATCTGGTAAAAAGGTATCGTCAACGCACTGTTGTTGACCATGTTTCTATTGAATTGCGTCAGGGTGAGATAGTTGGTTTACTTGGACCTAACGGGGCCGGTAAAACTACTACTTTCTATATGACCACAGGGTTGGTTTTGCCAAATGAAGGCAGAGTGTATCTTGGAGATACAGACATTACAGATTTTCCCGTTTACAGAAGAGCTCAGAGCGGGATTGGTTATCTTGCACAGGAAGCTTCAGTTTTCAGAAAAATGACAGTTGAGGATAATATTCGTGCTGTACTTGAAATGACAAAAATGACAAAAGAGCAGCAGAAAGAAAAACTTGAAAGTTTGATTGATGAGTTTCATCTTCATAATGTCAGGAAAAATATTGGCGACAGGTTATCCGGTGGTGAGCGTAGACGTACTGAAATAGCCAGATGTCTGGCAATAAGTCCAAAGTTTATAATGCTTGATGAACCCTTTGCCGGAGTTGACCCTATCGCTGTGGATGATATTCAACAGATTGTATCAAATCTGGTTACAAAAAATATTGGAATCCTGATAACAGACCATAATGTTCAGGAAACTTTATCTATTACTGACAGGGCTTATATGCTTTTTGATGGTAAGATACAGTTTAAGGGAACTCCCGAAGAATTATCACAAAATGAAACCGTCAGAAGAAAGTATCTTGGTGTCAATTTTGAATTGAAGAAAAAACCTCATCGCGACTTTGCGAAAAGAATAAAGAAAATTGACAAGTTGCAAAGTGATGCCCAAGAGGTAACCGAATAACTTTGACAACCATCATACTATCAATTTTATATAATCTTCTCTTTTTTTAGGTTACTCTTGGCTCTTGTCTGTAATCTTGAATAAATACATGTATTTTCTTTACCTGCTAAACTTTTTTGCATAACACAAGCTAAATTTTAATTCCACGAAGCTTAAATTTTAATCTTTTTGACAGGTTGTTATCTAAAAAAGTGACAAAAAAATATATAAAAATAGAAAAAGATATTAAAAAGATAGTAATAATAAAAAATATATGTATATTTGTCAGATAATTTAAGAATTTATTTGACATTATGTGTGGATTTGTAGGAGCTTTTGAGCTCGGAACAGAAGCCAAAGAACTCAGACCTCAGGTTCTTAAAATGGCTAAGAAGATCAGGCATCGTGGACCTGATTGGTCAGGTATTTATTGTGGAGACAAGGCAATACTGGCACATGAAAGGTTATCAATAGTAGATCCAATATCAGGAAGTCAACCGATATATTCTCCTGATAAAAAATGTGTCCTGGCGGTCAACGGAGAAATATACAATCATAAGGAAATAAGAGAAAATTACAAAGGGAAATATGATTTTCAAACCGGTTCAGACTGTGAGGTAATCCTTGCTCTTTATAAAGATAAAGGTATTGACTTTCTTGAAGAGTTGAATGGTATTTTTGCCTTTGTTTTATATGATACCGAAAAAGATGAATATCTGATTGCCAGAGATCACATTGGTGTGATTCCGCTATATATGGGCTGGGATGATGAAAATCATTTTTTTGTCGCCTCTGAGATGAAGGCATTGTTGCCCTGGTGTACAAAAGTGGAAGTCTTCTTGCCCGGCCACTTTTACCATAGTAAACAAAAAGAGTTGGTAAAATGGTATAAAAGAGATTGGATCTCATATGATAACGTTAAGAGTAATGTTGAATCTGCAGTTATTTTAAAAGAAGCTCTTGAAGAATCTGTCAGACGTCAGCTCATGTCAGATGTGCCCTATGGTGTTCTTTTATCAGGGGGATTGGATTCATCAATTATTTCTGCCGTTGCTAAGAAATATTCTTCCAAAAGAATTGAGAGTGGTGGTTCTGTTGATGCATGGTGGCCTCAATTACATTCTTTTGCTGTAGGTCTGGTGGGCTCACCTGATCTTATAGCTGCAAAAAAAGTAGCAGATCACATTGGTACAGTGCACCATGAAATAAATTTTACGATTGAGCAGGGGATGGATGCTATCAGTGATGTGATTTATCATCTGGAAACGTATGATGTCACAACTGTCAGGGCTTCAACCCCAATGTATATTTTAGGCAGAGCTATAAAAGCTATGGGCGTCAAAATGGTCCTTTCCGGTGAAGGCGCCGATGAAATTTTCGGAGGTTATCTGTACTTTCATAAAGCTCCGAATGCCAAAGAATTTCATGATGAAACCGTAAGAAAATTGGATAAACTACATCTTTATGATTGTCTTAGAGCTAACAAATCACTTGCAGCCTGGGGCGTAGAGGGACGAGTACCTTTTCTTGATAAAGAATTCATGGATGTGGCTATGACGATTAATCCATCAGAAAAGATGTGTAGTAACGGGAAGATAGAAAAATATATTTTGAGAAAAGCCTTTGAGGACTATTTGCCTGAAGAAGTTACGTGGAGACAAAAAGAACAATTTTCTGATGGCGTTGGATATGGATGGATAGATTTCCTTAAAGCAAATGCGATTGAAAAAGTATCTGATGAAGAAATGGCAAATGCATCTGAAAGATTTAAAATTAATCCTCCTCTTAATAAAGAAGAGTATTATTACAGGTCAATATTTGCTGAACATTTCCCGTCTGACTCAGCTGCGGCCTGCGTTCCCTCAGTGCCTTCAGTGGCGTGTAGTACACCTATTGCTCTTGAGTGGGATGAGGCATTCAAAAAAATGAATGACCCCTCAGGAAGGGCTGTTCAAGCAGTACACCAAAAAGCATATTGAGTTTTTGGTTAATAATACCGAAGAGTCCTAGTTATCTGCAGCCGGGGCTCTTCGTTTTTTTATATCAGGAAACCTTTTAAAACACTGCCTTAACAAAACTCCCGGGAATAATTACAGTAATAAAAAATAAATAAGAGGAAATCTCAGGTTTATACCTTTTGAGATTTCCTCTTATTATTTACCAATGCGCTTTAAATTCCTAAAAAATACAACTGGCTATTTGATAACTTTAAGATAGTTGTCTATTGCATTGGCGGCTTGTCTACCTGAAGCCATCGCCCTTACTACAAGGCTGGCGCCACTCGCGGCATCACCGGCAGCAAAAACTCCACTGACAGTTGTGGCGCAGTCCTTATCTATTCCAACATTACCACGATTGTCATAAGCAACGCCAAGTGAATCAAGCAAGCCTTCATGCTCAGGATTTACAAAACCCATTGCAAGTAGTATTAAATCAGCTTCGATAATTTCTGTTTTACCGGTTTCCTTCATTAAATATCTTCCTGAGCCTTCCTCTATAAACCATTCAACTTCTGCAACCTCAACTTTGTTTACTACTCCGTTTTCACCGAATATTTTTTTGGTAGTCAGGCTCCATCTCCTTTCACATCCTTCTTCATGAGACGTTGAATTTTTCAGGACGTTTGGCCAGTTAGGCCAGGGTGTGGCAGGATTTTCTACTTCAGGAGGTTTCGGAAGAATTTCTATCTGAGTTACACTTAATGCACCCTGTCGATTGGCTGTTCCTACACAATCTGAACCTGTGTCACCACCACCTATTACCAATACTTTTTTGTCTTTAGCCGATATTTCTGATTCATTTATTTCGATACCGGATAATTTGTAATTCTGTTGAAAAAGATATTCCAGGGCGAAATGAATGCCATTAAGCTCTCTGCCTTCAACCATTAAATCTCTTGGTCTTCCGGCTCCGATACAAATACATATTGCATCATTACTCTTTTTTATTTTATCGTAAGAAATATTCTTACCAATCTCCGCTTCATTTACAAAAACAATACCTTCCTGCTCCAGTATCGCCAACCTTCGGTCAATGATGTTCTTGTTAAGTTTGAAGTTAGGTATGCCAAATCTTAACAATCCACCGGGCTGAGATGATTTTTCGTATACTGTAACACTGTGCCCTTTTTTATTTAATTGATTAGCAACGACAAGTCCTGCAGGTCCACTGCCAATTACAGCAACTTTCCTGCCGGTTCTGCTTACAGGTGGTTTTGGCTTAATCCAGCCTTCGGCAAAAGCTCTTTCAGTAACTGAGGCTTCATTTTCCCTGATAGTAATGGCTTCATGTTGTATATTTAAGACGCATGATTTTTCACATAATGCAGGGCAAACCCTTCCTGTAAATTCAGGAAAATCGTCAGTGTCATTAAGAATCGCCCATGCTTCCTTCCATTTACCTTTAAAAAGTAAATCCTGGTATTCAGGCATTTTATTTCCTAACGGACATGCCCAATGACAGAAGGGTACGCCGCAATCCATACAACGCGATGCTTGTAACATTCTGTCTTCATTATTTAAAGTCTGTTCTACTTCCCCAAAATCAGTTATTCTCTCGTGAATTGGGCGATAGCCGGCTTCCTTACGACCAATGGTCATGAATGCTTTTGGATTTCCCATATCAATAATCGTATTCTACTTGAGCAATTTTCTTTTTAACAGCTTCAATTTTTTCATCATGAAGCACTTTTTTATATTCTATAGGTATTACCCTTATGAATTTTTCAACATATTCATTCCAGTTTTCCAGAATCTTTTTTGCCTTTGGACTTTGCGTGTAGCGATAGTGAGCTGTAATAAGATTTCTCAACTCCTTGTTGTCAGCCATATCTTCGATAAGTGTAATTTCTACCATCTGCATATTACAGAAATAATCAAAATTTCCTTCTTCATCAAGTACATATGCAATACCTCCTGACATACCTGCTGCAAAATTTCTTCCCGTTTTACCAAGAACGACTGTTCTTCCACCGGTCATATATTCGCAACAATGATCTCCTGCACCTTCTACTACTGCTATTGCACCGGAATTTCTTACGCAAAATCTTTCACCAACCTGGCCATTTATATAAACCTCACCACTGGTTGCTCCATAGAGTAAAGTATTACCTGCAATAATGTTGTCTTCAGGCGCGAATGTTGAGCCTGCCGGAGGTACGACTATAATCTTACCTCCAGACAATCCCTTTCCGAGATAGTCGTTTGAATCACCTTCAAGTTTAAATGTAACTCCCCTGGCAAGGAAAGCACCAAAGCTTTGTCCGGCGGAACCGTTAAAATTACAGGAAATTGTATCGTTCGGTAATCCATCATGACCATAGCGTTTTGCAATCTCACCTGAAAGCATGGCTCCCACTGTTCTGTCTGTATTCTTGATTTTTCGCGAGAATTTAACAGGACTTTGCATATCAAGGGCCGGCATCGACAATTCAATTATTGACCTGTCTTGTACATCTTCAATGTCATGTATCTGTGGTTTTACATTTCTCAGGACCATATTACCATCCATCTTGTAAAGCAGTTTGGAATAATTAAGATTTTTCATCTTGGGATTATTACCTTTTTCTACAAAATTTAACAGATCTGTTCGTCCAACAATATCGTCAAGTTTGCTGAAACCTAAATAAGCAAGATGTTCTCTTACATCTTCAGCAAGAAAATTAAAGAAATTGACAAGGTATTTATAGTTACCGGTAAAGCGTTTTCTCAATTCTTCATTTTGTGTTGCCACTCCAACAGGACATGTGTTAACATGGCACTTCCTCATCATGACACAACCTAAAACAATCAGAGCACTAGTGGCGAAACCAAACTCTTCTGCTCCGAGCATAGCAGCTATTATAATATCTCTGCCTGTTTTTAACTGACCATCAGTCTGTAAACGTACCTGGCCCCTCAGCCCATTTAAAACAAGAGTCTGTTGAGTTTCAGCCAACCCTATCTCTACAGGAAGTCCTGCATGTTTAATTGAACTGGATGGACTTGCTCCTGTACCGCCTTCGCATCCACTAATCAGAATCATATCAGCTTTTGCTTTCGCTACCCCTGCAGCAACAGTTCCAACTCCACTTTCAGAAACAAGCTTAACACTTATTCTTGCCTTGGGATTGACATTCTTAAGGTCGAAAATTAATTGGGAAAGATCCTCAATCGAATAAATATCGTGATGCGGAGGAGGTGAAATAAGAGAAATTCCAGGTATAGAATGTCTGGTTTTGGCAATAATCTTGTCGACTTTATACCCGGGTAACTGTCCGCCTTCTCCTGGTTTAGCTCCCTGTGCTATTTTTATCTGTATTTCATCAGCGTTAACAAGATATTCTGCAGTTACTCCAAAACGCCCCGAAGCAACTTGTTTAATTGCACTTCTCGTGCTTGTACCATCAGGTTTTGGTTTAAATCTTATGGGATCTTCGCCTCCTTCTCCTGTATTGCTTTTACCTCCTATAATATTCATGGCAATTGCCATAGCTTCATGAGCTTCTCTGCTGATTGAACCATATGACATTGCACCTGTTACAAATCTTTTCATTATTCCGGAAGCTGGTTCAACTTCAGAAATGTCAACTGACTTTGCTCCTTTGAAATCCAAAAAGTCACGAATGAAAATAGGATGATCCTTTTTATCAACAGAAGCTACATATTCCTTATATTTTAAATAAGAACCGGTTTTAGTTGCAATCTGCAGTCTTGAAATTGTTTCGGGATTCCAGGCGTGGAGTTCTCCGTTTTTTCTCCATGTATAGATACCTTCATTAACGGGTGTTTCTGGTTCATTTGTTCCAAAACCATTCTGATGTTTTGCAATAGCTTCGTTTGCAATATCTTCCATTGTGATACCTTCAATCTTAGAAGTTGTACCCTCAAAATATTTTTGCAATACGTCAGTACTGATTCCTATAGCTTCAAAAATCTGTGAACCTCTGTAACTCCTCAGAGTTGAAATTCCCATTTTGGAAAGTACCTTGAGCAAACCTTTGTTAATTGATTTTATATAATGTTTCTCGGCTGTTTCATAATCTGACTGAATCTCTTTTCTTTTAACAAGATCATCCAGAACAGCAAAAGCCATATAAGGATTAATTACGCTTGCTCCATAACCGAATAACAGGGCATAATGCATGGTTTCTCTGGGTTCAGCACTTTCCACAACAATATCTATCTGCATCCTCTTACGGCAATTTATAAGGTGATGATGTACAGCTGAAACCGCAAGTAATGAAGGTATTGCTACCATATCTTTGTTAACTCCTCTGTCGGTTAGAACCAAAAAGTTGTGACCGTTTTCTACAGCCTCTTCAGCTTTTATACATAAACTGTTAACAGCCTGCTCTAAAGCACTAGCTCCACCTGATAAAGGGAAAAGAATGGGTAATTCAAAAGTAGAGAAGCCTTTATATCTGATATTTTTCAAAAGATCAAACTCTCTGTTTGTAATAACCGGGCTACTCATCTTTACTACTTTGCAACATTCAGGACCTGGTTCAAGAATATTTGCATGGTGCGATCCGATGAAGCCTGTCAAAGACATTACCAGCTCTTCGCGAATTGGGTCAATCGGAGGATTTGTAACCTGGGCAAATAATTGTCTGAAGTATGCAAAAAGGCTTTGTGGTTTATCAGAGAACACAGCAATAGGTGTATCATTACCCATTGAAGAAACAGGCTCTTTGCCCTCCAACGCCATAGGGATCATAAGTCTCTCTATATCTTCCTTCCCATAACCGAACGCTTGTAAGTATTTATTCAAATCAGGCAGTTCATTTTTTATCTCTCTGCCTGATGACAAGTCTTTTATTTTAATTCTGTTTTTTTCAAGCCATTCCCTGTAGGGATAAGTAGAAGCTACTTCCTGTTTCAGCTCAGCATCATAAAAAATCTTATGTTCTTTTGTATCCACCATAAGCATCTTGCCGGGTTTCAATCTTCCTTTTTCCCTGATTTCTTCAGCATCAAAGTTGAGTACACCTGTTTCAGATGCAACAATCATTATATCATCATTTGTTATCAGATATCTGGCAGGTCTTAATCCATTTCTGTCAAGTGTACCACCTGCATATCTTCCATCAGAGAATAATAGTGTCGCAGGTCCATCCCAGGGCTCCATCATTGTGCTGTGAAATTCGTAAAATGCTTTTAAATTGTCAGGTATTGGATTTTTATCATTCCAGGAATCAGGAACCAGTATTGAAATAGCATGTGGAAGACTCATGCCTGACATAATCAGAAATTCTAAAGTGTTGTCAAGTGAAGCGGAATCGCTCATTCCGGGTTGAATTACCGGATAAACATCTTCCATGTGACCAAGCAGTTCGGATTTCAGAACACTTTCTCTTGCCTGCATCCAGAAACGGTTACCCTTAATAGTGTTTATTTCACCATTATGTCCCAGTAATCTGAAAGGTTGTGCAAGATCCCAGGTTGGGAAAGTATTGGTGCTAAATCTGGAATGGACTAAAGCTATCGCTGAAGTGAAATTTGGATGGCTCAGGTCTGGAAAGTAATCACGTAACTGTACGGAACTTAACATGCCTTTATAAACCATTTTTTTAGTCGAAAGGCTTACAATGTAAAAATTACGCTTCTCAGACAATGTTGACTGCGCAGCAGCTTTCTCTATTTTTTTCCTTGCAATATACAGCTTTCTTTCAAGCTCTTCAGGTTTCCCCGGGCCAGTGACAACTATCTGTCTGATTACTGGTTCATTAGATCTTGATATTTCTCCAAGTATCGAACTGTTTACAGGCACGTCCCTGACAGCCAATAATTGTAGTCCCTCAGATTTAATACCAGACATTAGAATATCCATACATAAATCTGCTTCATTTCCGGATTTTGGAAAGAAAACGAGTCCGGTACCGTAATGTCCTTTTTCTGGGACAGGGATGCCTTGTAGAAGTATAAACTCGTGAGGAATCTGTACAAGGATACCTGCTCCGTCGCCCGTTTTATGATCGGCTCCTTCAGCACCTCTGTGTACCATATTCTCTAATACCTGTAAACCTTTTTCCACAATGTCATGGGTTTTTTCTCCTGTGATTTTAACCACAAAGCCTACGCCGCATGCATCATGTTCATTAGCAGGGTCATAAAGACCTCTTGCTTCATAAAAAACTGACATAATGATGATATTATATTGATTTATCAATAGAGCAAGTATTGTTAAAACCATTCTCCCACGCCAGGGAGAATGGTTTTTTTCCTCATAATTTCTGCCTCACGGCAATCTGACCTCAAAAAACTATGAAGGTATATCTTATCTGATGAACAACAGTTCGCGGTATTTTGGTAAAGGCCACATTTCGTTGTCAACAATCAGCTCCAGTTTGTCAATGTTGTAACGGATTTTCTGGAAATATGGCAACACTTTGTCATGATATGCAACAGCCTTTTCTCTTTCATTCTCAATTCTGTTAGCGACTTTACGTTCTTCGATCATAAGTCCAACCATTGACTGAACTCCATCTACAAGAGATTCGATCTGCTCAATCAGACTTAACTTTTCAGTTGCCAGCTTTTTGAAAGCTTTATCATCATATAAAACCTTGAGTTTGTATACACTGTCCAGTAGTGTTGATTGATAACGTGTTGCGACAGGAACGATATGATTCATGGCCATGTCTCCCAGCACCCTTGATTCGATCTGGATTTTCTTGGTATATGTCTCCCATTTGACTTCATTTCTTGCATGTAGTTCGACTTCAGTCATGACACCCATTTTTTCAAACATTTCGATGATCTGAGGTTTAATATATGCATCAAATTGTACGGGCACATTGGTTTCACAATCCAAACCTCTTGCTTTAGCTTCGGATTTCCATTCTTCGCTATATCCGTTTCCATCAAAGCGAATAGGTCTTGAGGATTTGATGTATTCCCTTATAATAGCAAAAATTGCTTTTTCTTTTTTCTCACCTGTGGCAATACGCTTCTTCACTTCAGCATTGAACTCTGAAAGTTGAGCAGCAACGGCTGTGTTAAGAGCAGTCATTGCAGATGCGCAGTTTGCTGATGACCCTACAGCGCGGAACTCAAATCTGTTGCCGGTAAAAGCAAATGGAGAAGTCCTGTTTCTGTCTGTATTGTCAATCAGTAGTTCGGGGATTTGACCTACTCCAAGGTGCATTATCCCTTTTGCATCAAATTTAATAGCTTCGTCCGTATCGCTTGATTCAAGCTGGTCAAGAACTTTTGTTAACTGAGCACCAAGGAAAGCTGATATGATTGCAGGAGGAGCTTCATTAGCGCCGAGACGATGTTCATTTGTTGCAGAAGCTATGGATGCTTTAAGTAATGCATCATTTTTGTGAACAGCTACAAGTGTATTCGCCAGAAATGTTACAAACATTAGATTCTCTTCTGCATTCTTGCCCGGGCTGTAAAGATTAGTACCGGTATCAGTGCTCAACGACCAGTTGTTATGTTTTCCGGAACCATTTATTCCTGCAAAAGGTTTTTCATGAAGGAGGACTCTGAATTTATGTTTCAGTGCAATTTTATTCATGAGGTCCATTACCAATAGGTTATGATCTACAGCCAAATTTGTTTCTTCATAAATCGGGGCAAGTTCAAACTGATTTGGAGCCACTTCATTATGTCTGGTTTTGAGAGGTAAGCCAAGTTTATATCCCTCAAATTCCAGTTCTTTCATAAATGCTGCAACACGTGGAGGAATTGAACCAAAATAGTGGTCTTCTAACTGTTGGTTTTTAGATGACTCATGTCCCATAAGGGTTCTTCCTGTTAGCATGAGATCAGGACGTGCACTAAA
>CAZCWK010000055.1:12345-16200 GCA_964502355.1 uncultured Bacteroidales bacterium
TGTGGCATACAAACCTTCATCAATAAGGAAATACTCTTGTTCCCAACCAAGATTTGATTGTACTTTTCTAACCCTTGGGTCAAAAAGCTGGCAGGTTTCTGTTGCTGCTTTGTCTACAGCATAAAGCGATTTTAGTAACGGAGTCTTGTAGTCAAGAGCTTCACCGGTATAAGAAATGAAAATAGTAGGAATACAGAGGGTGTCATCTACAACAAACGCAGGAGATGACGGGTCCCATGCTGTGTATCCTCTTGCTTCAAATGTGTTTCTTATGCCGCCACTCGGGAAACTTGATGCATCAGGTTCCTGTTGTGCAAGTAATTTTCCTTCAAACTCTTCAGAAACATTACCATTTCCGGCATGTTCAATGAAAGAGTCGTGTTTCTCTGCAGTACCATCTGTCAGAGGATGAAACCAGTGTGTATAATGGGTTACTCCCATTTCGAGTGCCCACATTTTCATGCCGGCTGCCACATGGTTTGCAATTTCTCTGTCCAGTGGTTTACCATTGTCGATGGCGTCAGTAACAATTTTAAATGTCTCTTTAGACAAGTATTTGCTCATCTTGTCACGGTTGAAAACATTTACACCATAATACTCGGAAATCTTCTTACTGGGAGGTGTAACACTTACCGCAGTATGTGAAAAAGCCTCTTTAACCAGGTCAAATCTTAGTGATGACATAAGCTTAACAAATTAATTTTTTTTACAAATATACATAATACCTGACACCTTAACCTACAAAATATTCCATGATTCAAATCTTTGTATTGCCGAAATTGTATCTTCTTTTTTGCCGAAACCGGTAATTCTCATGTATCCTTCTCCGCTTGGTCCGAATCCTACACCGGGTGTAGCAATAACATTTATTTCTGTCAGCATCATGTTAAAAAAGTCCCATGATTTTATATTTTTTGGTGTTTTAAACCATATATAAGGAGCGTTAATACCTCCAAATACAGTTAAACCTTTTCGCTCAAGACTTTTTCTTATTATCGATGCATTTGACATATAATAATCAATGTTTTCCCTGCATTCAATCTTGCCTTCATCAGAATAAACAGCTTCTGCTGCTCTCTGGGTTATGTATGAAACGCCATTGAATTTTGTTGTTTGCCTTCTGTTCCAGATCGGGTTCAAAAAAACTTTTTCACCTTTTTTGGTATATGCAAAAACTTTTTCGGGGACTACAGTATATCCACATCTTATACCTGTGAAACCGGCAGTTTTGGAGAAACTTCTGAATTCTATTGCGCAACTGTCCGCACCCTCAATTTCAAATATACTGTGGGGTACGTCTTCTTCTGAAATAAAAGACTCATATGCAGAGTCAAAAAGTATCAGAACTTTTTTTTCAATCGCATAATCCACCCACTTTTTAAGTTCTTTTCTTGTTAACGTAGTTCCTGTAGGATTGTTCGGAAAACACAAATAAATTATGTTTACTTCCTCTTCCGGGAAACCGGGTATAAAAATATTTTCAGCTGTACAGGGTAAGTAAACAATATTGCTCCATTTTCCTGAAGTTTTAAGAACTCCGGCTCGTCCATCCATCACGTTTGAATCAACATAAACGGGGTAAACAGGATCGGTTACTGCAATTTTATTCTTTACTGAAAAAATATTTCCTATATTTCCCATGTCGCTTTTGCAACCATCGCTTATGAAAACTTCATTTCTTTTAATTTCCACACCTCGGGGAATATAATCATTCTCTATGATCTTGTCTGTTAAAAAACTGTAACCCTGTTCAGGACCGTAGCCCCTGAATGTGGAGGATTCCGTCATTTCGTTCACAGCTTTGATCATGGCATCAGTTACCGCTTTAGCGAGCGGTCTCGTAACATCTCCTATTCCTAAACTGATAAGTCTTACATCCGGTTTTTCTTTTTTATAAGCAGTTACCTTCCTGCTTATTTCAGAAAAGAGATAACTCCCGGGCAAACTCAAAAAATATTCATTAACCAATGCCATATATATTAATTACCTATACAAGTTTATATTGTCTTTTGATTGAAAACACCTTCAAAAACCAATTTGGCTTCCCCGGTCATAAAAATATGATTACTGTTTCTGTCCCATTCAATTTCAAGATTTCCTCCACGCAGTTGTATCATAGCCTTTGTATCAAGCATACCACAAAGAACACCTGCTACTAAGACTGCGCATGCACCTGTTCCGCATGCAAGAGTTTCTCCCGCACCACGTTCCCAGACTCTCATTCTGGCATTCTCTGAATCAATTATTTCAACAAATTCAGTATTCGTATATTTTGGGAAAACCTGGTTTTTTTCAAATTTAGGGCCTAATAATTCAAGATTTATTGAATCAATGTTTCTTTTAAATGTGACGGCATGAGGGTTTCCCATAGAAACGCATGTGATCTCATGTGTTTCTCCATCAATTTCAAGTGGCTCCATAACCACTCTTTTGTTTTTGGAAACTACCGGGATAAGAAACGAGTCGAGTAATGGTTCTCCCATATCGACTTTAACCTTTTTTACTTTACCTTTTTCAACCTGCAAATGAAGGATTTTTATGCCTGCTTTTGTCTCGAGAGTGACAGTAGTTTTGTTAGTCAGTTTTTTGTCATAGACATATTTACCTACGCATCTGGATGCATTTCCACACATTTCAGCTTCTGAGCCATCGCTGTTAAACATTCTCATTCTGAAATCTGCTTTTTTGGAAGACATGATCAGAACAAGCCCGTCTGATCCTATCCCAAAATGCCTGTCGCTTACCTTAACGGCAAGCTCGGATGGGCTTAAAACACGTTCCTGCATTGCATTAACGTATATATAATCATTACCTGCTCCGTGCATTTTTGCAAATTTCATAGTTTTCTCAGTCATTTATTCGTGACAAAGATATATCACAAATTTGGTATAACCAAAAAAAATATGACAAAATATTGCATAAAACTCAAAAAGAGTGTCAAAAAGATTAGTAAATACTTATAAAACCTATTAAAATGCAATATTGTAATTTTAGTTAAAGAGGAGGTTTCATTACTAAAAAGAAACGAGAGTGTCACATAAGACACCCTCGATAATTCTGATTCAGTAAATTATTTGTATAATTTAAAAAGATGGCTGACAGCTTTATAATTTGTTTATATTATAATAGCTGAGTCTCTTACTTCGAAATTTAAACAATTGATATTAAGTGAAATCATCTCCCTTTTTAAGTTGCGTATCAATAACGAATTGCCTGATTTCCTGTTCATCCTCTTTTTTGCATATCATCAGAACATTCCCGGATTCAGCAACTATATATCCGTTCATTTTATGTAATACGACCAGTTTATCTGAAGGCAGAGAAATCAGGTTGTTGCTGCTTTCGTAAAGTAATGCATCACATTTTAATATAGCATTATTGTTTTCATCCTTTGTTGACAGATCATGTAATGAACCCCATGTGCCGAGATCTGACCAACCAAAATCTGCAGATAAAACATTTACGTTGGAAGCCTTCTCCAGTATACCGTAGTCTATTGATATGTTTGGACAAGCAGGAAATATCAAGTTAATAAAATCAGATTCTTCATTAGTGTTGAATATATTTTTACCAATGTTAAATCTACTGGCAATGTCAGGTAACAATTCGTCGAATGCATTAAGTATTGTTTTTACATTCCATAGAAATATGCCTGAATTCCACAGAAATTCACCACTTTCAAGGAACACTTTGGCAAGTTCAAGATTTGGTTTCTCAGTGAATGTTTTGATTTCAGATATGTTTCCTTCTATTTGAGAGTCGATCTGAATATATCCGTAACCTGTTTCGGGTCGGTTTGGCTTTATGCCTAAAGTAAGCAGAATGTCATTTTTATTTACGAAGTCAAGTCCTTCA
>CAZCWK010000056.1:0-3303 GCA_964502355.1 uncultured Bacteroidales bacterium
ACCGTTTTGGTCATAATCGTACTCGTCAGTCGATGTTGAACGGTTTTTGAAATCCGGGAAGATAACTTATGAAAGAATCACACAAATTTTCTGCTGAGTCGGCGTCTCAGGCACTCTGTGTCGGCGTCTCAGACTATCCGAGTCGGCGTCTCAGAAATAAAAGAACCACATAAAGCAATCTATTCAAGACAAATAAATTAAAAATGTAATCTTAAAACACATCCATCACTGGTATCACCAACCATTAATGCAGTTGAATCATTAACAAAAGCAATATCGTTAATACTGTAAAAAACTGTATGAGGATAAAACTTGCTTTCCCAATTTCTACCGTTATCATTAGTTAAACAAAGCATTCCTTCAGGGAAATAACCAAGCTCAAGCCAAAATTGTCCGACCCCAATAGCTTGATTTTCATTGATAAAACAGGCTGATTTCAACAAAGGTGAATCCATAATCTTCCATGTATTCCCTTTATCAAATGTCTTATATATTTTTCCTGAATTAGCTACAAGATATGCTGCTCCGTTTATTACTTGTATTTTATGGATTGTACATCCATCTAAACTAACGTTTGTTAGTGGAGTCCAATCTTTACCACCATTAGCTGTTTTTAAGATTAACGTTCCCAACTTTTCAGCAGATCTGACAACCAAAAAACCAGTATTATTATCGATAAAGAATACATTTTCATAAGTTTGGTACCCCAGATTCTGTTCATACCATGTTTTACCCGCATCATTTGTTTTATATAATATCCTTTCTCCGGTAGCAAATCCGTTTTTATCATCCTTAAAATAAATACTTGTGGCTTTCATTTGTATGTTTGTAGAAGTCCATGAATTTCCACCATCAGCTGTCTTTAAAATAACACCATTAGTAGAATTTCCTCCAACGATAAAGCCATTAGTAGCATCTAAAAAGAAAATATTACAAAGAGGTAATTCAGTACC
The DNA here is from genome assembly GCA_964502355.1 of uncultured Bacteroidales bacterium. GTDB lineage: Bacteria > Bacteroidota > Bacteroidia > Bacteroidales > UBA1402 > UBA8389. The sequence continues at coordinate 954 of CAZCWK010000056.1, forward strand.
TGAATTCTGCGGAGTCCATGAGCTACCACCATCCGTAGTTTTATTTATCTTACCATTATTTGTAATAATATACGCCGAATTTTCTGAAACAGACTGTATCTTATTATAGTATCCAGGAGGAATATTATTTAAGACTTCTACCCTATCAAGAGTAATCACATCAAAATTATCGTCATCATTATTACATCCGGTAAAAAACAAAATCACACATAAATAAATAAAGCTATATTCACAAACATTAAAACATCCAACAAGATGTTGTAGTATAATACCTTTAATTTTCATATAACTCCTTTTTTAAAATATACACATGTACTAATCTCTTAACTCTATTAATATTAGTGGAGTTGCTTACTTAATTTAATTTTTTGGGCTTAAGTTCATAAATCCTACCCTGCTTTGCGTTAAATTCTATAAGGTATTTTCCGCCGGATGTTTTTGTGACCGTACTTTTTGTATTTGGTTTCATCGGGATGGAGGTCAGGATTGAGCATTTACCTGTGGTGTTGGATTTGATTACCACTTTTTGAGGTTTGTTATCGGCCCAATTGATGTTTACTTCATAACCGCCGCGGGCAAGTAAACCTTTGACTTCTCCGTTTTTCCAGACATCAGGCAGAGCAGGAAGTATCTCGATGAAACCACTCTGACTTTGAAGTAACATTTCGGCAATGCCGGCAGTTCCGCCAAAGTTACCATCTATCTGAAAAGGCGGATGAGCACAAAAAAGATTCGGATAAGAACCACCAGCGTTATAGTAATCAGTAGTGACATTACCGGTCGGGCGCAAAAGGTTGCAAAGTAATTTATATGCCCTGTTGCCATCTTTTAATCTTGCCCAGAAGTTAATCTTCCATGCCAGAGACCAGCCTGTACCTACGTCAGTCCTGACTTCAAGAGTTTTGCGGGCAGCTTCAGCCAATTCGGGCGTAGTCTGCGGATCTATCTGATTGCCGGGATGCAGAGCATACAAATGCGAAACATGTCTGTGAGTGATTTCAGCTTCTTTAAATTCTCCAGGCCATTCCTTCAACCTTCCATCAGAAGCAATCTCGGGAGTCGCAATCTTTGGTAACGCGAGTGCTACTTTTTCAAGAACCGGACTCTTATCTCCGAGGATCTTACCGGCTTCAATAACATTAGTAAACAAGTCATGTATAATCTCCTGATCGTGTATTGGGCCCATGCAAATGGATGTAACAGAGCCATCAGGTGCAATAAAAGAGTTTTCAGGAGAAGTTGACGGCCCTGAAACCAGCTTACCAGTCTTAGGGTCGGCGACCAGCCAGTCAAGATAAAACGCTGAAGCATTAAGCATTACAGGATAAACTCTTTGCAGATAGCTTTTGTCCATTGTAAACAGATAATGATCCCACAAGTGGCGGCAAAGCCAACCTCCTCCTGCTACGTACATACCCCAACTAGTTCCTTCGCCCGGTGATGTGAAACCCCACACATTTGAAATTGCCTGAGAGCACCAACCAGAGGCATTGTACTGCACCGAAGCGGTTTTTTCTCCCGGTTTCACTAAAGATTCAATAAACTCTACCAGAGGGTCATGGCAATCGCCAAGATTTGTCAGGTCGACAGGCCAGTAATTCATTTGAAGATTTATATTTGTATGGTAGTCGCAGTTCCATGGCCCCTGTATCTGATTCATCCATAAGCCCTGCAGATTGGCAGGCAATGAGCCCTTCCTTGATGATGAAACCAATAAATACCGACCAAACTGAAAATAAAGTTCCTGAAGATGGAGGTCAGCTTTATTATAAAACTGGTTTATCAATCTTTCATTTACAGGGATGGTGTCTGACTTATCTTCTGAAAGTTTCAAACTCACCCTTTTCATTATAGGTGCAAAATCTGCAATATGAGCACTTTTTACTTTGTTGTACTTTTTTGAAGCTGCTTTTTCAAGCTGATCGAGTGAAGTCTTTTGAGGATCGTATCCTATATATAATGGATAATCCTGTTTGTAATCAGTAGAAGCCGTGAAATACAATATGACTTCATCCGCACCCTGCACTTTAATCAAATCATTTGAATATGTGACACTTCCACCTTTTGCTACAGCTTTAAGCCTGCCGGCATATTTCATCCCTTCACCACCTTTGCCATTGCTCAGACTTCCGTACATCATTAGGTTATTTCCGTCAGCACGTGTTGCAAATCTTTCCGGTCTCGATAATGAGGCTTTGAAGCTTACCGACTTCTTCTTATCTGCAGTGAACCTGAAAACCATTACCTTGTCAGGATAGCTGGCAAAGACTTCACGATTAAAAATTATACCATCCTGCTTGTATGATATTTTAACTATACCCGTATTTAAATCCAGCTCGCGTCTGTAACC
>CAZCWK010000056.1:3313-16168 GCA_964502355.1 uncultured Bacteroidales bacterium
TAACCGGAATAATCTGACGTTTTGTCAAAATCAATCTTTAACGTACCCAATGTCTGGTAACTGCCGAACGGAACTTTAGCTCCTGCCCCATTGCCTGAGCCTGAGCCTGCACAAACCTGAGTCTTTTCAGTCAACGCACGGGCTTCTTTATATTTATTTTCGAACAGTAGTTTACGTATTTGCCCCAATGTTTGGGCAGCCATTGGATTGTTATTGTCATCGGGACTCCCTGACCAAAGTGTTTTTTCGTTCAGTTGAATGGTTTCATAATTGACATCTCCAAAAATCATTGCCCCTATGAAACCGTTGCCAACAGGCAAAGACTTTAACCATTCATTACCTGAATCCTTTTCATTGTTGCTTGTCAGAAATGCTGAAGCCGGTTTGTCAAACCAAAGCAAACAATCACTTTTTGTATTTGCTTTAACAGTCTGGGCTGTAATTAAGATAATCAAAAATAAAGTTATAAACAGGATCCCCGTACTGCAAGCCGGGAGTATTCTTCGAACTCCATTAGATTTTTTAGTGCTTTGATCGTTAATCTCTTTACAAAGCATCAGGTAATGCGCCCGCGAAAAATTGGACCTTATATTATGGTTGTTTTTATTTACTAAGCTCATGGTTTAATAAAGTTTTGAAGTGTATTTACAAAGTTAAATGAATTTGTCATTTAACCGCATAACTAATATTTTTAGTTTTTTAACTAAATTAATTAGTTTGCAAACTAAATTTTTTAGTTTATTTGCCTGACTAAACTTTTTATCATGAAACTACTGACTGCAAAAGAAGAAGAATTAATGGATTTCTTTTGGAAAAACGGACCATTATTCGTTAAACAAATTCTGGATTTTTATGATGAGCCTAAGCCTCACTTCAATACCCTGTCTACAATTGTACGCGGACTGGAGGAAAAAGGTTTCCTTGATCACAACACTTTTGGTAACACTTATCAGTATTTTGCTAAAGTCACTGAAGAGGAATTCAGCAAGACAACACTTAAAAATGTAATCAAAAAGTACTTTGATAATTCATATCTGGGCGTGGTTTCATCATTGGTGAAGGAAGAAAAAATAGATCTGGAGGATCTCAAAAAGCTGATTTCTGAAGTTGAAAAGACTCATTCGGGCAAATCCGGGGAGTAAATGTTTTAATACTGTTTCACGGGTGATATAGTTTAATCTGAAACGAGTATGCGAAAACGAACGTCCGGACTAACATTTTTGGCATGCGGCGTTTCATATGGTCTCAGTTTAAAAAATAACATATAAAAAAAGGAATACTATGGGAACTTTCATTATATATGTAGTTGAATCTGCAGTTTGCCTGATTATTTTTTACATTTTCTACAAATTGCTTTTAAGTAAGGATACGTTCCACAGGTTCAACAGAATCGGACTTCTGTGCCTGCTTATTTTATCTTTGGTATTACCTGCAGCCAAAACCGGCATATCACTTTCGTCCGGTTTACAGAATGAAAACAGATCTGTTTTATCGCAGGACTTGCAGAAAGAAACCGGTGCTGAACAAGATTTACTGCAGGCTGTAGCTCCGGAGATTTCTTATTTAAATGAAACTGAAAAGGAATACACTAAAACCTTCGCTGTTGAGACTACTTCAGATGTTGTGGTTTCACCGATGGAAATCATTTCTGAAAATAACAGGAACTATTCCTGGGTGGTTTTGGTTTTGGTTTCAATATATCTGACAGGGATTATCTCATACCTTGTTTTTCAGATTATCTCTTTGATAAAAATGTTCATGCTTATGAGGTTAAGCCGGACAGCGTTTTCATGCAATGAGTATAAAATACTGGCTCACGACAAAGATATTGCTCCGTTTAGCTGGATGAACAGGATCGTGCTTTCGGAGAAGGATCTTAATGAAAACGGAAAAGAAATCATTACACACGAATTGGCACATATCAATAAGAAACATTCCCTTGACCTGTTGATTGCAGATATTTGTATCTCCTTTCAATGGTTTAATCCGGCGGCATGGCTTCTCAAACAGGAGCTGCAAAGTATCCATGAGTTTGAAGCTGATGATATGGTCATCAACCAGGGCATCGATGCAAAAAAATATCAGTTATTATTAATTAAAAAAGCTGTTGGCACAAGGCTCTACTCTATGGCCAACAGCTTCAATCACAGTTCACTTAAAAAACGTATCACTATGATGTTAAAAAAGAAATCAAATCCGTGGGCACGCCTGAAGTATTTATATATACTTCCTCTGTCGTTATTGACAATGGTCGCTTTTGCCCGTCCTGACGTATCACGTCTTGAAAAATTGTCTGCCGAAAAAGTTAACAACCTTGTAACTCTTAGCAAGGCTGAAACCCAATCTGTTGACAAAATTAATGAGAACTCTGCAAACTTCAGCAGTTTTGGTTCAGAAAATTCAGAAAATCCGTCAACGGGAATACTGATTGCGGCTGATGTAAAGAAAACGACAAAAACTACATCTCCACCGCCTCCTGTGAAATCAACGATTAAGTATACAGAGATTACAGTTACTGATAAAGATATCAGAAAAATGGGGAAAACGCCGCCTCCACCATTGAAAACAACAGTTAAAATTACTGATAAAGATATCACTATAAAGTATTCTGATCCTGATATGAAAGAAGTAAAGGATCTTCCTGTGAAGGGAGTAATTAAAAGTGCAACCGATAAACGTCATTTATCTGCAGTAAGCATAACAGAAATTGATTCGGTAAATCGTATTCTCAGCGCGACACAAACAGATGACAATGGTAAATTTGAATTTACTGTCAAAAGCAGCAGGAACAGAATCAGACTATCGCATGTCGGTTTCAAAACTGTGACTATGCCTGTTTATAAAGATATTAATTATGAACTTGATGAAGCCACGCTGAATCTTGAGGAGCTTGTTGTGGTAGGTTATGGTGCATCCAATAACAATAACAATAATATAGAGATCAAGGATAAAAACACGGTTTATACTATGGTAGAACAGATGCCTTCTTATCCGGGAGGTGAAACGGAGTTGATTAAGTATATACTTGGTAATCTTAGATATCCTGCATCTGCAAAAGCCAATAAGATAGAAGGAAAAGTAATATGTTCCTGCGTAATAAACGAGAACGGCAAGGTTACTGATGTCAGGGTTGAAAAATCTGTTGATCCTGATCTTGATTATGAAGCTAAAAGGGTAATTGAGAATATGCCAAACTGGATCCCGGGTAAACAAAACGGAAAAGCATGCAGGGTAAAATATTCGCTTCCGATAGTCTTCAGACTTGCTAAATAAATTGATCTTTTCCTTCGTAAGCTAAGAAATGACGTGGTCAGGATATGTTAATTATCCTGACCATGGCAAAAAATAGACTATTTCTGAACTTCTGTCTGTATACGTCTGATTATAATGAGTTAACTTTGACCATTATTTATTTGTTTTCAGACACACATGAAGAGAGGTTTTTTATTTTTAACCGGATTTATCGCGTTTTTTCAGATTAGTTCTTTTGGTGCACCAAGGCAAATGGAGTACCTGAACCGTGGTCTTACAGCTATCAAAACCGGCAGCGGTGTTTATCTTAGCTGGAGATTTTTGGGTACGGATTCAACTACTACCGGTTTCAACATATACAGAAACAATATTAAAATCAGTAATTCCCCGCTTTTATCTTCAACTAACTATGTTGATTACTCAGGGACTTTAGGCAGTGTGTACAAAGTTTTACCAGTAATTAATGGCGTTGAGGATACAACAGATGCCAAGACAGTGGCTGTACAGCCTCAACAATATAAGGATATCAAACTTAACAGACCTCCGGGTGGCATCACTGAGCCGAATAAATATGGAAGCGTGGGTAAACCTGCTAACAAAAGTTTCCCTAAAGGTCAGCCTTATGGTTACTCGCCAAATGATTGCAGTGTTGGTGATCTGGATGGTGACGGCGAATATGAAATTGTAGTCAAATGGGATCCTTCGAACTCTCAGGATAATTCATATTATGGCATTACAGGTAAAGTTTATCTGGATGCATATAAACTTGACGGAACTTTTCTCTGGAGAATTGATCTTGGCAAAAATATAAGAGCTGGTGCTCATTATACTCAGTTTCTGGTTTATGACTTTGATGGCGATGGCCTTGCTGAGGTTGTTTGCAAAACTGCCCCGGGTACTAAAGACGGTAACGGCAAATTTGTGATAATGAACAGCGATTCCCCGAACGCCGATTACAGAAGTCTTGATACTACTCAGACAAGTGGTTCCAGAATGCTGGGAACTGTTCAAACAGGCCCTGAGTATCTGACTTTATTTGACGGAAAAACCGGAGAAGAACTTCACACTATTGCTTACAAACCTCTCAGAAGCAGTTCTTCATGGGGTGACTCCTATTCTAACCGAAGTGACAGGTTTCTTGCATGCGTGGCTTATCTGGACGGAGTTCACCCTTCTGCTGTGATGTGCAGAGGTTATTATACCAGAACAACCCTGGCTTCTTACGATGTTAAAAACAAAAAACTTGTTGAGCATTGGTTTTATGATTCCGGTACTACAAGCGGCATTGGTGCTTACGGACAGGGAAATCATAATCTGAGTGCTGGTGATGTTGATGCAGATGGTAAAGATGAGATTGTTTACGGTGCTTGTGCAATCGATGATAATGGAAAACTTATGTATCGCACCGGTTACGGACACGGAGATGCAATGCATCTTTCTGATATGGATCCTGACATAGATGGGCTAGAAGTCTGGGAAGTACATGAAGATGAAGCCTCTGCTTATGGATATGAATTACACGAAGCAAAAACAGGACAGGTACTTTGGGGAGCATTTACAGGTACAGATGTTGGCAGAGGAATGGCCGGAGACATAGATGCAAGATACCCGGGTTTTGAAATGTGGGCCAGCAGTGGTACTTTTTCATGCAAGGGGGCACAGATTTCATCATCAAAACCATCCGTAAACTTCAGGATTTACTGGGATGGAGACCTTCAGGATGAACTTCTTGATGGAAACAGAATCACAAAATGGAACGGAAACGGTACAACTACTCTACTTACAGGTACAGGTACTTCATCCTGTAACAGTACGAAAGCAACGCCAAATATTAGTGCTGATATTTTTGGTGACTGGCGTGAAGAGCTTGTACTCTGGACTACTTCGGATTCAAGTTCGCTGAGGATTTATTCGACAATCAACCCAACCAATTACAGATTGTTCACACCTATGCACGACCCTGTTTACAGACTTGCAATAGCCTGGCAAAATGCAGCATACAACCAGCCTCCTCATCTTGGTTTCTATATAGGTGGTGGATTATCAGGTGTTAAACAACCTGATATCACTATGGTTAAGGCTTCTTCAGGACCTGTTAGTATTGCAAAAAATCAGATAAAAAACACAAATGCATTTATTACAAATGGTTCATTATATGTCAGTTCAACGGTTTCAATCAAATCAGTGTCTGTTTATGATCTTCAGGGAAGATTGTTGCATAGCTCCGGTAAAATAAATGCAACAGAATACTCCTGTTTCACCCCTGAAAACAAAAGTATTCTGTTGATTAAAATCGAAACCGAAAAAGGAATCGAAATATGTAAAGCAATGAAAATTACATTTTAACAAACTCAACTCTGCGGTTTTTTGCCCTGCCTTCGGTTGTACTGTTATTATCAATCGGTTTGCTCATACCAAAACCTTTTGATGTCAATCTGCTTTCATCAATACCCAGACTGACCAGTTTATCCATAACAGCCTTTGCTCTGTCTTCAGATAATGTCTGATTCATATCTGATTTACCCGTATTATCAGTATGTCCTTCGACAGAAAACTTCAGTTCAGGATATTTCTTTAAAATATTGAATATCTCGTTTATAGTACCCATAGACTGAGGCTTGATAGTTGATTTGCCTACATCAAAGGTTATACCGTAAGTAATTATCTTCCCGTCAGTCATCAATTTATCATACAAGGGCACTGCGCCATTAGCTATTTTTACATTCTTAATGTGGAATGTACTGTTATCTTCAGGTCCGCGGGCAAAAAATTTAACTTTTGCCGGTTTCGCCGTCATATTCGGAATATTTGCCACTCTCTTTTCGTCTACATATATTTTCATTGCTCTTTTATTGAACGAAAGTGCCAGATGATGCCATCCTTTTGAATTGTCATATGTATCCTCGACAGTTTTTTCGGTATCTTCCATCCCCCATTTTGAAATAAATCTTGTGTTGTCTTTCCAGAATAATGTAGAGAATATCACATCACCGGAAGCATTTAACAGCTCAATAGTATTTTCTCCTTCTTTGTCATCGATCAGAAAATCATATTCAAGAGTGAATGCATCTGTGAGATAATTATTGGATTTGTTCTTAAACAAAGGAGTAATATATGTAAATCCTACTATTGCTATTGTATTTTCTCCATTCACAGTTGCATTTTCAGCATTACCTTCTACAAGATCCCATTTGCTCGGAAACTCTCCTTTTTGTTCACCTTTGAGATCATCCTCAAAAATAACTTCATTGCCGGGCACAAAGTCATATTTGTTGTATGAAGCCAAATCGCTTTTCCTGCTACCGGATGCTTTTTTGTCATTACCTGCGCTTTCTTCTGTTTCTTCAGATTGTGAAACCTCCTCTTCACCGGCATTTTTATCTTTCTTTTTTTTCTTAAAAATGTTTGTGACTCCTTCTTCAATTTTATCAATGCCCTTATCAAGGGCTTCATCTACACGTTGCTCAGCTCTGCCTGTAGCTTTGTCTTTAATCTTGTCTTTAATATTAAACTGTGCAAAAGCTATTGAGCATAAAAGCAATACAGCAAACAAAAAAATGATTCGTTTCATAATTATCCGGTTTTATAATTGAACAATCTCTGATGTCAAAATTATATTTCGTTTACTTTAATGAAAACCCCCTTTCGGGGGTAATTCTATTTTACATAGTTTTTTATCTTTGTTGATAATTTGAAAAAAAAGGCCATGAAACTTAACGGAATTACTGCTCTGACTATCATCTTATTCTTTTCAATCTCTCAACTATATGCTTTAGACCCTGTAAAGCGGGAAACCGAACTGCTTGAACAGCTTCGTTCTGAAAAGCTTACAGAAGAGCAAAAAGTTACGGTGTGGTATAATCTGGCTTCTGCATATGTGGGATATAAGAATGTCGAAGCAAAAAAGTATGCAAATAAGCTTTTACAAAATAAAGGCGACTTGTCAGTGCAATACGGTAATATTATTATGGCCGGGATTTCAATTAATGAAGCTAATTATGACAGTACGGAAATTTTTCTGAATAAAGCCGTTGAAACCTTTAAGGCTAAATTTCCGGAGGACTTTAAGATGGGTTCTGAGATTTATAACAGACTTGGTCATTTAAAAACTGTGAAAGGCACTCCTGAAGCTGCAATTAAATGTTATCTGGAAGCATTGAAATATTGTGAGAGAATACCTGATTACCCACAGATGTGCGCTGTTTGTACAAATATATCTTATCTGTATGGTCAGGTAGGCGCTGATAATAAGATTAAACTTAATTATGCGTATAAAGCGCTTAACTATGCTGAAAAAAGTAAGGACCCATGGGCGCTTGAACAAGCATATTCAACACTGGGAAATACACTTCAGGAAGTTGACAGTATCGAAAAAGCTTTGGTTTACCAGATAAAAGGTCTGGAACTCAGCAGAAAAATGAAATCTGAGCAGAAAGAATGTTTTGCAGCTCTTAATATTGGTTGTACATATCTGAGCCTTGAAAAATGGACTGATGCTGATAAGTATTTCCAATACGCCCTGAAGTTAGCAATCAAGGATGACCTTAAAAGGCCGGAAGCCTATATATTATCATGCCTTTCTGATGTTTACAGAGAGCTGAAGCAATTTGACAAGAGCAGGAAATATGTGAATGAAGCTTTACAAAAAAAGGATGCTCTTACCGAAAGCGAACAACTTGAAATTTATCTTGCAGCTATTAAGCTTAGTGTTGCAACCGGAGACCAGAAGCAATTTGTGAATCTGTTTGATACATATATAGAGAAGTTTACCAAAATACAGAGTTCTGAAAATCAGGAGAAAATGTCAGAGCTTGAGATTAAGTACGAAACCGAAAAAAAAGAATCCCGCATTAAAGCACTTGAAGAAGAGAAAAAATTCTTTTTCCTGCTTGGCGGACTCGGAGTTTTAATACTATCCCTGTTTATTGTGATTTTGATTTTCAGAAACAGACTTGCCCGAAACCAGAAGCTATTGGCGGATAAAATGGTAGAGAAACTTAATCAGGAGAAAAAACTTATAGCCACTCAGTCAGTTCTGGAAGGTGAAACAACGGAAAGGAGCCGGCTTGCGCGTGATCTTCATGATGGACTGGGAGGTATGCTTTCTGTAGTACGTCTTAATCTTAAAGGTATAGGATCGGGAGGTTTCATCGAAATTGAAGACCTAAACCATTATGAAAAGGCACTGGGCATGCTTGATGAATCTATTAAAGAGCTGAGACGTGTCGCTCATCATATGATGCCGGAATCTCTTTTAAGATATGGTATAAAAGCCTCTTTAAGTGATTTTTGCAATGATATACCTAATACTGAGTTCCATTATTTCGGTAATAACAAAAGACTGGACAGCAATCTGGAAATATTAATTTACAGATCAGCTTTTGAATTGGTCAACAACGCCATGAAGCATGCAGAAGCCAGTAATATTAATCTGCAGCTGGTTCAGGATGAAGACAGGGTTTCACTTACTGTACAGGATGACGGTTTAGGGTTTGATCCTGAAAGGGTTCAGGATGGAATGGGACTGAACAATATAAAAAACAGGGTTGCTTCTTACGATGGCAAGATGAGTATTTATTCATCTCCGGGTAAAGGTTCCGAGATTAACATAGAGTTCCAAATTACTGATAAAAAATGATCACAGTAAATATAGTTGATGACCACAAGCTGCTTGTGGAAGGTTTATCCAAACTTATTAATGATTCTGACATTGCTACTGTAACTGCAGTTGCTCATGATGCTTTGAATGCAAGAAAGATGCTAGCAAACAAATTGCCGGATGTTTTGATGCTCGATATTAACCTCCCGGATATTAACGGTGTGGACTTTTGTGGTGAAATAAAAAAGAATTACCCTCAGCTTAAAGTTCTCGCTCTGACAAGCTATGGTGATTATTCGGTAGTGAGAAGCATGTTAGAAAACGGTGCTTCTGGATATATCCTTAAGAATGCAATGAGTGAAGAAATGATTGCCGGCATCGAAGCTGTTTATGCCGGAGAGGTTTTCCTTTGTCATGAAGTTGATGTCATGATGAAGAAAAAGGAAAATACCGGTATATGGCTGACTCAAAGAGAGAAGGAACTGCTTAAGCTTATTGTTGAAGGTTATACAAATCCGGAGATTGCTGACAAGATATTTCTCAGCCCTGAAACCATTAAAGGCTACAGAAAAAATCTTCTCTTCAAGCTTGGAGTCAAAAACACGGCTTTGTTAGTGAAACTAGCAATTGAAGAGAAGCTTGTTTAATTATGCATTAATTAGCCAACCAATTCCATGCATGATCCAGTTTACGGACTTGCAGTAGCTTGGCAGATAGCTTGGTGTAAGGCTATGAATCAAAGTTCGTTTTAATGATTTTCTTTTAGTTTTGCAAAATACATCGCAAATGAGCGGTAAAGGAAGTGTGTCCATTTACCGAAAGGAACAATAATCAAAGCCCATTGTACCAGCACCGTAAAATGCATGATATACATCCATTTATTTGATTCAAGTATATCCAGATCGATAAACAGGCGAGTCATAAATGCTGTAAATCCCATCAGGAACAACCAGATTACAAAAAACCAATCTGACGGTTGTGAATGTTTATTTAAAGCTTTTTTCTTCTTTATTCTGCTGTTTACAAAATCAATCGTCACAACAAACACGATGCCGCTCACCAGATAACCAATTATATTAACTAAAAGATATTTTGTTGAAAACCAGTTCATAAAAACAGTGATGAACAACAGCGTCAAATAGCCGATAACAAGAATAAAGTGTTCGAACCAACGCAAACGGTTATCGTCGCAGTTTAATGCTCGTTTCTGGACAAACATGGTAACGAAAAACTCACCAAGGCTACTTACATATTTTTTAAATGGCACTTTTACTCCGGGTTTCAGAATGGTGAAATACCACATGCGGGCGATATTCGGAACAAAAATCACAACCATAATCGTGGCTATGGCAATGGCTTCAAATAAGTGACCAATGTGCATCATGTGTTCCAGATTGAAATCTACGTTGAAAGCAAATACTATTACACCAATAAAAGTCAGAACAAAAGCGGAAATACTCAAAGGTAAGGACTTATATAAAAGACCTGAAAGACCTGTCCAATCGTACTTCGCGGTAAGCCAACGGCGAAGAGACATCATCAACTCGCCCGGTTCGGCCTGCCGAGGACATTCCGATGAACACTCACCACAATAGTAGCACTCCCATGGTTTTAATGATGCTTTGATCTCATCTTCCAGCCCCAGGGTGGTATAGCGAATCATTTCGCGGGGGAAGGAACTGTCGGCAGTTGAAAGCGAACAGGTAGCTGTACAGTTACCACAATTGTAACACGATGAAAAATCAAAGCTTCCGTATTTTTTTATTTCTGATGCCAATTCAGGCTTAATCATTGCCATCATTTGCTGTTTTTAAGTTTATAAATATAATATTCATCCGAATCATCAACTCCTTCTACCATGACATCGCCAAATTTCTGTAAAGTCATCAGATAATAAGTAGTCTCAGGTAAAGCCAGTCCTGTCAGTTCTGATAATTGAACTATGGTTTTACCCTCATTTTTGAGGGCTTCCATCAGCATTTTTCTGGTCTTTATATATTTTTTGCGTTCTTCATTAACATGTTCGGGCACCTGTCTTTTTTCCTTCATCATGTTTACAGTCCTTTGTATCTTTGCCATAGTCAAATTTTTTAAGATTCTGCAAGAGCATCAATCATACCCTCTATTTGTGCATTTGTGAAACCAGCCAGGTCAATAGCGTCTGTCGGACATACGGGTGTACACATACCACAACCTTTACAATTTGAGATGTTCACTTTTGCAACCACTTTACCTTCATATTCTTCTTTTAAAATGGCATCAAACTGACAAATATTAGTACAGTTATCACACCAATCACATGCTGCAGGATTTACCATTGCAAGAGTTGGTTCCAAAGTCATCTCTCCTTTATTGAGCATTGCATTTGCTTTGGCGGCAGCTGCCATAGAGGAATTAATGGTTTCAATGATATTTTTGGGATATTGACTTGTTCCGGCTATCAGGATACCTTCGATAACGGTTTCAACAGGCCTTAACTTCATATGGATTTCGTTGTAGAAACCATCTCTGCTCAATGGAAGTTTAAGCAGATTGTTGAGGTTATCATTTTTCCTGGCAACCATGCTTGTTACCAATACGACAAGATCAACTTTTGCTTCAATTGTTTTACCGACTGTCAGTAAATCCTTAACAGTAATAATTGTGTCATTTCCTGTTTTTTTGATTTCAGGTTTGTCCTTAAGCTCAAATTGCAGGTAGATATCTCCGTTTTTACAGGATTCTTCATAAAGTAGTTCCTGCTTGCCATATGTTCTGATGCCGCGGTGGTAATGCAGATTGGTAATATTTGCAAACTTCTTTTTTGCCAGTATTGCAGTATGTATCACCGAAGTGCAACAATATCTTGAGCAATATGTATTTGCTCCTCCGTCTTCCTGTCTGCTGCCTACACAATATATATAAGCGATATTTTTAATCTTTTTACCATTATAAACCAGCTTGTCAGAATTCTGACTATCAACCAACAATTTGAAAGCAGGCAGGGTTATTACATTTTCAAAAATGCCATAACCATATTCGGCTTCCGAAGGAGTGTAATTGTCGAAACCGGTATTTACTACAAATGAACCGGTTCTGAGATTTATGGTTTCATCAGCCACTTTAACCTTAATATCAAAGCTGCCTACACTTCCGCTTTTTTCGATTAGCTCTGCATCGGTAAAAACTTTTATATTGGCACGACTTTTAATCTCCTGATTAAGCTCGTCAATCAACTCTTTTCCTGTCTGGTCAGTTGTAAAAAGTTTTCCGTAATTTGAAATATGGCCACCAACATTCTTTTCCTTTTCGATAAGGATTACGTCAGATCCCATATCAGATAAGGCAATGGCTGATTTCATACCTCCCACTCCTGCTCCAATAACAGTAACTGAATTGATTGCAGGAATCTTCAACGGAGTAAGAGATTCTGAGGCTCTTGCCCTTGCTATACCTGCTTTTACAAGATTGATTGCTTTTTCGGTTGCTCCCGGAGGGTTATCGGAATGTGCCCATGAACCTTGTTCTCTGATATTTACCTGTACATAATTGTACTGGTTTAGGCCTGCTCTGTTTGCTACACCTCTGAAAGTCGGCACATGCAACTTGGGTGAGCATGAAGCTACTACAATTGCATCAAGTTCATTTGATTTTATATCAGATTCCATCTCTTTTTGTGATGAGTCTGAACATGCGAACATTGTGTTTTTCAGAAGAAAGACATCAGCCTCATCTTTGACGGCTTCTTTGACTTTTTCGATATCTACATAATCTGAAATATTGCCACCACAATGACAAACATATACGCCAATCTTCTTCTTCATTGTTTTTGCTTTAGAAATCCGGAGGCTTCTGCCGCAGCAGCACCAGCTGACATAATTGTATCAGGTATATCCATTGGAGCCGTTGCAGTACCTGCTACAAAAACACCCGGTATTGAGGTATGTGAAGGATGCAACAACATACGAGGTTGCATAATATAGTTTAGCTGATCAATCTTCAGGTCTTCATTGATAAATGCTTTT
>CAZCWK010000057.1:0-2453 GCA_964502355.1 uncultured Bacteroidales bacterium
CAACTTTCACGCGACCCGAGACCTCTGCCAAATATGTTGATAAATCCCGACGTTAAGGATATTTTCAGCTTTAAATACGAAGATTTCAAACTAGAAAATTATGATCCTCACCCACACATCAAGGGTGCGGTAGCAGTATAGATAATTATGGAAAAAGCAATAATAGTAGCGATAGCAAACCAAAACGCAATAGGCATGAACAATGAGTTGCTCTGCCACCTGCCTAACGACCTTAAACATTTTAAGGAAATAACTCTCGGACATACAGTCATAATGGGCAGAAATACGTTTTTTTCTTTGCCTAAAGGCGCATTACCCAAAAGAAGAAATATCGTTCTGTCTTTTGATAATGAAAAATTTGAAGGTTGTGAAACCGCACTTTCCATTGATGACGCACTGGAAATGTGCAAAGACGACGAGAAAGTATTTTTCATGGGCGGTGCCTCGATTTATAAACAGGCTTATCCTTTAGTAGACAAGTTATATCTGACTAAGATTCATGCAGATTTTGAAGCGGACACATTCTTCCCTGAAATCAATTATGATGAATGGGAATTGTTCTTCTCTGAAAAGCATGAAGCAACTACAGATTCACCATACAGTTATACTTACGAAAATTACAAAAAAAAGTTATGAAGCGATTTATATTATTTGCAGCATTGTTAATAGCCTCGCTTACATCATTCGGGGCAAACGGACCGAAGATCAGCTTCGACAGCAAACTACACGATTTCGGCAACATAAATGAAGATGACAAAAGTGCAACATGTTCGTTTAAATTCAGGAATACAGGAACAACTCCGTTGATTATTCACAGGACTGCAGCATCATGTGGTTGCACTACACCCGAATATCCCGAAGAGCCTATAACACCGGGAACTTCTGGAGAAATCAAGGTAACTTACAGTACAGTAGGCAGACCTTACGCATTCCAGAAAACCATAACAGTCTATACTAACGATTCTGATAACCCAACTGTGGTACTCACTATCAAAGGAAATGTAATCCCAAGTGCTGAAAATCCTGAGCTGTCTTACCCAAGAAATATGCAGGGTCTCAGACTGAGCAAAACTCAGGTTACTATCCTGGATGCCAAAACAGGCTCAATCAGAACTGACAGGATAAACATTGTAAATACCAACAATAAACCTGTCGCTTTATCATTCAGAAAAATACCACCTCATATCAGACTAGCAGTTTCAAACTCTGTTTTACAACCAAAGGAATCCGGACATATCACCATTCAGTATATCGCTTCTGATGCCAAAGATTACGGAAGAAGAGACGACGAATTTTTTGTTGTCATAAATAAAGACATTAAAAACAGCGTAAACAATGCAATCAATGTAAGTGCCTACATTACAGAAGACTTTTCAGACTTAAGCAAAGCTGAATTAGCTTCTGCCCCTGTTGCCGAGTTTTCAGAAAACAGGCCAAACTTAGGCAAGATGAAAAAAAGAGAAAAAAAATCCTATATTGTCACCTTGGCAAATACCGGCAAGAAACCACTGATAATCAGGAAAATAGCAACTGAATATGATGGTTTAAAGATTATTCCTGAAAAAACCACCATACCTGCAGGAAAGAGTATTAAAATAAAAGTTGAATTTAATGCCGGTTCCTTCAGTGGTAATGTAGTTCAGAGAGCGACACTCTTTACAAATGATCCTAAGAACAGCACTACACGTCTTTTTGTGCTTGCTCAGGTTTCGTAATTTTATCTGTCATAATGAAACATCCTGAAAACCAAGATATTTATAAAGGACTTACCGTAAATAAAGGCATCGCTCAACCACCTGTGGTTAATCCTTACCTGAAAAAGAAAGTAAGGAAAAAGGACTATACTATTGATGAATATGTCGAGGGTATTTTAAAAGGCGACATTATTATTTTGAGTCAGGCTGTAACACTGGTTGAAAGCTCAAGATCAGATCATCAGGAAAAAGCTCAGCAAATCATTGAGAAATGCCTTCCATATGCAGGGAAATCTGTCAGGGTAGGCATAACCGGAGTACCCGGCGCAGGAAAAAGCACTTCTATTGAAGCATTTGGCATGCATCTCATTGAGAAAGGCAGTAAGCTTGCCGTTCTTGCCATAGACCCGAGCAGCGAACGATCCAAAGGCAGTATTCTTGGTGATAAAACCAGAATGGAAAGATTGTCTGTTCACAAAAATGCTTTTATCCGCCCTTCCCCTTCTGCCGGTTCACTTGGTGGTGTGGCAAGAAAGACACGTGAAACTATTGTTCTTTGCGAAGCTGCCGGTTTCGACACTATATTTGTAGAAACCGTTGGAGTCGGTCAGTCAGAAACCGCCGTACATTCGATGGTTGACTTCTTCTTGCTCATACAGATTACAGGCGGAGGAGACGAACTTCAGGGTATCAAACGTGGCATCATGGAAATGGCAAAACTGGCGCAGAAAGATGGAGTCATCAAAGGAATTCTTCTTC
>CAZCWK010000057.1:2463-5451 GCA_964502355.1 uncultured Bacteroidales bacterium
CATCATGGAAATGGCTGACGGTATAGTCATAAACAAAGCCGATGGTGACAATATTCAAAAAGCAAAGGTAACTCAGGGACTCTACAAGAATGCACTGCATCTTTTCCCTATGAGTGAATCAGGCTGGTCACCACAAGTACTGACATACTCTGGCAAAACCAATACAGGCATCAAAGAAGTCATGGACATGGTTCTCGAATATATATCATTCACCAAAGACAATGGTTTCTTCAAAAGGAAACGTGCATATCAGGCTAAATACTGGATGTACGAATCAATTAATGAACACCTTAAAAGCAGCTTCTACAATGATGAATGCATTGAAAAAATGCTTGTATCAAAAGAACAGCAGGTACTTAATGATGAGATCAGTTCATTTACTGCTGCTCAGGATTTGCTTGACAGATATTTTAACTCAAAAAACAAACCCTGTGACTGATTTCGCGGGAAAAATACCGGGATTTAAATCTTAATATTATGAAGACTATCAGAGTTATCATAGTTTTTTTGCTTTTGGCTGTTACAGTTGTCTCTGCTGAAAGTTCAGTGAAAATTGCATGTGTCGGCAACAGTATTACTTACGGCTCTGGCATCAAAGAGCGTGATAAAGACAGCTATCCTGCCGTGCTGGGCAAGCTTCTCGGTAATGATTTTGAGGTCAGGAATTTCGGTATAGGTGGAAGAACCTGTTTGAACAATGCTGACCGTCCTTACATGAAGGAAAAGATTTATCAGGAAGCCCTTGCTTTTAATCCTGACATCGTATTAATAAAGCTTGGTACCAATGATACAAAACCGCAGAACTGGAAATTCAGCTCAGAATTTGAAAAGGATCTCACTACTTTGGTGATGAGTTTCAAAAAGCTGGATTCAAAACCTGAAATTTATCTTTGTTATCCTGCGACCGCATATTCTGTACAATGGGGTATCAATGACAGCATCATTGTAAATGGCGTTATTCCTTACGTCGATGCCGTGGCAAAAAAATGTAAGACCAAAGTTATCGACCTGCATAAAGTCACATCCGGCATGCCGGAAAATTTCCCTGACAATATTCATCCAAATGTTACAGGTGCTGCTTTAATGGCTGATGCTGTTTATAATAACCTGCTTAATGATTACCCTTTGATAAGGAAACAGGCTGCCAAATGGATGAAAAAAGCAGCTTTACCTGTCTCCGGTCTGAAACCGGACAAGTCAGTTGATGCTGTTGCTTTTAAACGTGAGTATGAAGCCAATCCTGAAGTCTGGAACAAGGTTTTCAACTGGTTAAAGGAAAATGACCCTGCTACGGTTGCTACCGGTAAATATGTGATTGACAGCACTTATATCACGGTTAATGTTACTGAAGGTCCGTCTGTAAGAGATTTTGACAAAACCAATTGGGAGTTTCACAAGAAAAACATTGATTTACAATACATTGCAAAAGGCAAAGAGAAGATGGGCATTGCTCCTTTAGCTAAAGCAACTCTCACAGGTTTTAATGATAAAAAAGATAACGGATCTTTGACTATTGACGACGCTTCTGCAAAATATGTGGTTGCTAAACCCGGCAAATACCTGCTGTTTTTCCCTTCTGATGCACACAGACCCAACATTAAAGTCAATTGTGACACAGTCAAAAAAATCGTCTTCAAAATCAGGTCATGTATGGTGAGGTAAGTTTTTTGGGAGCATAGTACGACTTTAACAACAACTTTTACTTCCGCCGGAACAATCACAGGTTGGCTCTGTTCCGTACAAAAGACCATTGAGTATAGCTGCAGCACAGCCAACACCGGATTTTACCCGAATGGCTCCGGTTTTGCAATTCAGGGCACAGGCTCCACATTCCATACAATCATCCAGATCCATAATCAGTGCTTTTCCGTTTTGAACTTCAAAAACAGCATGCGGACAAACCGTGGTACACATTCCGCATCCGGTGCACAGCGTAGTGTCCAGTTTTAATGTGGCGACGTTCTTTAAATATTGCATATTCACAGGAGTTTTGAAACAATAAAAAGGATAATACCTGCCACAGCGAAGCCGATCTGAACGGGAACCGCGACTTTCATTTCTTTTTGAACACCCGAAAGGGAAGTATACGTGGATGATCCCGTAAAATTCATGGTCATGAAGGAAGCGATGCTGATATTCAGAAAGCCCAAAGCCAAGGCCTCCGGTATCGATATAGTTAAAATCAGGTAGAGTGCGACCGAAACGGCCAATCCCCAAAAAGCACCTTTCAAGGCAAATGCCCTGAACGGAATCCAGGGCAGGAATAGTGGTCCCAGGACAATACCTCCCAAATAGGCACCAAACAAGCTGATTACAGGGAATAAACCGGTGTCAATCATTCGTGAAAACAGAAAACCGGTTTTGTCTAAACCCGACATAAAGAAGAAAGCAACCAGGATTCCAAGGATTTTGTATTTGGACAACCAAATATCAACCGGAATTAACTTTGCACGCTCTTTTACCGGAAAAGTCACCTTTCGCATTGCAGGAGTTGCTTTATAGCCTGCTTTGATAAATGCACGAACATCCTCTGCCCGGACAGGACCGAAAATTGCGCGAAATCCGGTTTGTTCCTTTATCTTGTGAGCAGCAACACCACTAGCTGAAAGTTGTGGAAGAATGATGGTACGGTTTTCAACTATATGTTCCAGCGAAAACTCCTTTATACTTTTAACCACATTATTTGTTCCAAAAGTCCCTTTACCAGCGGCGCACCATACGTTGACCCCTTTTGTATCTATAACCAGAATCCAGAGATTAAGTCCATCCAGATTTTTCCGTAGCGTGTCAAAACTCAACTTGTAGTTGGCTGAAACCAGAATAGTGGAGCGACGATCCGGATTTCCGACTTTATACAATCCGGGGGTGACGGTATAATTGTTTCTCCCGATACCTATCCGAACCTTGAATGCCCCCATCAAATCGGAAAATTCCAATTTGGATGAAACTGTTGGAACCTGATGGACCAAAGGCTGTAGAGTTGAATAA
>CAZCWK010000057.1:5461-15827 GCA_964502355.1 uncultured Bacteroidales bacterium
ATCAAATTGCGCAGCCATTTTAATATATTTCCTGAATGTAGAACTGATAAAACTTATTTTTAATTTCATCCCGAACCCTTCTGAACTCGCTCCATATGAATTCCTCAGCTCCGGTCGCATGGGAAGGGTCTTCAAATCCAATGTGCAGTCGGTTCTTTACTTTGCCAGTAAACAATGGACAGGTTTCATTTGCATGATCGCAAACTGTGATTACATAATCCCACTCGTCATTAATGTACTGATCGACGAGTTTTGGATAATGGGTGGAAATATCCACTCCGGCTTCTTTCATGACATCCACAGCTTTGGCATTAACTTTGTCTGCAGGCTCGGTCCCTGCAGAACACACCGTAAGGTTTTTATCAAAAGACTGCAGGAAACCGTGGGCCATCTGGCTGCGGCAGGAATTTCCTGTACAAAGAATTAATATTTTCATACGTTATTTTTTATTTTTTACACTAAGGTCGTTTGGAACACCGCATCCCAAAATTTTTGTTCATTCTGAACAGTAGTTTTGCGATGCTCGTTTCATAATCACAAATTACAAGAATTAAACTTTTGATCTATATCACGACTAAAAAAAGCACACATCAACTGTCTGGCTTCCTCCCAATTGTTTCGGTCAATACAATACCTGATATATGGTGGATTAATTTCACCTTGTATTAAGCCTGCTCGTTTTAGTTCATTAAGGTGTTCCGAAAGGGTGGAGCGGGCAATAGGTAGTTCTTCAGCCATATCACCGCTATAACAGCATTTATCCAGATTCTTAACAAGGTAATCCAGTATGAAAACGCGGACCGGATGAGACAGCGCTTTAGCATATCTGGAAATTTTCTCTTGATCATCAGTGTAAAATTGTTTTTTATTCATAGCTGCATTTAGTATTTCGTCTAATAACGAAACAAATGTATATATTATTTTCAGATAGTAGTGTTAAAGTGTAATATTTTTCAAAAAAAATTGTTGTAATCTGCAACATGCAGATGTATGCTTAAAGGCCAAACATTAAAGTCGATTTCGACACTTTAAAAAGATCGTCTGTAAAATCAGGTCCTGTATGGTGAGGTAAGAAACTGATTTAAGACAGAAAAAAACTTGTGCTATCTTAACTGACAACATGATGCATTACAGGGCCGAAAACTTTATCCGGTTTTTTATACCAACTATCTTTGCATTATAACAAAACTATTAAATCATGGCACTTACAATTAGTTCCCTGGCTTGTCCGCAAAATCATCGTTGTCCAATCGTTCAGATTTGTCCAGTCGGGGCTATTTCACAAAATGGTTATGGATTACCGGTTATTGATGAAGAAAAATGTATTGAGTGTGGCAAATGTGCCAAACATTGCCCAATGAGAGCTGTTGTCAATAAGGACTAAATGAAAAAATAATTCCTGTTCAATAAGGCAAATGAAAACCCCGCTGCTTGAACTGACCCAAAAATCATTGTCTAACTTTTGGGTTTATGTTCATTTTGCAATGGGGTTTAGTTTTTATGGTTTCATTATAAAAAAAACTCCCCGCTTTTTACGACGAGGAGTTTATTTTTTGGAGTTATTGAACATTTTGTATTTGCTTCAATAAAAAATCTTTATTCCGGACTCCGGAGAAACGTGATACCTCCACTCCGTTCTTAAATAACACCATGGTAGGTATACTGCGAATATTAAATTTCTGTGCCAGAGATTGATATTCTTCAATATTTACCTTGCCAATCTGTGCATTTCCATCCAGTTCATTAACTGTTTCATTCAAAATCGGAGCCATCATCCTGCAGGGAGCACACCAACTTGCCCAAAAATCCACCAACACAAGTTTGTTTTTGGTCAAGGTCTGAAAGTTCTTGTCAGTCAGAGTAAGTATTTTATCATTATCTGCTTCAACTGGAATTTTTTTCATATATCTGCGTGCCACAATGCTTAAAATGAAATAAGCCAGAGTCAGAAGGGCAATTATCAGCAATACTGTTTTCATACGTTTAATTTTTTTACAAAAATAAGTCCATTATATATCCCGTTACAAGTTTTACGCCCCCCGGGACATCCGGATAATTCGTGATATAAGTCAATTTATTTATTGATTTATATCTACCTTTGATGTAAATCATTTTAATAAGTCAATGAAAACCATTACAGAAACCGATAAAGATTTTGTTTGTGAAATCAAGGCACCCTGTTTTCAACAACTTACAGAGGATGAATCCGATCTGATAAGAAACAGTAAAACACAAGTGCTGTTCAGAAAAGGTGATACCCTGACCAAACAAGGTGCATTTGCTTCGTATATCCTTTTTTTGATTAATGGAGTTGTTAAATTGTACATTGAAGGCGACGACAACCGCAGCTTCAATATTTGTATTATTCAGCCCGGTGAATTCATTGGCTTATCTTCAGTCTTTTCCAAAAACATCTATTCATATACTACTTCTGCCCTGACTGACTGCCAGGTTTTACTCATCAAAAAGGAAAGTCTTGAAACCGTACTTCGCGGCAACGGATCCTTCAGCTTCAGTCTAATTCAGCGTTATTGTACTCAAAATGCGGATTTGCATGAAGTTTTGCATAATCAGTTTTTCAAGCAAATGAACGGTCGTCTGGCCGGTTCTTTGTTATATCTGAATAGTTTAAAAGATAATCAATCTAACATTTTTCAGTTGCTGACTCGTAAAGAGCTGGCTGATTTTGCCGGAATATCCACCGAAAGTGCCGTAAAACTGCTTAAGACATTCGAAAAAGAGGGATTGATTAAACTACACGAAAAGGATATTATCATCCTCGATACAGATAGTTTGACAGGGATTTACAAGAGAGGATGAGAAGTTATTTTTCAAACCAGTTCCACATCTATTACCGACCACTTTGTCTGTATGCACTCCGAATATTGGGTAATACGGATGAAGCCGAAGATGTAGTGCAGGATACTTTTGCAGCTCTTTGGGAAAAACGTGAAACGCTGCATCAGATAGCATCAATCAAATCCTATCTCTACACGGCAGTCAGGAACAACTGCCTGATGAAACTCCGCACAAAAAAGGAATTTGACAATGTGGAAGAGCTTCAATTGGTTGATGAATATACAAGTGAAGAAGCCGTTGTCAGAGCTGAGCTTGAAGCCAAACTCTGGAAAATGATTGACGAACTCCCCGAACGTCAACGTGAAATATTCCTGATGGCAAAACGCGACGGAATGGCATACAAGGAAATAGCAGAAAAAACCGGTCTTTCGGTAAAAACAGTTGAAAATCACGTGACAAGAGCACTAAAATCTCTCCGGCATAAAGACCCAAAAACATTTTTATTCTTTTTTGCGTAAAAATCCTTCACCAGACAGTGAGGGATTTTTTGTTTTTTGCATCTTAGGTTAAAGACTATTTACTTATTAACCAATATTAATATGTCAAATAACGAAAACAACCTTGAAAAAAGTGTCCGGTTTGTATCCAGACATTACAAGCCTGGAATATTCAATTCCGAGGACAGTCTGGAGAAAATCACAGGAGAAAGGAAACGGTTTATACTTAGTCCTGCTGTGTGGAGAGGAGTGGCAGCAGTTGCCATTGTTTTAATTATAACCGGAACAATTTTACTGATACCTGAACAGGGAAAAACCTTTATAGCAGATGCATCTACCTCGATTTCTGTATTGCCCGATAAAACAAAAATCACTCTTCAACCCGGTACCACACTATCTTACGATAAACACTTCGGGAAAGAAATGCGACAGGTTAATTTGACCGGTAAAGCTTCATTTGAAGTTAGCCACGATAAAGAGAAACCTTTTGTTGTACATACATCAGCAGCTGATATCACGGTATTGGGAACCGTTTTCGATGTAACGAGCAACGAAAATTCTACCCGACTTTTAGTAAATTCCGGTAAAGTAGATTTTGCACCTGCCGGCTTTCCGGTTTCATTTATCTGCACCCGTGAAATGGAAGCACAGTTTGACATACAGAAATCAGAAGTTATCGTTTCATCACCCGAAAGCAGTTGCACTATTAATAAAACTCAAAACAGGCTTGCTTTCACAAATTCAGAGCTGGGTGAAGTCTGCCGGGTATTGCAACAATACTATAATCAGCCGGTAAGTATAGCCAAAATCGAAAGGAACACTCGTTTGACATCCGGTTTCGTCAATAAAAATATCACCGAAATAATCCAAATCATCAATCTTACACTTGACACACATATAGAAATTAAATAATGAAACGTATTTTACTACTATCATCGTTAATCACCGTGTTTTATCTCGGAATATCTGCCCAAAACAACATATCACTTCAGTTTAGAAAAACGTCTATCGTGGTTGCATTGACTGAAATTGAGAAACAAAGCGGTTTTACATTTTCATACAATCCTGAAATGCTAAAGAAATTCCCGGATGTAACTGCTCAGTTTCAAAACAGTTCACTAAAAAATGTGCTTGCTGTTTTATTCGACCGGACTGATATAGAATATATTATAAAAGAACGGCACATTATTCTGAAACAACGGTCTAAAACATCCAAAAAACGAACCATAAGCGGTTATATTTACGACTGCGAATCATCCGAAACTCTTATCGGCGCTAATATTTCAGACAGGAAGTCGGGAAAAGCAACCGTTAGCAACGAATACGGATTTTACAGTCTCACAGTACCCGACGAGATTACTGAATTGCAGGCAAGTTATATTGGCTATGGCACACAATCCTTTCAGATTGAAAACAGTGATAAAGGTCCATTCGATATTTTTCTTAAATCATCTCTGTCATTGGATACGTTAGTAGTGGAAGGTAGCAGTGTTTCCAACTTGCGAAGCGCAGATATCGGTAAGTTAAGCATGGACGGATCTGAACTAAAATCGATACCTTCATTTATGGGCGAAAGTGATCTGGTGAAAACGCTGCAACTTACACCTGGCGTAACGGCAGGAACCGAAGGCATTGCGGGCATGTACGTACGTGGTGGAAATCTCGATGAAAACCTTTATCTGGTTGATGGAAATCCGGTGTATCATGTCAATCACATGCTTGGGATTTTTTCCACATTTAATACTGATGCTGTGAAACTGATGAATTTTTACAAAGGAAGTTTTCCGGCACGTTTTGGCAGCAGACTCTCGTCGGTGGTGGAAATGCGCATGAACGACGGCGATAGCAGGAAAATTAACGGAACTTTTTCGGTGGGATTGCTTTCTTCACGATTTAACCTGAACGGACCTCTTTTCAGCGACAAAACAACATTCAACGTATCCTTGCGGCGCACGTATTTTGACCTTTTTACTACGCCGTTGATTGCCCTGATCAACTACAGTAACAACAAGGGAGGCTATGACAATTATTCTGAAAAGATGATGATGAACTATAATTTCTACGATTTGAACGGTAAAATCAGTCATAAATTTTCAGACAAAAGCAGGCTTTTTCTTAGTATATACGCCGGAAATGATAAAATGAGCGGACATTACACGGTTGATAGCAAAGAAGATAGAAACGATCCGAATGATTATAACACCTCACCCTATTTTATTGACAATAATTCGGATCAAAAAGTAAAAATATCCTGGGGAACAAAACTGGCTTCACTCAACTGGGCATATCAGATCAACAATAATCTTTATTCAAGCAGTACACTGACATTTAGCCATTATAATTCTGACATTAGCTCGTCGCAAAAAGAAGCTTACAATTATGTTCCAAAGCCGGAAACCGGTTTCACCGAAAAAAAAGAATCATTTTCTAAATCCTCTGTTTATGGTTCCGGAATTACTGATATTGGAGTGAGGACAGATTTTTATTACACGCCCATACATAATCATTATATCCGCTATGGTGCAACGCTTGTAAATCACTTTTTCCGACCTGAACATACCAAGGTTGGAGCACTGGAAGATAATAACGGGAATAAACTGGAAAAGGAATTCACCTATGTCAATGATAGCGTAAATATCTTTGAAACATCTCTTTACGCGGAAGACGAAATGGATATTTCAGATAAAATCAAATTAAATCTGGGCGTTTACTTTTCCAATTTTAATGTGGAGAAAAAAAACTACCTCAGCTTGCAGCCACGTGTTTCGGGATGCTATTTGCTAAGCGAAAATATTTCTCTCAAAGCATCTTACGCTCAAATGAGCCAATACCTGCATCTGCTTCAAAGCAGTTTCCTGAGCCTACCCAATGACTTGTGGATGCCTGTTACTGCCAATGTCAAACCACTTGTATCGCATCAGCTGTCAGGTGGTGTGTATTGGGATTTCCGAAAAATCAATTTTTCGATGGAAGGATATTATAAAACATCAAAAAATCAGATGGAATACAAAGAAGGTGCTGAACTTTTTTCAGTAGGTAAAAACTGGGAAGACAGGGTGGCTCAGGGCAACGGGAAAGCATATGGAGTAGAATGGATGGCTGCCAAAAAACAGGGAAAAACCACAGGTTGGGTAGGATATGCACTTTCCTGGGCTACACGCCAATTTCCAAACGGAGAAATAAACGGAGGGAAACCATATTATGCAAAATATGATAATCGTCATAAATTAAACGTTGTAGTAAACCACAAATTTAACCGGAAACTTGATATCAATGCTTCATGGTTTTTGGCTACCGGTAACTGGCTCACACTGCCACTCGAAAAATATTCGAGCATGTCGTACACACAGCCCTACTATTCCGAACGGAACAATTACAAAATGCCGCCGTATCATCGGTTAGATTTGAGCATGAATTTTACCAAACAAAAGAAAAAAGGGACCCGAATATGGAATTTGAGTATTTACAATTCATATTTTCAGAAAAATGCATTTGTGGTTCTGCCCATGGAAAGAGATTATTGGTCTAATGGGAATGATGGTAGTTTTGTAAAAACAGAAAGCGAATACAGGAAAATCACCATTTTCCCGATTATCCCATCTGTGTCATATACGTATAAGTTTTAGTCCCTTCGGGAGACTCAGAGTTTCACACTCTAATGTGAACAATGGATTGTAAAAAATTAAAAATAACATATGAAATCCTTTTTAAAAACTAATTTTAAGTATAGTATTAAGAAACATACTTTGACTTCCCCTTTAGGTGGTTATGGGGTTTTAATCTTTATATTTCTTTTTCTACTCACTTCCTGTATCGAGACATTAGATATAGACACAAATGATGTAAATCCGAGAATTGTTTTGAATGGTATCATAGAAGCGGATTCGACAATTACTGTGAGTATAAGCAAGACCTATCCGTTTACCAATGATTATTACGAAAATCATGGATACGGGAATTCTGAGAGTACTGATACAATTGTTCCGAATTTCTTGCCGGAAGCTAAACCGATCATTTATATAAACGATGTCTTGATGGGTGAAATGATATTTCAGAAAAACGATGAAAGCTTCTCAAACAACGGTTCTGTTTTTCATTCTGAAATCCGACCAAAAGTGGGTGACAAAGTGCGGATAGAAGTTTCAGCTCAGGGATTTGAAACCGTCTGGGCAGAAACCATTATACCACAACCTATCCAGATTAATCAGGTTGATACAAATACATTTATTTCAGAAAACAAATGGGGTTATGCCGATAGTTACAAAATTCCGAAAGATGCTAAGTCTCTGAATATGGCATTAGGTATTAGTATTGAAAATCCCAATAAAGATAAAGACGGTTTTTATGCCATTGAAGTTTATCAGGAATGGATGATTTATTATTATTTTGTTGACGAATATGGTTGGGGACATCCTGATATAATCACAGGCAGTAATTTGAACAAAAGAAATTTAGAATTAAATACCAGCAGGGAACCTCTTTTTTCCGAAAATGCAGAAGATGAAGTTTTGAGCTTTTTCCTGGAAGATGGCAATGCCCCATACAAGGTACACTTCACTGATAAACAATTTTTAAATAAGAAATACAAACTCAATTTATCTGTCTGGGGATATTATTTTCACCAGCAATACAATCCCAATTATGAAGCTAAACCCGCTTTTCATGATGAACCCATTATTATCCAAATACTATCAATGTCACCGGAAATGTACCTGGCAACCAATAACAGTTATTCTGAAATGGATAACGTTATGTATTTATTTTCAGAGCCGGAAATTACCTTCACCAATGTTCACAATGGTGTAGGTGTACTTGGTTCATGCAGCTCAACCAAAACAAGGGTGATCATACCGAAGTATGAAGGGGAGTATTAATTAATTTGGTTTTCAGGAGAATATTGAAAAGATTTTTGTGTTTGTTTATCTATTTGCTGAATAATAAAATCATGAAAGTTCCGCACTAATTGAAGCTATTTCCACAACGGCTCGTCCCGCCAATCTGCGGTGAATCCCATCGCGGTAATATCTACACCCGGATACTTGCACAACAAGTCAATTAATTTTTCCTTGAATGTATTTTGGGGAGAAACAGAGAATAACAAATACTGTATCATACAAAGCCGGAAATAGACTCGTTGCACATTAACTGCCGAAGGACTGTTAAGCCAAAAGAATTGAGTTTTTTGCGGCAAAGATGTCCGAAGTGGTAAAACCCTGTTCCAAAGTCGACTATGGTGGCAACACATATTTCTTAAACCGCCAATTGTCATTATCCATGATTCAAAGGCTTGTGGTTGTAATCCGAATTGACTCGCTATTTTCTTTTTTAATCCGGTATCATTCAAGTTTTTATAAATCCTGCAGATGTTACCTAAAGGTAGTATTTCGGCAATCATCCACGACGGAGGATATAAGTCGTTATAAGTATTTTTGAAATGTTCGATGAAATCTTCTTTGCTCTTAATCAATTCTGAATCTATTTCAGCTATTGAACTATTAAAATAGCTCTGATTATAAAAATACAGGTTTTGAGTTATCCAAAAAGCGTCATTGAAATGTTGGCATGCTGTATTTACCATAATGCTTCTAATGGCGACTTCAATCTTTTCAATTTCGTTGAAAACTAATAGGCGAAGTTTCCGGTCAAAACGATATAAGTTCAAAACTTGTTCAAATGTGGAAGCTGTTTTATAGTTATGAGCCGTTTTAGGTAGTTGTAGCAAGGGATAAAAATAAGCACTTAACCGGAAATAACCAATATGGGTAAGATAATTCCGGGCTTTGAGTTCATCACTGATTGTCAATCCTCTTTTTTTCAAAAGAAAAATCAAATCAGGAACATCCTGATAGTGTTTGACATATGGTATAGACATAAATAAAAATAAAACGACCCGCCTATTTGAGCATTATGAAGAGGCTTGGCGGGTTCTATTGCCACAAAGATAATTATAAGTTTTTAAATTAAGTAACATTTTCTCAAAATTTATAGATTCAGAGGTAATCATATAAGTACAAAAAGGAACTAAAATACTTTTTTTCAAAATTAAATAGAGCCGTGATCCCTGAGGGGTCCGATCAAATTAGGTTTTGCTTAAACCTCCGGCAGACAAGATATTGAAAGCGGGATTACGTCGCTTTCGCGCCGTGATCCCTGGGGAGGTCCGACCAAATTAGGTTTTGCTTAAACCTCCGGTAGACAAGATATTGAAAGCGGGATTACGTCGCATTCGCGCCGTGATCCCTGAGGGGGTGCTTAAACATTGTAAAGGATTGGCCTTTCAGGCCTTTTGCAAAAGTTAAAAGGAATTAAATACAAGCGAGCTTGATTCAATTCCTTTTAACTTTTTGCTTTGAGACAAAGTCTCAAAAATCCTTTACAATTGTTTGCGGAGAAAGCGGGATTCGAACCCGCGGTACGCTTTTGGCGTACACACGCTTTCCAGGCGTGCCTCTTCAACCACTCGAGCATCTCTCCTTGTTTTGGTCGTTTTTGCGTTAGCGGATGCAAATGTAAGAAATTCCCACGACTTACAAATGCTTGATTTAGTTTTTTTACACGAATACAATTCGCAAATAACACATAAACAAAGTCGTATATCTCATCACAAATGCTCGATAAAGGATTATTTTGAAATAAGCCTTCGTGCATTGTCAGTGCAAATCTGTTTGACTTCTTCAAAAGGCCTGCCATAGAGTTCGGCGATTTTAGAGATAATCACAGGGATCTGAGTCGGGTCATTTCGTTTACCGCGGTTTGGCACAGGACAAAGGAATGGCGAGTCGGTTTCAGAGATAATATATTCTATCGGAATCTGATTTAAGAAAGTTGCAAGATTGGACTTTTTAAAAGTGATGCTGCCATTAACACCAATGAAGAAACCATTAGCAGTAAGCTCTAAAGCCTGTACCAAACTACCAGCATAACTATGAAAAATACCTTTCAGCCCACTACCATAATAATCCCTGATTATTGGCATAATCTCCTGAGAAGCGTCCCTGACATGCATGATTATTATCAT
Organism: uncultured Bacteroidales bacterium; assembly: GCA_964502355.1. Lineage (GTDB taxonomy): Bacteria > Bacteroidota > Bacteroidia > Bacteroidales > UBA1402 > UBA8389. The sequence goes on from CAZCWK010000057.1 coordinate 15,776, forward strand.
TCCTAGTTCGACAGCCTTGTCGAGCTGCATTCTGAGAGCGTCGACCTGCTCA
>CAZCWK010000058.1:0-15750 GCA_964502355.1 uncultured Bacteroidales bacterium
CACACAATACATCAGGAATCCTGGCATATTTCACAAAAGGAGTGCCTTCAGTAATGACGTAGGCATCAGGATTATCATTGCAGGACGACATCATACCCAGGGTCATTAATAACATTAATGACGCAAAGATTTTAACAGATGTTCTATATATATTTTTCATAGTCGTTTATTATTAATAACCTATTGAACTGAAATCAAACGAAACAGGCTCCTTACTCAGATTAGGATTGGCTGTCTGATCTGTATCAGGGAATGGTAGTTCAAAGAAAATATTACTTGGAGCAACTTTCCATGAGCCTAAGACAACAGTTGATTTGTCTGCCTCTCCCTTATAATAAGCATCAAGATTATTCCATGAACCACGTTCCTGTGCAGCTAGTCTGGCTTTTGCTTCGTCAGGTTTATAATAACTCAACCTTACAAAATCATACCAGAAATCACCTTCACATGCAAGCTCCAAACGACGTTCGTTAAATATATCATCAAATGTTATTGATGTCTTTGGAGTGGCATTCTTTATACTTCTGCTACGTACAGCATTGAAAGCTTCAAGCGCTGCTGAGTTTGAAGTAGAAGCGCTGTTACCCAAAACAGCTTCTGCATAGATCAGATAGACGTCAGCAAGTCTGAGAAGATGTGTAGCCAAAGACGTTTGCATACGTTGCATATCTACCCCGCAACCATCCTTATGATCCTGATTATTACCTACAATATGTTTAACACAGTTTGCTCCTGTTGGTGCTCCGTAAGTTAACTGGTAAGAATCACCATTCGGAGCTGTTTTCTTGGAACCGTCCCAATCAAAAGTGAAACCACCTCTGTCAGCCCAGAAGTAATCATAATGATCAGTCATCATCATCATGGTAGCCTTACGACGATCGTCAACATTAAATCTGGTAGTTTTGTTTGTTGCATCTTCACCAAAAAGATTCTGCAAATCGACAGTAGGAGAAACCCATGAACCCCATGAATCACCAAATTCAGACCATCCGGCCATCGCAAGGTCAGACTGGAAAGTATTCTGGCATGTCCAGTGTGTACCAACTGTCCATCTCCATGCAATAAGACTTTCTTCACAAGTATTGTTTTGAAGACGGAAAATATCAGAATAAACAGGCATCAGAGATCTTCCGCTTTGTTTGATAACCAATCTCGCATATTCAGCAGCATTTGCAAGATCATCAGTGTTTCTGTCACCTGAAGAAGCACGTCCATATCCTGATTTTGTCAGATAAACTTTTGCCAAAAGACCATATGCACAATATTTATCGATTCTTCCTTCAGCATTTTGTTCCGGCAGAAGCTCAATAGCTTTTTCCAATGTCTTTACTATATAAGTATAAACATCTTCAATTTTGTTTCGGTACAAACTGTTAGACTGATTGCTGGAAATAATTTCACTGTTATTGTGAATAATAGGTACAGCACCAAAACAACGTACCAGATAAAAGTAAGTCATAGCCTTCCAGGTCAGAGCTTCACCCTTAACTGTATTTTTAGTGGTTTCACTAACATTTGGTCCGGATTTTGCGTCAATATTTTCGATAATTCCGTTACAATATCCATTAACAGACCATAAAGAAGCAGAAGCATTTTTCAGATCAGAATCGCTGGATTTAAGAACAAAAGATTGATAAGCATTATCAGTTCCATAAAAAATATTTCCTGACAAGACATCACCAATCTTGACGAAACCACGCTGAAAATCATACCATGGAGAATTATACAAAGGATTTACAGACTGGAAGCATTGTTCATCAGTCTGATAAAAACTATCAATGGTATAACTATCCTCTGTCGGGCGATTCAGAAAATCTTCGCATGAAGAGAAGCCGGTCATAAGGACGGCAGCAATCGCCAAATATTTTATATTAAGTATTTTCATATTATTTACTTTCAAAAATTAGAATGATAGATTTAAACCAAATGTATACACCTGTGGTGAAGGATATCGACCGTTATCCAAACCATAAACATTTGGACTGGTTGTACTTGCGCCAACTTCAGGATCAAATCCTGTATATTTGGTCAAAGTGTACAGATTCTGAATATTGGCATAAACTCTCAAAGATTTGAGATGAAGTTTGGCCAAAGAGTTAGAATTAAAAGTATAACCCAGTGAAATGTTCTTTATACGCAGATAAGATCCATCTTCAACGTATCTGTCTGAGATGCGGGTATTATCATTAGGGTCATTTTGAATAGCGCGTGGAACTTTAGTTTCAGTATTGGAAACTCTGACATTAGTTGCATCTTCCCACCAATTGTTTACCGTATTTGTTCCCACGACAGCGGGATATGTTTTATTTGCATCAATAGGTTGAAGATTTGCTCTGTTAGCAACTACAGCCAACTGATTATCCCACAATGACTCCATGTTTGAAAGCCTGATAGCAGAATAATTTAATAGCTTGTTTCCATAAGTACCATTCAGGAATATATTCAAATCAAAATTTTTGTATCTGAAAGTATTATTCAGACCGAAAGTAAATTTAGGCATCGGTGAACCAATATTTGTACGGTCCTTTTCATCAATTTTCCCATCTTTGGAAACATCTTCATATTTGATGTCACCAGGAAAAACAGAGTTTGTACGGCTGTATGAAACACCATCTGCAGGAGCATAATCTGATTCAGGGCTATTTTTAATATCTTCAAGATCCTTGTAAATACCTGCAACTTTATATCCGTAGAAATTATATAAAGGCTGACCTACTTCTGATCTGCTGACAACATCTGTCCACTGACCAACTCCCTCTATAGCAGTCGAGCTTGTACCACTTAATGCAACTAATTTATTCTTATTGAATGATATCTGAGCTTCTGTATCCCACTGGAACTTTCCTTTAAGATTATGAGAAGTCAAAGAAATTTCCAAACCTTTATTATCAATTGTGCCATAGTTGCCATAAGGTGCAGCTAATGCACTTGAGCCATTGCCATCAGTACCCATATAAGAAGGTAAATCCATTTGCATGAGCATATCCTTTGAGACTTTATCATAAGCATCAATCACAAGATCAATCCTGTCATCAAATAAGCTCATATCCAGACCAAGGTTGACCTGTTGCTGTGTTTCCCATTTGATATATGGATTTGCAATACCACTTTGTCTGTAGCCGACTCCTAATCCGGTTTCCATAGTAGATATTGCAGCACCCCATCTGTATCCGCCGATACTTTGATTACCAGTCTGTCCCCAGCCTAAACGCAACTTCATATTGCTGATAACTGGTTTAACGGAAGCCATAAAGTCTTCACTACTTATCCTCCATGATACAGCAGCAGCATGGAATGGTGCCCAACGGTTTTTAGGTCCGAAATTTGAAGAACCATCATAACGGAAAGTGTAAGTAGCAAAATATTTGTCATTATAATTATATGTGCCACGGGCAAAAGCTGATGCTAATGCCCCGCTTCCAAAACCAGACTGAATGGTTGGTGTGCCACTTCCCAAACTTGGATTGTGAATGGTATTATCCGGTAAACCTGTATTTGAAATTCTCAGATAAGTATAATTAGATTCTGACATTTCCTGACCTAACAATGCTGTAATCTTGTTAAGACCAATCGTTTTTGTATATGTCAGATAATTCTTTAACTGCCAGAAAAAGTTCTGATTATTTTGCAGAGAGTTCGAATTGATAGTTCTTGACCAACTTCCATAAGTTGCTATCGGAAGAAAACGTTCAGCATTTGAAGCTCCTTTTTCCATAGCAAAATCAGTACGTAATACCAAATCCTTTGTAAATGAAATATCAAAGAAAATATTTCCGTTAAGAGAATAACGATTCAAAAGATTATCTTCATCAAGCGCCTTTGCAATAGGATTTATCCTCGATGCAACACCCTCTCTTGAAACACTTGTATAATTTCCGTCAATATCATAAATTGGCACATCCGGAGTTGAAAGCAGAGCTATATTAACAATACCTTCTTCACTGTCTGCCAGACCTAATCTCTCATCAGTATTAGAGAAATTCAGGTTAACTCCCATTTTCAACCACTTTTTCAACTGTGCATCAACATTAGCTCTGAATGAAAAACGTTTGAAATCAGAACCAATGATAGTTCCTTCTTGTCCAAGATATGAACCTGAAACAAAATATTTTGCAACATCTGTTCCACCCTGGGCACTAACTGTATGACTTTGCATTGGCGCAATCTGGAAAATAGCATCCTGCCAGTTAGTACCATTACCAAGCAATGAAGGATCGCGAAACTCATCCCTTACATCACGTCCTGCGGTTTCAGAAGCCATTCGATTGCTGTATTCTGCAAACTGACTAAGGTTCATTACGTCAAGTCTTTTAGCCTGACGCTGCATGGCATATTGACCTTCATAAGAAAAAACAGCCTCACCTGACTGTCCGCGTTTTGTTGTAATAAGTACAACACCATTAGATGCCTGCGATCCATAAATGGCAGTTGCAGAAGCATCCTTCAATATTTCCATTGAAACAATGTCAGACGGATTTATCGTTGATAATGGAGAAATTGTGGAAACCGATCCGTTACCCAATGCATCTCCCAAACCAAAATCGGCACCTGAAGTACCTTTAATCTGGACAGGAACTCCATCAATTACATAAAGAGGCTCAGACCTTGCATTAATGGTACTCTGACCACGAACTCTGATCGATACTGAAGAACCTGGCTGACCTGATGTATAAACAGCAGTTACACCAGCTGCTCTACCCTGTAAAGCCTGGTCAAGGTTTGTAATAACAGAACCTTTCAGCTTCTCAGTTGTAATGGAAGTAGAAGCTCCTGAAAGATCACTCTTTCGCATGGTACCATAACCAACTGCAACTACTTCACCTAACATTTTGGAATTTGGATTCATTTTTACATTCAATACATTGCCACGGACAACAACTTCCTGTTTATCCATACCAATATAAGAGAAAGAAAGAGTTGAACCTACAGCAGCAGAAATCGTGTATTTTCCGTTCACATCAGAGGCAGTGCCAACAGATGTGCCTTTAACCAGGATTGACACCCCAATCAGCGGACTTCCGTCACTAGCATCAGTTACAACTCCTGAAACAGAAAGATTCTGCTGTGCAGAAAGCAGACTTACTCCAAAAAGGAGCAAAGCCGAGAAAAAAAGGATTTTTCTTTTCATGGAATTAAATTTATTATTTAAGGTTTCGTAAGGTTACTTTGCAACAAGACAAATGTATATTCAAATAAAAATATAATAATACATTTTTTTATCCATACATGATACTTTTTCTACACTTTTTAAGCTTGATAAGAGTAGAAAATACGCTTATTGGCTGAAAATACATACAATCATAGTCAAAAAAATACACTAAAGAATTCATACATTTTATATATACCACACATCGCATACTATCTGTAATGGCATAATTTTCTTATTTAAGAGTAAAATTCACATAAGACTCATCCGATTTCTGAAAATTCTGCATTAATTTGCACCATTTTATAATAAGTATATGAGGAAAAACAGTAGTTCATTTTTATTGGAAGATTCTTTACAATGGGAAAACACAGGCGAAGGAGTAAAACGTCAGATACTTGGATATGATGAAAACCTGATGCTTGTAAAAGTTAGTTTTGAAAAAAATTCTTTTGGGTCTCCTCACTGTCACGTGCATTCACAATCAACATATGTTGCATCAGGATTATTTGAATTCATTATTGGAGAAGAAAAACAAATCGTAAAACAGGGTGATGGATTATACATTCCACCTGAGATTATTCATAGTTGCATATGTATTGAAAAAGGTGTGCTGATTGACGCATTCAGCCCTTTCAGAGAGGATTTTATCTGTAATAATAACAAATAAATTTAAAAATGAAGGAATTCTTTATTGACAGAGTGCATGATATGCCATTTGTTCAATTTGGCCAGGCACATATGGTTTGCATGCTTTCGACTTTTCTTGTAATTATTTTAATTTTTGTTTTCAGGAACAAAATAAGAAACCTTAAGAAAAAGACCATCAATATAATACTGTACTCTTGTGCATCTATTATGCTCGCTAATATGATTGTATACTATTTTGCTCATTATTACTGGAATTTCTTTGATTTTAAAACTGATTTGCCAATACATCTTTGCTATATCTCCGGAATTTTATTCATGTTTGCTATACTTAGTGGGAATAAAATACTGCTTAAATTCACCTACTTCCTTTCGTTCATTGGTCCTTTACCTGCCATTATATGGCCGGGATTATACAGTACTGTAAACTCATTTAATTTCTATAACTACTTCATTTCACATCATTTTTTTATTGCCAGCAGCTTATTCAGCTTTTTTGCATATAAAATACGGATAGAAAAAAAGGATCCTTTTATATTATTCTTTTTGACCAATATAGTATTCTTTTCAATAATTTTTTTCAACAATATTTTTGGCACGAACTATATGTTTTCAGATGAAATCCCGGACAGAGTACACAGGACTTTACCATTTCTGAAATATTTTCATCCAATACTTATTACAGAAGTAATGGGTGTGTTTATTATTATTGTTTTATATATACTTGCGCGAATAACAAATAAGGAACTTAAGGAAACAAAACAAATTGAAATTGCCTGATTATGGAAACAGAACAAGATTTTATAAAATTATCAACAGGAAGCTTCAAAATTGAAGAACTGGAGGCAATATTCAGTAATATACCTTTTGAAGTGAGTTTCGTAGATAAAGATGATATAGTCAGGTTTTTCAACAACAAGACTGACAGGTTTTTTTTGAGAGCTCAGGCTGCAATCGGAAAAGATATGCGCTTTTGTCATCCGAAAAAATATCTGCCCATGGTAGAACAAATTCTAACAGATTTCAAATCAGGTAAAGAAAACCACGCACTTTTCTGGAGATCAGATCACAAAGGCAAATTTATTTCTATAGAATATTTTGCGATGAGGGACGAAAATCAGAATTATATGGGCATTCTTGAAATAGTGCAGGACATCACCAACATCAAATTACTTGAAGGTGACAGAAATGAACTTGTATACGATTAGAAATAAATAAAATAACTTTATTTTTATTCTTCCATCGGTACAATTATCCACATCAGAATGTAAATCCAAAAGCCAATAGAACCAGCCAGAAATAAAGCAGCAAAAATTATCCTTGCTACACTCTTGTCTATATTCAGATAATCAGCTAAGCCACCACAGACTCCTCCAAGCATTTTATCTCTGCTTCTGTATAACTTCCTTGGTTCCATAACGTATAAATTTGTTTAAATATGAATGGTGCAAATATATAGTATTTTCCATTTATTATTATTCTTACCTTTCAATTTTGTACTTTTGCCACAGAAATAAATTTGAAATTATTGTAAAGTCAAAACATATGAAGTCATTAAAGAATTACTCTGCTCTGATTATTTTATCAGTGTTTGTGTTTTGTATGATACCTTTTAAATCTTCTGCAAAATATCTGGAAGGAATAGTACCCGGTGAAAAATCATTTTTCTCATTGTTGACTGCTTCTCCCGGCGAAGAGATTTATGCTCAATACGGACATACAGGAATTAGATTTTGCGACCCTGATAAAAGGATTGATGTTGCTTTCAATTATGGAATGTTTGACTTTTCCAGTCCCAATTTTGCATGGAGATTTGTAACCGGTCAAACTGATTATGCTGTAGCAGCATATTCCACTTTTGATTTTTTTCTGGAATATCAGATGGAAAACCGTGGCATAACTGAGCAGGTTTTAAATCTTGATCAGAATGAAAAGATAAAACTGTTTAATTCTTTGACAGTAAATATCAGACCTGAAAACCGTATTTACAGATACAATTTCATATACGATAATTGCTCTACGATGCCACGTGATATGATTTCAAAAGCGGTTAACGGTAAAATCAACTATGACTGGCAAGGCGAATACAAGTCTTTAAGGGATGTGATTCATCATTATACAAATGATTATCCATGGGTAAAGTTTGGCATAGATTTTGTGCTTGGTGCTAAAGCAGATGAGGTTGCCGACCTGAAATCACAGCAATTTGCTCCTGATATTTTATCGGAATCATTTTCTAAAGCCAATATTATTAATGAATCAGGGAAGAAACCTTTGGTTACTGAATACAGAATACCTGTACAGATTGACGAATCCAAAGTTGAAAAAGATAAGTTTACTCCCGGTCCATCACTTATTATGTGGTTAGTCTTTTTAGCAACGAGTTTATTGACATGGATAGAATACAGGAAAAAGAAATACTATATTGCTTTAGATGCAGTCTTATTTACGATTGCAGGATTAGCAGGCTTTGTTATAGCCTTTCTGGTATTTTTCTCGCAACATCCGACTACTGAAATAAATTATAATTTATTATGGCTTCATCCGATTTATCTTTTATTTCTGCCGGGTTTGTTTTTTGCAAAATTCAGAAAATCAATATCTCATATTTTTCTAGCGATAAATATCCCTATTCAATTTTTTGCATTAATTGGATTTCTGGTATTTCTTCCACAATCACTGAATGCAGCAGCATACCCATTTCTTCTGGCTTTATTATGCAGAAGTTTATCAAATTGGATAATATATAGAAACAGAGACTAATAGTGAACAAATTATTCAAATCCATATTAGGTCTTTTAACTGTAGCTGTACCGGGCATCACACTACAGGCATCGGGATCTGCTCCAAGACTGGTCGTTGGCATACATATAGATCAGTTGAATACAGATTATCTCGAATGGTTTACAGGTGGTTTCAGTGAAGAAGGTTTCAAAAAACTGATTAACGATGGTATAGTCTATAAAAAAATAGAATATGGATATGCTTGTCCGGATGCTGCATCTGCATCAGCAGGAATTTCAAGTGGCACCACACCATTCGTACATGGTATAATTGCAAAAGAATGGTTTGACAGAAAAACCGGAAAAAATGCGTCCTGTATTTCAGATGAAAATTTTCTGGGTAACTATACTAAATCAAGATACTCACCGCTGAATCTTGCTTGTTCCACAATCGGCGATGAGCTTGAAAACGGAACCAAAGGTGAATCAAAAGTATTTTCCGTAGGTATCTCTGCTGAAGAAACAGTATTATCAGCAGGTCACTTTGCAGACGGTGTTTTCTGGATTGATGATGAAACCGGCAATTGGTGCACAAGCACATACTATAACTACATGCCATGGTGGCTTCAGCGGATTAATGACTCGAGAGATATTTCACAAATAATTGATAAGACCTCCTGGGAACCGCTATACCCATTAAGTTTCTATCACTACATGCCGTATCAGACAAGTCCAACATTATTTAAATACCTGCTTGACAAATACGGAAAAAATAAATTCAGAGCTTACAAGGAAACACCGGTTGTAAACCATGAAGTATGTACTGTTGGTATAGAAACAATAGAAAAAGAAAAACTCGGGACAGACGATATTCCTGATTATCTGATTGTTAACATGTCAGCTGCAGGTTTGCTTGATAATGAAAGGCAAATGTCTTCTGTCGAAATTCAGGATATATATTTCAGACTTGATCAGGAAATCAGCAGGTTGCTTGATGTTATTGAAAGACAGGCAGGACTGGAAAATACGCTGATTTATCTTACAGGAACCGGTATGCCCCAAAATGCAGCCATAGAACCCTCTGCATCCCGTAAGTTTAGTGGAAACTTCTATCCCGATCGTTGTGTTTCACTACTCAATCTTTATCTAATGGCCATTTACGGCAATGAGCAGTGGATTAGCGCATATAGCAACCAGCAAATATATCTAAACAGAGATTTGATTGAAAAGAAGGGTATTAAATATGATGAGATTAGTCTTAAAGCATCTGAATTTCTTGGAGAATTCAGCGGTATCCAGAGAGTGGTAAGAAATCGTCAGCTATATACCGGAGAAGTAGATGTCACTTTGATTAAACACAGGAACGGCATTAATCCTGAACACTCAGGCGACTTTTATATTGAAATCAAACCCGGATGGAACATAAGAAATTCAGACAAAAAGAAAGACAGGCAAATAAGATACGAAGGGCTCAATCCTGCTTTAATATTTTATGGAAAAGGATTAAAACCTAAAACTATATACGAGACGATTTCAAGCGATGATATAGCATCGACTTTATGTAAAGTTTTCAGAATCCGGCCTCCGAATGCAAACAGAGGCTTAGTATTAAAAGAAATCGTACATTAAAAAAATAACAAAAACAAAAATACACAATATGGGATTCAATGATATTATAACAAAATTGTTCGGCAACAAAGCTCAAAGAGATTTAAAAGAAACATCTCCTTATGTTGACCTGATCAGTAAAGCAAGTACAAATATTGTAACTCTTGACAACGACGGTTTAAGACAGAAAAGTGTTGAAATTAAAGAGAAAGTTCAAAACAGTGTAAACGACGAAAAACTTAAGATTGAAGAGCTTAAAGCAAACATTGAAGATCTTGAACTTGACGAAAGAGAAAAAAAATACACAGAAATAGACAAAATCGAAAAAAGCATCCTTGAAAAGCTTGAAAAAGAGCTTGATGAAGTGCTTCCGGATGTTTTCTCAATTGTAAGGGAAACCGCGAAAAGATTTAGCGAGAACGAAGAAATTGTAGTAACTGCTACTCAGTTTGACAGAGATCTGGCCGCAAGTCATGATTTCGTAAGAATAGAGGGCGACAACGCTATTTATAGTAATCACTGGATGGCGGGTGGCAACGAAATCAAATGGGATATGGTACATTATGATGTCCAGTTGTTTGGTGGAGTTGTTTTACATAAAGGAAAAATCGCAGAAATGGCAACAGGTGAAGGAAAAACACTTGTGGCCACCTTGCCTGTTTTCCTGAATGCACTTACCGGAAATGGTGTTCACGTTGTTACAGTTAATGATTATCTGTCCAAACGTGACTCTGAGTGGATGGGGCCACTGTATATGTTTCACGGGTTATCCGTTGACTGTATAGACAAATATCGTCCGAATTCTGAAGAACGCCGCAGGGCTTATCTTGCTGATATCACATTTGGAACGAATAATGAATTTGGTTTCGACTACCTGAGAGATAACATGGCGACCAGCCCACTGGATCTGGTACAGAGAAAACATAACTATGCTATTGTCGATGAGGTTGACTCAGTTTTGATTGATGATGCAAGAACACCGTTAATCATATCCGGACCTGTGCCTAAAGGTGAAGATCAGATGTTTGAAGAACTTCGCCCGAAAATAGAAAGAGTAGTAACTGCTCAAAAGAATATGGCTACAAAACTTTTAGCTGATGCTAAAAGATTATTGGCTTCACAGGATAAAAAAGAACAGGAAGAAGGAGCTTTAACTTTATTCAGATGCCATAAGGCTCATCCGAAGAACAAGCCACTTATTAAATTCCTCAGTGAACAAGGTATTAAGGCAATTCTTCTCAAAACTGAAGAGTTTTATATGCAGGACAATAACAGACAAATGCATGTAGCCACTGATCCGCTGTTTTACGTTATTGACGAAAAGCAAAATAGTATAGAACTCACAGATAAGGGTATCGACTACATAACCGGTGACACTGAAGATCCTCAGTTCTTTGTACTTCCTGACATTGGTTCACAGTTGGCTGAATTGTCAAATAAAGGACTTTCTTCAGATGAACTTGGATCTGTAAAAGACGAAATAATGCAGAATTATGCCATTAAGTCTGAAAGAGTTCATACCATAAACCAACTATTAAAGGCATATTGTCTTTTTGACAGAGATGACGAATATGTTGTAATAGAAAACAAGGTAAAAATTGTCGATGAACAAACCGGCCGTATAATGGAAGGTCGCCGTTATTCTGATGGTTTACATCAGGCTATTGAAGCCAAGGAAAGAGTTACTGTTGAAGCTGCAACGCAAACATTTGCAACTATTACACTTCAGAACTACTTCCGTATGTATCACAAACTTGCAGGTATGACAGGTACTGCTGAAACCGAAGCCGGTGAATTCTGGGACATCTATAAACTCGATGTAGTGGTGATACCTACAAACAAGCCTATTACCAGAAAAGATATGGAAGACCGTATCTACAAGACAAAACGCGAGAAATACCAGGCAGTAATTGAGGAAATAGTAAGTCTTGTTGAAAAAGGCAGACCTGTACTTGTAGGTACAACTTCAGTTGAAATCTCCGAATTACTCAGCAAGATGCTGACAATGAGGAAAATCAAACATAATGTACTTAATGCGAAGCTTCATCAGCGTGAAGCAGAGATCGTTGCTCAGGCCGGACAATCCTCTTCAGTAACTATTGCTACCAATATGGCCGGACGTGGTACCGATATAAAACTTAGCTCCGAAGTTAAATTAGCCGGTGGTCTGGCAATCATCGGTACAGAAAGGCATGAATCCAGACGTGTTGACAGACAGCTGAGAGGACGTGCTGGTCGTCAGGGAGACCCGGGTTCATCAGTATTTTATGTCTCTATCGAGGATAATCTTATGCGTTTGTTTGGTTCTGAAAGAATCACAGGATTAATGGATAAGATGGGTTTCAAGGAGGGTGAGATGATTGAACACAGTATGATGTCCAAATCCATAGAAAGAGCTCAGAAAAAAGTTGAAGAAAACAACTTCGGAATAAGAAAGAGACTTTTGGAATATGACGATGTAATGAACAATCAACGTGAAGTTATTTATACAAAGAGACGCCACGCACTTATGGGCGAACGTATATCTATTGATATAATGAATTCCATGTATGATCTTGCAACAATGGTTGTTGAAAATGCAGAATCAGCAAAAGACTACGGGATGCTTGTAGAAGATGTAAGAAGCTATTTTGCAATGGATATACCATTTGATGAAGAAACATTCAGTTCAAGCAAATCAGAAAAAAATATTGATACATTGTTTGATGCCGTTCTTCTCAACTTCAAACGCAGAACAGAGAAAATGGCCACTGTTGCCAATCCGGTTGTACAACAAGTTTATGAGAGACAAGGTGGAATGTATGAAAATATACTTATACCTATTACTGATGGGAAAAGGACTTACAATATACCCGTAAATCTTAAACTTGCATCTGAAACTCAATCAAAAGAGGTAGTAAGGAGTTTTGAAAAAGCTATAATGCTGCATACAATTGATGAAGCATGGAAAGAAAACCTTCGTGAACTTGACGATTTGAGAACTTCTGTACAAAATGCAAGTTATGAACAAAAAGATCCTCTGTTGATTTATAAACTCGAATCATATAATCTATTCAGAACTATGGTTGAAAGCATAAACAAAAAAAGCTGTTCAATTTTTATGAGAGGTCAGATTCCAATCCGGGAACCGGAAGCTGTAAAACAAGCTGCTCCTGAAAAACGTGAAGACTACAGCAAATACCGTGCAAGCAAAGACAGTTATACAAGTTCATCTACAGGAACTCCACAGAAGGAAGAACAAAGGATTGAACCAGTGAGAGTTGAGCAGAAAATCGGCAGAAACGACCTTTGCCCTTGCGGAAGCGGAAAGAAATATAAACACTGTCACGGACAGAATTTATAAATATTCGTATTTTTATGCAAAATCCCGGTAAAAACCGGGATTTTCTTTTTGTAAGTAAAACTATATGCAAACCTCTTAAATTATACATAAAATAATCATATTGAAAGTAAATATCCATTGTTTTAAACATTAATTGACGTCTTTGCTTATTTTATTGAATTTTTGAAACTTTTTTTTCAAAAACAATGTCATAAATTTGTTTATTTTCGAAAAAGATTGCAATTTTGCATGCGTTTACATTATAGTCCAACGACGAATTTTTCTGACCTCAAAATATATTTTCAAATTATGAAGACAGCTGATGTTTTGGCGAATCTACAACGCCGTTTCCCAAATGAACCTGAATATCATCAGGCAGTAGAAGAAGTGTTGATGTCTATAGAGGATGTTTACAATCAACACCCGGAATTCGACAAAGTAAACCTTATTGAAAGACTTTGCATTCCTGACAGAATTTTCTCATTCCGTGTAACATGGATGGACGACAAAGGTAAATACCAGACAAATATGGGTTACCGCGTACAGCACAATATGGCTATCGGTCCATATAAAGGAGGTATTCGTTTCCACTCTTCAGTTTACCCCGGTATCCTGAAATTCCTCGCATTCGAACAAACTTTTAAAAATGCTCTTACTACCCTTCCTATGGGTGGTGCCAAAGGTGGTTCAGACTTTAACCCAAAAGGCAAGTCAGATGCAGAAATCATGCGTTTTTGCCAGAATTTCATGCTTGAATTAAACAAACACATTGGTCCTGACACTGACGTACCTGCAGGAGATATTGGTGTTGGTGGTCGTGAAGTTGCATATATGTTTGGTGCATATAAAAAATACCGCAACGAATTTACAGGTGTTTTAACCGGTAAAGGTTTGGAATTCGGAGGTTCGCTGATCCGTCCTGAAGCCACCGGTTACGGTAACATTTACTTCCTGATGAACATGTTGAAACGCAAAGGTATCACAGACCTTAAAGGTCAGGTGGTAGCTATTTCAGGATCGGGTAATGTTGCAACTTATACTGCTGAAAAAGTACTTGAACTTGGAGGTAAAGTGATTACATTGTCCGATTCAAATGGTTATATCTACGATCCAGAGGGAATAGATTCAGAAAAACTGGCTTATATTTTTGATCTCAAAAATATTCAGCGCGGACGTATCAAGGAATATGCTGACAAATACAACTGCAAATATGTTGAAGGAGCTCGCCCATGGGCTGAAAAATGCACAATTGCTCTTCCAAGTGCAACTCAGAACGAATTGAACGGTGATGATGCACGTACATTGCTTGCAAACGGATGTACCGCAGTATCAGAAGGAGCAAATATGCCTTCTACTCCTGAAGCTGTTGAAGAATTCATCAAAGCAAAGATCCTTTATGCTCCGGGTAAGGCTGCCAACGCCGGTGGTGTTGCTACTTCAGGTCTGGAAATGTCACAAAACTCAATTCGTCTTGCATGGACAAGAGAAGAAGTTGATGCACGTCTTCAGGGCATCATGGCTTCCATCCACGACGCGTGTGTAAAATATGGTGAAGAAGGTAACGGTTACGTGAACTATGTAAAAGGTGCTAATGTTGCCGGTTTCATGAAAGTTGCCAAAGCAATGATGGCTCAGGGGGTTATCTGATAGCAAATTAACTACAAAAAAACGAGGGTGCGTCAAATTATGAAACGCCCTCGTTTTTTTATCATCCTGCACAAGTATTACTTCTTCACAAATTTCTTTGTTATAGTCATGCCATTCAGGTTGACTTTTAAAAGATAAATACCACCGGTGAAACCGGACACATCAATACGTATATCATTAGTATCAGCATATCTGTCAACCAGCTTCACACCCTGTGATGAAAAGATTTCAATGTGACAATTTTCAGGTATATCTGAGGTATGCGATAAATAAAGTAAATCATTAACCGGATTTGGATAGATTACAAAATCATAATCTGCATTTTTAATCCTTTCAACGGAGGTTTCAACCATATCAACTTTTTGAAGGTACCAGTATTGGTTGTCTGATCCGCTGGATTTAATTTCATATTCAATAACAGCTGTACCATTTGCCGAGTTACCTCCGCTGCAATCAGCGGTCATTCCCGAGCCAACATTATCCAGCCTGTACGCTGTACCGCTTGATTCAGCTACGATATTCCATAACTGGGCATCTGAATTTTCATCAGCTTGAACCTGAATAAGATTTTTTGACCTCCCCGCTCCTTTCATGGCCAGACCGGAAAATCTGTTTACTATCTTGTGAATACTTCGAATGTTACTTTAAATTCATCT
>CAZCWK010000059.1:0-6458 GCA_964502355.1 uncultured Bacteroidales bacterium
AGTCTAATTTACCTGACGAAATGGAAAACAACAAGGGGCACAATAAATATTATATGCTGCCACTTTTACTTGGCATAATTGGTCTATTCTTCCAGGCAATGGCCGGAGATAAGGGTATTCAGGGATTCTGGGTTACTTTCTTCCTTTTCTTTATGACAGGACTTGCAATCCTTTTATATCTTAATCAGACACCTCTTCAACCACGTGAAAGGGATTATGCTTATGCCGGATCATTCTATGCGTTCTGTATATGGATAGGTCTGGGTGTGCCTGCACTGGTGAAGGCTGTTAAAAAGCTTATACCTGAAACTCCTGCTTCAATAGCAGTTTCAATATTATGTCTTGGAGTACCGGCACTTATGGCAAGTGAAAACTGGGATGATCATAACCGCGCTAACAGATACACTGCACGAGACTTCGCATTTAACTATCTTATGTCATGTGAAAAAGACGGTATAATTTTCACAAATGGTGATAATGACACTTTCCCGTTATGGTATGCTCAGGAAGTTGAAGGTTACAGGACTGATGTAAGGGTTTGTAATCTTAGTTATTTACAAACAGACTGGTATGTAAATCAGATGCGACGTCCTTATTATGAATCTGACGCTTTACCTATAGATTGGGATACAGAAGGCTACAGCAATGGTAAACGTGATGTCGCAAGAATAATACCTATAACTAATGACTCTGTCAGCCTTAGTATGGGTTTGGAATGGGTTAAAACAGACGATCCCCGCTACAAAACTGTACCAGGTTATGATGAAAAGCTTGACTATTTGCCTTCCAATAAATTGTTCATGAATATTGATAAATCAGTTATTGATGAGAATAAATATCTGACAGGGAAATATAAAGATATGGTAGTTCCTCAGATGATGATAGATTTGACAAACAAGGATTATCTGGGCAAACAGGAGCTTATGATACTTGAAATGTTGAAAACCAATAACTGGAAGAGACCAATATATTATGCTGTGACAGTTGAAGAAAATCAGTTCCTTAATTTGAAAGGCTCATTCCTGCAGGAAGGTATGGCTTATAAGGTTGCTCCAATCAAGAGCCTTAATGGTGATCCGACTATTAATACTGAAAGGATGTATGACCTGATGGTTAATAAGTTCAAATGGGGCAATGCCAATGACCCTAAAGTATATATGGATGAAAATAATATCCGTATGTGCAGGACTCAGAGACATATGATGGTAGCACTTGCGACTGCTTTATATAATGAGGGTGATTATCAAAAATCAGAAAAAACTATTGACAGATGCCTTGAAGTAATGCCAGTTAAAACGATACCGGCTAATTATTCATGTGTTGATATGGCCGAGTTATATTATAAACTTGGGAAAAAGGATAAAGCATATGACTTGATCAAAAAATGTGCAGATAACTCTCTGCAATATCTTGACTGGTCATATCAGTTGAAACCTGATCAGTACTTCTCTGCCAATGTGCTTGTAAATACTCACTTGTACACAATGCAGGAAATTTTAAGGATACTTGAACAGAATGATCCTGAAAAGTCAAAGATTTATATGGAACCTTTTCAGAAGCATGGAAGTCTCTATCAACAAATGATGGCGATGAGAGATACAAAAAACAGGAATCTTTGATTTATGTTAATTGAACAGCTTCCCGGATTTACCAGAAAGATTTTTAAAGGAGCTATCTGGAGAAAGAATCCTGCTGAAAAAATAATTTATCTTACATTTGATGATGGTCCGATACCCGAGGTAACTCCTTGGGTATTGGCCGTTTTAGATGAATTTAAAATAAAAGCTACGTTCTTTTGTGTAGGTGAAAATGTCATGAAATATCCTGATATATACAAAGAATTGGTTGCAAACGGTCATAGAACCGGCAACCACACATTTAATCACACAAAAGGATTATTTAAAAACAATCAGGAGTATCTTGATAACATTAAAAAAGCATCCACTTATATCGATAGTAATCTTTTCCGTGCACCTCATGGTGCCCTTAAAATATCTCAATTTAACAAACTTAAAAAAAAGTACAAAATCATTCAGTGGGATGTAATCTCAAGAGACTACAATAAAGATCTGAGTGGTGAAGAGGTGCTCGATATTGTAAAGAAATATACGAGAAACGGCTCGATAATTGTATTTCATGATTCTCTGAAAGCAGAGAAGAATATGAGATATGCTATGCCCAGAGCTGTGCAATATCTTCTGAACGAAGGATTTACTTTTGGCACATTGTAATAATTCTGACTCTCTTAACTGTTTATTTAGTCCTTATATATCTGCTTCCAGGAATTGGAGTAACAAAACCTGAAATCTCAAGCTGATAAAGTTCTGAAAGGACTGTAGAAATATCGAGACCAGACAAATCGACCAATATAGAAATACTTTTTGAATCCCCGTCTGAAAGCAATTCATAAAGTACAGATTGCTTTTCGTTCATGTCAGGGAATATCTCCGGTAGAAGTACCTTATTATCAATTATTTCAGACCACCCGAGATTGTTTATTACATCCTCTGCTGATTCCACAAGTGCGGCTCTGTTTGTCTTTATCAGGTTGTTACACCCTTCTGACCATCTGTCGGATTTCCTGCCGGGATATGCAAATACATCACGATAATAACCGAGTGAAAAATTAGCTGTATGCAATGAGCCGCCTTTAATTCCTGACTCCATAACAACACATGCATTGCTCAAACCTGCAATAATCCTGTTCCTCTGTATGAAACGAAATGGTATTGCCGGAGTGCCGTAAGTGAATTCAGAAATAAGAGAGCCATTTTTGATTATCTCCATTGCTGTATGTGTATGTTCAACTGGATAAACCTCATGAAGCCCGTTAGCCAGAACAGCAATATTGTTCAGACCATTTTTAATTGCGGCTCTGTGAGCACAGACATCTATACCAAAAGCCAGTCCGCTCACAATTATCAAATCAGGAATAAGAGTAGCAAGGTCCGAAACCAACTCCTCAGTATTTACCAGAGCCTGTTTGGTAGCTCTTCTGGTTCCTACGATGGAAATTATTTTTGACTTGTTAAGATTGGTTTCCCCTTTAGAATATAAAAGAATGGGTGCATCGCTGCATTCCAGAAGCTTTTGAGAGTACTTCTCGTCATCATGAAAAATAAGATCTATGCTGTTTTCAAAGCTGTTTTCTATTACTGATTGTGCAACAGACAACTGTTTTTGATTTAGTACTTCATCCTTAATATTTATAATTGAACCATCTTTTAGCTGTAAATCTCTGATATCTGTAAATGACTCAACCGAGCCTGCTATTTCAAGTAATGACAGATAGACATCCATCTTTATCTTGTTATTCAGTGATAATGCAACTTCAATTATTCTTTTGTCATCTAACGTCATTTTGTATAGCCTCGAAAGCTTCAATTTTATAATCCTGAAGTTTTCCGTTTACCAGACATACACAATCGACTTTTGCTTTGACCACAATCTTGTCATCCGATGCACGATATATGTTTTGAACAAATATCCATCGAATGCCTTCTTTTTTCATCAATACACTGACTTTAAATTCATCGCCGCTTTTTAAAGGAGTCTTAAATGCCATCTCAAGTCTGGCAACCACAAAATCAACCCCGTCATCATGCAACTTAGAAAAACTAATGCCAAGAGTACTAATGAATTCGTGTCTTGCATGCTCAAGGTAATGTTGATAATTTGCGTTATTAACAATGCCCTGAAGGTCGCATTCGTAATCCCGTACTTTTAACTTCAGAATGTAAGGTTCCATACTTGAAATATTATGACAAATATAAATAAAAATAAATAAAAGAAAACAAATATTAAATAAAAGTTATTTATTGATCAGCTTTAATGATTTTATAAAGCTTATCGGATGGTCTTATCTTCTCTTCAAGAGCAATTGAAATGTGTTGTCCTTTGACTGCTTTATCCACAGTTTTTAAATCCACCCTGATTTCATTGGCAAATGCTTCGACAGCACCTGTCGTTGGGCCTGTTATTAATATCTCATCACCTTTTTCAAGGCTGCCGCTTTCTAAAAGAAATTCAGCAACATTTATCTTTGAGAAATATTTAATTCCTTTTCCTATCAGAACTTTTCTTTTGGTTGCAGAAGATCCATATTCATGTGTCCATTCTCCCAATCTCTGACCCAGGTAGTAGCCATTCCAAAATCCTCTGTTAAATACAGCCTTGAGCCGTGTATCCCAGTTATTGATCTTCTCTTCGGTAAAGCTGTCAGAAAGATATGACTCAATGGCTTCACGATAGCAATTAACTACAGTTTTAACATATTCAGGTCCCCTGGCTCTGCCTTCTATCTTGAAAACCCTGACCCCCGAGTCCATCATCTTATTCATAAAATGTATAGTCTTAAGATCTTTAGGAGACATTATATATTGATTGTCTATATCAAGCTCTACATCAGTTTCCTTATCTTTTACAGTATAACCTCTTCTGCATAACTGGTAACATGCACCCCTGTTTGCTGAGGCACCGTATTCATGAAGGCTTAGATAACATTTACCTGAGATAGCCATACAAAGAGCACCATGGCAAAACATTTCAATTCTGATCAGTTCTCCTTTTGGTCCTCTGATATCCTGAGTAACGATTTGTTCGTATATCTCTGCAACCTGATCAAGATTAAGTTCCCTTGCAAGTACAACAACGTCGGCAAAGCGTGAATAAAATTTAAGAGCCTCAACATTAGAAATATTAAGCTGAGTAGAAAGATGTACTTCAACTCCGATTTCATTAGCATAAGACATTGCGGCAACGTCTGCAGCAATAATTGCAGAAATATTGGCTTCACCGGCTGCATCAATGATTTGCCTCATCAGGCTAAGATCACCATCATACAAGACGGTATTTACCGTAAGGTAGCTTTTAACATTATTATTCCTGCAAATTTCAGATATCTCCTTTAAGTTTTGAATGGTGAAATTATTGGAAGATCTAGAGCGCATATTCAGGTTTTCAATGCCAAAATAGATTGAATCAGCACCGGCCTGAAATGCTGCGGCAAGTGATTCAAAAGATCCTGCAGGAGCCATTATTTCAAATTCATTTCTCTGAAAGGAGTTTTTTGCTGTCATACAATTTTAATTTTTATAAAAAGTTTGAAACCTTTAATCAAGTCGGTTTCATATTTTATGTTTTACAACCTGCAAAATTACGATATTTGTACGATAAAAATAAACACGTAAGGAGTTTGATAAGAATATGAAGATTGGAAGCCTGGATCTTGGTAAGGAGCCTTTACTTTTGGCACCTATGGAGGATGTGACAGATGTCGCATTCAGAATGATGTGCAAAAGGTTTGGTTGCAATATGGTTTATACTGAATTTGTTTCTGCAGATGCATTAATAAGGCATGTCAAACAAACAAAACAGAAACTTCATATTTTAGACGAAGAGAGACCTGTGGCTATTCAGATTTACGGAAGAGATCCTGAAACAATGGCTGAAGCCGCTAAGATCTGTGAGGAAGCAAGTCCGGACATAATTGATATAAACTTTGGTTGCCCGGTTAAGAAAGTCGCCGGAAAAGGTGCAGGAGCAGGTCTGTTAAGAGATATTCCCAAAATGCTGGATATAACCAGAGCAGTTGTCAATGCCGTCAAAGTTCCCGTCACAGCAAAAACCAGATTAGGCTGGGATAACGACTCCAGAATAATTGTAGATCTCGCAGAATCCTTGCAGGATTGCGGTATTTCTGCTTTGGCAATACATGGAAGAACCAGAGCTCAGATGTATACCGGAGAAGCAGACTGGACGCTGATTGGCGAAGTAAAAGCAAACCCGCGCATGAAAATACCTGTCATTGGTAACGGAGATATCACTACTCCTGAAATATGCAGAAAAAGATTTGATGAAACCGGTGTTGATGCAGTTATGATAGGAAGAGGAAGTATTGGCAGACCCTGGCTTTTTGAAGAAATCAGGCATTTTCTTGATGCAGGAGAGATGATAAATGCCCCTTCAGACCTGTTTGACGCCACAATACCATTTTCTTTTAAATGGAAACTCGAAATACTTAAACAACAAGTACTTGATAGTGTGAGAAGACTGGATGAGAGAAGAGGTATAACCCATATTCGCAGGCATATGGCTGCAACTCCGATATTCAAAGGCATTCCAAATTTCAGAGAAACCAGGATTGCCATCTTAAGAGCAGAAACAGTTGAAGAACTGTTCGCTCTTTTTGACGGAGTCAATCCCGATCAATAAACGCGGGTTGCTATTTTCCTGACACTTTCGGTTGCCATGAAAGTATAGAAATGCAAACTTGGAACGCCTTTTTGTTTTAGTTCTTTTGCCTGCATCGTGCACCACTCGACACCAACTTCACAAGCCTGTTCATCAGTTTTGCATTTTGCAAGCTCAACAGATAAGGCTTCAGGGAAATCAACGTGGAATACTTTTGGAAGGACATTGAGTTGATTTAAAAAACAAATTGGTTTTAATCCGGGCAC
>CAZCWK010000059.1:6468-14978 GCA_964502355.1 uncultured Bacteroidales bacterium
CAATAGGTACAGTGATACCTTCTTTCCTGCACATGTCAACGAAATCAAAATACTTTTGATTATCAAAGAACATCTGTGTTACAAGATAACCGGCACCTGCTTCAACTTTCTTTTTAGCCCACTGCAAGTCAAATGAAAGGTTAGGCGCTTCCTCGTGTTTTTCTGGATAACATGCCATACCATATGAAAATGGAGCACCTGCTTTTTTCATCGCAGAACCATCCAAAAAAAGTCCTTTATTGAAATCATTAACCTGCATCTGTAAATCGGTTGCATGCTCATGACCCGTCGCTACAAAGTTTTTATCATTCTTCGCCTTATCACCCCTGAGTAATAATAAATCAGTGATGCCGAGAAATTGCAGATCAATCAGTACATATTCGGTTTCACTTTTGGTGAATCCACTGCAAAGAACATGAGGTACAACAGGGATACCATACTTATAGTGAATAGCTGCAGCAACTGCAACAGTTCCCGGGCGATGCCTTTCAGAAGCCTGTTCAAACAATCCGTTTGGAAGCTGACGATATACCATCTCACTTCTGTGAGTAGTAATATTTATGTATTTGGGGTCAAAAACCTTTAATGTATCTATAGTTTTAATTACGCTTTCCATGTTATTGCCCTTCAACGGTGGCAACAATTCAAATGAAAACGCTGTTGCTTTGCTGCTTATCAGTATATCAGCTACACTCATAGTTATTTTTTTAATAATTCTTCAAATTGTTTATTATACTTGAGAATGCTAACAGCTTTAGTTAAAGACTGATTTTCGTTCCACATGACTTTGTAATAATCGGATGTTTTCCATAAATCCCTTGCCATACTGCCTTTGAGTTGCTTAAACATAAGTGTCTTGTCAGTTTTCAGATCATCTTCAGTCAATACAACTTTTTCACTTTTAGCAAGGTCTATAAGTTTGTTACTCATCTCTTCATCAATGTTAAAACCCTTTATGAAAGCTTTGGTATCAGCATATTTTGATAAGAGTTCTTTGCGGTGTTCATCAACATACTGTAGGCTGAACCTGTTCATTATACCCATTGAGGATAATTTCCTGTGAAGAGAAGTGTATCTGTTAGTATCTACAGGAATAAAAACATCAGGCATAATACCACCACCACCATATATAGGTCTTTTGTTAACCAGGGTATATGTTTTTAGAGAGTCAGGGAAATGAATGCTGTCAGCATGAATCATTTCACCGCGATTATATCTTTCGATTACATCCATACTGTAATCTTCAATCTTTTCGTAAGGTTTCTGGATAAATCTGCCGCTTGGAGTATAATATCTAGAAATTGTCAATTTAAGGTATGAGCCGTCAAGCAGGGGAATAGGCCTTTGAACCAAACCTTTACCAAAACTTCTTCTACCGATGATCAGACCTCTGTCCCAATCCTGAATAGCTCCTGCTAGAATTTCACTTGATGATGCCGAATATTCGTCAATTAAAATAACGAGCTTGCCCTTTTCAAATACCCCTTCTGCGGTAGAATAGTTTTGCATTTTTGGACTGTGAAGCCCTTCAGTATAAACTATTTCTTTTCCGGCAGGCAGAAATTCATCAGCAAGATCGATGGCAGCACTCATAAGACCTCCGCCATTTGACTGTAAATCCAGAATGAGATCTTTCATTCCCTGCTTTTTCAGCGATTCAAATGCCTGTCTGAATTCTTCTTTACTACTTGCGCCAAATCTGTTGAGGATAATATAACCTATTTTGTCATCAATCATGAACGATGCATCTATGCTGTAAAGCGGAATTTTATCACGAATAATCTTATATGATAACAAATCGGCGCGTCCTCTTCTTTTGATGCCAAGATCTACAGTAGTGCCTTTAGGGCCTTTAAGGCGTTTCATTACCTGACTGTTAGGCATTTTTACGCCTGCAATTTTCTCGCCGTTAACTTCCAGAATCCTGTCACCCGGCAGTAATCCGGCTTTTTCAGAAGGTCCGCCTGAAATGACTTCGACAACAAATAATGTGTCATTCATCATATTAAAAGAAATGCCTATACCTTCGAAACCACCCTGCAGAGGCTCATTGAGGTCATTCATTTCTTCAGCTGTCATATATGCAGAATGAGGATCGAGAGTTTTTATCATAGCTTTTATTGCCTCGTCTGCAAGTTTCTTTTCTTCAATATTATCGACATAAAGATTCTTTAGAGCATACATAACCATGTCGATTTTCAGGTTGGCTTCACTTTGTTTTTGAGCCGATAATGAAACCAAAACCGTGAAAGTCGTTATAATACTGAGAAATACTTTCTTCATAAAATATTTTTTATTTTTTATACCGATTGATAAGTCCGATAGAGTCAGGATGGATGAAACCATCAAGGTCATTACCGTGGATTATCAGATCACGTACGACCATTGATTGAATAAATGAGTACTGTGGTTCAGAAAAGAGGCATACGGTTTCAAGAGATGCAATTTTAAGATTGACATCAGCTAAAGTTTTTTCGTATTCGAAATCATTTATGCTTCTAATACCTCTGAGAAGGAAATTTGTATCTTTTGATTTTGCGAAGTCTGCTGTAAGTCCTTCATATTTGCAGACTTCAATTCTGTCATCATATTTATGACAAGCCTTGATTATTTCAATTCTCTCTTCAACTGAGAACATGGTTTTCTTACCGGCATTGCTTCCAACCGCGATTATGATTTTATCAAAAAGATTTAAACCTCTTTCGACCAAACTATAATGCCCTATCGTATATGGATCGAAAGTACCCGGGAATATGGCTTGTTTCATATTTTTCTAGTCTATGTCTGTGACTAAGTGCTTAATGATAAAAGTTTGTCTTTCAGAAGTATTCTTCCCCATGTAAAACTCAAGTAATTCCTTGACTACATCTTCTTTTCTGAGACTTATCTTTTCGAGTCTTATATCTTTTCCTATGAAATTTCTGAATTCATCAGGCGAAATCTCTCCAAGACCTTTAAACCTGGTTATCTCAGGATTTGGTCCCAGACTCTCTATAGCACTGACTCTTTCTTCTTCACTATAACAATATCTGACCTCTTTTTTATTTCTAACCCTGAATAAAGGGGTCTGTAGTATATATACATGACCTTTTTTTACTAGATCAGGGAAAAACTGCAGGAAAAATGTCATAAGCAGCAACCTGATGTGCATTCCGTCTACATCGGCATCAGTTGAAATAATTATCTTGTTGTATCTCAATTCTTCCAGTCCGTCCTCGATGTTTAGTGCTGCCTGTAAAAGATTGAATTCTTCATTTTCGTAAACTATCTTTTTTGTCATAGCATATGTATTCAGCGGTTTTCCCCTGAGACTGAATACTGCCTGATAATTTACATCCCTGCTTTTTGTTATTGAACCGCTTGCTGAATCTCCTTCAGTAATGAAGATACTGGTTTCGTCGAGATTTTCTCCTTTTGCATCATTGTAGTGAAAACGGCAGTCGCGGAGTTTCTTGTTATGAAGATTTGATTTTTTTTGTCTTTCCCTGGCAAGTTTGGTTACACCGGCAATCGCTTTACGCTCTTTTTCGGAATCATTGATTTTCCTGAGCAGCAAATCAGCGGTTTCACCATTTTTATGGAGATAATTGTCTAGCTCTTTTTTAAGGAAGTCTCCGATAAATTTTGCTACAGTAACTCCGTCCGGCGACATCTTGTTTGATCCCAGTTTTGTCTTCGTCTGCGATTCAAATACCGGCTCTTCTACTTTGATGCTTATTGAGGCTATGATACCCATCCTGATATCTGAGTAATCATGGTTCTTGTTATAAAACTCTTTGATGACTCTGCTTACGGCTTCTCTGAAAGCAGTCTGATGTGTACCGCCCTGAGTCGTATGCTGACCATTAACAAAAGAATAATATTCTTCACCATATTGATTGCCATGAGTAATGGCAACTTCAATATCTTCTCCGCTCAGATGGATAATCGGATAAATGGGATCAGAAGTTATATTTTCATTCAACAGGTCAACAAGACCGTTTTTAGAATTAAACTTTTTACCATTGTAAAATATATTCAGACCAGAATTAAGATATACATAATTCTTAAGAAGAGTTTCAATGAAATTGTCCTGGTAATTGTAACTTGGGAAGATGTTTATGTCAGGCATGAACTCAATCAAAGTGCCGTTCTGACCATCGGAAGATTGTATTTTATAATCGTCTGTTATTACTCCTCTGCAATAATCAACCTGTTTGGTTTCACCATCCCTGAAACTCTGAATCCTGAAAAATGAAGACAGGGCATTGACGGCCTTTATACCAACGCCATTTAATCCCACAGATTTTTTGAATGCCTTGGAGTCGTACTTTGCTCCCGTGTTCATCTTTGAAGATACATCAACGACTTTACCTAAAGGTACACCACGACCGTAATCTCTTACTGAAACGAAACCTTCATCGATGGTTACTTCGATTGATTTGCCGTAACCCATCATGTATTCATCAATACAGTTGTCGAGAACTTCTTTCAGCAGAACATAAATACCATCATCGGCATAATTACCATCTCCGAGTTTGCCAATATACATACCCGGACGACGCCTGATATGCTCCTGCCAGTCAAGTGTGATAATGTTGGAATCTTCGTAGCTTACAGCCTGAGGATTAAGAGAACTATCTTGCATTTCCTGTAAAATTAGTAATCAGTGTTTTTCCAAAGATACTAAAAAAAGCACTTAATGATTACCATTCTTTTATGAATACCCTTCTTGTTTTATGATGTCTTGGTCCGAATTCAGACCAAAGCTGTTGAATATGGGAATTGGTTTCGAGCTCAGGATTGGTTTCTGCAAACTTGTAACCATTCTTTATGAATTTTGGTACAAGGTCAGCAAAAATCATTGCATTTAAGCCTTTTTTCTGATAATCAGGATGAATGCCCATCAGATACAGGTCAACTATATCGTTCTTTTTGATAGCATTAAGCAGATGTATGAAACCAAACGGGAACAAGCTTCCTCTGCATTTCTGGAATGCTTTGCTTAGAGAAGGTAATGCAATACCCATTCCTACAACATTATCGTCTTTATCAACAATTATGCTGACTAACTCTACCTTAATAAAAGAAAGATACATCTTTATGTAATACTTTACCTGTTTGTCTGTGAGCGGAGCATATCCGTACAATACTTTATATGTATCATTCCAAAGACCGAAAATTTTATCGCCCCAGGTTGCAACAAGCTCTTTTGTATTTTTAGCCGTCACAGTGCGAAGATTGTATTTTTCTGCTACAATCTTAGCCATTCGCATATATCTTTCGTTTAAGTCTGTTGGCATTGTAATCAGAAATTCTTTCCAGTCAACATCTTTATTATAACCCAGTTGCTCCATGTGTACCGGATAATAAGGATAGTTATATATGGTTGCAAAAGTACCTATCTGGTCGAAACCATTGACCAGCATACCTTCGTGGTCAAGGTCACAAAAACCCAGAGGACCTTTAAGAGCTTTCATGCCCTTATCCTTTGCCCATTGTTCTGCAGCGGCAAGCAACGCTTTGGTCACTTCCACGTCATCAATTACATCAAACCATCCGAATCTGGCATGTTCCTGGTTCCACCATTTATTTGTATCCTTGTTGAGAATTACAGCAATCCTGCCTACTACTTCACCATTTCTTTTTGCAACAAAATAATCGGCTTCGCAGAAATCAAAAGCAGGGTTTTTGGTTCTGTCCAGTGTATTTATTTCATCGAATGTCAGGGAGGGAATGTAATAGGGATTGTTTTTGTAAAGCTTAAGTGAAAAACGAACAAACTCTTTTATCTCCTTTTTGGAGGTTACTTTCTTAACTTCTATACTCATATACAGTCTTAATTAGTATGGCAAAAATGCCGTATTCTTCATCAGAAACACTCTTAATGAAGTAAATCACAGAAGAATAAATAATAATTATCTTCAAAGACTTACAATTTTAATTTCGCAAATATAAAAAAAAAAGCCGTTGATGTAATATCAACGGCTTTTTTAAGTCCAAATCCATCTTAACGACGGATTCCCAATTCTTTGATAAGGGCACGATATTTTTCAATATCTTTAGCCTTCAGGTAATCAAGTAAACGACGACGTTTACCTACCATAGCTTTCAAGGCACGTGAAGTGCTATAATCTTTGTGATTTGACTTGAGATGATCAGTCAAATGGTTGATACGGTATGAAAACAATGCAATCTGGGACTCAGGAGAACCAGTATCAGTGTTAGACTTTCCGTATTTACCGAAGATTTCTTGCTTTTTCTCAGGATTTAAATACATGATGTTTGTTTATAAATGTATATGAATACTTTAATGAGGGTGCAAAAGTAGGCATTTGTTTTTGAAAAACAATACTTTTCTGCAAAAAAACACTTATTTTTGCAGGCTGAAAAGATAATTAGGTTAAAAAAAAGATTAAGGATGCAGGATATAAGGAATATCGCCATCATAGCACATGTTGACCACGGTAAGACTACCCTGGTTGATAAGATGTTGCTGGCAGGTCAGTTGTTTAGAAATGCAGAGACTGCAGGTGAACTGATAATGGATAATAATGAGTTGGAAAGAGAAAGAGGCATTACGATTTTGTCAAAAAACGTTTCCATTAACTACAAAGGTGTAAAAATAAACATTATCGACACTCCTGGTCACGCTGATTTCGGAGGAGAAGTCGAACGTGTATTGAACATGGCCGATGGAGTGTTGCTTTTAGTTGATGCTTTTGAAGGACCAATGCCTCAGACAAGGTTTGTTTTACAAAAAGCTTTGCAGATAGGTCTGAAACCTATTGTAGTGATAAACAAGGTTGACAAACCAAACTGCAGACCTGAAGAAGTACAGGAAGCAGTATTTGATCTTATGTTCAGTCTTGAAGCAACAGAGTATCAGCTGGATTTTCCTACTGTTTACGGTTCAGCTAAAAGAGGCTGGATGTCAGAAGACTGGAAGAATGAAACAGATAATATTACGTTCCTTCTTGATCAGATACTTGAGCACATACCTGCTCCTAAAGCGTTGGAAGGTACACCTCAAATGTTGATAACATCACTTGACTACTCTTCATATGTAGGTAGAATCGCGATAGGCAGAGTACATAGAGGCACCTTAAAGGAAAACCAGGATATCACTCTAATGAAGCGTGACGGGACTTCAGCAAAGGGACGCATAAAAGAATTGCACGAATTTGTTGGTTTCGGCCGTAAAAGGTGTACGGAAATTTCTTCAGGTGATATTTGTGCCGTTGTAGGTATTGAAGGTTTTGAAATCGGTGATACGATAGCGGATCCTTTTGAACCGGAAGCGCTTATACCAATTGCAATTGACGAACCTACGATGAGTATGGTTTTCACTATAAATAATTCTCCGTTTTTTGGTAAGGACGGTAAGTTTGTAACGTCAAGACACATTCATGATCGTCTTATGAAGGAGCTTGATAAAAATCTTGCTTTAAGGGTCGAAAAAGAAGTTGATTCTGACGTATGGACTGTTTTCGGAAGAGGTGTTTTACATCTTTCAATTCTTATTGAAACCATGAGACGTGAAGGTTATGAACTTCAGGTCGGTCAACCTCGTGTTATCATCAAAGAAATTGATGGTGTCAAATGCGAGCCTATGGAAGAAATGACTATAAATGTCACTGAAGAAAGTGCAAGCAAAATGATTGATGCTGTCACCAGACGTAAAGGCGATCTTATGATGATGGAAACCAAAGGCGAACGTGTCTATATGGAGTTTTCAATACCATCAAGGGGAATTATTGGTTTGCGTAGTGTCCTGATGACTTTGTCTGCCGGTGAAGCAGTCGTTGCTCACCGCTTTACTGAATTTGCACCATATAAAGGCGATATCGAAAAGAGAGAAAACGGCTCGATGATTGCGATCGAAACAGGTACTGCTGTTGCGTACGGTATGGATAAGCTTAAGGACAGAGGTTCATTTTTCATTTTCCCCGGACAAGATGTTTATGCCGGACAGGTAGTAGGAGAGAGCAGCAAGGAAGGTGATTTGGTGATTAACGTTAATAAGACCAAAAAGCTTACCAATGTGCGTGCATCCGGTACCGATGATAAAGCAACTTTACCTCCTCCTATAGTATTCTCACTCGAGGAAGCTCTTGAATATATCAAGGAAGATGAGTACGTAGAAGTGACTCCTAAAAATCTCCGCATGCGCAAGATTATTCTTGATGAAAATGAGAGAAAGAGAGTTACCAGAAAATAAATAAGGTATAGCCCACGATTTTGGGCATAAAAGTAAAAGGCTGTCTCAAATAAATGAGACAGCCTTTTTTCAGTTATATCCAATTATTCTCACTTGCGTCAAACTCCCTACGTTAGCTCCGACTCATCACCGGTTTCTTTAATCATTAAACTGGAAAGTTACACCGATTGACACAGCCTGTACTTCGGGGCCTTCTTCTTTCATAAAGAAACTCAATGGAGAGTATTTTGCGAAGAAACCAAAATCTTTATATCCTGCCTGAACCAGATAATCAAGTGTCAAAGGCGGAACATTCAGACCATCACCTGTT
>CAZCWK010000060.1:0-7018 GCA_964502355.1 uncultured Bacteroidales bacterium
GTTTTTTCTTGGTTGCTCACGGTTGGGTTCTACCTTTGTTATTTTAACCATTTTGTCTGGCTCTACATTATCTACCATTTTTCCTTTTTTATCAATATTTGCTTCAGGAATCAACGAGTCTAATCCTTTTCCTAATCCTCTGGCTACCATGGTGAATTCTCCTTTTTCTTTATCTGTTAATTACTTCTTCTGCTAAAGATGCATAGCTTTCTGCTCCAGCGGATTTGGGATCATATACATTAATTGGCATCCCGTAACTTGGGGCCTCAGCTAGTCTAATATTTCTTGGAATTACCGTATTATATACTTTCTCTTTAAAATTACTCTTAACATTTTCAACAACTTGCGCTGATAAGTTTGTTCTAGAGTCATACATAGTAAAAACAACCCCTTCCATTTCTAATTCAGGGTTTAGTCTTTCTTTAACAAGATTTACCGTGTGTATTAATTGACTTAATCCTTCTAATGCATAGTATTCACATTGAATAGGAACCAATACCGTGTTCGCTGTTGTCATTGCATTGACCGTAAGCATACTTAGTGAAGGAGGACAATCAATTATAATAAAATCATAATCTTCTCGAATCCAATCAATTTCTTTTTTAAGAACATACTCTTTGTGTTCAATTCCTATCATCTCAATTTCTGCTGCAGCTAAATTTACGTTTGCTGGTAAAATAGAAATGTTTTTTATAACATCTGTTAAAATACAATCTTGCACAGCACATTCTCCTAAAAGCAACTCATATATCGTGTTTTCTATTTCATTTTTCTCTATACCAAACCCACTTGTGGTGTTTCCCTGAGGATCACTATCAATCACCAAAACTTTCTTTCCTTTTTTAGCAAGTGCTGCTGACAAGTTGATTGCCGTTGTTGTCTTTCCAACACCACCTTTTTGATTAGTAATTGCAATTATTCTTCCCATTACATTTCTCCTTTTTAAATCTACAGTATATATACTAGCTCTCGCTTTTTTGGTTAGTTAATGTTTCACGGAATATTATACTACATCTAGTCTTTATGTTTCACGTGAAACATTATATCTTGTGTTTTGAAATATATCAACAAAATGTTTCACGTGAAACCACTTCACCTTCTAATTATGTTTGAACCAAATTATTTCTAATAGCGAAAAGTGCTGCTTGCGTTCTATCAACAACTTCAATTTTTTTAAAGACACTTGATAAATGATTTTTAACTGTGCGTTCACTTATTCCTAACTTTATTGCGATTTCTTTATTAAAAAATCCTTGTGCAACTAAAATCAACACATCCTTCTCTCTTTTTGAAAGACAATTAAGTTTATTAAAATCAAGATCTTTTTTTATAAGTCTTGCATTAAAAGCAGGAAGAAGCTTGGGTTGAATATAGTTTTCACCCTTAAAAATAGTATAAATAGCTTCCCTCAAATCATCAAAATCTGCATCTTTTAAAATATAACCATTAACACCTAAGTCCATTGCTTTAATTAAATACTCTGTTTCACTATGAATCGTTAAAACAAGAACTTTATACTTTTTTCTTTTTGCCTTAATAATGCTAAGAACTTCAAACCCGTTCATGTTTGGCATATTGATGTCTAATAATATTATATTAGGCTTATGCTTAGTTAAAAAAGAAAGACATTCAACACCATCATTTGCTTCGCCAATAATCTCAATTCCCGAATCCAGCTCCAATAACTGCATGATTCCCTGGCGCATTAATTTATGATCATCTACAATTAATACTTTTATTGGCTTCATTCATGAACTCCCTTCTTAGAATTTGGAATCTTCACCTCAATAGAAGTTCCTTCACCAATTTTCGAATTAATAGAAATAGTACCTTCACACAATTTTATTCTATCACGCATAAAAATAAGTCCAATGCCGTTCTTTTGATCTATCGTTTTCTTTGACAATATTTTTGTATCAAATCCAATACCATCATCGTGAACTAGTAAATACACAAAGTCATTCAAAAAATTAATTTTCACATCAATCAATTTTGCATTTGCATGCTTTATTGCATTATTGCATGCTTCTTGCAGTACTCGCATTATCGTCAATAAAACAATTTCATCGCTTTCTCCACAATAATTTGCAATACTATATTCAATATTTGCAGAAGTTTTATTTTTAAATGAAAGAATCATATTATCAATTGTCTCAACAAATCCAATATCATCAAAAGACATCGGCTGTAGATTAAATATTATTCTCCTGATTTCTTCAACAATATCTTTCATTTCTTTACTAATAGACTTTAATTCTAGTTTTGCTCTTGTAGGATCTGTATCAATGAACTTAATACATAGCTCCGAAATATGTGCCACATGAATAATATTTTGAACTGTCGAATCATGCAAGTCTATAGAAATTCTTTTTCTTTCCATTTCTTGAATAAATAAAATACTATTCTTATTTATCAAAAACTCTTTATCATCATCTATACCTTTTTCATATGTCATATCTTTAATAACTTTCAAATCATTTATACTTTTGGTCCTGTCACTATAATAAATCAATTTCTCCTCAATACTTTGATTTTCCTCCATTAAGCGTAACTTTTCTTCATTCAATTGTTCGATTTTGTCAGTATTAACTGCTTTTACATTACGTGGAGAAAATAGCATAAAATCTATATTATCATTTTGAGATAACTCAATAACATAATCTTCTATTTCTTGAATACGTTTTATACGATTTTCGAACATATCCATTAAACGAATTTTTTCTTGATTAAATTCGTTATATAAACTCTCAACTATTTTTAATAAATCTTCTTTATCAATTCTTTTTTTCTTCATAATGTAATTCTCTCGCTTCAAAAACGTATTTATATCATACACTACATTTATATTTTTGGCTATTATTTTAATGGTCTCTTTAATGGAATTCCAGCTTTTCTAGGATATCTCATATTAGTAAAGTCATTTTTTTTAATTAACAATAAACATCTTTTATAATTTGTAAAGGGAAGTTTTATCTCCACGTCTTTCTCAATAACACTTCCCAAAATATCAATAGTATGTTTAGCATTTTCAATTTCTTCTGCAATTAGTGCAGACTTATATGAAATGAAAAACCCTCCTTTTTTCAAAAAAGGAATACAATATTCTGAAAGAATAGAAAGATCTGCAACTGCCCTGCTTACACATATATCAAATGTCTCTCGATATAAAATATCTCTTGCAACATCTTCAGCTCTTCCGTGAATTGTACTTATATTAAATAGTCCCAATTCATCAATAACACAATCAAGAAAATCAATTCTTTTTTTCAAAGAATCAAGTAAGACTATATTAGTATCTGGAAAAATAATTTTTATTGGAATACCAGGAAATCCTGCTCCTGTTCCTACATCAATAATTCTCTGATTAGTTATACCAATAACCTTTATTAGCGACAAACTATCAACAAAATGTTTATTAATTACTTCTGAAAAATCAGTAATACTTGTTAAGTTTATTCTTTTATTCCACTCAATAAGTAAACTATAATATTTCATAAACTGATTAAGTTGCATTGCAGTTAGAGTAATTCCATATTCTCCCAATTCATTTTGTAACTTTTCTTCTTCCATCATTCTAATTTTTTTCCTTATACTGTTCAATATATATAAGTAACACCGATATATCTGCAGGTGAAACTCCTGCAATTCTTGATGCTTGTCCTACCGATATTGGTTTATACGTATTTAGTTTCTGCCTTGCTTCCATTCTTAAACCTTTAATATCATTATAGTCAATAATCTTTGGAAGTTTTTTATCTTCCATTTTCTTATACTGTTCAACTTGCTTCATTTGTCTGTCAATATAACCTGCATACTTAATATTTATATTAACCTGCTCAATTACATCATCAGGCAAAACCCTTCTGGAAGCATCTATTTCCATTAACATTTCATATGAAATTTCAGGTCTTCTAATAAGCTCTGCTAAAGTAGTACCTGTTTTAATGGATACACTTCCCTTACTCTCTAGAAAATGATTAACTTTTTGATTCGCTCCAATTAATATACCTTCCAGTCTTATTATCTCATCATTAATTTGCTTTTCTTTATTACATAACTCTTGATACTGTTCTTTTGTAATTAATCCTATTTCAAAACCTTTTTTTCGTAACCTCAAATCTGCATTATCTTGTCTTAAAAGTAATCTATATTCTGCTCTACTAGTCATCATACGATATGGCTCATGATTTTCTTTTGTTACTAAATCATCAATTAAAACGCCTATATATGCTTCAGATCGATCTAAGGTAATATAATCTTTTCCAAGTACCGAAAATGCTGCATTAATACCAGCAATTAACCCTTGTGCTGCCGCTTCCTCATACCCAGAGCTTCCATTAAATTGTCCTCCACTAAAAAGATTTCTTATCATTTTAAATTCTAAAGTAGAATTTAACTGTCTTGGATTGATACAGTCATATTC
Source organism: uncultured Bacteroidales bacterium (assembly GCA_964502355.1). GTDB lineage: Bacteria > Bacteroidota > Bacteroidia > Bacteroidales > UBA1402 > UBA8389. The sequence continues at coordinate 4,424 of CAZCWK010000060.1, forward strand.
AATTGCATACGCATTTCTAACAATATTACAATTTTCAAGTCCTGGCACTGTTCGATACATTTGTATTTGTACATCTTCAGGCAAAGAACTTGACATTCCTCCTACATACATTTCATCAGTATGTATTCCCTCTGGCTCGATAAAAATTTGATGTCTATTCTTATCAGCAAACTTAACAACTTTATCTTCTATAGAAGGGCAATATCTTGGCCCTGTTCCTTCAATAACACCTGCATATAAAGGTGATCTATCTAAATTGTTTCTTATTATAGAATGGGTCTCTTCGCTTGTATATGTCAGCCAACAAGATACTTGTTCTTTTTGAATATCTTCTGGGTTTGTCGAATAAGAAAATGGAACTATCTTAGAGTCCCCAAATTGTTCCTCCATCTTTGAAAAATCTAATGATTTTTTTTCCATTCTAGCAGGAGTTCCCGTTTTAAATCGATACAATTCAATTCCATTCTCAATTAAAGAATCTGTTAATTGATTTGCCGCTTGTAAACCATTAGGACCTGTATATGTTATGGCTTCTCCACATAAACATCTTGCTCTAAGATAAGTTCCTGTACAAAGAACAACTGCTTTTGCTTCATAAATAATTCCTGTATGTGATTTCACTCCATGTGCCTTACTCTTTTCAACTAATAATTCAATTATTTCAGTTTGCTTTATTGTAAGATTATTCTGCTTTTCCAATACTTTTCTCATACTTCTTGAATAATCAGCTTTATCTGCCTGTGCACGAAGAGAATGAACAGCTGGTCCTTTTGATAAATTAAGCATTTTTGATTGAATAAATGTCTTGTCTATGTTTTTACCCATCTCACCACCTAGGGCATCTATCTCACGCACAAGATGGCCCTTAGAGCTTCCACCTATATTTGGATTACATGGCATAAGCGCGATGCTATCGACACTAACCGTAAAAATAATTGTTTTTAATCCAAGTCTAGCGGAAGCCAACGCAGCCTCACAACCAGCATGACCAGCTCCTACAACTACTACATCATAGTATTCTTTTACTTGATTCATTATTACACCTATTTTCCTACACAAAACTTACTAAATATCTCATTAACAAGATCTTCCTCTACGTTCTCGCCAATAACTTTTCCAAGACAACTATATGCATTCATTAAATCAATGAAATAAAAATCCTCTGGAACCCTATTATCAATACTTTTTCTAACTAGTTTAAAACTTTCTTTTGCTTCTTCAATAGCATTCTTTTGACGTATGTTGGTAATAAAAACCTCATCATTATAAGATACATTCTTATTAATAAACATATTCATTAACTCTTTCTCAAATAAATCTATTCCATTATGCTCTTTTGCTGACACAGAAATTACTTTTTTATGAACTTTCTCTACTAAATGCTCTTCACTCACCACACTAATTAAATCTGTTTTATTCAATAAAATAATAGTTTCTTTGTCTTTAATAATTTCGATAATCTGTTCGTCGTTATCATCTAGTGGCACAGACGCATCTACAATATATAATATTAAATCTGCATCTGCAGCATATTGTATAGCCTTTTTAACACCTATCTTCTCAATAATATCATCCGTATTTCGTATTCCTGCTGTATCCAATAGCTGGAGTCCAATTCCATTAATGAATATACTTTCTTCCAATACATCTCTAGTTGTTCCTGCAATATTTGTAACAATAGCTTTTTCTTCTCCAATTAAAATATTTAATAAAGAAGACTTTCCTACATTTGGTTTTCCAACAATTACTGTTTTAATTCCTTCTTTTAATTGTTTTCCTTTGTTAAATGATTCTAATAATAAATCAATTTCCAATTCTAAAGTATTTAAAATATCTATAATCCTATCAGAGTAACCATCCAAACTAATATGTTCAGGATCATCAAGTGCTGATTCAATAAAAGCTACTTCAAAAAGGATTTTCTCTCTTAATCCAACAATTTTTTTAAATAATAAACCTTTTAATTGTCCAATAGAATTTTTCATAGCAAAGTCATTCTTTGCCTGTATTAGATCCATTACAGCTTCTGCTTTTGATAAATCAATTCTTCCATTTAAAAAAGCTCGCTTAGTAAATTCACCTGGCTCTGCAGACCTCGCTCCATTTTTTATAACTATTTCCAATATTTTATTCAAAATAAGTATGCCGCCATGACAATTTATTTCTATTGTATTTTCCGTAGTAAAACTCCTTGGAGCTCTCATTATCGTTAACATTACTTCATCAATTAACACCTGATTATCATAAATAAAGCCATAATGAATTGTATGACTTTCATAATCACTTAATTTTTTTCTTGAAGAATTTTGAAATATCTTTCCTGCAATCTCTTCTGCATTGTTTCCGCTAATTCTAATGATTCCTATCCCAGAATGTTGCATTCCTGTCGCAATAGCAGCAATTGTATCATTATTCACCATATTTATACATCCTATATCAAGAACAGTGTGAATTGAATCCACACTGTTCATTTACATTATATTTTTATTTGCTTAAAGTAATAATCACTTTTCTAAAAGGTTCTTCGCCTTCACTATGTGTACTAACAAACTTATCATTTTGAAGAACTGAATGAATAACTCTTCTCTCATATGG
>CAZCWK010000060.1:7028-14383 GCA_964502355.1 uncultured Bacteroidales bacterium
AACTGGGTTTATCTGTATGATTTATTTTGATAGTTTGGTGTAATAACCACTCGTCTAAATGGTTCTTTACCTTCACTATGCGTTTTTACAATTTTACTATCTTGCAAAGCTGAATGAATAATTCTTCTATCATATGGATTCATTGGTTCTAATGTTACAGGTCTTTTAGTCCGCTTAACCTTATACGCTAAATTCTTAGCAAGGTTTTCTAATGTTTCTTCTCTTCTTTTTCTATAATTTTCAGTATCTACCTTAACTCTAATATAATTTTCTTTCCCTTTATTAACAACAAGACTAGTTAAATATTGAAGAGAATCAAGAGTCTGTCCTCTTTTTCCAATTAAAACACCCATTTCTTTTCCAAATAATTCAATTTCTATTTCATTCTTTACTTCATTCATTTTAATATCAATTTCAACTTCCAAATTCATAGCATTAAAAACTTTGTTTAAAAATTCCTTAGAATCAACTATTTCGGAATTAGATTCTACAGAAATCTTCTTATCTATATCCATAACTTTTTTAATTGTTTCTTTTGTTAATTGCTCAGCTTCCCGCGCTACTTTTATACTCTCATCAGATTTAATTCTCGCCCTAATAACTGCATTTTTGCTGGCAATACCTAAAAACCCTGCACTTCCCTTTTCAACGATTTCATAATCCAAACGATCACTTGTTACACTTAATTTTTGACATGCCTCTGTTATTGCATCATCTAATGTTTTTCCTAATACTTCTATATAATCCATAAAATATACCCCCTACTTATTATTTTTCTCATTATACTGCTTTACCATATTTGCTTTAGCAGCAAGGCTTCCAGGTTTAACCCCTTTATCATAATAATCAGTTGCCTTTTTCATTAAATTTTCTTTCTCTTCAGCACTAAGTGTAATATTAGAATCCTCAACAGTTTTTGTATTAAGTCTTGCATTATTAGTAACCATCTGTGCTGATATACCTTTTTTTTCTCTTTTCTTATTTGCTTTTTCTACATTTTTCTTTATAATTTCATTAATATCAGTTTTATCCAAATGTTTATTAATTAAAACCTGCTGAATACTTCTTATAACAGCACCAGCTATCCAGTAAAGACCCATACCTGTTGGTAACGTAAAGCAAAAAACAGCTGACATAATAGGCATCATTGTGTTCATCGTTTTCATTGATGATGCCATTGTATCATTTGTATTATTAGTAGCTGGTGCTTGAGGCATTAATTTTACATTAAACCATTGCGTTAATGCAGCTAAAAGAGGAAACATAATAGCACCAATAGCTAATAATAAAGTAAATTGTGGATTGTCTCCAGCTTTTAGGTTTGAAAAATAACCAGTAACATAGTAAGAAGGAGAATTAGCAATATTTATTCCTAAAAAATTATTATAATTTTCTAAAGCAACCTTAGTTTGTTCTACATTAACAGCCAAATCACTTAAGACAACTTTAATATTATTAAAATCTGCTGTAGAACACTTATTTAGAACATCAATAATTGTATTTGTTTGTGTGAAATCTTGTTTTGTATAATGAGTAGCTCCTGATAAAGACTTAATGAAGTCCATTACAGAACCAGAAATAACCTCTCCATCCTTATTTGTATAAGAAATTGTCTTATTAATAATAGAAACAATATTTTCTACTAATGGAGAAAAAGTCGCTTTCACTGAAGAAACATATGCTGGAATATTATCAATGACTCTATATAGCGCAAAAAGGATTGGCATTTGAATAAGTAATTGAAGACAGCTACCAGTTGGTGAAGTACCGTATTTTGCATAAACCTCTTTTGTTTCTTCATTCATCTTCATCATAGAATCATTATCTTTTTTATTTTTATATTTAGCTTGAACAGCTTGTAGTTCTGGGTTCATTTTTGCTGAAAGTTTAGAAAATTTTTGTTGTTTAATAGTAAGCGGCATCATACATAAATATATTACTATTGTAAAAATAATAATTGCAAGTCCGATATTTGGTATCCCTATTGAACTTAAAACATTAAAAATAAATTCCATTAAAAAACCAAGAATTTTAGCTACCGTCCCAATTATCGGGGTTGAATTTTGAGTTAATTGAATACTAAACAATGAATGCCTCCTTAAAATATAAACTATGGGACCGGGTCATAACCACCCTTTGAAAATGGATTGCATCGCAATATTCGCCAAATAGCAAGCAATCCACCCTTGAAAGTACCGTACTTTTCCACAGCTTCAAGACCATACTGCGAACAAGTAGGAAAATATGGACATTTTGTACTTTTTAGACCGGATATATATTTTTGATATAATTTAATAATACTAATCACTATTTTTTTCATCATAAATTCGGTGTAATTTTCCTAAATGTATTAGTGCACTTTCAATTTCTTTATACCCAATATTATTTGCTGTTGTTCTTATTAAGACTACGATGTCTAAACCACTATTAAACATCTCTTCATGTAGTCTATAGCTTTCTCTAACTAATCTAGTTAACCTATGTCTTTTTACACTATTACCGACTTTTTTACTTACAGATATTCCAATTCTATTAAATTCTGAATTGTTTTTCAGCTGATACATTACTAAGTAATGATTGGCACGCGATTTGCCTTTTTTATATACATCTTGAAAGTCTTTATTTTTTTTTAATGAACTAGAAAATATCATTTATTTTTTCCTTACCCAAAAGAAGAAAAAAGACCACATATCTGCGGTCTATGCTGATAATTTTTTTCTTCCTTTTAATCTTCTGGAAGCTAAAACTTTTCTTCCGCCTGGAGTACTCATTCTATTTCTAAAACCATGCACTTTTGCTCTTTGTCTTTTTTTTGGTTGAAATGTCATTTTCATAATTGGCACCTCCTTACTATTTGTTTTGCTGAAAAACATCACACCAATTATATAAAAATAGTTCATTTCCGTCAAGTATAACAATTAATATTTTATTATATTTATATTTAATTGATATAAATAATTTACATAATATTATCCACAGTGTGTGGATAGTATGTTAATAACTTGTAAAAATAATAGTATTATATGGTAATAACATTGTAAATTGTCTATTAATAGCGACTTTCATACTATACAAATTTATCCACATATTATTCACATAATCAATATCATATCATATTATATGTAAACTACAAAATTATAATATAATAAAAATATATTAATTATTTTTAAAAAAAAATGTAAATTACTATCCAAATCCTTAAAATTTTTATAAGTAATAAAGCATTGAAACTTTTATTGATTTAGTTTAATATATAATAGATTGCATATGAATATTAGATTTCTACTTAATATCAGGAGAATTATAATGAATGAGTTTATTGAAAAATGGAATGAAATTAAAGAATCATTAAGAAAAGAACATGATCTTTCTGATATTTCTTATAATACTTGGATTATACCCTTAAAATTATATAGTGTTGAGGATAATGTAGTTACCATTTTAATTCCATCTAACCAAGAGCATTCATTAACATATATTAGTAATAAATATTCTCTTCCTTTTAAAGTTGCAATTGCAGAAACAATAAAAGAAGTATATGAGGTAGAATTTGTATTAGAGAAAGATATATTAACTGGAAGTAAAAATAGAAATATTAAATCATCAAAAAATAATGCAATTTATGAAAAAGCAAATTTATATACAAAATATACATTTGATACTTTTGTTGTAGGCGGAAATAATAGATTTGCTCATTCTGCTGCACTTGCAGTTGCTGAATCACCTGGGGATATATATAATCCTCTTTTCTTATATGGGGGTGTTGGTCTTGGTAAAACACATTTAATGCACTCAATAGCTCATTTTATTATAGAAAATAATCCAAATACAAAAGTATTATATGTAACCTCAGAACAATTTACGAATGAAGTTATTGAAGCAATTAGAGTTGGTAATAATTCACCAACTGCCATGTCAAAGTTTAGAAATAAATATAGAAATGTAGATGTTCTATTATTAGATGATGTACAATTTATAATAGGAAAAGAAAGTACACAAGAAGAATTTTTTCATACTTTTAATCAATTACATGGTGAGAAAAAACAAATAATATTATCCTCTGATAGACCTCCAAAAGATATGGAAACTCTAGAAGAAAGACTTCGTTCACGCTTTGAATGGGGATTAATTGCTGATATACAATCACCTGATTATGAAACACGAATGGCTATTCTTCAAAAAAAAGAAGAATTAGATGGATATGAGATAGATGAAAAAGTAATACAATATATAGCAAATAATGTAAAATCAAATATAAGGGAACTCGAAGGCGCACTTAATAAATTAATTGCTTTTTCAAATTTAGAAAAAAGAGACATAAATTTAGAATTAGCTGAAGAAGCCTTAAAAGATATTATTTATCCTAATATAATAAAAAAAATAACACCAGAATTTATTATTGAAGTTGTATCTGAACATTTTAATATACTTCCTTCAGATATTACTTCAAAAAAAAGAAATTCAGAAATTGTTATACCTAGACAAATTTTTATGTATTTATGTAGAGAATTAACAGATTCTACATTCACAAATATAGGTAAAATACTTGGTAAAAAAGATCATACTACAGTAATGTATGGATCTGAAAAAATTACAAGAGAAATTGAGATTAATTCTACATTAAAAAATACAGTAGAAACAATAATTAAAAAAATAAATCCTAATTAATAATAATTTTATTAACATTATTATGTTTATAGTATGTATAAATCTTGCGTATATTTATTTTAAATTTTTTTAATGTTTATAATTACTTACTTATACTTTTTAAAATAGTATTTACTAACATACTTATTATTTCATATTAATATATCATTTTCTATTAAAAAAGTACTTATACACTTTTTAACATCTATTATTACTACTAATACTAAAAATATTTATATTTATATATATTTTATTAATGAAAGGAGTTATTCACATGAAAATTATATGTTCAAAGTCTGATTTACTAGCAGGCGTTCAAATTGTATTAAAAGCCGTTCCTTCAAAAACAACAATGTCTATATTAGAGTGTATTTTAATTCAATCTTATAATAATGAAATAAAACTTACTGCAAATGATATGGAACTTGGTATTGAAACAATAATAAGAGGAAATATAATTGAAGAAGGCAAAATAGCACTTGATTCTAAAATATTTTCTGAAATAGTGAGAAAGTTACCTGATAATGATATAACAATTGATATTGATAATAATTATAAAACTATCATTACTTGTGAAAAATCTGAATTTGTTATTGTAGGTAAATCAGGTGAAGATTTTTCATATTTACCTATTGTAGAAAAAAATGATTTTATGTCTATTTCTCAATTTACCTTGAAAGAAATAATAAGACAAACTATTTTTTCTATTTCTGATAATGATAATAATAAAATAATGACAGGAGAACTTTTTGAAATAAACGGAAATGAATTAAAAGTAGTATCATTGGATGGTTATAGAATATCAATTAGAAAAATAATATTAAATAATTCATATAAAAGTAAAAAAGTAATAGTTCCAGGAAAAACATTAAGTGAAATTGCAAAAATAATATCAGGAGATACTGATAAAGAAGTAAATATATTTTTTACAGATAAACATATTGTTTTTGAGTTTAATAATACGGTTGTTGTTTCAAGACTAATAGAAGGAGAATATTTTAAAATTAATCAAATGCTTTCAAATGATTATGAAACAAAAATATTAATTAATAAAAAAGAGTTTTTAAACTGTATTGATAGAGCTACTTTATTAATTAAAGAAGGTGATAAAAAACCTATTATTATTAATATAAATGATAATTCTATGGAATTAAAGATAAATTCAACTGTTGGTTCAATGAATGAGAATATTGATATTTCAAAAAAAGGAAAAGATATATTAATTGGTTTTAATCCAAAGTTTTTAATGGATGCACTTCGTGTAATAGATGATGAAAATATTAATATATATTTAGTAAATCCAAAAGCACCTTGTTTTATTAAAAATGAAGATGAAAGTTATGTTTATCTCATTCTACCATTAAATTTTAATAATATTAATTAATGATAAGAAAGTTTGGTAATAATAATGAAATCAGTTATAATAAAAGATGAATATATAAAATTGGGACAATTACTAAAATTATCAGGTTTAGTTAACTCTGGAGTTGAAGCAAAATTTGTTATTATTGAAGGACTTGTAAAATTAAATGGAAAAGTCGAATTACAAAGAGGAAAAAAAATTTATTTTGGAGATATTGTAGAATATGAAAATAAAATAATTAAGGTTGATAAAAATGATAATTGATTCTCTTGAATTAGAAAATTTTAGAAATATTAATAATTTTAAGTTAAAGTTTAATAGTGGAATTAATATATTGTATGGAGATAATGCACAAGGTAAAACAAATATATTAGAATCAATTTATTTATCAGGAACAACGAAATCTCATAAAGGAAGTAAAGATAAAGATATTATTAATTTTAATAATGAAGAATCATATATTAGAAGTGTTTTTATAAAAAATAATATAGATTATAGAATAGATATGTATCTTAGAAAAAATAAATCAAAAGCAATTATAATTAATGGATCTCAAATAAATAAAGCGAGTGATTTATTAGGAATTGTAAATATAATTTTTTTTTCACCAGAAGATTTATCAATTATTAAAAATGGTCCTGGAGAAAGAAGGAGATTTACTGATTTAGAATTATGTCAATTAGATAAAGTATATTTATATAATTTATCTAATTATAATAAAATAATAAATCAAAGAAATGTATTATTAAAAGATATATATTTTCATCCAGAATTAATAGATACATTAGATATATGGGATAATCAATTAATTTTACTTGGTAATAAAATAATAGAAAGAAGAATATTATTTGTTAAACAATTAAATGAAATAATATTTGATATTCATAAAAAAATGTCCGGAAATAAAGAAAATATTTCTATTTTTTATAATCCAAATGTTTTAATTGAAAATTATGAAAAAGAGTTAAAAAAAAATAGAACTAAAGATATAAAATATAAAATAACATCAGTAGGTCCACATAGAGATGATTTTATTTTTATGATAGGAAATGAAGATGTAAAAAAATATGGTTCTCAGGGTCAACAAAGAACAGTTGCATTATCATTAAAGTTATCAGAAATTGAATTAGTTAAGAATATAACAGGAAATATACCAATACTATTATTAGATGATGTTCTGTCAGAACTTGATAATAGTAGACAAAATTATTTACTTAATAGTATAGGAAATATACAGACTATTATTACATGTACAGGACTTGATGAATTTATTAATAATAGAATTAATATAGATAAAATATTTAAAATAGTTGAAGGAAATATAATTAGTGAAAATTAAAACTTT
>CAZCWK010000061.1:0-13827 GCA_964502355.1 uncultured Bacteroidales bacterium
ATTAAATATAGAATAATAACTTTGTATTAAATCTTCACCTTAAGCAGAGATTGGAACTGTCTGAAAACTTTCAGGCATTATAATTACTTCTTATTAATGAATACAATCTATTCATTAGGAATATTAGTGATCCATCTATTAAGCATTTAACTGAAAATGGATATTTTGCAGCAAATAAAGGTTTATCACGATTTTTAAAGAAAAATTCGATTATTAAATTCAGCAATGGCCCAATATTTAAAATTATTCAATTTGTGCTACCATTAATAATCTCTATTATAGCTCTTTTAATAAGTAACAAAAACAAAGCTAATACAGAAAAATATAATGAAACCTCATATTATACAAAAGGACAAATAGATTCTTTATTTAAAAATGATATTACAAAATCACAATATGATAGTACTGATATCAAACCTAATATCTAAAGAAATGAATATAAACACAGCGAGTTTTATTGAAAAATTCGAACCAATTAATACTAACGAAAAGGTTCTTGACATCATCAATGAAATTAAGAAACTTAATATGTCAAGTATAGCATACGACAATTTCGTAAATGAGGTATGCATTCATATTCGCAAAGCAAAAATACAGATACTCTTTAGAGAAGAAATAAAAGAGTTGAAGTTAAGATTTTGGAAAGAAGATTTTAAACCTGTAAAAGAAATAAAAAATAAAAAAATAAAAAGCCCAGCTAAAGAGAACTATAATAAAGTAATTAAAAGTAATGCTGTCGATATTCAAAAAATTGAACAACAAGAGTTAAATACTATTATAAATCAAATTGAAAACATAAGGGATTACACTGCAGAAAAAATAGCTGAGATATTACATTGGGACTTCACTCACTTTTCAAAACTTATGAAACAAAACTCAATTGAAATTAAAAATGATGAAGAATTTTCTGACAGCGATTTTGATGTAGTTTATGACTTGATTAAAACCAGATTTAAAGCATTATATCTGCAAGAAAAAGAAAACCAATTCAATGAAAAATACAATGTTAGTTTTAGAAGTTCAAACAATAAATACCAAAAATTAAAAGGGAAAACCTCCAATAATGAGGAAAATGTCTTTGATAAAATGGCATCTGTGAATAACCATAAAAAAATTATTCTTATCAGAAGCAGGTAGTCAATTGAACAAATTTATTCTTCTCATTCTTAAATCTTTTGATTTTTTCGGATTGTAAAGTCAATTTTTCTTATATTAGCTGTGAATTTTATATTTCTATTTCTGAGCCTGCAAAAACACATGCAAATTTTTGATAATATCAATCAGAAGGTTAAAGACGACCTTATAAAAAACATTAGTAAAGGAAGTCGTGTATCTATAGCGTCTGCATGTTTTTCGATTTATGCATATGAAGAGCTAAAGTTGCAACTACAGGATATCTCAGAGCTTCGGTTTATATTTACCTCCCCTACATTTGTAAAAGAAAAAGGTCAGAAAGAAAAGCGAGAGTTTTATATACCACAGCTAAACAGAGAGAGAAGCCTTTACGGGACTGAATTTGAAATAAAACTCAGAAATGAGTTATCTCAAAAGGCTATTGCAAAAGAATGTGCCGAATGGATAAAATCCAAAGTTACTTTCAAATCAAACATCACAAACGAGGTGATGGGAGGTTTTATAAATGTAGAGGGTAAGTCTCCCCTCACATATTTTCCGGTTAATGGATTTACAACAGTAGATTTGGGATGTGAGAGAGGAAATCAACTTTATAATCTGGTTTCAAAGATAGAAGCTCCTTTTAGTGAACAGTATTTAAACATCTTCAACGAAATATGGTTTGATAGTAACAAGCTTATTGACGTTACTGAGCAGGTCATAGACAGTATTTCTAATGTATATAAAGAGAATACTCCGGAATTTATCTACTTCCTTACACTTTACAATATTTTCAACGAGTTCCTTGAGGATATTTCAGAAGACGTTTTACCAAACACAGCAACAGGATTTAAAACGTCTGAAATCTGGAATAAGCTTTACAATTTCCAACAAGATGCCGTATTGGCAATTATAAACAAGCTTGAGAAATATAATGGATGCATTCTAGCAGACAGCGTAGGTCTTGGAAAGACTTATACCGCCTTAGCCGTCATTAAGTATTATGAAAACCGTAATAAGTCTGTGCTGGTACTTTGTCCAAAAAAATTAAATGACAACTGGGTTACATTCAGAAGTAATCTGACTAATAATCCTATTGCAAAAGACAGACTACGTTATGATGTGTTGTATCATACTGATTTATCAAGAGATAGTGGTACATCTAACGGGCTCCCGTTGGATCGTATCAACTGGGGTAATTATGATCTTGTAGTTATTGATGAAAGCCATAATTTCAGAAATGGTGGACTACTCTATGGTGATGATGAAAAGAAGGAAAACAGATATCTGAAGTTGTTGAATAAAGTAATCAGGACAGGAGTCAAGACAAAAGTATTAATGCTATCGGCAACGCCTGTAAATAACAGGTTCAATGATTTGAGAAATCAAATAGCTCTGGCTTATGAAGGAGAATCCGAGAAAATAGATGAACTACTTAATACTCACCGTAGCATCGATGATATTTTCAGACAGGCTCAAACAGCATTTAATAGTTGGAGCAAGTATGATACAAAAGACCGTACTACTGAAAATTTATTAAATCTTTTAGATTTTGATTTTTTCGAAGTCCTCGATAGTGTTACTATCGCAAGATCACGCAAGCATATTGAGAAATACTATAATACGTCTGCAATTGGTAAGTTTCCTGAACGATTGAAACCAATAAGCATAAGACCTTCCCTGACTGAAAAAAAAGGAGCAATAAACTTTGATGAGATTTACCAGCTACTTACTCAACTTAATCTTAGTATATATACACCTTCGCTTTTCATCTTCTCAAGCAAACTTTCAAAGTACGAGATAGATACAGATGTTGCAAGTAAAGGATTTTACATGCAGACTGGACGTGAAAGAGGAATACAGAGATTGATGAATATAAATCTACTGAAACGTCTGGAAAGTTCCGTTCATTCTTTCAGATTGACGGTTAACAAGATTAAAAATCTTATAGACTCGACTATAAGCAAGGTTGAGAGTCAAAATGAAACTACATTGACATTAGATGATTTTGTGGATGACACAGATCTTGAACTTGACGACCAGAATACAGATTTATTTGTAGGCAGGAAAATCAGGATATCGCTAAAAGATATGGATACTTTATCCTGGCTGGCAGATTTAAAAATGGACAGTGAATGTCTTGAACAGCTCCTGTATTTTGTAGATGATATTACGCCGGAATATGATTACAAACTACAAACACTTATCAAAACAATTGAACATAAGTTTGAGAATCCGATAAATGACGGAAATAAAAAAGTCATAGTCTTTACAGCATTTTCTGATACAGCGGAATACCTTTTTGAAAATGTAAATGGATACTTCAAAACGAAATATAATATAAATACGGCTCTGATTACAGGTTCAATTGAAGGTAAAACAACCATAGCCAGGTTACAAAACGATATGAATACAGTACTGACTTGCTTTTCACCTATCTCCAAGCAACGAGAATTGCTGACAGATGTAAGAAGTAACGACGATATTGACTTATTAATTGCAACAGATTGTATTTCAGAAGGACAGAATCTTCAGGATTGTGATTATCTGATTAATTACGATATACACTGGAACCCAGTACGGATTATACAAAGATTCGGAAGAATTGACAGAATAGGTAGCAAAAATGATGTTATACAACTGGTAAATTTCTGGCCTGACTTATCGCTTGACGATTATATTAATCTGAAAGCAAGAGTCGAAACCAGGATGAAAATATCAGTTATGTCATCAACAGGAGATGATAACCCCATTTCTGAGGAAGAAAAAGGAGATTTGGAATACCGTAAGCAACAGCTGCAAAGGCTTATGAATGAAGTTGTAGATATTGAAGATATGACAAACGGTATATCGATAATGGATTTGGGGCTAAATGAATTCAGATTAGATTTATTGGAATACATTAAAGATAATCCGGATGTTAAGCATGCTCCTTTTGGCCTTCATGCACTAATAGACTCACAAGGAGAAGACACCCCAAGAGGAGTATTTTATATACTCAAGAACATCACCAAAACTATCAATATCGACAACCAAAATCGTCTTCATCCATTTTACATGGTTTATATTTCAGACAATGAGGAAATAATATGCAATCACATTTCTCCAAAGAAGACACTCGATCTTATACGCTATTTATGCAAAGGAAATTCATCGCCTATGCTAAATCTTTGTCGTGAGTTTAATAAAGAAACGCAGGACGGTCGTAAGATGGGTAAATATTCAAAATTACTGGAAAAAGCCATAGCCTCTATCATACAAGTTAAAGAAGAAAAAGATATTCACAGTTTCTTCACAGCTGCCGAAACCGCTTCTGTCATAAATAAGATTTCAGGCTTGAGTGATTTTGAATTGATTTGTTTTCTTGTAGTCAGATAGTAATGCCATGATAAATTTACCTGAAACCACAAAAATCGGAAAACGAATCCCCAAAGAAGGATTCTACAACAATGCCCAATTGAAACAATCTGAAAAGAGGTTGTTTGTAGATGAAATCGACCAGATAATATGGCAGAACTTGTTATCTGCTACTACTCTAAATGTTGATAAAGGTGAGAAAGTAAATCAAATAGATATTGTCCGGATTAATTTAAAAAAGCAGGACTTCAATAAATCAATCCTTGAGATTATAGAAAAAATAATACCACGCCATTTGATATTCCTGATGGTTTACAATGATTCTTACCAAATATGCGTGAATTATAAAGAAGAAAGCCAAAAGGGAAAATTTAAAATAATCGAATCTTATGCAACCGGCTGGATGTCTGAAGGTGATATAAATATAAGCATCAAAGGTTTAAACCTTGACCAGGTTTATGAAAACCTTGTATTTCAGATTGCCGGCAACAAAGTGGAAAAGAAGTTAGGTTCAGATCTTAAAGAATCCGTTTTAAAATCACAGGAAACCGAAAGGATTAAAAAGAAAATTGCCGAACTTAGCAACAAATTACACTCCGAAAAGCAGTTTAATATACAACTTAAGATATCAAACGAGATAAGGATGTTGGAAAATCAACTTTTAGAATAGTACAAAAGTTAATTCAAAAACTTAATTATCATCATCTTGTCTAATAATAAATTATATAATGGAAAAGCTTAAACAAGAAACTCCGGACATAACTCTACAGAATATTGACCGTATAGCTGAATTATTTCCATCAGCCGTTACTGAAACAAAAGATGCAAATGGGAATCTGAAAAAAGCTATCAACTTTACGACATTGAAACAATTGCTTTCTAATGAAGTTGTAGATGGAGATGAATGTTATGAATTTACCTGGGTGGGTAAAAAGCAATCGATTATTGAAGCAAACAGACCTATCCGTAAAACATTGCGACCAGCCAAAGAAGAAAGTAAAAACTGGGAAACCACCGAAAACCTATATATTGAAGGTGATAATCTGGAGGTTTTAAAGCTCCTTCAAAATTCATACCTGAATAGCATCAAGATGATATATATTGATCCTCCATATAATACAGGTAATGATTTTGTTTATCGTGATAACTTTTCAGTTTCAAAAGATGAATACGAGGAGGATATGGGAGTTTACGATGAAGACCAAAATAAACTCTTTAAAAATACTGAAACCAATGGCCGCTACCACTCAGACTGGTGCTCGATGATGTATCCCCGCCTGCAGTTAGCAAGAAACCTGCTTACTGATGATGGAGTGATATTTATTTCGATTGATGATAATGAAGTAGCTCAACTCAGAAAAATCTGTGATGAGGTATTTGGGGAAATTAATTTTATAACTGATGTTGTTTGGGAGAAAAGATTTACACGAAATAATGATGCTAAATTATTTTCTTCTGTGATTGATCACACTATCCTTTATCGCAAATCTGATGCAATTAGTATTATTAGAGAGCCAAGAACAGAAAAAGCAAATTCAATATACTCAAATCCAGATAACGATCCAAGAGGTCCGTGGACTAGTGTTTCTTATGTAAGTCAGAGAACAAAAGACCAAAGACCAAATCTATCTTATGAGATGATAAACCCTATTAATAGACAAATCATTACTCACGAAATAAATGCATGGAAGTATAGCAAGGAACAATATGAGTTACACCTAAGGGAAAATAGGTTATATTGGGGAAAAACAGGAGAAAATACTTACCCTCGACTTAAAAGATTCTTATCTGAATTGAAAGATGGAATGGTACCTGTTAATCTTTGGGGTTTTAAGGAAGTAGGAACCCTGGATGATGGCACTAAAGATGTAGATGGATTAATCGGAAAGGATGTATTTGACTATCCGAAGCCAATAACATTGATAAAGAAAATGTTAAACGTGTCAGGCTCAAAAGAAAAAGATATTATTCTCGACTTCTTCTCCGGCTCTGCAACTACCGCTCACGCTGTTATGCAACTGAATGCAGAAGATGGTGGCAACCGTAAGTTTATAATGGTACAGCTGCCTGAAATGACTGATGAAAAGAGCGAAGCATATAAAGCCGGATATAAAAGCATCTGTGAAATAGGAAAAGAGAGGATTCGCAGAGCAGGTCAGAAAATAGAGGAAGAGCTTAAAGCTAAAACAAAAAGTGGTGAATTGTTTGAAGAAGAAGTCAAGTCTGTTGATACCGGTTTCAGAGTGATGAAATTGGATACGACTAATATGAAGGATGTCTATTATAGTGCAGGTGAGTACAATCAACAATTGTTGCTTGACCTGGAAAGCAATATCAAGGACGATCGTACCGATATGGATTTGCTTTTTGGAGTAATGCTGGAATGGGGCGTACCTTTATCTTTGCCACATTCAACAGAAAACATTCATGGCAAGAAAGTCCATTTCGTTAATAAAACCGATCTTGTTGCATGTTTTGAGGAAGAAGTAAGTGAAAATGTAATCCGTGAAATTGCAGCTAAAAAACCATTGAGAGTAGTCTTCCGCGACAGCTCATTTGCAAACACACCTGATAAAATAAACGTGTCAGAAATATTCAAAACACTCTCACCCGAAACGACTATTAAGGTTATTTGATAATAATTATTTACAGCCAATTTATCTCATTTCAAGAATCTCAAGAAGCTATTTAAAGATGATAACAAAACGTGTACACCATGAAAATTGAAATGTTAAACTCTATGCTCAGAGAGGGCGAGGGACGAACTGTTGAATTCAAGAAGTGTATTAATAGTTTGAGCAATAGCGTGTTCGAAACAATATCATCATTCTCGAATCGCTTTGGTGGCTATATCTTGTTGGGGGTAAATGATAACGGAACAGTGCTTGGTGTAAACAGGAATACAGTGGCTGAGATGAAGAAAAATTTTGTTAATTCACTCAATAACCCACAGAAAATTACCCCATCGCTTTTTTTGAATTTAGAAGAAATTGAATACGATGATAAATTGTTACTTTTTGTTTATGTGCCCATAAGTTCACAAACTGTTTTTTGTTCAGGTAAGGTTTACGATAGAATTGAAGATGCAGATATAGATATTACAAAATCTACAAATTTGATGGCTGAACTTTATTTACGTAAATCGAATGCATATACAGAGCGTAAAATTTTTCCATATATCACTAAAGAACATTTGCAATTGGATTTATTGACCAAAGTAAGGCAAATTGCTGTTAACAGAAATCCTAATCATGCATGGACCAAGATGAGCGATGATGAGTTATTCAGGAGCTCCGGCTTGTACGATGAAGACTTTATTACCGGAGTCAGGGGATTTAATTTGGCAGCAGTTCTTTTATTTGGTAAAGATGAAGTGATAAAATCGTGTGTACCTGGTTATGTAACGGATGCCATTTACAGGGAGAATAATCTTGAGCGTTACGATGACAGACTGATGGTTGATACTAACCTTATAGAAAGTTATGATCTTTTAATTGATTTTATAGCAAAACACAGTTCGGATAAATTCTTCCTTATTGATGGTATTAACACTAGCGTTAGAAATCTGATTTCCAGAGAACTTATAAGCAATATACTTACACATCGGGAATATTCCAGTGCTTATCCGGCTAAAGTTATCATTGAACCAAACCGGATAGTCATGGAAAACTGGAACAAAACATTTTTTCATTCTCGTATATACCTTGATAGTTTTACTCCCTATCCTAAGAATCCATTATTAGCCAGATTTTTTGTAAATATAGGGAGAGCAGATACTCTCGGTTCAGGTGTTCGAAATCTTTATAAGTACACTAAGATGTATTCTGGTGGAGAGCCTATTTTTATTGAAGACGATGTTTTCACTACTACTGTACCCTTATTTGGAGAATACAAACGGGAAAGTATCCAAGAAAGTATCCAAGAAAGTATCCAAGAAAGTATCCAAGAAAGTGGTTTTTCATCAACACAAACATCAATATTAGGTCAAATAAAAATTAAACCGGAAATTACTCTGATGGAGTTGTCAGAAAAACTAAATATTCCATATGGTACTATAAAAAAGAATATCCGAATATTAATCAGTTTAAAAGCCCTTTCACGTCAAGGCTCAACAAAAAAGGGTGTTTGGGTAATTACGAAAAAGTTCATCAAATGAAATTAAAATTCAAACATCAAAAATATCAGGCAGAAGCAGCTAAGGCTGTCTGCGATGTGTTTTCAGGTCAACCTTATTTGTCAGAAACGAACTATCTGATTGATAAGGGTGAGACACATGGACAAATTGATATACATGCATTTACCGGTTTCAAAAATCACAAGATTGTACCTGAACTTACTGATAAATTAGTACTCGAAAATATTTCACAGATACAAAGAAGTCACCAGATACCTCCATCATCAACATTAGAAGGTCGTTACAATCTGACAATCGAGATGGAGACCGGTACCGGTAAAACTTATGTCTATATTAAAACGATGTTTGAGCTAAATAAGCGATATGGTTGGAGCAAGTTTATTGTAGTTGTACCAAGCATTGCTATCAGAGAAGGTGTTTTCAAGTCTTTTCAAATTACACAGGAGCACTTCCTGGAAGATTATAATAAGAAAATCCATTTCTTTATATATAATTCTGCACAACTGACTGAGATTGATCGTTTTGCCAGCGATAATCAGATAAATGTAATGATTATTAATTCGCAGGCATTCTCATCACCAAGACTTGATAAGAAAACAGGAAAATTAAAAAATGAGATAGGTAATATAATTTATCGTAAACTAGATCAATTTAGGAGTAGAAGGCCTATTGATATAATTGCCCAGACTAATCCAATTTTAATTATTGATGAGCCCCAGTCAGTAGAAGGTGCTCAAACGAAAGAGAATCTGAAAAGCTTTAATCCACTTTTCACGTTGCGATATTCTGCAACTCATAAAAAAGATAGCATTTTTAACCTGATTTACAGGTTGGATGCCATGGAAGCATACAACAAAAAACTGGTTAAAAAGATTGCCGTAAAAGGTATAAGTCAGACTGGTTCTACAGGGACTGAAAGTTATGTGTATCTGGAAGGTATTAACCTGTTTAAAGATAAGAATCCGACAGCTCAATTAGGTTTTGAAGTACTTCAATCGTCCGGAGTAAAACCTGTAATACGTCAGGTCCATATTGGAGACAATCTTTATGAAAAATCCGGAAATCTTGAGGAATACAAAGATCGTTTTGTAGTTACTGAGATTGATGGTCGTGATAATTCTCTGACTTTTCAAAACGGCCTGAAGATCTATGCAGGAGATGTAAAAGGTGCCGTAAATGAGGATCAGCTGAGAAGAATTCAAATCCGTGAAACGATATTATCTCACATCGAAAGAGAGAGACAACTATATTTGAAAGGTATCAAGGTTTTAAGCTTGTTTTTTATAGATGAGGTTGCTAAATACAAGCAGTATGATTCATCAGGTAGTGCCTTTAACGGCATATATGCTGAAATGTTTGAAGAAGAATATATCGATATCCTTAAAAATCTCCAGTTGCAAATTGGTGAAGATTTGTATGTTAAATACTTAAAATCAATTGAAGCAAATGCAACACATGCCGGATATTTTTCAATAGATAAAAAGAAAAATCAGTTTGTTGACAGTAAAATAGAGAGGTCAACTAAGGAAAGTAATGATGTTGATGCTTATGATCTGATAATGAAAGATAAAGAACGTCTTTTGTCATTTGCTGAGCCTGTACGATTTATATTCTCACACTCCGCATTAAAAGAAGGCTGGGACAATCCTAATGTATTCCAGATATGTACTCTTAAGCAAAGTACCGCCGAAACCAGGAAGCGTCAGGAAGTAGGTCGTGGTTTGCGTATATGTGTTAATCAGGATGGTGACCGAATGGATATTGGAGCCTTGGGCGAAGAGGTTCATTACATTAATCAATTGACAGTAATTGCTTCAGAGAGCTATGATAATTTTGCAAAGGGCTTACAAACTGAATTAGCTGAAATCATTGCTGACCGCCCGCTTAAAGTTACCGTCGAGTTGTTTGAAGAAAAAGTGATTAAGATCGAAAATGATGAGGAAATTGTCATTGACAATGAATTGGCAACAAACATACACTTTGATCTTATTGTACACGGTTATGTAAATAAAAGTGGCGAGCTCACAGAGAAGTATTATAAGGAAAAGGATAATGAATCACTTGTTTTATCTGAGGAATTAGCAGTTTATCAAACTGCAATAGTCGGAATACTTGATACAATATATAATCCTCAAGCTTTGAAACCTGATAATGCAAGAAGCAATAATGTGGAACTGAAATTTAATGAAGAGAAATTTAATCGTAAAGAGTTTCAGTCACTGTGGAGGAATATTAATGCCAAGACTGCTTACGTGGTAGATTTTGAGACTAATGAATTAATACAAAAGGCTATTACCACAATCGATACTAAACTGCATGTTTCAAAGATTTTCTATAATGTTGAAACGGGAGTAATGGATTCTATCAAATCAAAGGAATCTCTTCAACAAGGTGAAGCATTTAAAGAGATATCCAGTAAACAGGTTGTAGTTAATACCTCAGCTAATGCCAATGTTAAATACGATTTGATTGGTAAGATTGTTGACGAAACAGGTTTGACGAGAAATTCTGTTGTAAAGATTTTAACTGGAATAAATAAAGTTGTCTTTGATCAATTCAAGTATAATCCTGAGGAATTCATCCAAAAAACTTCAAATCTTATCAATGAAGAAAAAGCTACGGTCATTGTACAGCATATAACTTATAATAAGCTGGAAGAATGTTTTGGTACAGAGGTATTTACTGAGCCTACTATGAAGGGGCGCCTTGGAGTAAATGCAATACCTGCCGATAAGCATTTGTATGACTATATCATCTTTGATTCTCCAACTATTGAAAAGCCTTTTGCTGAGAAACTGGACAAAAGCGAAGAAGTTTCTGTTTATGTAAAGCTGCCTAAAGGTTTTTATATTACAACTCCTGTTGGTAAATACAACCCTGATTGGGCGATAGCATTCAATAAAGGCACGGTTAAACATATCTTTTTTGTAGCTGAAACTAAAGGCTCGATGTCAACGCTCGATCTCAGATTTGTTGAAGATGCAAAAATACACTGTGCCCGTGAGCATTTCAAAGCAATCAGCACCGACACCGTAAAATATGATGTAGTCAGTAATTACCAGGAATTAATGAATATCGTGAAGTCGTAAAATTCACTCCAACTCTGCGGGGTGGTTTTGTTTGAACCGTAGCATTGGAGTGAAACCTGGACAAAAAATCACTGCCGGAATGCGTTAAAAAACGAGACCCGACGAACGTAGTGAGGAGAGTGAGCCACCGAAGGGGGCGAAACGCGGATTCCGAGTTTTAGCAATGCAGGAAGTGATTTTTAGGTTGAGCGACCTGCTAAAGGCTCAAACAAACCGACTTAAAAGCAGAGTTGAAGTGCCCCCCTTTTTTATGTTAAATTCAGATTTATTGTGTAGCATATTTATTAAATTAATCATCTATTAAATAACTTTTTGAAAAATGTGAAACACACTTAATAAATAATACTCCATGAAAACATTTAAGGTATTGGGTCTGATAGCCATTGCAATGATGAGTTTTACTTCCTGTGATCGTTTGTTCGGCACACTACCGCCGGAAACTGTGGTTTATAATTTTGGTTTGTGTTTACAGGATTCTTCAGGAAATGATTTGATTAAAGGGATTGGATTAGAAGAGTGGTCCCCGGCTTCAACAATGGAAGATGCTCTGTGGGGTACTGTAAAATCCGATATATATGTTTTGGATATTATTCTTTCAGAGCCTTGTACTAACTGGGACAATGATATTTACAATGCTCCTGCCCGTCCCGGTTTCGAACCTGATGTTAACAGACCAGTGTTAAGCATGAACCGACGTGGTGATGGTGCCCGCTATTTGAAAAATAGTTTAAGTGTACCTGTGAGCGATTGTCCGGAAGAGAAAATACTTACTTACAAGCTGAAATGCTCTTATGTTTTTGGCGATGATGAGATACATGAATTTGTTACTTACTGGGATATTCCTGAAAAATCATCCGGTAATAAATACACGGAGAATTTTGCCAAGTGTAATCGTGTAGTATTTAATGGTGAAGAGTTCACTCCTCAGGCGCCAAAGGATAAATCTGAAAGTTATACAGCTACAATAATGCTGAAATAAAACAGTCCTTTTTTTGGAGATAAACATCTGCTAAACACAATTATCGTCATTAATGAACAAGAAATCATTTAAATGTATGATAATTCAAATAATAATACTATATTTGAATGACAAATCATTCACTATATTGAAATAAGTAGTATTATGACTGATAAATCATTCACAGATTGGGCTTCCATGAGCGACAAGGCACTGGCCGAATACATTGGCACATTTGTCAGATATCAGCGGATGGAGCAAAATAAAACTCAGGATGAACTTGCCACAGCAGCCGGTATCAGTCGTTCGACTCTGAGCTTGCTGGAACGGGGTGAAACCGTAACGGTAACCACACTGATTCAGGTGTTAAGAGTTTTGGATCAACTGAAGGTACTGAGTGCATTTGAAGTAAGGGAAACATTGAGCCCTTTGGCTTTGGCAAAACTGCAAAAAGAAAAACGCCAACGGGCAAGAAGCAAATCAAAAAGAGAAGGAAATAAAGAAGAGACTGATTGGTAAACTATGCAGGTAGCAGAAGTAAAAATATGGGGATATTTAGTGGGAGCTGTAGCATGGGACACTGCTACGGGATTTGCTACTTTTGAATACGATCCCAAATTCAAACAATCAGGATGGGATTTGGCTCCACTAAAGATGTCAATTTCAGATAATCGTAATCAATTTTCATTTCCGGAGCTTCGAAAAGATAATGATACAGTGCATGACACCTTCAAGGGCTTGCCCGGGTTGTTGGCCGATGCTTTACCCGATAAATATGGTAACCAATTAATAAACCTTTGGCTGGCACAGCAAGGTCGACCACAGGATAGTATGAATCCGGTAGAAAAACTTTGCTTCATAGGTTCAAGGGGAATGGGGGCTCTGGAATTTGAGCCAGCTGTACTAAAAAATAGTAAAAGAACATTTTCCATTGAAATCGACAGTCTGGTTTCTACCGCGCAAAAGATGCTCAATCAAAGAGAAGCGTTTGCCACCAACCTTAATAAAGACGAAGAGCATGCAGTGCTTGAGATTTTAAAAATCGGAACTTCGGCCGGCGGTGCTCGTCCCAAAGCACTTATTGCCTGGAATGAAAAAACCGGAGAGGTCAAGTCCGGACAAACAAAAGCGCCAAATGGTTTTGAACATTGGTTGATCAAATTGGATGGCGTAAG
>CAZCWK010000062.1:0-13222 GCA_964502355.1 uncultured Bacteroidales bacterium
ATTCATCTCTTGGAGGGGTAATGAGTAGTGATATTAAAGAGCGCACAAGTATATCTTCTGTCAGATTTGTTACTGCTACTATTGCAACTTTTGTTGTTCAGGGTCTGACATTGCCTTTGGTTTCAAAATTTGGTAATGGTGAAGCCAATGACCCTAAAGGATGGTTTTATACAATATTATTATTTGCCGTTGTAGCTATAGGTCTCATGGTGATAACATTCTTTTCATCTAAAGAAAGGATAGCTCCTCCTAAAGATCAGAAAAATGATTTCAGAAAAGATCTTAAGGACCTTATCGGTTGTGCTCCATGGAAGGCAATGTTTATCCTTACACTTTTCCTTTTTGTTACTTTATCACTTTTTGGAAGTGCTATGAGTTACTACTTCAACTATTTTGTTGATAAAAATGCTTTACATCAGTTTATTACCCAATTTGGTCTTGTTGCTGTCGGCGAGATGACCGGATGGCAGAAATTTCTGAATCTTTTTGGTCTTATATCCAAACCTGATTTAAGCAATGTTTTTGCTGTAGGTTTCAGCTTTTTCAATATGATTGGTCAGGTTATTACATTAGCAGGTGTATTGCTTTTATCGCAATCATTGTCGCAGAAATTTGGCAAAAAATCAGTATTCCTTATTTGTCTGGGCATGACTGCTGTTTTTACTGCAATGTTTTTCTTTGTGAAACCAGATGATATTGGTGCCATTTTTATTATAAATATTTTGAAGAATGCGGCTTATGCACCAACTATTCCTTTACTATGGGCTATGATGGGTGATGTTGCTGACTTTTCTGAGTGGAAAAATCACAGAAGAGCTACCGGTTTCTGCTTTGCAGGAATAGTATTTGCACTTAAGGCAGGTCTCGGAGTTGGTGGAGCTTTATGTGGTATTATCGTTCAATCATTTGGATTTATATCCAATACTGTACAGACGGATTCTTCCATTTTGGGTATCAGATTGACTTCAAGTATTTTCCCTGCGATAACCTTTGCCATTGCAACTATCTGCCTCTTCTTTTATCCTATTACTAAAAAGCTCAATATTACAATGCAGGCTGAGCTTGATGAAAGACGCGGGAGGTCATAAGTATTAATTCACAACAGGCATACTTTATTAATGCTTTAAGTATGCTGTGTTTTTTATGGGTGATAATATAAATTAATTAAATTAAATGAAGTTAAAATCTTTAATCGTATCAGCACTTGTATTATCGGTGTCTGTAAACCAGATTTCAGCGGCTGAGACATTGAAATCTGCTACAAAGGGTAAATTTTTAATAGGTGTAGCTGTTAATATGGGTCAGGTTAACGGGAATAATCCTGTTCAGTCCGAAATTATTAAGGAACAGTTTCAGGCAATTGTTGCAGAAAACTGCATGAAACCACAACCAATGCAACCTGTTGAAGGTCAGTTTAAATATGATGATGCTGATAAATTCGTGGCTTTTGGTGAAAATAACAAACAGGTGGTTACAGGGCATTGTCTTATGTGGCATTCCCAGATACCAAGATGGTTTTTTGTTGATAGTGAAGGCAAAAATGTCAGCCCTGAAGTTTTAAAAGAAAGAATGCGTACGCATATTCTTACTGTTGTTGGACGTTATAAAGGTAGAGTTAAAGGTTATGATGTAGTTAATGAGGCTATTGAAGATAACGGTTCATACAGGAACAGCAAATTCTATCAGATTCTTGGAAAGGACTTTATCAAATATGCATTTCAGTTTGCACACGAAGCTGATCCTAATGCTGAGTTGTATTATAATGACTACAACATGTATATGGCAAAAAAATGTGATGCTGTAGTTGAGATGGTAAAAGAATTAAAAGCTGCCGGTTGCAGAGTTGATGCTGTAGGAATGCAGGGACATATGGGTATGGACGAACCAACTGTAAGTGATTTTGAAGCCAGCATACTAAAAATTAAAAGTGCCGGTGTTAAAGTTATGGTTACAGAATGGGATATCTCAATTTTACCTAACCCTTTTAATCATCAGGGAGCAAATATTTCTGATATGTTCAAGTATTCAAAAGAGCTTGATCCTTACAGGGATTCTATACCATCGGATGTTCAGTTGAAGTGGAACAAAAGAGTTCTTGATATGTTTGAACTATTCCTGAAACATAAGGATGTAATGGACAGAGTTACAATCTGGGGATTAAATGATGGTGAATCATGGAAAAATAATTTCCCGATGCGTGGCAGAAAAGACTATCCTTTATTATTTGACAGAAACAATAATCCAAAGCCTGTTGTTAAGCAAATGATTGAACTGGCAAAAAAGTATTGATATATGAAGACCCCTAAATATTTGGTAAAAGACGATTATATGGCTGATCCGGCCGTGCATGTTTTTGATGGTAAGTTATATATCTATCCTTCACATGACAGGGAATCAGGTATACCTGAAAATGATAACGGTGATCATTTTGATATGCTTGATTATCATGTTTTTTCAACTGATGACATCGAAAACAAAGAAGTGACTGATCATGGAGTTGTTCTGAAAGTCAGTGACATTCTTTGGGCAGGTCGTCAGCTTTGGGATTGTGACGTAGCTTATAAAGACGGGAAGTATTATATGTATTATCCTCTTAAAGATAAAACTGATATTTTCAGGATTGGTGTTGCTATTTCCGAAAAACCTGAAGGTCCGTTTATACCTCAACCTGATCCTGTCAGAGGCAGTTATAGCATAGACCCGGCTGTATTTAAGGATTCTGATGGGAGTTTTTACATGTACTTTGGAGGCTTGTGGGGTGGACAATTGCAGCGTTACAGGGATAATAAAGCTTTGGAATCTGCTTATTTGCCGGAAAATGATGAGCTTGCATTGCCTTCAAGAGTTGTTAAGTTGAGTGATGATATGCTTGGTTTTGCCGAAGAACCACGACCAGTTGTAATAATCGATGAAAATGGTCAACCTCTGAAAGCTTCTCAAAGTGACATCAGGTTTTTTGAGGCTTCCTGGATGCATTTTTACAATGGTAAATATTATTTCTCATATTCGACCGGAGATACCCACAATATTTGTTATGCTATTGGTGACAATCCTTACGGACCATTTACTTATAAAGGAGTTATTTTGCCTCCTGTAGTAGGTTGGACAACTCATCATTCCATAGTTGAATTTAAAGGCAAATGGTATTTGTTTCATCATGACAGTGTGCCTTCCGGAGGAAGAACCTGGCTTAGAAGCCTGAAAGTAGTGGAAATTGAATATGATGAAAACGGACTTATAAAAAAGGTTATATAATAAGACAGGTTGTATCAGGTTTTCTGGCATGTATATTAAGGTTATTGACATGTCAATTGGATTAATGTAAAATTGTGGAGGGTGCGTTTTTGTACCCTTCACATTTTTTTTAAACAAAGACTGTACCGATAAAAGATATCTGCCTCTTTTTAGGTTGCGTAAAGTAAATACTTTATAATCATGTTTGGAATCTGAAATATTAAATGAGTTATCTAAATTTATAGAAACTCTATCATAATTATGAGTATTATTACAATTAGGTTGCTATATTTGTTTCGTCTAATATTTCTTTAAGATTGAAAAACGCATGAACTTTTGTATTGGTTTCTTTATCAATACAAAAAAATAGTAACCTTATATGTCCGCACAAAGAAAGCATACTTTATTTCTTATACTGATATCAGTATTCTTGTCTGTGACATATTCTCATGCTGAAAAATTTTACAATATAAATTCTCTGTTTGGTATTTCGATCAGAGAAGTAAATTCTGTGTGCACTGATGAAAATGGTTTCATTTGGGCTTCTTCAAAAAACGGTATTATCAGGTTGATAAATGACGATTGTAAAGTTTACCAGTTACCTTTTGAGTCTCCAAATGTTATGACTGCAAAGTTTGTAAAATCTTCTGGTAAACTTATAGTCTATACTAATAATGGTCAGATCTTTAATTATGATGAAGTAACTGATGACTTTCATTTATCGGTTAATATTAGTAGAAAACTGAATAATAAATATTTATATATCTATGATATTCAGATTGATAATGCTGGAACTCTCTGGATAGCTTCGAATTTTGGTTTGTACACTCTTAAGTCAGATAAACTGACTTTCAAAAACAGAGCTCTCACAAAAAAATTTCTTATTACCCGTTATAACGAAACCAAAATGTTTTTGGTAAATGAAGACGGTATATGGCTTTTAGATACTAAAACTTCAGAATTAAAGATTCTACTTAGAAATAAAACAATCAGTCCTTTAATAGTTTATACATTATATTATGATAAAAACAGGAAGGAGCTATGGATTGGTACACTTTCAAATGGTTTTTATTTATATACTCCGGTTAATAATAAGCTTATTGGTTTCCCATTTGTGGATATCCCAAAACAACCGGTAAGATCGATTATTCCCGCTTCTGACAGCGTTTTGCTGATTGGTATTGATGGACAGGGTATATGGAAATTTGATAGAAATAAAGGCAAAGTGCTTGATAATTTTAAAGAGAATGAAAATGATTCGTATTCACTTAATGGTAATGGAGTCTATGATCTGTTAATAGATAATAATCAAAGAGTCTGGATTGGCACGTATACAGGCGGTTTATCTTTTTATGATCAAAAAGCGCCTTTGATTAATAATTTGGTTCATCGTACAAATGAATCAAACTCTCTGGTAAACAATGATGTTAACAGTATTTTAGAAGATAAATCAGGCAAGTTCTGGTTTGCGACAAATAATGGTATCAGTTGTTGGAACAAAAAAAATAACAGATGGTTTAATCTTTATTGCAATAATAAAAACAATGCTCAGGTTTTTCTTTCTTTGTGTGAAGATGATAAGGGACGAATATGGGCAGGGAGTTATTCTTCCGGGGTTTATGTGCTAGATGCTGAGAGTGGAAGGGAAATTAATCACTATTCAAGAAATGTTGCCGGATCTACTGTTAAGAACGATTATATAATGGATATATACAAGGACAGCCAGGGTGATATATGGTTTGGTGGTGTATTTGGTGAGTTTTACTGTTATGATATTAAAAAAGACAGGATAAGGACTTTTACTGAAGAATCCCTGAATAAATTCTTAGAATATACCCCTGATAAAATGTTTTTGGGATGTTCACATGGATTGTCAATACTGGATAAAAAAACCGGTAATGTAAAAAGACTGATACTTGGTATGTCTATCAATGATATGGCAATAGTTAATCAGGATTTATGGATTGCATCCAGTGGAGGAGGGTTGTTCAAATATAATTACAAGAATGGTAAAATACTCAAAATTACTACCAAATCCGGAATACCTTCAAATTTTGTTAACAGCATTAAATATTCCAAAGGATTTTTATGGATTGGAACAGAAAAAGGTATGTTCAGATTAAATCCTAAAGACAATAGTGTAATGACATTTACGCATATACAGCCTTTGTCAAGTGCATCATTTAACCGTGGATCAGGCGAAATAACCTCTGATGGTCAACTGGTTTTCGGAACAAATAATGGTGTATTATTTTTTCCTCCTGATTTGAGTAATAATCCGGAATCAAGAAGCAGGATTTATATTAAGGATATACTGATTTCCGGAAGATCTGTGAGAGCATCGCAGGAATTAAAAATCGATAAGCCTTTAGATAGCCTGAAAGCATTAAAATTAAGATACTTTCAGAAAACTATTACTCTTGAACTTTTACCTGTTGGAGATACTGAGGGCACGAAGTTTTCATGGAAGCTTGACGGTTTTGATAAAAACTGGACAGAACCGACTACCAACAGAATTATAACTTATACAAATATTCCCAAAGGAAAACATGAGTTGAAAATCAGGTTATATGACAGCTCATTTACCAGAGTGGTTTCGGAAAGATCAATAAAAATCAGAATGATACCACCTTTTTGGGATACGATGTGGTTCTGGTTGATTGTTTTGTCATTTTTGGGAGTTTTAGTGTATCTTATTTTAAATAATTACATAAAAACTCTAAAGCAAAAGCATACAGAGGATAAAGTCAATTTTTTTGTTAATACAGCTCATGATATCAGGACTTCATTGACATTAATCAAAGCGCCTGTTGAAGAACTTAATAAAGAAAATAACCTTTCAGGATCAGGTAAGTATTATCTGAATCTTGCAACAAGACAGGTGAAACGCCTTTCGTCAATGGTAAATCAATTGATGGATTTTCAAAAAGTAGATATCGGGAAAGACAAGATTGTTTTTGCAATGGTTGATATTGTCGCTTTTATCGGAAACCGTAAATCAATGTTTGATTCCTATGCTGCCATGAAAAAAATTGAGATTAGTTATACTCATGAAACAGATAGTTATATAACTGCAGTTGATGAGCCAAAAATTGAAAAGATTTTTGATAATCTTATTTCTAATGCAATTAAATATTCTCACAGAGATTCGAAAATCGATATTTATCTGAAATGTGATAATAGAAAATGGGTTCTTCAGGTAAAAGATAATGGTATAGGCATAAATGCAAATGCAAAGAATAAACTTTTCTCAGAATTCTACAGAGGTGAAAATGCCGTGAATTCTAAAGTGGTTGGTTCAGGTATAGGTTTGTTATTAGTAAGAAATTATGTTGAGATGCATGAAGGAACCATTTCATATAGTAGCGAAGAAAATAAAGGATCAGTTTTTACTGTAACTATACCCCATAAGTCTGTAAGTAATGTAGCGGAGAATAATTTTGAACAGGATTATAGAGATCTGGAAATTAAAAATAAATCAGAAATGGAAGTTTCTGAAGATGACAATCTTATTATTGATTCACATAAGGAAATGAAAATCCTAATTGTTGAAGACAATGATGAGTTGCTTGATTTTATGCAAAAAATACTAAGTCAGTATTTTATTGTTATTACTGCAATTAATGGTAAGGATGCCTGGCGAATTATAAAAAAGCAATTTCCGGATTTGGTTGTTTCCGATATTATGATGCCTGAAATGGATGGTTTCGAGTTATGTAAGCAGGTTAAACAAACATTTGAGACATCTCATATACCAATTATCCTGTTGACTGCTCTGTCAGATAAATCAGAAGAATTGCATGGCTTAGGTCTTGGCGCAGATGACTATCTGACAAAACCCTTTGATATGAGTATTCTTATACAAAAAATAAAATCAATTATTTTTAACAGAAACTCAATTAAGGAAAAAGCACATAAGCTGGTAAAAAACGATAATGATGAAAGAATATTTGCTAATGAAAACAATGATAAATTTTTGAAGAAAATTATTGAGGTTTCAAACAATAATATTTCCAATTCGGAATTCGACAAAGATGATTTTGCAGCCGCTATGAATGTAAGTTCATCGCTTCTATATAAAAAATTGAAGTCACTTACTGGTCAGTCTCCAAACGAATTTATAAAAGTTATACGGTTAAATAAATCACTTGAACTTTTAAGTACCGGAAATTACTCCATAACAGAAATTAGTGAACTTTGCGGTTTCTCCAGTGTTGGTTATTTCAGTACTGTATTCAGAAAACACTTTGGCAAATCCCCTACAGAAATCTGATATTCTTAGTCTGTAAAGCACTTATCTCTAACGCCGGATTTTGCCTTTCCTGGAATACAATTCTATTTAGAAACATTTTTTTAAGACGTATAAAGTATTTGCATTTGTGATTTAAGTTTCATGGATGGAATTTTTCTATTTAGTTTTATTAACTATCTTCTATTGGCTATATAATTGTAAAACAACAATATAGCATAAGTGTATAACTGCCTTTTTATCTAAATTTTACTTAAAATTTGAAAAGGAATGTTTATTTTCAAATATTATAAAATGTCTCATTCAATACTTTTACAAAAATAATTGAAACCTTAAATCGATTGTGGCCTGTATAATGACTAAAAAAATACAAGTAATCAATTTTCAACACTTCTGTGTAAAATCTTTAATTGAACAATACTGTCAATCTCAATTAGTATTTACTTAATTCATAAAAACGATTATGAAAACTTAAAAACTCTATCCTTTGAAAAACCATGTAAAATTTTAAAAATCTAAAAATTAAAAATGAAATCTGATCATGAAAATCAAAAAATCAAGTAGGCTGATAAGCCTTATTTTATTATTCTCATTATTTTCATTCGGCGCTTTTGCTCAAACGATTTCTGTTAACGGAGTTGTTACTGATGCTTCCGGTGAAAAATTGATTGGCGTAAGTGTGGCTCAGGTGGGTACAACAAATGGTACCTTAACTGACAATAGTGGAAAGTTTAGCATTAAAGTTCCTTCAAATGCTAAACTGAGTTTTACTTATATCGGCTACTTAAGTCAGGTAGTTGATGTACAAGGTAAAACATTGGTTAATGTTACACTTAAAGAAAATGAAAAAGCTTTGGAGGAAGTTGTTGTAGTAGGTTACGGTGTGCAACGTAAAGAAGCAGTAACCGGCTCTGTTGCTTCTGTAAGAGGTGACATTATGCGTGAAATACCTGCTCAAAATATCTCACAATCTTTGCAGGGCCGTGTAGCTGGTGTTGAAATGTCTCAAGTATCAACAAAACCAGGTGCTGAAATGCAGATCCGTATTCGTGGTGCACGTTCACTAACGGCCAGTAATGATCCGTTAATAGTTTTGGACGGTATTCCATTTTCAGGAAATATAAGTGATATCAATCCTAATGAAATTAAAAGCATTGATATATTAAAAGATGCTTCTGCAACAGCTATCTACGGATCCCGTGGTGCAAATGGTGTACTTTTAGTAACAACTAACAGAGGGCAATTAGGCCAGAAACCCAGGGTTTCATACAATGGCTATTATGGTATAGCTCAGGTGTCTTCTAAAGTTGACATGATGACCGGAGATGAGTTTGCTGCGATGAGAGCTTTTGCTAATATGTCTGCTTACAAAACAAACACTGCTGATGAAATTGAAGGTACTAATACAGACTGGCAGGATTTGTATTTTAAAGACGGTTCCATGCAGAGTCATGATGTAGGTGTCTCTGGTGGTACAACAGGCGGAGCTTACAATTTTGGTATTGGTTATTACAAAAATGATGGTGTAGTACCTTTGGAAAACTACAACCGTTTGTCAATGCGTGCCAGCCTTGATCAGGAAATAGGGAAATACTTACGTTTTGGTTTTACATCCAATAGCAACTATAATGTTACAGAAGGAGCAAGTACAGGAGGAATGTATCAGGTATTGCAAAACTCCCCGCTAATCAATCCTTACAATGCTGACGGAACCTGGAAAAGAACTGTAGATATGCCTGCTGATAAAGGTGTATGGGTTTATACAAGAGACGTAGTTGAATCTAAAAGAGAACAAATGCTGACTCAGACAAGAGGTTTCGGTACATACAATAATCTCTATGGTGAAGTAAAAATCCCCGGAGTTGAAGGTCTTAAATATCGCATTAATGTTGGTTTGAACTTACGTATGTCTACCAGAGGGTCTTATACAGGACAGGGAATTAACGCCACTTCTGAAACCAATCCTTCCGGAGCATCAGTTAGTAATTCATTGAACACAAATTGGGCTGTAGAAAACCTGCTTACCTATGACCGTACTTTTGCTGAAAAACATCAGATCAATGCTGTTGCAATGTATTCTGCTGAAGAAACTATGTACAATCGTTCAGGTATGTCAGCAAAAGGTGTGGCTTCAAATTTCATGTGGTATAACCTTGGTATGACTGATGGAGAAAGATCAATACTCCCCCAGGATCAGGGATATGAAAAAAGTGGATTGTTGTCATACATGGGTCGTATAATGTATTCTTATGATAGTCGCTATATGATTTCAGCAACTATGCGTTCAGATGCTTCTTCAAGATTAGCTCCGGGACATCAATGGCATACTTATCCAGCTGTTTCTATAGGCTGGAATGTCAAGAAAGAAAGTTTTATGGAGAATGTTGACTGGTTGGATAATCTGAAATTAAGAGTTGGCTATGGTGAAACTTCAAATCAGGCTGTTGCTCCTTATGCTACTTTAGGTGCTTTGAGTACCCGTCCATATAACTTTGGTGATGCAAGCGCTAATTTTGTTACCGGTACATACGTAAGCACACTTCCAAATCCTGAATTAGGATGGGAATTCTCAAAAACATATAACTACGGTGTGGATTTCAATTTACTTGGAAATCGTCTGTCAGGTACATTTGAATACTATATAACAAACACAGAGGATCTTCTGTTGAGCGTAAATCTTCCTCAAACTTCCGGAGTTGGCAGCTATATGGCTAACGTAGGCGCAACCCAGAATAAAGGTTTTGAATTTTCTCTTAATGGAGTTATTTTAGACAATCTTAATGGTTGGAACTGGACAGCAGGAATTAATGTATACTCTAACAAAAACGAAATTGTATCTCTTGCTTCAGGAAATGACAGAGACGAGGGTAATGCATGGTTTGTTGGTCACCCGATAAATGTAATTTATGCTGCTAAGTATGCCGGATTATGGCAGGAAGGTGATCCTTATTTTAACATTCTTGAACCCGGAGGTAATATTGGTATGATCAAGGTTGAATACCTTGGCGATTATTACAAAGAAGGTGATGTTATTCCTGCCGGCAGAGCAGTAGGAGATCCTGTAAGAGCAATGGATGGTGGTGGTAAAGACCGTCAGATTATGCATGTTGATCCTGATTTCCAGGGTGGTTTCAATACTACATTAGGATATAAAGGACTTGATTTAACCATGATAGGTACTTTCAAAAGCGGAGGAATCCTTGTAAGTTCACTTTATGCAGCTGATGGTTATTTGAATATGTTGACAGGACGTAGAAATAATGTTGATGTTGATTACTGGACACCGGAAAATACGGGCGCAAAATATCCTAAACCAGGTGGTATTTTGAGTGGTGATAATCCTAAATATGGTAATACTTTAGCTCTTTTCGATGCGTCATATGTAAAA
The DNA here is from genome assembly GCA_964502355.1 of uncultured Bacteroidales bacterium. Classification (GTDB taxonomy): domain Bacteria; phylum Bacteroidota; class Bacteroidia; order Bacteroidales; family UBA1402; genus UBA8389. The sequence continues at coordinate 10,872 of CAZCWK010000062.1, forward strand.
ATACGTGCTATTACTCTTGGTTATAACTTCAATATGAAAGCGATAAAAGACTTAGGAGTACAAAGTTTGAGACTTTATGCTACAGCTCAGAATCCATTCGTATTGTTTGCTCCTTACACAAAGGAAACAGGCATGGATCCTGAAACAAACTCATATGGTGGTGAAAACTCAGCAGTAGCTGGTTTGGTAAACAGACGTATTCTTACTATTGGTGCAAATTCACCGTCTACAAGAAATTATTTGGTTGGTGTTAACATCACATTTTAATAATCAATAAATAAAGATGATAATGAAAAAGATAAATATAAAAGTTTTGATGGGGGCAATGATGATGTTGTTCCTGTCGGCCTGCAGCGATATCCTTGAAGAACAACCGCGTGCTTCTTACGAACCCGGCTTTTTTACAACCAAGGAGGGAGTTCAGAGCGGATTAACTTCTATGTATGCTCATTTGCGTGATATTTACGGTCAGGGTTATTATTATAATATTACACTTACCGGTACTGATGAATATACCTGGGCTAACAGTGCTGATGGTAACTTTAAAGATGCCGATATGACAAGTGGTGGTACAATGACACCATCAACATCACGTGCCGATGTACTTTGGAACGCAGCTTTCCCGAATATTAATACTGCAAGTGGTGTTATCGAAAATGCAGAAGCTGTAGGTTTGGCTCCGTCATTGATTGCTGAAGCTCGTTTCTTCCGCGCTTTTGATTATTTTCAGCTTGTTCAGACTTTCGGTGGAGTACCCCTTGATTTAGGAGGTGGCGTTCTAAAATTTAATAAATCAACCGTTAGAACTTCAGTACGTAATACAGTTCCCGAAGTTTACACAATTGGTATATTCCCTGATTTAAAGCAGGCTATTACTGATCTTCCTGAATCTCCACGTATAGTTGGTGCTGCTACAAAAACTCTTGCACGTTTGTTTCTTGCAAAAGCATACCTTACTTATGGCTGGTGGTTAGAAAATCCAAACAATATTCCAACATATCCTCAGGCTGCCCGTACAGATCCCGATGGACATAACGCTGCATGGTATTTCCAGGAAGCATATAATGTAGCTACTGAAGCTATTACCAGTCCGGGTTATGCAGGCTTACAATCAACTTATTATAAGGTTCACCTGGCACAGAATGACCGCAATAACGAGATTTTGTTACTTGCTGACCATACAAATGCCAGCGAACAATATAATGGTGGAGTAAGTTTCGGCTATGGTAGCGGTTCGGCACCTGACAACTTTGCCTGTTGGATGGTTACACCTCAGATGGAAAATATAAGAAGTGCAAAAAAATCTGATGGAACTGATCTTGTTAGTTCTGTACAACGTGAGGCAGCTCAATGGGGTGGTCGTCCATGGACTCGTATGGCTCCTCCTCAGGGAGTATTTACAAAAACATTTGCTGATAAAACCAACGATTCACGTTTTGACGGAACTTTCACAAGTGTTTTCCGTGGTAACTGGAATAAGAATTCAAGCATGTCATCCATAACTGCTTTGTTTAATGGAAACCTTTTGCCGGTTGGCCCTGGTGATGCTATCCTTTCATTTTTACCAGACGAATCACTAACTGGTTCAATTGACTGGGCATCAGGTAAAAGTGCTATCGGTGCCGGAGTTATTGCCGGAAGAGCAGATTATGTTATTCCTCCATCAGGTATTAACCGTCAGTATTACCCGGGACTCTGGAAAATCGGAACATATCGTACAGACAATGGCTCTGGATTAGGCACTCCTAATGGTAGTACATGTCGTCCATTTGTTATTGCGAAATTTTCTGAACTATTCCTTGTTGCTGCTGAAGCTGCTGTCAAAGGTGCCAGTACTAAAGCTGTAACCGGTACTTATGCAAATGATGGAACTGCAAGAGGATTAGTAAATGTACTTCGTGCAAGAGCAGGTAAATGGAGCTTTAGCAATGCTGAAAACAAAGCTAAAGTTGAAGACCACAGTGCTGAAATGATTGCAGCAACTCCTGCTACAATTGATATTAACTACATTTTGGCTGAACGTTCACGTGAATTCTTTGGTGAAGGATACCGTTGGTTTGACCTGGTTCGTACCCAAAAATGGGAAGAAATTGCAGGAACATATGTGATAGCTGATGCAGCTAAGCATGAACCAAAAACATACACCCGTGTTATTAAGAAAGATGTACATTATCTCCGTCCTATACCTCAAGGTCAGATTGACAGACTGGATATGACAGCAGAAGAAAAAGCAGCTTATCAAAATCCCGGATATTGATTTTGTTGATTCTCGATTGTGTTATTAAAGCTGCCCCGGAAGGGGCAGCTTTTTTGTTTTATTTAATATCGACAGGCATATTAAATACTATTTA
>CAZCWK010000063.1:0-582 GCA_964502355.1 uncultured Bacteroidales bacterium
GACAGCACCTGCAGCACCTTTTTTGGTTGTAATAATAATTACACCATTTGATGCACGTGAACCATAAATCGCAGTAGCTGAAGCATCTTTCAATACTGTAAAAGTTTCAATGTCATTTGGGTTGATACTTGATAAAGCATCAGTTGCACCCCAGATACTTCTGTTGTCAATGGGTACTCCATCTACTACAATAAGAGGATCATTACTTGCAGACATTGAAGATCCGCCACGAATACGGATTTCGGCTTTGGCTCCCGGAGCTCCACCTGTAGTTGTAACATTGACACCGGCAGATTTACCAACAAGAAGATCAGCAGGAGAAACTGCCAGTCCTTTATTGATTTCCTCAGCCCTGATTGCGACAACCGAGCCTGTGGCATCATTTTTTCTAACTTGTCCGTAACCGATAGCCACCACTTCTCCAAGAGCAAAAGAAGATTCATTCATACGAATCTTTTTAATGCCACTGAATTCAGAAGCCGGGATTTCAACTTTTTCATAACCGATACTGCTGATCTGAACTACAGCATCCGTGGAACTTACCGCTAGGGAGAAATTCCCGTCCAGGTCGGTGATGGTTCC
>CAZCWK010000063.1:600-968 GCA_964502355.1 uncultured Bacteroidales bacterium
AGTACCCTTCTCAATAACCGTGGCATTGATGACAGACAGATTATTCTGATCAGTCACCGTGCCGCGAATGGTAATTTTATTCTGTGCAAATGTGCTCAAAGTGAGACATAACAGAAAAAAAACCGTAAGCGAAAGTCTGTTTCTTTTCATCATTTGAAAGTATTAGAATTAATAATTAAAAAAATATATTTAGATTCTCTGTGAGCTAATTATTACTGTTTACTTTTTCATTATCATGTACGACAAATACTGATACTGAAGCCACAAGCATACAAATACCTGCCATCAAAATCGCATATATACTGTCAGAATTAAAGAAATATTTTACAATCGGACCATTTACCAAACTACTTATAATTTGTGGAATG
>CAZCWK010000063.1:978-13184 GCA_964502355.1 uncultured Bacteroidales bacterium
TCCCATATATACACCCATTTTTGCAGGAGGGATGGATCCGGCAAGAATAGCATAAGGCATCGCCAGTATACTTGCCCACGCAATACCTATACCTACCATAGACAAAATCAGCAAATAAGGATTCGTAATGAAAAATACTGATATCAAACCGGCAGAACCTGCAAGTAATGAAATCATATGTGTAAACTTTCGGCTTGTTTTTGATGCAATCCATGGTAAAACCAATGCATAAAACATAGCAACCAAATTGTAGATACCAAACAGAACTCCCACCCAGTCACCGGCTTTCTGGTAACCTTCAGAAAAAGGATCTGTTGCTCCATAAGAATGCTCAGCCACGGCAGGAGTCATATATACCCACATCGACAATAAACCGAACCAGGAGAAAAACTGAACCAATCCCAGTTCTTTCATTGTCCTGGGCATTTTGGCAATATCAGTAAGTATAACCGACAAACCTTTCCTTTGCTGATGATCCTCTGTTTTTGTTTCTTCTTCAAAAAAGCTTTTATGAACTTCCGGAGGATATTCTTTGGTTTTAAAAACAGTCCATAAAATACTGCCTATCATCAACGCAGCACCCAGATAGAATGAAATAACAACATTCATAGGTATTCCACCCGAAGTTGTTTTTTCACCAAGACCCGTCCATTCAGAAAGAGCATAAGGAAGCCATGAACCTATAACGGCACCGACTCCGATAAGAAATGTTTGTATTGAGAAACCAAGAGTACGCTGATTGTCAGGCAGCTGATCAGCAACAAGTGCCCTGAATGGCTCCATTGCAACATTGAATGATGCATTCAGAATTGTCAGCATACCAGCTCCGACAAGTAAAGGAGACATTATAGCTGAAAGCAGAGCTGAGTTTGGCATGAAAACCAAAGCAAAAGCTGTAAACAAAGCACCAATAAGGAAATAAGGTTTCCTTCGCCCGATTTTGTTCCAGGTATGATCAGAATAATGGCCGATGATAGGTTGAATTATCATACCCGTCAAAGGCGCAACTATCCAAAACCAGGACAAAGTATCAACATCAGCTCCAAATGTCTGTAGAATCCTGCTTGCATTTGCATTCTGCAGTCCGAAACCGGCCTGAATTCCAAGGAATCCGAAGCACATATTCCATATTTGCCAGAATGATAATTTAGGTTTGCTCTTCATATTTTTAAATAATTATTGGAAAGAAATAAATGAAGAGGAAGCAGCAACTATAACCTTGCCATCTTCAACTCCAAGTCCGTTTAGTGCGATCACTCCATCATTTGCAACAGTAGTCCATTTACCTTTTGGAAGACTTATTTCAACAGGATGATCATTTCCATTATGTATTACAAGAATATTTTTCCATTTATCTCCGTTTGCATTATCCTTCAGAATAAAACCTGCCATACATTTTTCAGGCATATCAATAAACTGAAGATTCTTTCTTACATCTTCCGCTTTGTTCATTCTGAAAGCAGGATGTTGCTTTCTTAACTGTATCAGGTTACGATAATAAGTGAAAATATCGTAGTATTTACCTTTTGCACTCCAGTCAAGCTGATTAACAGAATCAGGAGATTCAAAAGTATTGCTGATGCCTTTTTTATTACGATAGATTTCTTCACCTGAAAGCATAAAAGGTACACCCTGTGATGTAAATATGATAGTTTGTGCAAGCTTGTTTCTTTTTATTAAAGTTTCAGCTGAAACATTACTCTCAGCAGAAGCTTTCAATTTATCATTAAGGCACATATCATCATGACATGATACATAATTTATAACTTCATCAGGATTATTGGAATAAGGAGCTTTCGAATAATTGACCTTCGTATAATCAACCTGTGGATGATCGATGGCACCAACAATGCCGAACTTAATACTTTCCTCAAGACCAGGTTTCCCACTTGCCATACCCGGAGCTTTATGGTCATTCCAGTGACCTTTGACAGCATCTCTTAAATCATCACTGAATACAGCAATGCGTGGCATTTTCAAACCATTACTTTTTACAGCCCTCAGCTTATCATCAAGCGGAGAACCACCGGCAGTCCAACCCTCACCATAGATAAATAATGAAGGATCAATTATATCCAACTCCTGACGAAGCAGGTTCATGGTTTCGATATCGTGAATACCCATTAAATCAAACCTAAAACCATCGATATGAAACTCGTTAACCCAATACATGACCGATTCGACCATGAACCTGCGCATCATCTCCTTTTCAGAAGCCGTTTCATTACCACAACCCGATGCATTCGAATATGAACCATCCTGATTGTAGCGATAAAAGTAGCCGGGAGCCGTCAGTGAGAAGTTAGATCCGTCATTAACATAAGTATGGTTATATACCACATCAAGTATTACGCGGATACCGTTGCCGTGCAAAGCCTGCACCATTTGTTTAAATTCTCTTATCCTGGAAGCCGGATCAGACGGATTTGTAGAGAAAGATCCTTCAGGAACATTATAGTTTTTGGGATCATAGCCCCAGTTGTATTTATTTATTTCAAGTTTCGATTCATCAATCGAGCCGAAATCATAAGAAGGCAAAATATGTACATGAGTTATACCTAATTCCTTTAAATGATCAATGCCGGTTGAGAAACCCAATCCGTTAGTAGTACCATTTTCAGTCAAAGCAATAAACTTACCCTTATTAACAATGCCAGAATTAGGAGAAACCGAAAAGTCCCTGTGCTGCATCTCATAAATAATAATGTCTGTAAAACTTTTCAAAGGAGGTCTTTTATCACTATTCCAACCTGCAGGATCAGTATTCTTCAAATTTATGATAGCTGCCCTGTTGCCATTAAGGCCTACAGCTTTGGCATTAATACCCGGAGTTTCCTTAAGCCATTTCCCATTATGTTTTACACTAAAAGTATAAAACTTACCTTCCAGATTACCAGTAACCATTGCTTTCCAGTAACCATCAGCTTTCTTTTCCATAGAAATAACCTTCACAGGTTTACCTGAAACACCATCATTGTATATGAACAGTTTTGTTTTTTGAGCTGAAGGAGCCCAAAGATTAAATTCAGAAGATTGCAATGAATACCTTAATTCAGGGAAATATTCAAATTTCTCTTTTCCATGCGATTGTTCCCCATTTACAGGCATCAAAAAGCCTGCAATGACAAATAGAAAGATAAAAGTCAGGTATTGTATGTGGTATCTCATGTAAGGTTATATTTTTAGCTAAAATTTCCTTACAGCAAATATCATAATGATAGTTAAAAAATGAAAACTAATTCCGACGAACTTAAGAATACAGGGGATGAAATGACACATTTATCAGGCCATTCCTTCAAGCCATTTCAGGAAATCCTGTACACGAATACGACTAATTATAATCTCTTCAGAGTATTCAGGTTCAAGCTTCACTTTTAATCTACTATTGAAATACTTTGAAACCGATTTAATTGAATTTATACTTGCAATACAACCCCTGGAAAGTCTGAAAAACACTTTAGGGTTAAGTTGATCTTCAATCGAATCAAGAGAACTATCAATTAAAAAACGCTTCCCTGCCTTAGTCATGATAAAAGTAACCTTTTCTTCTGCAACCAGGTAAGCAATTTCATCAATGGGAATTATTTTGATCTGGTCGTTTAACTTAACAAGAAATCTGCTTCTGTACTCTTTCGTCTTATTTTTAGCCACTTCATTTTCAATCGAATGATAATCAGGCATATTTTTTACAGACATTTTCATTGATTTTTCCACAGCGTTGACAAATTCCATTTCGTCAAGTGGTTTAAGCAGATAGTCAATACTGTTAACTTTAAAAGCCTTGATAGCAAAGTCAGCATATGCAGTTGTCATTATTACCGGCACATCAATATTCACATTTCTGAAAATCTCAAAACATTGTCCGTCAGAAAGCTCCACATCCATAAATATCAAATCAGGATGATTTCTTGAAAGCCATCTCACTGCTCCTTTGACAGAATCGATACGCCCGGCAATCTCAAAATCAGGATAATTTGACTGAATCAATCTCTCCAACTGAAACTGAGCCGGCATTTCATCTTCTATAATAAGAACCTTCATTTATTATATTTTTATTTTCAACACTTATTTAATGCAAACCCGGTAAACTAATTAAACAGTCTTTTCAAATATTAAAGGTATTCTGACTCTGAAAACATCTGATGTCTTTTGCACCTCGATACCCTTATTAAACATAGACATATACTGACTTTCGATATTTTTCAAACCTACTTTGCAGGACTGGTCTTCAGTTATTTTCGGTTGAAGATTATTTTCAACTACCAGCCATTTATTTTCAATAAAAATTTTCACATGCAAAGGAGAACTACTGCTTACTATATTGTGTTTCAATGCATTTTCCACCAATAGCTGAATGCTGCAGGGTACAATATATGTTGAAAGATATTTATCATCTATTTGAGTACTAATACTCATACCAGTATCAAATCTCTCTTTCATCAAATCGCAATACATCATGGTAAATTTCAGTTCCTCCTGGAGGGTCACCAACATATCTCTCTCCTTATCAAGCAGATATCTGTAAACACCGGCAAGCTTTTTAATAAAAGAACTTGCTTTTTCAGAATCAGTATGTACAAGATAATCAAGCACATTCAAACTATTAAATAGAAAGTGCGGATTCAACTGATTTTTAAGCTGCTCATATTGAAACCTTGCCTTGTTTTTCTTAAAAATCTCAGCATTAAGCTCATTTCGATGAGATTTTCTATAATATAGTAAAACATCAGAAAGCCCCATTACAATTACATTTATCATTGAAGTAACCATTATCAGGGCTTCAATCTGCCTGCTTGCTACAAGTTCACTCCATGTATATCTTTTTAACTCAGGTAAGCAAAACAAAAATGTTGAAACAGAAGTGACAATAATAAACGCAATTGCAAAAAGCAAAAGCCTTTTTACAGTCTCTTTGCCCCACCCGAAAAGCTTATTTATATACTTAATTGCATAATAATCAGCAATTACAATAATAAGTAAAATAGGATACTGTCTGAAGATTGAGTTTAAAAGACCACTTATGTCATATTGATAATCCTGCTTGAAATAGTTGAGTATTTCAACATAGAAAACCCTGAATATGAGTACGAGAATGGCGATTACAAGAAGATCACGCCATCTTTTACCTGCAGATTTTCCAAACAGATTCATTTTAAGTAAGTATTTATTGAGCCTTACGTGGCGCTCTGACAATTATATAAGTTATCCAACCCAGTAACTCTGTTACAAGAAACGTGGTGATAATCTGAGAAAGGTCAGTCGAGACCTTTAAGATAGATACTATCCAGTCAGCCCCCACTGTACCAAGGAAGAAACCTCCAAGACAACAAATCAGGGCCAGTGCTGCAGTTACATCTAAAGGATAATCATTAACCCTTGTAAGGATAATTATCATAGTTATTGTCAATATAGTCAGAATGATACCAGGATCAGAATTATGTGATAAAATGAGTGCGCCCACGATTGCATGAGCTATCGCGAATCCATGTATAACAACGTTGGCAATCCTGAATGGTGTAGAAATTATTTTCATGGCAAAGGTTCAAGTATTTACAAAAATATGATAATTTTTATCATATCCTCTGCCCCGCCCTGATTATTTGTTTATTTATTTTTAATAAATGATTCCACTTTTCCGATAAAAGCCTTTCTGAAACCAGTATCAGCCAGCTTTTCGGAAATGGTTTCTTCATTAAAACGGCGGAAATACTTACCTGTTATTCCTTTAACCCTATCAGAAACTGCAAGTCTGACAACCGGAGCAGCACCAGCCTCAGCCGAAATCATAAAAAATACAAGCCTGCTGTTTATCAACCATTTTATAAATTTTCTGTTTGAGAAGATGCAGGTTTTAACGACTCCCGGATGAACAGCATTTACAGTAATGCCTTTATCCTTAAGTCTTTCCGCTAATTCAAGAGTACCAAGTATTATCGCATATTTTGAAATAGCATATGCCTTGAAACCTGTATGATCATTTATTTTATCAAACGAGAAAGTTCCATACGGATAAATGACAGACGAAACATTAACAATCCTGTTATTCTCACCCAGAGGAAACATCGGAATAAGCAGATTGGCAAGCAGATACGGTCCAAAGAAATTTATTCCGACAGTACTCTCAAGTCCCTGAGCAGTGAATGTTTTATGAAAAGTAAGAATTACGGCATTGTTTACCAGGACATTCAGTTTTGAATATTTTGCACGGAATATTTCAACAAAAGTTCTTATTGAGTTGAAATCAGCCAGATCAAGTTCTAATATATCAACATTATCACTGCCTGAAAGAGAACGAATTTCATCTCTTACAGGCAATGATTTTTGTAAATTTCTGCAAGCCATTACAACCGTAAAACCTTTTCTGGCGAGTTCAATAGTTATTTCTCTCCCCAGACCCCTGTTGGCTCCGGTTACAATGGCTACAGATTTGTTCATTTTACTATCAATTTAAAGTTTTGCCGCTTGCCGGTCATTTCTGCAGTCATTATATACATTCCCGGTCTGAGCTGATCCCCAACCTGTAATGAAGAGCTGCCCGAAACCTTTTCAGTGAAAACAAGCTGCCCACTAAGATTTCTTATTTCAATTGTCACAGGAGAGTATGTATCGTGACTGAAATAAACATTCAAAGGCATCCCAGAACAAACAGGGTTTGGATATATCTGAATGTCCGGAGTGTTAACATCAGATTTAACATCATCAAGAGATACGACAACCGGTGTCAAAGCCAGTGTCCAGTCATACCATTTCTTGTAAATATCATTGGTACTCTTCAGATTCTTAACAATTTTAAGTCTGTAGTCGTAATGAGTTTTTCTGGTAGTATCACCTTCGTAGATATAGTCCGTATTTGAAACCACAGCAAACAGAACATTATTTGCAGGCTTTTTGTCGAGTTTAAGACTCAGCTCACCACCATTCACTACCTGACTGTAAACAATTTCACCCGCTTTTGTCCTGTAACAAAGCTGACAAGTCATATTACGTCCTATCGGCAGAAACTCGATAGTGACTTCATCACCTGATGCCACCAAAGGTATCTGGTTAGCTCCTGACCATCCCGGCAAAGTCCTTGCTTCAGGAGTAAGCACACCAGAAACATCAATTGTAGTCTTAACATAAGGAGTTGCTGTCCAAACCGGGCAATTAATCCAGTATGGTGTCCATTCAGGTTTAATAGCGACACTCATATTACTATTAATCAACTGCTTCATGTTGTTAGTCCATTTTCCCATATCAAGCACTGCCTGTTTCGCCCTGTATTCAGAAATCAGACGTCTCGTCTGGGTTTCACCCAATTTGGCAGCCATACCCTCGAGTACTCTTGAGGGACAATTTCTCCATATCCAGGCTATACTTCCCGAACCAAGTGTCATGCCAAGAAAAGTCGGGAAAATATTGCTGTACTGTACACCACCGAGTAAGTTCCTCCACGTACAAACCTGTGCACCACTGGCATTATTCATGTTTACACCTTCAGCCGAAGGACCTCCAAAGCTGCCATCCTGTAACCAACCGGTATAACATTCAACAGGCATAAAAGGAGCTATAAAAGATGCAGCATTCAGAAAGCCCATGCCCGAATAGTTGTTGCTGCGTCTTACTTCAGCCTCCTGTTGCAGCCAGGTATTACCACCTTCATGAAACCAGGCAGCATTTTTACAACCCGGCAGGTCTGCAAGTACAGAGTGAATACCTTCATGAACAACAGCACCAGCCTGGCCAATTTTGTCATTATAAGTACATTTCGGACTGAAACAATACACAGGATAATATGATATCAGAACCATCGGCCATGACTGACCATTGTAATTAGTTGCACTCTGCCATCCTCCAAGATCAGTATTCGAAGCATTATCCGTACTCAGACCTGAGCCATAAAGAAATACAGTACTCCTGTAACCATTCTTAGCTCTTTTATCCGGTGGCCAACCAAGAGTATCCCTGAAATAAGCAAAATCCTTATTCATTCTCGCCAGCATCGGGATTACTGAAGTGCTGTCTATAAGTGAGTTTTTCTTCGGTCCCCATTTAAATGTCCACCAACCGGATGAAATTGTACCTGCAACAGAAACATCATTAAGCTCTTTTGTAGGCTCACTCAAGGCCGGGAACTCATCACGAAAATTATAATTGAGAGTAGGATTATAAGCAGGCCAGCTATAAGAAGCATTTGCCGCAAGTGCAGTATCCCTGACTGTAATATGAAAATAACATGACGAAAGCACACCGCTTTCATTTATATATGAAGATTTATATGAACCGCTTTGAGCAACATTCATATTACTCAAAGTTACAAAAGGAGTAGTAGCGGTGAAACCGCCCGGGCCTGCCCAGGCATGGTTGCCACCGGTCAGTTTTTGGAAACTCAATTTAACGGTAGAGCCGGTTTCAACATTAGCAACATTGGTCTGTACAGAATCCTTGCCATTAATTGAAATATACTGCACAAGAGTTGTAGGTTGGGCTGGAGCACTTTCGACGCCGGTAACCTTCCACTCTATGATACCTGTAGCAGCACCACTTTTCATTGACAGACGAAGTTTGCCTGACATCATGCCAAGCTCAAGCTTATTAAACTTATTGAGTTCAAGCCCTATACTACCGGCTTTTATCCATGAAACTCCATTCCAGTATTCTACATAAGCATCAGTAGGTTTTGAAATACCGGCAGCAGGCACAGTAGTATTGTCAATCCACCAGTAAACTTCAGTCGAAAGCAATTTATAAGATTGTTTCCATTCATATTGAACCCAGTTATATTTACCGTAGTCGCCTTCGCCATTCCAGTTACCATAAGCACCAACAGAAGGTTTGCTGGAAGAGCTTGTAGATGAAACCCCGTCATTCAAGGCAGAGATATTTTCCCATCCCGATACAAACGAAGTAGTAGCAGTAGCCTTTGTTGCAATATTTGAAGTATCACCTATTGCAGCAGCAACTTTTCTGAGAGGAGTGTCAGCAAAAACATTTGTTGTAAAGAATAAAACTACAGAAATAATCAAAAACAATCTAAAGAATAGTAAAAGTCGTTTCATACATTTTTTTTTTGCAGTATGGAACCTTATATGAGTATCTGATGATTATTACACTCATGTCGGTTTCATGATAATTATGATTACAAATAAGCTGCAATTTTAATCAGAATTCATTTAAACCGCATTATAATGCCACTTCAATCAATAAAACAATAGTCCAAAAACATAAAAAAATAGCACAAAAGTAGTTCAGAAATCATCAAGGAAATAGCTTAAGAGCAGCCATTAAAAACTGTCAATCCATTCAATGAATTTTTTATCCTTGACAATCAATAACTTCCATATACATAATATAAAACCGTATCCGTAACCCGTCAATTGCACGAAACAGGCCACGACAGATAGCAAACCAACCTTAAGACTCTTGTTTCTTATCGTTGAATCCACAAATAAAAGCAAGGCAAAAAGAGGTATTGGCAAAATAAAAATCCACGACCATAGCAGAGCCAATATAATCAGAAGCAAACAACCAGATAAGAACACTGCAGGTAAAGCATGTACTGGTTTCAGCGATTCAGGATACCTCTTAAACAAATTTATCCTTCCGATACCAAATCCTTTGACCTGCCTGAAGAACTTTTTAAAATCAGCCCTCCTTTTATGATAAACATAGGCATCCTTTATCAATGCCGATTTGAAACCTGCCTTGAAAATCCTGATAGTAAAATCAATATCTTCAGCAAACCTTAGTCTGGGGAAGCCTTTTGTAACATTAAAAACTTCTTTAGAAAAGCCCATATTGAAACTCCTCGGGTGAAACTTATCGAGTTTCTCACCCCCGCCCCTTATACCACCGGTGGTAAAGAAGGAAGTCATTGCGTAGTTTATGGCTTTCTGCATATCCGTAAAGTCGGAAGTAACGTTATCAGGACCACCAAAAACATCAACGTAATTATTACGAAGCCTATCCAGGACAGTCTTAACATAATGAGGAGGAATGATGCAATCAGAATCAAGTATTACACAATAATTGCCGGTGGCTTTCTCACAACCGAAATTCCTGCAAAGTCCGGGACCGCACTTCACGTTAAGGTAATAAGTGATATTAAGTACAGAAGAGTATTTATCGACTATCTCATCACATTTGATTGACGAGCCATCTTCAACAACAATTACTTCAAAATCTTTACAAGTCTGCTTACTAAGACTATTCAGAAACTCATCAATCTCATTTGGTCTGTTGTATACCGGAACTATCAAAGAAAGCTTTATTTCAACCTGAACTTTGCTGTCATTTATATCATGCATTTCGTGGCATTTTGATTCAACTGCGAAATTACATTTTTTTAATGACTGTAAAAACATAAAATTGTTTACATACTGGGAGGTAAAATATATTAATAAAAACACTGCAACAAAGTAAACACCTGCCCGGTCAGTAAAACTCTATAACTCCTGAATCCGTTTCCTGCCCTCAGCAACGACTTTTGTACCTATTTTGGATTCAATCTGGTAAAGTTTCAGGATTTGCTGTGGAGTCAGTACAGTTTTGAGTTCCTGATAATATCTTTCACGCACATTGAGTCTTCTTTTAGCAACCATAAACTGATTTTCAATGATTGTCGAAGCTTCATCAGCCGACAGACTATCTGCATTGACTTTCATCATCCTTACCGGTAACTTGCTATCAATTCTGATAAGATCTCTCTGATATTTTAAATAAACCGGACGGAATTTTTCCAAAGTCTGTTCATTGAGTCTTAAACTTCTCTTGATTTCCTGAAATTTAGCCTTGATTATCTTTTCCTTAAATTCCGGAAGTTTGTCTCTGTTTTGCGATTGAGCACCTATTCCCAAACCTGGTTTCTCACCTGGTCTTATATGATATTTATAATTTTTTTCTCCATTTTGCGCCTGAGCGCCCATCCCGACGATTAATACTATCGTCAAAAGGATTACTGTAAATTTCGTCTTCATATTTTTTGTTTTTTAAACCAAAGTCCTAAGAAATTGCGATTGCCGAACTTATAAAAAAATTTGTTTATACATTCTAATCTCACACATAATTTTATATCAGTCAAAGAACGGATCAGTTTCTAATGCAACACTAAGTTCCATCACTTCGTCATCAGAAAAGTCCGAGATCACTTCCGTAACTCCATAGTTTGCTGCTTCATCTTTAAGGGAAACCTTATCATGGAAAACTGAGAACAAAGCCAGCATGACAGCTGCAGCTGCAGAAAAAGCAAATATCAGGTTTCGCATTACAATTCTTTTGCCTTTACCAGGCATTGCTGCCGACCTGCCTTCAGCTGACTTGGCTTTTTCAAGAGTCTGCACGGATAGTTCATCAAAAAAACCATCAGGCACTTTATACGACATTCTTTTGCCTACCTTTTCAAAAACATCTTCCATATTGTTATATTTTCAGGCATCTTCAAGCAAATATTTTTTTATCTTTTCACATGCATAGTGATAATTGGTTTTAAGAGTATTAACCGAAGTATCTGCTATCCGGCTCATATCTTCATAACTAATCTCATCATAATATCTCATATTAAAAACCAGCCTTTGCTTATCAGGCAGTCGGCTGACCGCTTTTTCAAACTTTTTTAATATGACATCGCTGTTTTCACTATCAGTCTCAGCATACTCATCACCGACAAACTCATTTTCCTCATAATCGTTGCTTACTACAGACTTTATTTTACTTTTCTTATTCAGATGTCTCAGACATTCATTGTTTGCTATCCTGTAAATCCAGGTAAACAAACGGCTGTCACCCTTGAAAGTATCAAAATACTTGTACACATTAATAAAGGTTTCCTGCAAAATATCCTGAGCATCCTCATGTATTACCACCATTCTCCTTATGTGCCAGTAAACCTGCTGTTTATACGCATCCATGAGTCTGAGGAACCCTTTATCTTTTGTCTTGGGGTCACTCATCAACGCAAGTATGGTTTGTTCATCAGCTGATTTCATCAGGAGCCAACTATTTGCAGGTGTTTACTGTTATTCTTTTGATAATGCTAAAACATCAAAGTTAAATCCTTTATGCAAAAAATATTTTTTTTGAGCGATTTAACTTTATGATATATACTATTTCAAAGTATTATAAGTTGAAGCTCACTGCTAAAAACAGCGGGAATTGTGCAGTTGATTATTTATGACTAAATACAAATAACCAAAATCATATCATTATGAAGAAGAATGTTTTTTTATTAC
>CAZCWK010000064.1:0-7530 GCA_964502355.1 uncultured Bacteroidales bacterium
CATGATTATTAAAGATGAAATAATAACTTTGTATTAAATCTTCACCTTAAACTGGGTTTAAAGATGTCGGAAAATTGGCAGACATTATAACGTGATTTATATAATTATCTGGAGCGCGAAGCTGAATATTGAATAATTTTGTTACTAACTTTCATTAGTTAATATGGAATGTAAATTACATTGTTGACTTTAAATAAATATTTAGTTAATAAAAATGGTTAAGTCTGTCATTAACTGGCATTAGAGACTGAAGTGAAATTAAGCTATACTTAAGAGCAACTAATCAGCAATAGGTTCTGACCATACATAAAGATAAAGGAGGGAATCGTCTCTCCTTTATCTTTAATGATGTTCGACTATAGCTCTAAAAATTCGCTTTTATATTTTCCCTTTTGTAAGCTTTCTAATACCAGAATCAGCAAATAGTTCTTCGCAAATTTTAGTGAATAAGATTGATGAAGCGCAGTGAAAAATACGATTTTTAATATTTCCCTGTCTGTTAAAGCTCAATTATCAGAGTTTGTCGTGGTTTAAGTGTCAAGTCTTCTCCTAACTTAACTTTGTTCCCGGTCAGGATATCAACTCCACTGGTATAACCTGATATTGACTCTCTGTATTGATCCATATTAATATTGTTTTCCTTGTCTGTTCCATTCAGAATTACTAAAACTTTAGTTCCATTGTATTCCCTCAAATAAACATATGCACCATTTCTGGGAACATAATGTTTCAGACTGCCTTTGGCAATAACATCATTCCCCTTACGCCATTCAAGCAATTTCTTGATGAACCCACGAGCTTCATTCTGTAAAGCACTTCTGCCTGCAGCAGTGAAAGCATCTTTATTATCACCGGGCCATCCACCGGGGAAATCCAATCTGACATATCCATCACTGATCTTTTTATCACCATTCATAAGTATCTCGCTACCATAATACAGCTGAGGTATACCTCTTGAAGTTAAAAGAAAAGTATAAGCCTGTTTGAAAACCGAAAGATCAGACGGGTTTTCGATTAAAAAACGATTTGTGTCGTGGTTTTCAAGAAAAACCAGAAGATTTTTAATATCAGGATACATGAAATCAAAACTAAGAAGTTCATAAATCCTTGTCAGACCATTGTCCCAGTCAGTATTCTTATGAAAAGCATTATGGGCTTCAAGCATAAGAGAAAAATCCATCACAGTTTTAAGATTTGAATTACTTTTCTCATTAAGCTTGCTGTTTGCCTGCCAGTAAACAACTCCGGGCTGATAGTTAATCCAGGCTTCGCCGACAATATTAAAATCCGGATATTCTTTGAATACAGCTTTGCACCATTCAGACATCATATCAGCATCAGCATAAGGGTGTGTATCCTGCCTTATACCATCGATGCCTGAATATTCTATCCACCAGATACTGTTTTGTATCAAATATTTAGCTAAATGCGGATTTCGCTGATTCAGATCAGGCATGGCATCAACAAACCAACCGTCAAACATCAGTTTCTTATCATATTCAGATGCATAAGGGTCAAAACTTACAAACTTGTCATGATTAGTCTGTACAAACTTCCCGTCAAAATTGATCCAGTCTTTAAAAGGTTTGTCTTTCATCCAGACATGTTCGCTGCCACAATGATTGAAAATCATATCCATTACAACTTTTAGTCCTTTTTGGTGAGCCTTTTCAACCAAACCGGCATACTGCTCGTTAGTACCGAAACGTGAATCAATATTGTAATAGTCAGTTGTAGCATAACCATGATATGAACCACCGGGCATATCGTTTTCGAGTACAGGATTTAGCCAGATTGAAGTCACACCCAAATCAGCTATATAATCCAGATGTTTTTCGATACCTGCAATATCACCACCATGCCTTGCATTAGGATTTTTTCTGTCAACATTGACAGTGCAGTATTTCATTTTGAGATTATCGTTTGTAGTATCCCCATTTGCAAAACGATCAGGCATCAGAAGATAAAGTACATCAGAAGTGGAGAAACCTTTACGTGAAGCAGGATCAACTGTTCTGGCTTTCATCTCATAATTAAATATCTTTTTCTTCCTGCCTTCCTTAAACTGAATTCTGTATTTGCCAGGGTCAGCATTTGAAATATCAAGATAAAGTATAAGATAATCAGGACTATCACATTTAACCACCTGTTTCAGTATTAAACCTTTGTCGAGTGACGATACTTCGTTTCCGGTAATATTATCACCGTAAGCCATTAACTGCAACTCAGTATTTTTCATACCTGACCACCAGAAAGCAGGCTCAAGCTTGCTTATATTTAATGTTGCCGACAATCCTGCGGAAACCAGCACGAAAAACAGTAAAACTAACTTCTTCATACACATAAAAATTTAGAGCTTAACAGAATTTTCTTCAGGTATCCCAAAAACCAGTGATATCCTTAAATCAATGGTTGATTTACAACCGTCAGTGCCAAAAATCCTGATATATGATTGTTTATATTCGATGGCTTCCCCGGGTACCAATACAGAAAAACTCTTACTGCTGTAAGTTACATATTTTTCGTTTAAAGGCACATTTTGCCACAATACAATTATCTCAGATGGTTCACCAGAATAGCCAAACAACAGTCTTTTATTGAGGAAACCCTTTGGTAAAATAAATGTCGAATCCGTACAAACCTTATCAATTATACTCTTTCGGGCAAATATCACAGAAATATATTTTCCTGACCTATAAGCTTTAACTTCATGAAAATATTTGGCCGTATCTTTGATGCAAACATTATAACTACCGGATTTATTATCAGCTTTATTAATATCCACAGTTGCTGAAATAAGACTATCAAATTTTAAACTTCCTGTAATCTTGTCAAAAACAATTTCTGAAGTATCTTCATTGAAACCAATACATTGTACAGGCACCTTGTTGGCTTCAACAAGTACATTTTCCAAGGCTGCCTCCCTGCTGCACGAAATGCATAAGAAAAGACAAGAAATACAAAGAAAATTGCCGATACTAAAACGTTTCATTTCTAATTAAAAATTTGTAACACTAAAGTCAGATTATACATCCGGATTTAAAAATAATATCAAACCAGGGACATTGCATATCACTTCAAACTTAAAGTCAACAAATCACCCTTCTGCCAGGTACCTTCAATAACCCCCATATCATTATACAAAATTATCTTATGATATTTTGCAGCACTGTTTCCTTTACCTGACGACCTGGTTTTCCTGAGTTGTAACAAACCCTTCTCAACATAAGCATTATAATCAGACAAAATATATTTTCCTGATTTGTAGCCAAAGCCATCACCATCATCTTCATATATTTTACCAGCGGCCTTACCGGTTTCGTCAATAGAAACCAAAAGCGTAATGGAATCAGTAGAATAATCTACCGTACTCTGTACCAGATTACATAACGGAACCACAGCTCCCTGCCTTATCCTTACATCCGGCAAATATTTATCATTTTGAGAATTCTCACCATCGATAGATACAACCCTCCATTTCCCGGATGGCATTTTGACTTTTTGTGCCCACTTTGGTACAATTATCAGGTCTGAACCAATCATAAATGCCTGCTGCTCTTTACGTAATGTCGTGTCTTTAAAATCCGCAAAAAACAGAGGACGCATTATGGGCATTCCGCAGGCAGAGGCCTCCTGAAACAAAGTATAATAATAAGGCAACAGTCTGTAACGTCTGTTCAATGAGATTCTGGATGTTTTTTCAACATCAGGTCCAAACGCCCAGGGCTCCTTGTTGTTTGTACCTACAGCAGCATGAGCTCTTGAAAAAGGATAAAAAACACCTGTTGAAATCCAGTGTGCAAAAAGATCTGCCGAAGTATTACCATCAAATCCGCCAATATCAGGACCTGAAAAAGCCTGACCGGACATTCCCAGATTAAGCAACATCGGAATCGAAAGCTTCATATGCTCAAAAGTACCACAGTTATCTCCTGTCCAGGTTGCACCATATCGATGACTTCCGAGGAAACCGGAACGTGACAGGATAAAAGGTCTCTTATCAGGATTAACCGCAAGAATCCCCTCACGCGAAGACCTGATCATAAGCATACCATACACATTATGATATCTCAGATGAGGACCCTCAATTAAGTCTTTTCCTCCCCTGTGAATATTATCTTCCGGCATTGTACCACTATTCACTTCAAAAACAGAAGGCTCATTCATATCATTCCAGACTCCGTCAATGCCTTTTGCCATATAATCCCTATAAAGACCAGCCCACCATTTTTGTGTTTCGGGTCTGGTAAAGTCAGGAAATTTGCATTCACCAGGCCAAACTTTGCCAATGAAATCATTACCCTCGCTATCCTTGACCCAATGATTTCCGGCAGAACCCGATTTATAAACAGAATATTTTTCATCTACTTTAACTCCCGGGTCTATCATCCAAACAGCCTTGAAATTCTTTTCATGCAGATATTTATTCAATGCTGCCGGGTCAGGAAACTTAATACTGTCAAAAGTAAAAACCCTGTAACCATTCATATAATCAATATCATGCCAGATAACATCACATGGCAGACTACGTTTACGGAATTCATCAGCAATTTCCTTTACTCTTGTATCAGGCTCATAAGAGTAGCGACTTTGTTGGAAACCCAGACTCCAGAGAGGCGGCAATTCAATTCTGCCTGTTAATGAAGTCATTGATTTAAGAACTTCGGCAGGATTCTTACCCTTAATTATAATAACCCTCGGGGCACTGCTTTGAGCAACAAATCTTATGCTGTCATCAAGTATCAAATCCTGTTTCCATGTATTATCACAAATAATACCAAATGAGGTTCCATCTTTATTTACTCCCAAAACCCATGGGTGAGAATGATAAAGACTCTTGCCTCCATCTTTCTTGTATGTGTAATTATCTGTATTCCATAATGTTATTTTCTGCCCGTTTCTTACCAAAGGGCCAACAACTTCACCTGTACCATAAAGATCAGCGCCTTCAGGTATGGCAATTTTCACAACCGATTTGCCTGAATCCTGACAAAAAACAGGCTTTAATGCCCAGCTATCAGGAATTTTAGCAACAACCTCAAGATCATTTTCTATAGCAAAAGAAGGCAAATGTGATTTTGCGTCGAAACCATCAGGATAAAAAACGGCAATATCCTCACAGACAATGCCGCTGGAATATTTCAGACCGGAATTGCAGGAGACAAAAATCACAAGAAATACTAACAGAAAAGGTTTTAAAAAAAACTTCATATAATTACTGTTTTACTATTTTGACTACTTCGGATTTACCATTGACGGCAAAAATTCTTACAAAAAACATACCACTGTGTAAACCGGAAACATCTGCCTGATTATCCTTAACATCAAAATTGCCAATCAACCTGCCGTCAACTTCAAAAAGCTGAACGCATTTGACATCATAGCCTTTGAAGGTCAGTTTGTCCAACACAGGATTCGGATATATCATTATTTTGTCTTCATTTGCTTTGGTTTCACCGAGAGTATTTATAAGCTTATCAGTATAAATCCGGAACTCACCCGGTTCAAGGACTATGCTCATTGACGTATTTGAAACATTTAGCTGAGTACCTGTCATCAATTCATGCCATGTGCCCGTCTTGGTAAAATCGGGTATCACCTGAACAGGTCCTGTAGCAGTATAATTAGCAATAATTATTGCCGTAATACTGCCATCAGAAATAATTGTTCTTCTGCCATTATTCCAGCTTGACTCACCTACCTGCCAGCTCCAGGTAGTAGGATTAGTAAACATCTGAGGATAAATATTTCTGAAAGCAAGTATCTTAGAATAAGCATCGTAAAGATTCTTTCTTGGCTGACTGTTATAATAATCCCATCTCGCAGGTTTTCTTCCCGTCCTGCCGTTGTATTCGATAGGATAGTCATAACCCAACTCTCCGAACTGCCATATCATTTTCGGACCCGGAGCAGTAAGAAACATTGCAGCATTCGCTCCAAGCTGTTTCATCCTTAGCACACTATCATTTTTTATCTGGTTTACGCCGTAGTTCAATGCTTTATACGAAGCCCTTTCTTCATCATGACTTTCCATATAACCCATCAGCATCGGTTTAGTCCAGTTACGGTTTGAAGCAACCAGGCCAGCAAAAGAGCTCCCGTTCTGGAAACCCATAGCTGACTGACTGAAAGAATAATTCATGTTTCCCCACAACAACATTCCCTCATTCGCCAAAACAGTTTCTTCATTAAGATCAGCGAAATGCTCACAAATCACAAAAGCATTTGAATTCGTAGCCTTTACAGTATTGTTATAATCCTTAAGAATGTCTATTCTGCCCTGATTATAATTACCCCAAGCACTTACATCAGTTGTATAATATGTCTCTGGAGTGAAACCTTTAGAAAGGTCAAACCGGTATCCGTCAATATGATATTCAGTAAGCCAGTATTTCAGTACTTCCTTAAAATAACTTCTCGTATATGTGCTCGAATGATTGAAATCATATCCTACATTATAAGGATGCATGGCAATCGGGAACAGGAAAGGATTTTCAGCCGAAGGACGATTATTGGCAGAATCCCACCACATCATTGCAAACGGATTCAAACCCCATGTATGATTGAAAACAACATCCAGTATCACAGCAATACCACGTACATGACATTCATCTATGAATTGTTTATAATCATCGGGAGTACCATATGCCTTATCAGCAGCCAACATGAAATTCGGATTGTAGCCCCAGCTGTCATTACCATCAAATTCCTGTATAGGCATCAACTCAATAGCATTGACGCCAAGTTTTTGCAGATAGTCAAGTTTCTGTAATGCAGCTTTAACAGAACCTTCCTTAGTAAAATCCCGGAGATGAAGCTCATAAATAACCATGTTTCCCGTATTTGCTTTAAAAGCAACCTCACGCCATGGGAAAGTTGTTTTTGCAGTCTGCAGTACTGAAACCACTCCTTCAGTCAAGCCGGTCGGATATGGTTTAAGGTTGGGGTATACTTCAGAATTCTGATTGATAAATTTATCATTCCAGGGATCAAGTATTTTATCGCAGTATGGATCAGCACAACGTATAGATCCATCCACATAATATTGAAAAGCGTATTCTTTACCGGGGTCAAGACCGGAAAGATTTATCCAGAAATAATCCCCGTCCTTTTTCATCTGATATGAGTTGACAGGTTTCCATCCGTTAAAATCACCCAGGAGATAAACAAAAGATTTTCCTTTTGCAAAAAGCGACAAAGTCACATCCTTGTCACTTAAATAATTGATGCCATCTTTAGTTCCCTCTGGTCTTTTTCCTGTAGGAACACTTGCAGGACGCACACAGACATATGCCGAATCTCTTATAACAGAAGTAGCGTTTGAAGCTTCGGCAATAATGTAAAATGAACCTTCAGAATTAAAAGTGTAATTGGCCGTAATACTTGCAGTATTTGATTGTGTAGAACCAATTTGCGTAGAATTTATAAAAAGCTTTAAAGTAGCAGGTTGAGAAGCATCTGCATTAATTGATATACTGCTTGAAAGATTAACTAACGATACGTCAGATGAAGGATTTGTAAGACTTATAT
>CAZCWK010000064.1:7540-13093 GCA_964502355.1 uncultured Bacteroidales bacterium
CTTAATATAATTATAGACGCATATCTTACTTATACATTAACTAAGATGTCTTTATTTCCAACATCCTTACCTTCTTTTGATCCATCGGCACTCCGGAAAACAAAAGCTAATTGCTTAACGGTTTCAGTGGAGCTTGTCAAGCCATAATAAGTACGTATATCCGGTGTGATATCCAGTTGCCATTTATTATTACCAAGAGATTTCAGTTTACATGCCTGAATATTTTCAGACCAGCCTGCCTTAACATGTTTCCAATCAGAATTGCTTGTACTTAGATTGGTTATTACTCCTGTATGAGCATAGACATCACCAGTATAACCCATCAATCCTTTACTACCTTGTGACGCATCAAATATTACAGTGCATCCTCCGGTCTCCAAAACAAATGAAGGATTGGTTGTAATTAACTGAGCCTCAGATTTCAGGACAACAGAGACAATAAATACAATCAGAATTAATAATCGTTGCATTTGAACATCTTTTTTTCAGACACTCAGGTCTGAGAACTAATACACTAAATAAATTTGGAAATACCGGAGGCTAAATCCATAGCCTCCGGTATGTTTCAGTAAAAGAATTTTATTTAATTCTTTTTCAGTTTGTATTTGTAAACAGGACCTACAAGATCAAGCGTGATCGTGTAATTACCGGCTGCACCAACTACAATATTTGCGCCACCGGCATCTAGTTTACCATCAGCCTTATCATCACCGTAGTTAATTTCCCAACCACTGTTAGCACGGAATTTGAATTCACCGGCAACAAGATCAGCAGTTAAAGTCCATTTGTTTGCAGCTTCATCATAATTCATTGCAATATCAGTAGACCATGAACCATCTCCGGTTGCTCCACCGATAATACCCCATCTTGTAATCTTCACTACAGAATATGTAAGAGCATTCATATCAGCATTTACCTTGTAATAGCCACCTGATGCTAATGGAATGTTGCCACCGCCACCGGAAACAAGCTTTTCGGGAGTGCCACTATAACTGTATTCACCGTCACCCCAGTTAACCTTGGTAAATTTGAATTCAACAGCATTTGCAGCACTTCCACCGGCTATCATATTTACATAACCTTCGTATCTGTCATCAGATTTCAATGAGTATATTCTCGTATAGTCATTCCCATCGCCATCCCATGAGCCGTTATCTCCGTAAGGATCATAACTACCCGGCAGGTTAAGATGCGGATAAATAATAACTACTTCATAAGGAGTAACAGTCATTCCTAGAACGTTTGAAATCTGATTTTCAATCTTGGTATTCTTAATTGAAGCAATAACCTTAAATTCAACCTGTTGAGCTACTCCATCAGCACCACCAAGTAAAAGCAAGGTAGTATTGAGTTTCTGAACATTTATCGAAGCAGAATTAGTATAACTTGATGCAATTTCTATAGCATCAGCAAAATTGCTGCCTTTAGTGGCAATCTGCACAGAGTATGAAACAGGAGCTTCATATCCGTAGTCAGGTTCAACCCATGTAAGTTCAGTTGCCACCTTGGATGCATCGGCTTCTTTTAATACAACAGAAGCTGCTGCAGGTGCATTCAGCACAGGCGGTGTAATTGTACTTTTCAGTGTAGGCATTTCCCTGTCATCCTCACATGAGAAGAATGCCATTCCCAGTATCAGTACTGAAAGAAATAAATATGCTTTTTTCATATTAGTTTTCATTTATGTTCATTGATCAATAATCGTAGTTCTGTACCAAATTTGGATTGGCATTCTTATCAGCAGCAGGTATCGGAAATACATTGTATCTTTCATTAACGCCAACACCTTTTTCTTCGCCACCTTTCCAGGGCCACAGATAACTTGCTGAAATAAACTTACCGAAACGTCTCAGGTCAGTTCTGCGCTGAGCTTCCCATAACAATTCACGTCCACGTTCATCAAAGATGAAGTCAAGAGTCAAATTGGTAACTCTTCCTACTGCATCTACAACATAAGCTCTGTCGCGTAATTTGTTTACATAAGTCAAAGCATCATTAGTACTGCCTCCGGTTCCACCTCTTAAAACAGCTTCAGCATACATCAGGTAAACATCACCAAGACGGAACAAAGGGAAGTCAGTATCAGGATATGAACCACCGGCATCAGAACCATCACTGTTGAAATTACTATATTTAATTACCTGAACACCCTCTTTGAATTCATCAGGATTTTTAATTTCAAGCTGATTGAAACCTGTATAAATTACATCACAACGGTCATCCATATTTTCAACACCGGCAAAGCGGTCAAGAACATTTTTTGTTGCATGATTACCACCCCATCCGCCGGGAGCAGCGATAAGAGGTCTGATATCACCGTTAACTGCAGCACACATCAGGAACATCATACCACCCCAGGTTTGCATATTATTCTTATCAAACACCATTGGGAAAATAATTTCCTTTGATTTGTAGTTGTCAGCCTTGAAAAGATTTGCATAAACTGGTTCAAGCTCATAACCGGCTCCAATAACCTTCTTACATTCCGTAATACATTCCGTGTATTTAGGTGTACCGACATAAACCTCAGCATTCAGATAAAGCTTTGAAAGCAATGCCCATGCAGCAGCCTTTGTTGCCCTGCCATAATTATTTGTATCAAAACCAACAAATGGTTCAAGCATATCAGCTTCACATGATTTCAGTTCAGATTCGATAAAATCAAATATTTGCTGGCTGGTACCATTTTGAGGAGGTATTGAACCAATGGCTGATTCTTCAGTTACAAACGGACCCTGTGAAAAATGATCAAGTACATGATAATATGACAAAGCTCTCAGGAATCTTGCTTCAGCACGATATTGTTTAATTTTGGTTTTCCAATCAGCAGTAACTCCGCGTTCATCAAGTTTAGCATCAGTAGATTCACGCAGGAATTCACTTGCAAGAGTTATCTGATAATACAATCTGTAGTAGAAACCTTTGATGAATACATCTGATGATGTCCAGTTAAACTTATGAAAATCCTTGATAGTCTGATCATTCCATATACAAATAGCTTCGTCGGTAGGAAGTTCCTGAAGATTCCATAACATACGCAGATAAGAAGCCTGGCTACCTTCATCTATACCTATAATGTCAGGCATATCACTTGGACCTTTATTACCTGTTACAGAAAGACCTGCATATATTTTGGCAATATAGTTTTCATATGCTGCTGGATCTTCAAATACCTTCGCAGCAGTGATTTCATCTTCATCCACAGGCAAGGTGTCGAGATCATTGAAACATGACGTGAACGTCAGCGAGAACGCCATGAATGCAATAAGATAGAATATATTTTTATTTGTTTTCATGTCCTGAATTTTTAGAAGTTAAGAGTTAAACCTGCCAATACTATAGTAGGTCTCGGATAGATATTATTATCTATTCCACCTGTAATTTCAGGATCAAGACCCGTATAATTTGTAATCAAAACCGGGTTTTGAGCAGTTAAGAACAAACGAAGGTTGGCATCTGACCTGAAAGCCTTGTCAAAAGTATATCCAAGTGTAATGTTGTCAATTCTTAAGAATGAAGCATCCTGAATATAATAATCTGACAAATACTGTGTACCACTGAAGTTAGTGTTCAAAGCACTTGAAATCCTGTTCTTGAGGAAACCTGATGTATCATATGAGTCATTCAGAGCTTCAAGCTTTGACTGAACATTGTTATACAGGAAGCCGCCAAGGTTGCAGCGGGCATTGAAACTTAAATCCCATGCGCCCAACAACATTTTTGAACTCAAACCCATTATATAATCGTGAGCAGGTTTCTGGAAACGATACTTGTCGGCATCAGTTATCTGTCCGTCACCACTTAAGTCAACATAAGCACCTTCGATTGGTTTGCCGGCTTCATCATAAACCTGTTTCATTACATAATAAGAACTTACAGGATAACCAACGCTATGTATCTGAATCTTGTTACCTGTACCACCAGAAATACCACCGGTTTCAACACCAACGTATTTAGGATCTTCAAACAAAGTCAGCCTGGTAATCTTATTTTGATTATAAGCTATATTGAAACCAAGATCCCATGAGAAATTCTTTGTTACAACAGGTTTTGTATTAATCATAAACTCGATACCCTTGTTTTCAAGACTACCTACATTGGTAAGAAGTTCGTTGATAAAGTTAGTACCTGCAGAAACCGGAACTGTGTTGATCATATCGTCAGTCTGGCGGATATAAGCATCGATAGCACCTGTGATACGTCCTTCAAGGAAACCAAAGTCCAAACCTATATTTTTGGTTGTGGTTTCTTCCCACTTAATATTGGCATCATAACCCAAAGGTCTTACCAAAGGAATTACCTTGTTACCAAACATGTAGTTTGCACCTGATTCACTGTATTGATATCTTGCCATTGCAGGATAATCATTACCGGTAATATCTTGTTGACCTGTTACACCATAACCTATTCTCAGTTTAAGATCACTTAAAACCTGTACATCTCTCAGGAATGATTCTTCTTTAATCTTCCATGCAAATGCAACTGAAGGGAACAAACCCCAACGGTTTTTTTCAGCAAATCTTGAAGAACCGTCATTACGTAAAGTAGCTGTTATCAGATATCTGTCAAGTAATGTATAATTCAGACGACCGAACAATGAGATAATATAACTTTCAGTAACATCGTCTGTCGGAGTTAATCTCTGGGTTCCGTCCATGTAGTTGTAGTTGTTCCAGCCGTTACGATAGAACCTTTGCCATGAATAACCACCCATAACGTCAAATTTACTCTTGATGGATTCAACTTCCTTCACATAATTCAGATAGAAATCAATAAGTTCATTGTTTATCTTCTGTCCGTAAGGATTTTTTTCGCCTGTACCATTTTTGATGCTACCCCAGCTGTATGACATTGAAGAGTTATCAAGTGTCACAACTGAACCGGCACTGTTTGAATGATCAATACCTAAATTGAGGTTAGCTCTTAATTCCGGAAGGAAAGGTAATTTATAATCAAACTGCAGATTTGCAATTGTTCTGTTCACAACAGACTTGTCAATCTTTTCATTCAGGACAGACATAGGATTGGCAATTGCAATATCAATTGGTTTACCCTTGGTGTCAAGTGAAATATAATAGCCGTTACCATAAGGTGCACTTGCATAAACCGGCTGAGTCGGATTGAATTCCAGTGCAGCACCAATAGCACCCTGATCTGAGAAACGGTTTTCAACATGCATCTGTTTGAAATTAAGATTTACTTTAAGAGCATCGTTAAAGAATGTAGGAGAAAGATTTACACCTATTGTTCCACGATTCATTTTTGAATTCAGCAAAATACCATTCTGACCTGTCAGGTTACCTGAAATACGGTAAGGCATACCTGCAAGAGTACCTGTAAGACTCAGGTTATGGTCAGAACTTGTAGAAGTGTTAAAAATCTGATCCTGCCAATCAGTATTGTAGTTACCAAGTAATTTTGCCTGAGCTGAGTTCTCACCATACTTACCTTTAACCATGGTTGCAAATTCCTGAGCAGACAACATTTCAATCTTTTTGGTAGGAATGTTCAGTGAAATTGAACCACTGTAAGAAACCTTTGGAACAGTAGTTC
>CAZCWK010000065.1:0-12795 GCA_964502355.1 uncultured Bacteroidales bacterium
TCAAAGCCGGTAACATCATCTGCCTGCCAGCAATGCAGAGATAAGGATATTTTTTGCAACTTAGCAATTACAGCTTCAGTATCTACGCCAAGTGCTGCATAACGTTCTTTTGCCAATTCATAGGCACTCTGAACAGTTTGATTTTTAACCATGATAAAAATATTTAAGTGAATTTATATGTTTTGATTATTTTTCAGCATCCTGTAATTTTCAGGAATTACTGATAACCTTTCTCATTTCAGCCAGATTGGAAACAGCACCGAGAGCTTTAGCCTGCATCATAATATTACCAATAGCAGTTGCCTCTGATGGTCCTGCAATCACAGGAAGACCAATAGCATTTGCAGTAAACTGATTTAACAGGTCATTTTTTGCGCCACCACCTATTATATGAAGTTTTTCAATCTTAAACGGAGCAACGTTCTGAAGTTTGGTCAGAACATTTCTGTATTTGAGTGACAGACTGTCAAAAATACACCTTATATATTGAGCATGATTTTCCGGTGTACCCTGACCTGTGGAATCACAATAATCAGCAATTGCCTTAGTCATGCTGTGGGGATTTGCAAATGATGAATGATCAGGATCAACCATAAATCTGAAACCTTCAGATGAAGATGCAAGTTTGACAATTTCAGGATATGAATAAACTTTACCTTCCTTTTCCCATTCTTTTCTGCATTGTTCAAGCAACCACATTCCTGTTATATTCTTAAGAAATCTTGTAGTACCGTCTACTCCGCCTTCATTTGTGAAGTTCATTTCAAATGAAGCGTCACTTATGATAGGATCGATTACTTCGATACCCATTAATGACCAGGTACCTGAACTAAGATATGCAAAACGTTCATTTTCAGCAGGTATTGCAGCTATTGCTGAGCCTGTATCATGTCCGGCAACAGCAACCACAGGCACTTTACCAAGACCAGATTCTTCAGCAAGATCATCAGTCAAAGGAGCAATTATTACTCCCGGATATGTAACTTCAGGCATAAGTGAAGGATTAACTCCCGCAGCCTGCAATAGTTTTGATTCGAATTTTTTTGTTTTTGGATTCAGGATCTGTGATGTTGATGCGATAGTATATTCGCAGACCATTTTATTTGTCAGCATATAAGAAAGAGCATCCGGCATGAAAAGGATTTTATCAGCACATTCAACCGCTGTTCCATTTTCTCTTTTTGCAGCAAAAAGTTGATACAGACTGTTGAAATTCATAATCTGTATACCTGTAAGATCATAGACTTCTTTTCTTGATACAATCTTGAAATATTCTTCAGGCATGCCGTCAGTGTATGGATCACGATATGCTCTCGGGCAACCAAGAAATGAACCGTCTTTTCCCACATAGACAAAATCAACGCCCCAGGTATCAATACCGATAGCATCAACCTTAACTTTTTCAGCAGCTGCTGCTTTCATCCCTTCTTTAAGAGATTCAAAAAGCCCGAATATATTCCAGTAAAATTTACCGTTTACAGGCAGTATAGTATTTGGAAACCTTGTCAGCTCTTTGGTTTCAAGCTTACCGTTATTTAGTGTCGCTAAAATTGAGCGTCCGCTTGTTGCACCAAGGTCAAACGCCAGGAATGTGTATGTTTGCATGATAAAAATTTTGAGTCGCTACAAAAATAAACTTCTTTTCTGAATGTACAAGGTGGAAAAATGGCAAAAGAACTTAAAAAAACGATAGTTATCAGCATTTGTACTGGTTTCTTTCAAAATGCGGAGCTGCTTTAAAAATAAACAATACCAATGAAATGAATATCAACATTGCACCCAGTAAATATGCAATTGAAAAACTGCTGACCTGACCTATATTGCCTCCCAGAACCAAACCTATACCAATCCCTACATCCCAGCTTGTAAGATATGTTGAATTTGCAGTAGCTCTTCGATTATGAGGGGCCAGATTTATGAAAAGATTGTTATATGCCGGAAATAAAATACCATATCCAAAACCTATTAACACAGAAACACCGTAAAAGAACAACACTGTATTACCAATTAAAGAATGAAAAATTCCTGTCAGTGAAAAAACCACGAATGCAACAAATGAAACAGCAGTACCACCAATTATCACCTGAGAAATCTTACCCGAATCAACCATCTTGCCTGAGAATGTCCTTGATATCATCAAACCAACAGCCATAAGAGAAAAGAATAATCCGAGATTAGCATTTATTTCAGATTCTTTGGCGAAAAGTGCGATGTATGTCGTTGTCATACCATAAGGAATAGCCATAAGCATCAGACACAACCCGGCTATAAAGCCATTTTTAAGGAAAAATCTATCAAGTGAAACAGGTTCTTTAATTGATTTTGGTTTCACTGGTGTTTTAATCAAACTTGCAAAAATAAATCCGGCTATGCCACTGGCAAAAGCACTGTAAAAAACAACGTCCCAGGATTTGAACTGTTCATGAAGCATTATTCCGACCATAGGTCCTAAAGCCATAGCAATATTGTTGGCTATGCCAAAATAGCCCAAACCCTCACCTCTTCTGGAAGAAGGCATAATATCCACAACAATTGTATTGCCTGCTGTCGTGACCATTCCGAATGCCATACCATGCAACACTCTTAAAACGGTAAACAATAAAATACTGAAGGCCAAAGGATATCCAATGAAAATCAGGGTAAACAAAGCATAAGCTGTAAGATAAATCGGTTTCCTTTTAAAAAGATCAAGCAGGAAACCTGAAAATGGTCTTACAAGTAAAGCAGCAACTGTATAACTTGAAAGTATAACACCAATCTGAGAACTTTTAATACCAAAATTATCAATCAGATAAATAGGTAGCACCGGCATGAGCTGGTAAAAACCCATAAACAGCAAAAAATTGCCGGTACATGCAAAAATGAATCCCGGCGTAAATAGCTTATCCTTACCTGTCACCTTATACAATATTAAAAGTTGGTGCAAAAATACATGATGAAACCTGAACTTACGCAATGACAAGTATTGATTTTTAATTTTCTTTATCAAAAACAATCGCTGTGGTTTGCATAATCTTTCCTAAATTCGCCATTTATATAGTATGTACTTTTAATTTTCTTTTATCTGAATGATAGACCAGGCTACAATTGACCGGATAATGGATGCCGCCCGAATAGAGGAGGTAATCGGAGAATTTGTAACTCTCAGGAAAAGAGGTTTAAATTACATTGGCCTTTGCCCTTTTCATGATGAAAAGACTCCTTCTTTTAGTGTTTCACCGACAAAAGGTATTTGCAAATGTTTCAGCTGCGGTAAAGGTGGCAACGTAGTCCATTTTATCATGGAGCATGAACAACTTAGCTTTTTTGATGCATTGAAATGGCTTGCTAAAAAATACAATATTGAAATTGTAGAAAGAGAGCTTACATCAGCTGAACAAAAGACACAAAATGATCGTGAGAGCATGTTCATTTTAAATGAATATGCCAGAGAATACTATTCTGACATACTTCACAAACATTTCGAAGGCAAATCTATAGGGATGGGATACTTTATAGAAAGAGGTTTCAGAGAAGACATAATTAAAAAATTCCAGCTGGGTTACAGCATTGATCAGAAAGATGCTTTCAGTAAAGAAGCAATTGCAAAAGGATATAAAAAAGACTTCCTTTTAAAAACCGGACTTTCACTTGAAAGCGAACAAAAGGAATTGAGAGACAGATACCGGGCCAGAGTAATGTTCCCTGTACATACATTATCAGGAAAAGTTGTTGCTTTTGGTGGCAGGATTCTGAAAAAAGATGACAAAACGGCGAAATATATAAATTCACCGGAATCTGAGATATATCATAAAAGTAATGAGCTTTACGGCATTTATTTCGCCAAACAATCAATAGCCAAAAATGACAGATGTTATCTGGTCGAAGGTTATACTGATGTTATTTCAATGCATCAGGCCGGTATTGAAAATGTTGTTGCATCAAGTGGTACTGCCCTGACACATGGGCAAATCCGCATGATTCACAGGTTTACAAATAATGTGACTGTATTGTATGATGGAGATGCTGCAGGTATAAAAGCTTCATTAAAAGGCATAAATCTTCTTCTGGAAGAAGGACTGAACGTCAGGGTACTTTTATTACCTGATGGTGAAGATCCTGACTCATTTTCAAAAAAACATAATGCGTCTGATTTTTCCGGATTTATTAAAGAAAACGAGACTGATTTTATCAGATTTAAAACAGAAATTCTTTTAAAGGATGCCGGCAACGACCCGGTTGCAAAAGCTCACCTGATACAGGACATAGTTGAAAGCATATCCCTGATATCTGATGATATCACAAGATCAGTCTATACTAAAGAATGCAGTAATTTGCTGGAAATCGGTGAAGATTTATTGAGAAAGGAAGTTGATAAAAAAAGAATGTATCGTGAACAGAAAAAAAATGATTCTTCTGTACCCGGCGGATATAATAGTAGCTTTAACAGATCAGGCAGGGATTCAGGTTCATCTTTTGAAACAAGAAATAATGGATTGGATTCTTCAACAGTCAATCCTCCTGAAGGTTTTGTACCTGATTTCCCTCCATCAGGACAAAGCGATTATGGCAAAATAAATCCACTTGCGCCTGAGAAAAAAGAGGATTCAAAAAACCAAAAATTTGATAAGGTTGAAGGTAACTTATTAAAATTTGTCATTCTTTATGGAACAAAAGATATTTTCAAAAAGGAAACTGATGAAAATGGACTACCTTCCATAAACGTATTACAGTTTTTAAGGGATGAAATAAACAGGGAAAGTATTGTTTTGAGAAACCCTATGTATAATAAAATGATTTCCGAAGCCTTTGAAAATTGTGATCGTCCCGGTTTTATTCCGGAAAGATATTTTATCAATCACCATGATCCTCAGGTAAGTCTGACCGCTGCATCCCTCATAACCGAGCAATATCAACTAAGTAAATACCATTCACGTAACCAGTTACTTGAAGATGAATCTGCTAAACTTGACGATTTAATACCAAGATTAATGCTTGACCTTAAATTTACGATAATCCAGGAGGAAATATTTGAAATTCAGGAAAAACTCAAAAAAGCTTCTGAATCGGGTAATGAAGCTGATATATTGGAATATTCAAGACAGCTGATTGATTATCAGGAAATTAAAAAAGATCTTGCTAAAAATACAGGAGAAAGGATTATATTAAATCACTGAAAATAAATATAAAATGTATTCGATTGAAACAGAGAAAATTGTAAAACGTTTTGCAAACCACCTTGCACTTGATGAGGTTGATCTCAGAGTTCCTCAGAATAAGGTTTACGGTTTGCTTGGACCAAATGGAGCAGGTAAAACTACTCTTATCAGAATAATCAATCGCATAACCGCTCCGGATAGCGGAAGGGTGATATGGAACGGAAGGGAAATGAAAAACGATGATATTTATGACATCGGATATCTTCCTGAAGAACGCGGTCTTTACAAAAAAATGAAAGTCGGGGAACAGTCATTATATCTGGCAAGGTTAAAAGGTTTGTCAAAACATGATGCAACGGTACGTCTGAAATACTGGTTTGAAAAATTCGGTATCGAATCCTGGCAAAACCGCAAACTTGAAGAGCTTTCGAAAGGTATGCAACAAAAGATACAGTTTATAATTACTATACTCCATGAACCAAAGTTTCTTATATTCGATGAACCTTTCAGTGGTTTCGACCCTGTTAATACGCAACTTTTGAAGGATGAAATCATGAATCTCAAAAGTAAAGGTGCAACAGTATTGTTTTCGACTCACAATATGTCTTCAGTTGAAGAAATTTGTGATGATATTGCATTGATTAATAAGTCAAAAGTTGTGCTTGAAGGCAATGTAAAGGAAATAAGAAAGAGTCATTCGAAAGGAGTCTTTTCGATTATTGCAATGAAAAATGATAATGCAATAACCGAACAAACATCATATGATATTTTGTCATCTGAAATCAAAGATGACCGTATTTTTATGAAAATACAGGTTAAAGATGGCATCAATACAGGTCAGCTTTTAAAAGAACTTGCAAATCAGTATGATATCAGATCATTCGACGAAGAAATACCTACCATGAACGATATATTCATTCAAACAGTAAAACAATGAGCAAGATAGGACAAGTTATTGAACGGGAATACATGAGCCGGGTAAGGAAAAAATCATTTATAATCCTTACATTTTTGACACCATTTCTTTTGTTGGCAATGGTTGCTGTGCCACTTCTTTTATCATTTGTAAAAGATAACGATTCAAAGCAGATTTCCATCATCGATAATACCGGCTTATACGGCAAAAGAATTGAAGGCAATAAGCAATACAATTTTGTCGTAGTCAACGAGAATCCCGAAACATATAAACAAAAAGCAATTGATGATAAGAACATCTATGCCTATATGGTTATTGACGGAAACCTTGTTTCAGATACAGGAAGTGTAACATTATACTCCCGCAAACAGGTTGAAATGGATTTGAAGGATTTGGTAAGACAACAATTAAAGGATCTGGTAAAGCAGGATAAGATTGAATCCTATAATATCCCCGGTCTGAAAAAAATAATTGAAGATGCCAATCCTGATGTGAATATCAACACTATAAAGATGGAAGAAGACGGTTCTGAAAAGGAAAGTTCATCTGAGATAGCTATGGCTATAGGTTTTATATGCACATTCATAATCTATATTTTCATTTTTGTTTATGGAGCCATGGTGATGAATGGAGTAATTGAGGAAAAAACGAACAGAATTGTTGAAATAATTGTTTCTTCTGTAAAGCCTTTTGAACTTATGATGGGTAAAATCATAGGAATTGCTCTTGTCGGATTGACACAGGTACTAATGTGGGTTCTGATAATTGCTGTTTTCTTAGGCGTTGCAACAACAGTGATGAAAGACCAGATGACTCCGGACAATATGACAGGTTTAACAGAGAACGTTATCGGCTCTCAGGCTATTTCGATTAATGGACAGACTATCGATGCTGCTGCTATCAGTAGCGGAAATGATGAAAACAGTAATAAAATGGCTGAAATAATTACCAAGATTACCAATCTGAATCTTATTGAACTGGTAGTTTGGTTTATTTTATTCTTCCTTGGTGGTTACCTTTTGTACTCTTCGCTTTTCGCAGCTGTAGGAAGTGCAATTGACAATCAGGAAGATGCGCAGCAATTCACATTGCCATTGACGATTCCCGTTTTGTTTGCATTATACGCAGGTATGTACAGCGCGTCTAATCCTGACGGTCCACTGGCTTTCTGGTGCTCATTAATACCTTTTACCTCTCCTATTGTCATGATGGTTAGAATACCATTTGGCGTACCATTCTGGCAGCTGGCATTATCTTACGGACTTTTGGTAATAACTTTCATTCTTACTACCAAACTTGCTTCAAAGATTTACCGAACGGGCATCCTTATGTATGGGAAAAAGGTGACTTATAAAGAATTATTTAAATGGCTGAAATACAAGAACTGATTTTTTATCCGGAAAATACCGATATTTGTATACCAATCACTATTACATATGAATGAAACAGAAAAATTACTAAATAAGATTATTGAAGGAATACAGGAAAAGAAAGGACGCAACATTACTACGGTCGATATGACTAATATAGAAGCAGTTTGTGACTTTTTTGTGATTTGTGAAGGCACCTCCAATACTCATATTATGGCAATTAATGATTCAATAGAGGAATATGTCAGAAAAAATACCGGAGAGAAACCTTTTGCTTCTGAAGGAATTGAAAATGCAACCTGGATAGTGATGGATTACGGGAATATTTTGGTTCATATCTTTGAACGTCAGACCAGAGCATTCTACAACCTTGAGCATTTATGGTCTGATGCCAAATTGACAGATATTCCCGATTTGGTATGATTTATGTAATTTAGTTTGTACGGTGTTTTATCCGTCATAATAAATAAAAAAGCAAATGGAAAAAAAACCTTCTGATAAAAATAATAAACCTCCTAAGTTTCAATTTAATGCATATTGGATATATGCTGTAATTCTTATAGGACTTCTGGCATTTTCTTTTTTTGGCAACAGACAATCTTTCAAGAAAGTCACAATGACTGAACTGGAAAGGTATATAAAGAATGGTCAGGTTGAAAGTATGATTGTCCAGAAAAGGAAAGATGTTGTAGAAGCATTTATCAAGGATTCTTCTATCGTATCTGTTTTCGGAAAAGAAATCAAAAACAAACAGGATGCGAAAATAGTTGTCACCATACCATCATCTGAAAGATTTCCTGATTTCATGAAGGATATGGAAAACAAATACGGTCAGGTAATACCTGTTGATTATCAGGAAAATAAAGATTATTTGCTTACGATATTGATTAATATACTTCCGATTTTCCTTTTCCTCGGGCTTTGGTTTTTCCTTATGAAAAGGATGTCAGGTGGTGCCGGAGGAGGCGGTGGTGGCGGTGTCTTTAATGTAGGCAAGTCCAAAGCTCAACTATTTGACAAAGGTTCAAATAATCGAATAACATTTAAAGATGTCGCCGGTTTAACTGAAGCCAAACAGGAAGTTGAAGAAATAGTATCTTTCCTTAAGAATCCTTCAAAATATACTGAATTAGGTGGTAAAATCCCTAAGGGTGCCCTGCTTGTAGGCCCTCCGGGAACAGGTAAAACCTTGCTTGCCAAGGCTGTCGCTGGTGAAGCCGATGTACCATTCTTTTCATTATCCGGTTCTGATTTTGTTGAAATGTTTGTAGGCGTCGGAGCATCCAGAGTAAGAGATTTATTCAGACAAGCCAAAGAAAAAGCGCCTTGCATAGTTTTTATTGATGAAATTGATGCTGTAGGTAGAGCTCGTGGTAAAAACCCGAATATGGGAGCAAATGATGAAAGAGAAAACACTCTTAATCAACTTCTTACAGAAATGGACGGTTTCGGATCAAACAGTGGAGTTATTATCCTTGCAGCTACTAACCGTGCTGACATTTTGGATAAAGCTTTATTAAGAGCCGGAAGATTTGACCGTCAGATTAACGTAGACCTGCCAGATATTAATGAAAGACGTGAAATATTTAATGTTCATTTGCGTCCTATTAAGATTGATGACACTGTTGATCCTGAATTTCTTGCCAGACAAACTCCCGGTTTCTCCGGTGCAGATATTGCAAATGTTTGTAATGAATCTGCATTGATTGCAGCACGTAAAGGCAAACAGACGGTTCAGAAACAGGATTTTCTTGATGCTGTTGACAGGATAATAGGTGGTCTTGAAAAGAAAAACAAAATAACAACTGCTGCTGAACGAAAGTCGATCGCTATTCATGAAGGTGGTCATGCGACGATAAGCTGGTTGCTTGAGCACGCAAGTCCTTTGTTTAAAGTTACTATTGTTCCAAGGGGTAAAGCATTAGGTGCTGCATGGTATTTGCCTGAAGAAAGACAATTGACTACTAAGGAGCAGATGCTGGATGAGATGTGTTCTACTTTGGGTGGTCGTGCGGCTGAGGAATTATTCATTGGAAAGGTTTCGACAGGTGCGTTAAATGACCTTGAAAGAGTGACTAAACAGGCATATGCAATTACTGTTTATTACGGCATGAGTGAAAACTTAAACAATATAAGTTACTTCGATTCATCAGGTTCCAATGAATTTTCTTTTACCAAACCTTACAGTGAAAAGACTGCTGAGAAGATAGATGAAGAAGTTAAAGCGCTGGTTAACTCTCAGTATGAAAGAGCTAAATCTATTTTATCAGAGCATTCTGAAGGTCACAATGAATTAGCCAATCTTTTGGTTGAAAAAGAAGTTATTTTTGCGGAAGATCTGGAAAGAATTTTTGGAAAACGTCCGTGGACATCCAGGACAGAGCTTTTACTGGAAGAACAAAAGAAAATTGACTTGCAGAACACAGAGTTAGATAACAATGAAAAGATCGGGCTGATGTCAGGTGAAAATTCAGAAGATTCAGAAAATACAAATAATCCGAACTAATGCAAAATATCATCACCAGGGCTATATCAGGTACTGTATATGTTTTATTGATAACTTGCTCAATTCTAATCGGCAGGTATGGTTATCTTGCTGTTTTTTCTCTTATTACCGGTTTAGCACTTTGGGAATTTTATAAGTTAATTGAAAAAAATACTGATGCTAAAATAAATAAGCCACTTTGTACCATTGGTGGCTTATTCCTTTTTATTACAGGGTTCTTATACTTCTCCGGTTTATTTCCTGTGAAATATACTGCTCTTTGGTTTTTGGTTATGATAATTGTGTTAATTAGGGAACTGTTTATTAAGGGTGAAAATGCAATCAGAGATATTTCTTTATCTATTTTTGGGCATGTTTATATCGCTATCCCCTTAATGTTCCTTGGTTTGCTTGGTTTTGAAGAAAATCCCGATCTGACTTATACTTATACACCTTTGTATTTATTGTCTTTTTTCGTTATAATCTGGGTTTATGATACAGGGGCATTTTTGTTTGGAATTACTTTTGGTAAGCACAGGTTATTTGAAAGAATATCTCCAAAGAAATCATGGGAAGGTGCCATTGGTGGTGCTTTATTAGCAGTTCTTACATCAATAGTCATTTATTTGCTTTTTCCCGGAAAATTATCAATGCCTGAATGGATTGGTTTCGCCTTGGTTACTATTTTCTTTGCAACCTGGGGTGATCTGGTCGAATCTATGATAAAAAGATCCCTCAATGTGAAAGATTCAGGTAATATATTGCCAGGACATGGAGGTATTCTTGACAGAATCGATAGTTGTCTCCTTGCCGCTCCTGCTACTGTCATCTATTTTGTGTTTATTACCTAGATTAAATAAACCTAATGAAGTTTTAAGAGTCACATACGATATTAAAGGACTTATCATGGACAAACAGGAAGAATTAATACTGGTAGAAATGCTTCAGGATGAAAAACAGAAAAGAAAAGCTTTTGATAAGCTCATTTCTGCATATTCTGAAAATCTCTACTGGCAGATTCGAAAAATGGTCCTTTGTCATGATGATGCCAATGATGTTTTACAAAATTCTTTATTGAAAGCGTGGATAAATATTGGACAATTCAGGGGTGATTCAAGGATATCAACATGGCTTTACAGGATAGCAATCAATGAAACTTATACTTTTCTGAATAAGGAAAGACAAAGGAATCAATCTTCCATCACTGACCTTGAGGATATTATGGCTATTAATTTGCAAAGTGACCCGTATTTTTCAGGTGACGAAGCTACATTGAAATTACAGAAGGCTATCTTGAGTTTACCTGAAAAACAAAGACTTATTTTTAATATGAAATACTATGATGATCTGAAATATGAAGAAATTTCAGAAATATTAGGTACTTCGGTAGGGGCATTAAAAGCTTCATATCATTATGCTGTCAAAAAAATTGAAAGTTACATGACAATGGAAATTTCATAATTAAACCATTTCGAAATAAGAATGTCAAACATACGTTAATAGGTAAAATATTATACATGATATGATTTATAAAAGATCTGTCAAAAAAATTACAAAATGAATCAGAACAACCAAACATTAAATGAGCCCGGAGACAAAACTCCATTTAAAGTACCTGAAGGTTACTTTGAGGATTTCGCGGGCAGGATGGGCAATATTATTGACCATGCCTCATTTGAAGATGTAGTGGTTGCAGAAAAACCTGTTGAGAAAAAAAGCCTTTATCTGACTTTACGACCGATTATTTACATTGCAGCCGCATTCATAGTATTATTCTTCAGCATTACTTTTATTGTCAAAAAAACATCTTTTAATGGTGCTCAGACTGAAGTAGCCAAAAACGAACAAAAAAAGGGCAAACAAGACATCACAGCTGAAGACTATCTGATCAATTCAGTCGGTACTTATACTATTACTGAGTATTACGTTGATCCAAAATTAATTGAAGAATAAAAAATAGAAATCAAATGAAGAGAATAGCTGTTTTGATGATAACTATCATTTGTTTTGGATCTGTTTTTGCAGACTCAAACAAATCAAATGATGAGCGTCAAAAAAGATGGGAAGAAATGAAAGCTAAAAGAGCTGCTTTTTTCACTGAAAGAGTATGTTTTACTGAAAATGAAGCTCAGCAATTCTGGCCTGTATATAATAAATTACAGGAAGAAAAGGGTAAATTGAATTCCAGGATGAGAAATCTTCACAGGAACCCAAAGAAAAATGACAGAGGCGAAAATATGCCTGATTTCGAGAAAATTACTGAAGAAATGATTAATATAAGAGTACAGGAAGCCAATCTTGATAAAACTTATTACCACAAGTTCAAAAAGATTTTACCACCTGAAAAATTGTTCAGATATTATATCGCTGAAAGAGATTGGGGAGGTGAGTTACTCAGGCAAATAGAAAAAAGAGGCAAATAACATACAGACTGCACCGTAAAAACATTTTTTTCGGTGCAGCTTTTTATTTCAGGCTTTTTCTTTTTCTAAAGCCTTTGCCTCATTCCAGATAACATCCATCTCCTCCAGAGTCATAGACTTTAAAGACAGCCCCTTGGCTATTGTGTTACTTTCCAGATAATCGAATCTGTATCTGAATTTTGAGTTTGTCCGCTCCAATGCATTGTCGGGGTTTATGCCATACAATCTGGCAGCATTTATCAGGCTGAAAAAGATATCTCCAAATTCAGCTTCCATTTTGTCATGATCCATTCTTTCAATTTCATGACTCAGTTCCTGAATTTCTTCATTTACTTTATCCCAGACTTGCTCTCTTCTATCCCAATCAAATCCTACGCCTCTGGCTTTATCCTGCATCCTGTATGCTTTTATCATAGAAGGTAAGCCTTCAGGAACACCGGCAAGTACAGACTTATTACCGTTC
>CAZCWK010000066.1:0-12012 GCA_964502355.1 uncultured Bacteroidales bacterium
TTTATAGAATATGTAATTGCCGCATTTAACAATGCTGCTGCGCCCATCTCTACACCTTTATAAAACAGGTCTTTATCGTGACTTATCAATCCTGTAAGTCCAACTGTGGCAGGAACAGCTATATCTATCATATAACTCGTATTTGAAACGCCTGACATAACTTTGTCAAAAGGATAAACTTCTTCACTGTTTAAGGATTTTAAAATATCAATATCAATATTTTGAGCAAATAATGAGAATGGCATTAATGTAAAAAGGAAAAAAGATATAAGAAATGTTTTAAGATTTACCAAATTAGGTTTCTTCATCAGCTGATAATTTTTTTAATGCTTCAAAATTAAGAAATATTATAATTTTATACCATTTTTGTCCTGGTTTGTCATCTTTCAATTTAAACTTTAAGCTCAATGGAAAGACTATCTGTAAAAACGGGTAAAAAAATAAGAAAAAGGCAGAATAACCTGCTTTATGAAAGCCTTGCTTATAACGGATCTTTTGATAATCCGACGTTGATAAGACTTACAGTTTTTGATCAGGAAAATCTGCATTCTTCAATTGTTAAGAATCCTGCAAAGA
Organism: uncultured Bacteroidales bacterium; assembly: GCA_964502355.1. Taxonomy (GTDB): domain Bacteria; phylum Bacteroidota; class Bacteroidia; order Bacteroidales; family UBA1402; genus UBA8389. The sequence continues at coordinate 577 of CAZCWK010000066.1, forward strand.
TAGAACTTGTTCCCGGAAAAGTTAACTGGATTCATGTAAGTGGTCTGAAGGATGTAGAGTCAATAGGAAATCTGTGCTCGGTTTTTAATTTACAAATAACTGTAGTTCAGGATATTCTTAATGCAAGGCATCTGGCTAAAATTGAAGAAACCAACTCGGGATTATTTGCTGTTTTGGATGCTTATTCATACGATGAAAAAATGACTCTTTCAAGAGAACATCAGTGTTTTATACTTGGTAAAGATTATGTATTGTCTTTTGAAGAAGGAGGAGTGGATCATAACTTTGAACAAATATATAAATCTCTTCAGGACAACATAGGACAGCTAAGAAAAATGAAGGCTGATTATTTGTTTAACATATTTATAAGTATGGTAATAGATACATATTACGAAGTAATCGAGCATATGCAGGATTATTTAATGGATATGGAGGACCTGCTTATGGAATTTAATGCTGATCACAAAGATTCCGGCAAGCAAATTCAGTTGTTCAGAAGGGATTATTCAAGACTTAAAAAAGCTATTTTGCCTTTCAGAGAGTCTTTCAATCGTTTGGTAATGCTGGATTCATTATACCTGAGTCCCGGAGTGAAACCTTACTTCAAGGATACCTATGATCATATCCAGCAAATAACACTTATGCTTGATTCTAACCGGGAAACACTGGCTTCACTTATTGATTTATATCTTGCAAATAATGATGTAAGGATGAATCACATAATGAAACAGTTGACAGTAATAGCTACAATATTCATTCCATTGACATTTCTGGCCGGAGTCTGGGGTATGAATTTTAATTTTATGCCTGAGTTAGGCTGGGAATATGGATATATTTTCGCATGGTTAGTAATGATACTTGTCGGAATTGGTCTTTATATCTGGTTCAGAAGGAAAAATTTATTTTGAATGAGATGCATCATTTTGACCAATTAACTATATAATTTTTTAATTTTGTTCTGTTTGCCTTTGTGAACATTAAAATAGTAAAAACCAATTTTTTAAATACTGATATTATGAAAAAAGCTTCTGTTGGCGTTGATATCGGAGGAACAAATACCGCTATTGGTATAGTTGATTCTGAGGGTGAGGTTCTTGTAAAAAGCAATATTTTGACACCAGCCCATGGCGATATACATAAATATATAAATGAACTTGCTGAGGCTATAAGAGATTTGATAAAGTCAGTGAAGTTGATTAATGACGATATCACGATTTTAGGCATTGGAGTTGGAGCTCCGAATGGTAATTATTACAAAGGGACAATTGAACATGCTCCAAATTTGTCATTTAAAGGTGTAATACCTTTTACAGATTTGCTGAAAGAAAAGTTTCCTGATATTTCAATAATTACTCTTACCAATGATGCCAATGCTGCTGCTATCGGTGAAATGATATATGGTGGTGCAAAAAATATGAAAAATTTCATCATGTACACATTAGGTACAGGTGTTGGCAGTGGTATCGTAGTAGATGGTAAAATGGTTTATGGACATGACGGCTTTGCCGGAGAATGTGGTCATACTACATTAATACCTGACGGACGTAAATGCGGATGTGGGAGCAAAGGTCATCTTGAAGCTTACTGCTCAGCCCCCGGTATGAAAAGGACTGCATTTGAAATAATGGCAAGAGATAATGCTACAAATAGTTTACTTGCCGATAAATCTTTTAATGAACTGGATTCTAAAATGATTTTTGATGCTGCCGAAAAAGGAGATGCTGTAGCTCTGGAGGTTTTTGAAAAAACCGGAAGATGGCTGGGGCAAGGTCTGGCAGATAGCGTACATCATACAAGCCCTGAGGCTATCTTTTTATTTGGTGGTCCTACTGCTGCCGGAGAGTATTTATTCAAACCTATACGTGAAAGTCTGGAAGAACATCTACTACCAATTTTCAGAAACAAGATAAAAGTATTGCCTTCTCAACTTAAAGCAGGCGATGCAGCAATAGTTGGTTCAAGTGCTCTGGTTTATATGGAAATGTCTTAAAAGTTTTCAGATATGTCTGTTTCTTTTGTTTTTTACCAAATAAACCCCCGTAATTGACCGATTTTTCCACCATCATAAAAAAAACAAAACATATCTTTGACTCATACCATGAATGCACAAAATCATGATTCAGATAACTTTATCCGAGTCATTGTGATTAATGTAAGGTTAGAGTATTAGATGTAAAAAGCACGATCCGTGATGGACCGTGCTTTTTGGTTAAAATATACGTGAGTGTATAATTTAAAATAATTACTGGTGAAGTTCAGAGCTGAAATGGAATGTTATATTCTTAAAATCTGATTGAGCCATCCTTAGTACATATTCTGAATCAGCAAGAAATACATCACGGCCATCCTTGTCAATAGCCATATATTGGAACTTCCTTTTCTTGAAATTTTCAAGTTCCTCCGGGTCTTCACTTTCAATCCAGCAAGCTTTATACAGATTTATAGGTTCCCAGCGGCAGAGTGCGCCATATTCATGTTCAAGGCGGTATTGTATTACTTCAAACTGAAGCTGACCAACTGTTCCGATTATTTTTCTGCCATTAAACTGGTTTGTAAATACCTGGGCAACACCTTCGTCCATAAGCTGGTCAATACCTTTATTCAACTGCTTGGATTTCATCGGATCAGCATTTTCGATATATTTAAACATCTCAGGAGAGAAACTTGGTATACCTTTGAAATGAAGATCTTCTCCGCTTGTAAGCGTATCACCTATCTTGAAGTTCCCGGTATCAGGTAATCCAACTATGTCACCCGGAAAGGCTTCATCAACAATAGATTTTTTCTGAGCCATAAAAGCGGTGGGAGATGAAAATTTAAGCATTTTCCCAAACCTTACATGCTTGTAATTTATATTTCTCTCAAATTTACCTGAGCATATTTTAAGGAATGCGATGCAACTTCTATGATTAGGATCCATATTGGCATGAATCTTAAAAATAAAACCACTGAATGACGATTCTTCAGGATTTACAATTCTTTCCTGAGTTTTAACAGGTCTTGGTGTTGGGGCAATCCTGACAAAACAATCAAGTAATTCCTTCACTCCGAAATTGTTTAGTGCAGAACCGAAAAATACCGGAGCTAAATCTCCCTTAAGGTATTCCTCAGGATCAAAAGGATTATAAATACCTTCTATAAGTTCAAGATCTTTTCTAAGAACAGCGGCATTTTTTTCTCCAACATATTCATCAAGTTCGATGCTGTCGATATTGTCTATACTAACTGATTCTGATACAGTCTGTTTGGAAGGTGTATAGAGGTTAAGGTTTTCGTCAAGTATATTATAAACACCTTTGAAATCCGGACCTTGATTTATCGGCCAGGTCAGTGGTCTGACAGAAATACCCAATTCAATTTCCAGCTCATCAAGCAAGTCAAACGGATCCTTACCTAACCGGTCCATCTTATTGACAAATATCATTACAGGTGTTTTCCTCATGCGGCACACATTCATGAGTTTACGGGTTTGAGTTTCAACACCTTTGGCAACGTCGACAACAATAATAACACTATCAACAGCTGTCAGCGTGCGGAATGTGTCCTCAGCAAAATCCTGGTGACCCGGAGTATCAAGTATATTAATCTTGTAATCATGGTAGTCAAAACCCATTACAGAAGTTGCCACTGAAATACCACGTTGTTTTTCGATTTCCATCCAGTCGGATGTGGCTGTTTTTTTTATTTTATTTGATTTTACAGCTCCGGCTATATGAATGGCTCCTCCAAAAAGCAGCAGTTTCTCAGTTAAAGTCGTTTTACCAGCGTCAGGATGGCTGATTATGGCGAAGGTCCTTCTTCGCAAAATTTCTTGTTCCAGTTCAGTCATTCAATAAAGAAATACATTCCGCAAGGCTATCTTCCCATTGCGGTACGTTAATACCATATATGTTTTTAATCTTTGTTTTGTCAAGTACGCTCCAGGATGGTCTTTTCGCTTTGGCAGGATAAGCACTACTTGGTATCGGCAATATTTCACATCTCTTAATATTCCCAAGTTTGATTGTTTCAACAGCTAAATCGAACCAGCTTATAATGCCTTCATTGCTGTAGTTGAATATTCCGGGTACAAATTTGCCTTTTTCTGCTGATTTAATAATTGTCATGATTGCATCTGCAAGATCCCTCGCGTAAGTCGGCGAACCGAACTGGTCACTAACGATATTTAATCTTGGTAATTCCTGGCTTTTTCTCAAAATTGTTTTTACAAAATTTGAGCCATATGCTGAATAGAGCCAGGCCGTACGTAAAATTACGTAATTCTCACATGTAGATTGCAATATTCTCTCGCCTTCAAGTTTGGAATTCCCATAGACTGAATCCGGACAAACTTTATCATCTTCAGTGTAAGGTTTATCAGCTTTTCCGTCAAAGACGTAATCGGTAGATACGTGAATAAATTTTGCTTTAACAGCAACAGCTGCTTTTGCAAGATTTTCAACAGCATCGCGATTTACCTGAAAACATTTGGAAGGTTCATCTTCAGCTCTGTCAACAGCAGTATATGCAGCACAATTAACAATGTATTTTGGGCCACTAGATATGACATAATCCATAACAGACTGAGCGTCACATAAATCAAGTTCATCAATATCAGTGAAGTCAAACAGCAGATCATTACAGGATTTGGCGATTTTTCTCAATTCACTGCCAAGCTGGCCTTTAGAGCCTGTTACAAAAATTTTTGGAAGGCACAGACCATATTCAAACTCTGCAGTTTTTCCTTTTTCTTTATCTTCATTGATAATTCCTCCCAAAGGAAATGTGATAGCCATCTTATATTATGTTTAGTATTTATATTAATGCACTTTCAATCAATATCGAGACCTTCTGTTTTGTCCTGTTTGTACTTTAATGCAAGTAATTTCAGTAATTCACTTATCTGCTTAGCAGCATTTAAAGTATAATCAGAAATTTCAGATTTCTTCAGTCTTAGTACCAGAATACCGTACATCAGATTAAAGCATGTTTCAATTTCTCCAAATTGATGATTACCATCTTTTGACCTGAGTTCAACAATAAGGGGTAAAACCTTGTAATAGCTCATTGTATAAAAAGACTCTTTGGGAGATGCCAGAAGACTGTTATGTAAGTCGTCAAGTTCAGAAATAACATTCTTGTTTAATTGAATGTGTCCCTGCGAAATCACATTTTCAATTTTCATCATTTCGATGAGACTTTCATACCATTCCCTGATTTCCTTTTTTACCTGAGCCGGTTGGTCATATTTGTCAATTATATATAATTGTATCTTTTCAATGTCGAAACCAAAAGCTCTGATTTGATCTTCAATCTGCCACATGTACAGAATGTATTCTGCAATGTTTTCATTTTTTTTTCCTCTTGCCGTCAACATAATTCAGACCAAAAGTTCATAAGCGAGAGATTTGATATTGATACCGTCAAAGTTACCCGAGGACATCATCAATAAATTATGATTCCTGAATGTCAGCGCCCTGATTTTTTCTGAAAGAACAGCAGAATCTGTTATGACCTCAATATTATTTCCGCCAAATGCCTGTGAAACCTGCATTGGTGTTATGTTTTCAAGATGTTTATGCTCTATAGTTTTCGGATTGTAGTAGACGAAAGCCTTGTCAGCGGCCTGCATACTATCTTTGTATTCAGGAAGAAACGCTGCAGTCAGGCTGCTGAAAGTATGAAGTTCCATACATGCTGTCAACCTGCGGTCAGGATATTGTTCTCTTACAGCAGAAACAGTAGCTTTCAATTTTGAAGGTGAGTGAGCAAAATCCTGAAATATCGTGCAGTCATCGTTCTCGTTTATTATTTGTAAACGTTTAGCTGCTCCTTTGAATTCAGAAATGGCAGAATAAAAATCCTTGTCAACAACTCCAAGTTGACGGCATACATAATGGGCAGCCTGAATATTCTGAAGATTATGGTTGCCAAAAATCTTTAACGGAATCTCACCATACTTGGTGTCAAGCCACGTTTTACCTTCGATTATATGGTGAGGATGCTCCTTATACGGTATAGCTGTCAGGTCACTTCTAAGCCCTGATGCAATATTTTTCAGATTTTCATCACCCTCGAAATAAATAAATTTACCATCTCTCTCAATTTTTTTTGAGAATATAGCAAACTGTTCAACATAATTGGCGAATGTCGGGAAAACGTTGATATGGTCCCAGGCAATACCTGTAACTACAGCAATATGAGGTTGGTAAACATGAAACTTTGGTCTCAGGTCAATAGGTGAAGTCAGGTATTCATCTCCTTCAAAAATTGCTATCCTGGATGTCTCTGAAAGCCCTACCATTGTCTCGAAACCTTCAATCTGAGCTCCTACCATATAATCAAAATCCATCTGAAGTTTTTTGAGAACAAAAAGGATCATTGAAGTTACGGTCGTTTTACCGTGGCTTCCACCAATAACAACACGGGTTTTGTTTTGAGTTTGATTGTAAAGATACTCAGGATATGAAAAAACTCTCAATCCAAGTTCTTTGGCTTTGATCAATTCCGGATTATCTTCTCTGGCATGCATGCCCAGAATTACCGCATCAATATCTTTAGTTAATTTTTCAGGATGCCAGCCTATAGATTCGGGTAGTAAACCTTTTTCAGAGAGTCTTGTACGCGCGGGATCAAAAATCTCATCGTCAGATCCGGTGACTGTATCTCCTTTTTCTTTAAGAGCCAGGGCCAGGTTATGCATGGCTGCACCACCTATTGCAACAAAGTGTATCCTCATACGATGAATTTCGTGTAATTTCTTTTAGTTTTGTAGTGCAAAAATACTCTTTAAAAATGATAATCCATTCCCTTGAAACCGGATTTTTTTCTACTGACGGTGGAGCCATGTTTGGTATGGTTTCAAAGAAAGTATGGGCATCAAAGTACCCTGTAGATGAGGAAAACAGATGTCCTCTGTCAATGCGTGCTTTATATGCCGAAATTAACGGGCATAAAATAATTTTTGATACCGGAGTAGGAATAGCTCAGGTACATGGAATGGAGTATTACAGGTTTCACGATCTTAAAGACTTGCCTTCAGAACTGGAAAGAATCGGAGTAAAAGCTGAAGAGATAACTGATGTTGTTTTCAGTCACCTGCATTTTGATCATTGCGGTGGCTCTGTAGTGTTAAACGATAAAGGAGGATTTGAGCTCTGCTTCAAAAATGCTGTGCATTGGGCAAGTAAGAAGCAATATCAGTTATGTTTTAATCCATCTCTTTGGGAATCAGATTCATATGCCCCGAAAGTGGTGGAAGCAATAGAGCGTTGCAACTTACTCAGACTTATTGATGAGGATACTGAATTGTTTAGTGGGCTTGAATTGAAACTTTTTGATGGACATACCGAAGGACAGATAGTTTCATTTATTTCTGATAATGATTTTAATGTGGCTTTTTCCGGTGATGTTGTTCCTATGGCTCCGCATGTAATACCTATTTGTGTTGCGGCAGTCGATAATTGTGCGCAAATATCAGTGGATGAGAAGAGTAGGTTCCTGGATGAGGCTGTAAAAAGAGATTGTATTCTGCCGTTATACCACGATGCTGTTACGAAAGCTGTGAAGCTTAAAAAATACAGGGACAGGATATCTGTAAGTGAAAAAATTAATCTTTGATTTTTATCCGAAATTCATATTTTTTTGTGAAAAATTAATGATTATTTATGTAGCGTTTGACTGTTTTTCCGGTCTTAATAATATCATAAGTTCTCATCATTAATTTTGCTGTTATGAACATTTCAGGTCTATATATTCATATACCATTTTGTGAAAGCAAATGTCATTATTGCGACTTTTATTCAGAAACGTCGCTTTTAAAGAGAAACGAGTTGGTGAATGCCATTACCAGGGAGATAAATGATGAGTCAGATTTCCTGAATGACATAAAACCTCCTCTCTTTTCTGTTTATTTTGGAGGAGGAACTCCTTCTCTGCTAAATGAGAATGATTTCAAAAAGATTTTTGAATCTGTTTCCAGATCTTATTATGTTACAGAATGTGAGGAGATTACAATTGAGGCAAATCCGGATGATCTAACTCCTGAATATATCCGTATGCTGAGAAAGTTTCCTTTTAACAGAATCAGTATAGGAGTTCAGAGTTTTGATGACGATGAACTTAAAGCCATTAACCGCAGACATTCTGCAAAACAGGCAGAACAGGCCGTCCTGGATTGTTATGAAGCCGGTTTCAGAAATATCAGTATTGACCTTATGTACGGTTTGCCCGGTCAGACTATTGACAGTTTTAAAAAATCTATTGATAAAGCTCTTGAGTTGCCCGTAAGTCATTTATCATCATATGCGCTGAGTTGGGAAGAAGGTAGTGTGCTTTACAGAAAGCTTAAGAGTGGTGAGTTAAAACAGGCTTCTGATGAGTTTATGGAAGAGTGTTATTATCTTTTGAATTCTTCTTTAAAAGCCAAAGGATTCAACCGGTATGAGCTTTCTAATTTTTCTTTACCTGGATTTGAGTCAAAACATAATTCATCATATTGGGATGGCTCCTGGTATCTTGGTGTAGGACCTTCTGCTCATTCTTATAACGGAATTGAAAGAAGAAGTAACGTTTCATCAATAGATGCTTATATATCAGGTATTATGAATGAAAATCCTGTCAGGGAAGTTGAGTTGCTGGATAGTGAAACTCAGTATAATGATTTTATAATGACACGACTGCGTACCAGTAAGGGTATCATAATGCATGAGCTTGAATGGCTGTTTGGTATATCCAAAAGATATTATTGCATGTTTAATGCTAAAAGAAATCTGAAGAAAGGTCTTTTGATTTATGAAAACGGAAGATTGAAACTTACAGAAAAAGCATTGTTTATTGCAGATTCAATTTGTTCGGATTTAATTTATGTTTGATAAATAAATCCGTCAAAAAATCTACTCATTACCTGCGGCCGGTCAAATATAAATCAGGATTAAATTTCTATTTCAGGTAAATCTCTCCGAAATATTCAGGACGGTGAAAGTCCGGTTTTTCAGTAATAACAGGAGCCCATGTTACATAATGTGGCTCCTTTGTTTTATCCCCGCATTTGTAGATGTTACCTAAAATCATTTCAGGTAATTTATTTTTTTCTAGTCCGAAAAGTGAGAAGGGGATTTCGACCAGCAGCTCCCATTTGTACTGATTATTTGTGTTTTCAATTCCATTGGTTTTCAGACTGGCAAGTCTTTTAATCCTAATCATTTCTTCTTCTGTCAAATCCAAAGCGTGTTGTCTGTCTTTATAGTGTCTGGCAGCCTTACAGGTACCGCTACAATTAAACTCAAAGTTGTAATAATAATCACTATCAGCTTCTTTTGTAAAAAATTCCACACAACTATCTTCATTAACAGGTGAATTATCTTTATCATGAACAGCCCTTATATACTTTTCAACAACTTTGAATAAAAAGAAAACTGCATCGTCATTTCTTGCAGTTTTTACAATAGTCAATGGTTTATATTTATATTTATCAGGCCAGTTTACGGTTGCAACTGAAAATTCGAATCCTTCATTTTTAATAATATTTCCGGCATTTTCCAAAGATGAATTCTCAAGCGATTTTACAAAGGGAATATTTATGTACATAGCTTTGGTAATTTGTTTGTTAAGTGTAAGATTTGAATTTTGGCTGATTTAAGGAGCTGAATGCAAAATTGACCATGCAAATTTGTAAAAAAAATACCAAACTATACCCCGTCCTTTACTAAAGTCATTAATGAGTCATGCAATTTTTTCACTATCTTTGCGGCTTAAGGAAAATAAAAAATAAAAATGATACAATTCTTTAAAAATCAGTCAAATAGCATTATTGCTGTTCAATCACTAAATTCTTTTTCTGAATTTGATTTAAAAAAGCTGCAATGGCTTTTCAGTGATGCAACTCCTGTAATGTCATCAAATCTGGATGGTATCTTTATCGGACCCCGTAGAGAAATGATTACACCATGGAGTACCAATGCGGTTGAAATCGCGACAAATATTGGTATTGATGGTTTACTGAGAATGGAAGAATTTTTCCCGGTTTCTTCGGCTGATGCTGAACATGACAAAATGCTTCAGCGTGTTTATCAGGGATTGGATCAGAACATTTTTAATATTTCCAGAACTCCTGAAGAAATAATAGAAATTGATGATATAGCTTCATATAGTGATAAAGAGGGACTTGCTCTTAATCCTGATGAAATTGAATATCTGAATGATGTTTCTGTGAAAATCGGAAGGAAATTAACTGATAGTGAAGTTTTTGGTTTCTCACAGGTTAATTCTGAACATTGCAGACATAAAATTTTCGGAGGTGTTTATATAATTGATGGTGAAGAAAAACCATCTTCATTGTTTGAACTTATAAAGAAGACATCTGCTGTCAATCCCAATTTTTTGGTTTCAGCATATAAGGACAATGTTGCATTCAATCAGGGACCTGTAATCGAACAGTTTGCTCCGGCTACTGCAGATACATCTGATTATTTTGCTATCAGGGATTTTGAATCTGTAATTTCTCTTAAAGCAGAAACACATAATTTTCCTACAACTGTTGAACCTTTTAATGGTGCTGCAACCGGAACTGGTGGTGAAATCAGGGACAGGCTTGGTGGAGGCAAGGCTTCTTTGCCAATAGCCGGTACAGCCGTTTATATGACTTCTTACCCAAGGACTGAGCCGGATCGTGAATGGGAACAGGGTATGCCTGAACGCCCATGGTTGTATCAGACTCCTGAAGAAATACTTATTAAAGCTTCTAATGGTGCCAGTGATTTTGGTAATAAATTTGGTCAGCCTCTTATCTGCGGATCTTTACTAACATTTGAACATCAGGAAAATAACAAGAAATATGCTTATGATAAAGTCATAATGCTTGCTGGTGGTGTTGGTTTCGCTAAGAAAAAAGATGCTCTGAAGGGTGAACAAAAACCCGGACAAAAAGTAGTTCTGCTTGGCGGAGACAATTATCGTATCGGAATGGGTGGTGGTGCTGTATCTTCTGTTGATACCGGACAATATGCTTCAGGTATTGAACTGAATGCTGTTCAGCGTGCTAATCCTGAAATGCAGAAACGTGTTTCAAATGTAATCCGTGCTTTGGCAGAACTTGATGAGAATCCTGTTGTTTCAATACATGACCATGGAGCAGGAGGACATTTAAATTGCCTTTCAGAGCTTGTCGAAACCACCGGCGGAAAAATAGACATGAGTCAGCTTCCTGTAGGTGACCCTACTTTGTCTGCCAAAGAAATAATTGGCAATGAAAGTCAGGAAAGGATGGGGCTGCTCGTAAATGAAAAAGATATCGAATATATAAAGAGAGTCGCAGATCGTGAGCGCTCACCGATGTATGTAGTTGGAGAGACCACAGGAGACAAGCAATTTATCTTTGAACAAAAAGACGGAAAACGACCGATTGATCTTCGTCTTGAATATATGATAGGTAAACCGCCGCGTACTGTCATTACGGAC
>CAZCWK010000067.1:0-2329 GCA_964502355.1 uncultured Bacteroidales bacterium
AGTTAAAGAGAAAGCTTTAAATCTGATCAAATCACATGACAGACCGGGTTTATAGTTTAAAGAAACATGCAATTCATCTGGTGAATCCAAGAAATTTCTGGCATTATAATAGCCAAGTGAAATAGTATTGGTTAACCTCAATCTGTCTTTCCAGATATCCAGCTCATGACCAATTCCACCAAAATAACCGGAACCTGTTAACTCACCTAAATCAGATCTTCCTGTTCCAAAATTATACTTTAAGGAGTTTTTAGTGAACCCCTGGCTGTAAACTATATTGACCAAAAGAAATATGGCTGAAAGTGATATTAAAACTTTTTTCATTACAGTTCTTGTTTTTTTATAGATCTGTTGGTTTAGCGAGGTATTACCGGTTTCCCTTGATGATTTTGTCTATTCGGGCATCTTTGCCGGAGACGGTGTTAATGATTTTCATTGTGAGGATATAGGTGATAGGGATGATGGAGACGCTGTTTGATAAAATCAGCGGAGTGTCTTTGAGTAATATACCGTAAGTCAGCCAAAGAGAGGTCGCAATCCAGACCATTGAATACATTATGAGCGACAGGCTGTGCGTGTCCTTGCTTTTAATGGTTTTCCATGCCTGAGGCAACTGGTTAATAGTCGAGAATACCGCCGCAAGGACTCCGATAAAGGTAATTACATTCATCTTATACCATTTTTAAAATTTTCATTTCCCGGCAATATTAATCATTTTCTCAGACAGGACAATGTCCGTAATAAAAACTATCCGAAGCAGGAGTGCCAGGTAAGTGATAAAGTCTCTTGCAAAAAGATTATGCATGCAAAATAATAAACCAATTCAAAACTATTCCTCCCAAACCAAAACATCTGTGGTTTTCATTTCGGGAGAGCCGACAAGAATCTTTTTACCCGGTTTCAACGGGAAAGTAAATGTATTATCAGAGTAGTTCATAGCTATGCCGAAACCATTACGATATTCAACTAATACACCCTCAGGAAGATCCATCAGCTCGACATGCATTTTTGAATATAATTTATTCAAAACAGCTTTTTCCAGAAGACCATCCTTGCTGTCAAGACCTATATAAGTGACAGTGCCTTTCCCATAGCTTCTGTGAAGTATCGCAGGTTTGTCGTCATAAAAATCACCTTTGTATGCGCCCCAGACCTCAGTACCACTAAAAGGTTTGAAAACTTCTCCCCATGTGAACCATTCATAATCATTATCTGAGAAACTTACTTTGCCGGGTTTAGCAGGTTGCAAAAGATCATAGAAATCCATTTCTGCACCAATAAGCTCAGACATTTTCCCCTGAAACTTACTTTCGAAAAGCCTTCCGTATCTGTCCTTGTGACCTGTACGGCAGGTGAAGATAATATTACCGCCGGCGTTTACATAATCACGCCATTTCTTTACTATCACATCATCAATCATCTGAAAAGCAGGAACAATCATAAACGGATACTTGCTGAAATCATCATCCTCACGGATCACGTCAACAGGAGAACCAAATGATTTTAAAGCTCTGTAATAATTCATAATATGCTTCTCAGTGTTCCAGGATTTATTTTGTTTTTGCCTGTCAATACTCCATGCATTTTCATGGTTAAAGAGGATAGCCGTATATCTCGATTTGTATGAAGCAGGTTTGGTTTCTTTAGGCTTATACTTTTTCCTGAGCGCATTGATTTCTTTTATAAAAGTGCAATACTCCTTGCCGCCTAAACTTAAAGTTACGCCGTCAGTGCCCACAATACCCGAGTGATATTGTTCCATTCCGTAGAGAGGCTGTCTGTAACGGTAAGTACAGGTAAAGTCGCTGCCGCCTGCAAAAACATTCCATAACCAAAGCCTTACAGCACCCGGAAGAGGCTGCGAGTTAATTTCTCCCCAGTTAACCTGACCGGGCTGAAGCTCCATTACTCCGTAAACATTATCGATCGGTCTGAAAAAATCATTAGCATATTCAATCCTCAAAGGGTCACCGACTCTGTATCCCTGCCTGCCTACACCGGTATCATCTCCGAAGACCATATATCTCGTGTAGCTATGAAAATCCAGATTTTTGCAAAGACCAATATGTCCTTCTTCATAATTAGGAATATAGTTGGTCGTTACAAATTGTTTGTCAGAAGCTGAATTTTTAATGCATTGAGCCTGCAGATCAAGAAAATCAGCTGTCATCGATGCGGCAAACCTTTTATAATCAAGTATCTGGTGAGGGTTCATAAAAACCATAGAAGTCTTTGGGATATTGATTTCTTCAAAATCAGAATAGTTCTGGCTCCAGAAAGAAGTACCCCAGGCTGCATTAAGATCATCAATACTTTTTATCCCAAAGCA
>CAZCWK010000067.1:2339-11565 GCA_964502355.1 uncultured Bacteroidales bacterium
GCTGAGCAGCTTGTCCATAATCAAACTGAACAGCCGGCTCATTGTCAAGTTGCCAGCCGATAACCCTTTTATCATTACCATATCTCTTTGCAAGCTGTTCGATCATTTTGAGAGAAAGCTCCCTGTAAACAGGATTAGCAAAAGAAGCATGCTGCCTTGCACCATGGTCAAGCGTAGTGCCATTCTCATTTGTAATAAGTATCTCAGGATATTTTCTGGTAAGCCATACCGGAGGCGTAGCCGTAGAAGTACACAAAATGACTTTCAGATTATACTTGCCTGCCAGCTCAACAGCTTTATCAAGCCATCCGAAATCGTAAACACCTTCTTTTGGCTCAAGTTGCGCCCATGCAAATTCACCGAAATGAGTAAACTCAAATCCCAATGAAGACATATTTTTGAGGTCTCTTTCCCATTGATCAGGATTCCAATGCTCAGGATAATAATAAGCACCAACCAAAGTCAGATCTTTATCATTAAAATAACCAGCATTTTTACCAAATGTGGAAACCGAAAATATGATGAATGCAATTAAAGCAACAACTGTTTTATTCTTCATACAGTTTTAAATAATTATCTAAAATAAAAAATAAGTGTACAAAAGTACATTTATTCACAACAAAAATAAATCATTGAATAATCAGTGTAATAAGAAAATTGACAAAAAAACGTATAAATTTGACCTCAGAAATTTACTTTCATTAATTAAGGAAGTACCCGCCATGGAAATAAAGAAAGTTAACCATTTCAATTATTTAACTGTAAACGACAGAGACAGGGATTGGGGATTGTTTTTGACAACGTGTGGCTTTCAAACCATACCGCCATCAAAAGTAAATCCATATCTCTCGATTCACCCCAGTCTGTACACATTTAATACGAAAAGAGGCAGGATACTCGACGAATTTCAATTATTATTTATAGTAAACGGCAAGGGTATATTCGAATCTGCTCATTGCTCAAGGCAGGAAATAAGTGCAGGGACTATCATTTTGTTGTTTCCCGGCGAATGGCATAACTACAGCTATGACCCTGATACCGGTTGGGATGAGTACTGGGTGGGATTTGACGGGATAAACGTCAGGAACATGATGAAGTCCGGTTTCTTCAGTTTGAGTAATCCGGTATTTAAGATTGGTATTGATGATGAGTTTATTTCGTTTTATAAATCCATTATCGATTATGCTGAGCGTGAAGCCACGGGCTACCAACAAGTTGCATCAAGTATAGTCAGACATATGCTGGGGCTTCTGTACTTTAAGAACCAGAATATTCTGTTCTCAAACAAAGAAGTTGTTGACAAGATAAATCAGGCCAGAATCCTGATCAGAGATAACATAAGCAATTCGATTTCTCCTGCTGAAATAGCTAATCAGCTGGGTTTGGGATACTCATGGTTCAGGAAAGCATTTAAGAAATACGCTGGTATATCGCCTGCACAATTCCAGTTGCAGATACGTTTGCAAAAGGCTAAAGACCTGCTACTCAATACAAATCTTTCGGTTTCAGAGATAGCCTACGAACTTACCTTCGATACTCCCGGACAGTTTTCAACGTTCTTCAGGCAGAAAGCCAACATGACTCCAAAAGAATTCAGAGACACAGGCAGAATCAAAAAAGTCGGGAAATAAAAACAATATGTTTGCTGTTTTTTTATTCGCTTAAACTTTCAAGCATCCTATAGGCACAACATAAACACCATCTTTTCGTTTGTATGCAAATGAGCCTACTCCTGTCAGAACCATTTTGAAAGCCGGAGACTTCATTCTTGTAGTATCAATTCTCTCACTAAGCGATATTAGATTCCTGGCACCTTCCTCAATAAGGTTTTCACCTCCGAGCTTAATTTCTATAAGACCATAAGAACCGTTACGAAGATGTACGACCGCATCACATTCTAATCCGTTCTTGTCACGAAAATGGTAAACTTTGCCATCCAGAGCGTCTGCGTAAACACGTAAATCGCGAACACACATTGTCTCGAAAAATAGGCCAAAGGTATTCAGGTCGTTTACCAGATCCAAAGGACCCAAACCTAATGCAGCGCAAGCAATAGACGGGTCAACAAAATAGCGTGTATCTGAAGTTCGGATAGCTGTTTTACTCCTAAGATTTGGATTCCAGGCAGGCATATCTTCTATTACAAAGATCTTTCTTAATGCATTTAGATAGGACATGATAGTAATACTACTAATTTCTACAGTCTCATTAACAGTAATGTCAGCGAGTATAGTTTGCACACTGGATTGAGTCCCCTGATGCCTGGAATAAGAACGCATCAATCTTTTGGTTCGTTCTTCATCTCTCTGAATATTATCAACCCGGGAAATATCTGAGCGGGTGATGGCTTCATAATATTCTATGGCATGGGTCAAAGCCGCCTTTTCTGACTTCTTGAAAATTGATTTAGGCCAACCACCTCTACAAACAAGAAACGCCAATTGTTCAATCGACATTTCACAAGAACTTCCAAATTGTTCAGGTGAACGAAATAATTCTCCTAAACTTATGCTTCCATTTGAATCGCCTGACTCCCATAAACTCATAGGGCGCATGGTTAGCCACCCATACCTTGCAGTACCTGTATGGTGAATTTCGTTTCCTTCTGGTGGAACAGCAGAGCCGGTAAGTATAAATTGCCCGTCATCATTACGATGATCTACTTCAAAACGAATTGCATCCCAGAATTTTGGAACAATCTGCCACTCATCAATCAGTCTCGGCGTATTTCCCTGTAAAAGAAACCGGATATTTGTTTGAGCCATTTGCATATACTGAGCTGAATGTTCAGGATCATCCATATATAAGATACTTTTAGCCTGTTGTTCTGCAGTTGTAGTTTTCCCACAACCTTTAGGGCCTTCTATCAATACAGCACCCATGGCTTCCAATTTGTCTGAAAGCATCTGATCTGCTATTCTTTTTTTATAAACCACTGTCATCTTTCAATGTTTTCATTTATCTCAAAGGTATTTGATTTACTTGATATTACAAATAAAAAGATGTTCAATTTTATAATTTGGCCAAAAAACGTTTTATAATTTGGCCAAAAAACGTTTTATAATTTGGCTAAAATTTTACCAGCATATTGTACTAGCCCGGAAAAGTGGACACTAAAAAGATTTTTAGTGAGTAATAATTTTAAAAGAAGAGAGGAGTGATTTTACCAGAAGGCTTAAAACTAATGACCGGAAATATCTATGGCCATTATTAGGCTGGCATTATTGAGAGTAGTCCCGCCGGGAATCGAACCCGAATCTGAAGTTTAGGAAACTTCCGTTCTATCCATTGAACTACAGAACCATCAACTGGCCGCAAAAGTAGTACAAATATTTTATTCAGGCAAGAATCGGATATTACCGGTTTCACCGAAAGCATTTATTTTATAAATTGCAGGGTTAAAAATTGTGCTACATAATCCGTATTATCAAAATGAGCATAAACAGAAGAGAATTTATTAAAACAGGAAGTCTGGCATTGGCAGGCGCATTGATAGCGCCAAACATGCTGGGTTCCACAAAAGAAAAAGGTAAACAAATGGATAAAATGCTGACCCATTTTGGAGTAAGCGAAGAAGATGTAAGAAAAATACTTGCCGTAGCACTCGAAAAAGGAGGAGACTATGCAGATTTGTTTTTTGAACATACTTTCAGCAATTCACTATCACTGAGAGATGGCGAAGTAAATGCCACATCATCTGAAATAGATTATGGAGTGGGAGTCAGAGTTATCTCAGGTGACCAGACGGGATATGCATTTGTAGAAAACACTAAAATGGAGGATATGATAAATGCTGCAAGAACAGCCGCAAGAATAGCTTCCAAAACAGGTAGTACTCCGGTAAACAATCTCGGTCAAAAGATACCGGCAAAAAACTACTATGCGCTTGACAAATCATGGGAAGACGTCAGGATAAAGAGCAAAATACCATTTGTTCAGAAACTCAACGACAAGATATTCTCTCTTGACAGCAGGGTAAATAAAGTCATGGTAGGACTTAACGATGCATCATCACATATACTGTTTGTGAATTCCGAAGGAGTGATGTATTATGACTACCGACCGATGGCATCAATGTCAGCGACCTGTATAATGCTCGAAAACGGAGTCTATGAAAACGGCAACGCATCCCGTTCCTACAGGATTGGATTTGAGTTTTTGACAGAAGACCTGCTGGATGAAATAGCCAAAGAAGTCATTGACAGAACTGCAATCATGTATAAAGCCAAAAAGCCAAAAGGCGGAGAAATGCCGGTGGTTTTTGGTTCAGGAGGCTCCGGCATATTCCTGCATGAAGCCATTGGGCATGCGTTTGAAGCCGATTTCAACAGAAAGAATATTTCGATATTCTCAGACAAGCTACACAAAAAGATTTGCGGTGACTTCATTAATGTAATAGATGACGGAACCATACCTTTCAATCGTGGCTCAGTAAATCTCGACGACGAAGGCAATGATGGTCAAAAAACATATATAGTCAGGGAAGGCATACTCACATCTTATCTCCATGACAGGATAAGTGCAAAGCATTACGGAGTACAACCCACCGGAAACGGCAGGAGAGAATCATTCCGAAACGTACCCATACCAAGGATGAGAGCAACTTATATGGAAAACGGGAACTCAACTGAAGCAGAAATGATTTCGTCAATTAAAAAAGGCGTTTTCGTCGAAACCTTCACTAACGGACAGGTACAAATCGGAGCAGGCGACTTTACATTTTTTGTTAAGGCAGGCTATCTTATCGAAGACGGCAAACTGACTCAACCCATAAGGGATATTAATATAATAGGAAACGGGCCAAAAGCATTGGCAGATGTGACCATGGTTGCCAGCAATTATAAGATGGATAATGGTACGTGGACTTGCGGCAAAGATGGACAAAGTTGCCCTGTAACCTGTGGAATGCCTTCGGCACTGGTCAGTAAGCTGACAGTGGGTGGTCAAAGTTAACTTCAACACTAATCAAATGATTTCATCAGAATATAAAAATCTGGCCGGATGGGCCATGAAATACGGCCTTGATAAAGGTTGTCAATCAGTCAGGATAGCCGTTTACACCGGCTCGGACACAGAGTTTGAAATCAGGGACAAGCAACTTGATAAGTTACAGCAGTCTTCTGAAAATCAACTTGTTTTTAATGCCTACGTTGATGGCAGGTACGGATCGTTCATTACCAACAGACTTGAAAAAAAGGAGTTAGGTAAATTTATCGAAAACGCCATTGAATCTATCAGATATCTGGCCGTTGATGAATACCGCCAATTGCCTGATCCATCCCTATATTACAAAGGAAAAGGGGAATCACTCGATCTTTTTGATGAGGCTTTCACCAAAATCAGTCCCGACGAAAAGCTTTCGATAGCAAAATCAGCTGCAGAAGAAATACTTGGCACGGATCCCAGGATCATTTCTGTTCAGTCGAGCTGGAATGACGGATGCTCATTTAGTTATATCATCACCAGCAACGGATTTGAAGGCGAAAGCGAAAACAGCTTTTTTGCATTGTCAGTTAGCGTGACTGTTAAAGGCGAAGGAGATGCCAAACCGGAATCCTATTGGTATGACCAGGCTTTGAGTTTCAAAGAACTTAAAAAAGAAGGCATTGGCAGGAAAGCTCTCGAAAGGGCACTAAACAAAATAGGGCAGAAGAAAGTCGCTTCAGGATTATATCCGATGATAGTCGATAATCTGAACTGTGAGCGAATACTATCTCCGGTTTTGTCTGCTCTTAATGGAGCCTCAATACAACAGAAAAACTCCTTCATGCTTGATAAAAAAGGTGTAAAAGTGCTTTCCGATAAGATTACCATCATTGACGAGCCGCATGCACCACACCGCATAGGTTCAAGATACTTTGACACTGAAGGAGTTGCAACTAAAAGAATGTATATTTTCAATAAAGGTGTCCTTGAAACCTATTTTATTGATACTTATAATTCCAAAAAACTTGGTATACCCCAGACTATCAACAGGCCTTCAAGGCTGGTACTTGAGCCGGGTAGCAGGAGCATGGAAGAAATGATCTCGACACTTGAAAAGGGTATACTTGTGACTGGTTTCAACGGAGGTAACTGTAATCAGAATTCAGGTGATTTTTCATTTGGTATCGAGGGCTTTCTGATTGAAAACGGCAAACTTACACAGCCGGTAACTGAAATGAACATCACAGGAAATATGATAACTCTATGGAATAACATTGCTGAGATTGGCAATGATCCGCGTTATAATAATTCCAACCAGATACCTTCATTACTGTTTGATAAAGTTGATTTCAGCGGACTGTAAGATCTAAAAATAGTTCATGAATAATTTGTACAGACGGATTCTCTTTTTTCTGATTTCTTTTTTGACAATCAGCGCATATACACTTGCCGGCGAATTACCGATAGTACGTGATGGTAATTTTGTGCCTTTGATTTTGGCTACACCCACAGGCGATCCGGTTTCACCGGCACTGGAAATGCTCAGTGAAGACGTTAAAGATGTGACCGGGTCAGCACTTAAGATAAGCACTGATTACAAGAAGTTTGATAAAATTGAAATCTGCCTGATTGCCGGGACCATTGGTAAAAATAAGAAGTTCGACCGCTACCTGAAGAAAAACAAAGTGCCGGTAGATACATTGTTTGCGCATCCGGAGTCCTTCAGAATACAGGTGGTCAAGACAAATAAAAGCACAGCATTAGTTATTGCCGGTGGTGATGATCACGGTACAGCCTATGGCCTTCTGGAAATCTCACGGTTGATTGGGGTTTCACCGTGGAAATGGTGGGCTGACGCTGAGCCTGTCAAACAAAGCAATGTTTACTTTCAGACCGATAAAGTTATTGAAACCTATCCTTCAGTCAGATACAGAGGAATATTTCTCAATGATGAGGACTGGGGGCTTATGCCATGGGCATCGGAAACACTTGCTCCGGGTAGTCCTAAAGGGACAATAGGCCCGAAAGCTTATGAAAGAATTTGTCAGTTATTGCTAAGACTGAGGGCTAATATGCTTTGGCCTGCCATGCACGAATGCACGAAGCCGTTTTATCTGGTCCCCGGCAATTATGAGACAGCGGCAAAATATGGCATATACATCGGTACTTCACATTGCGAGCCATTGCTTTGCAATATTGCCAATGAATGGAAAACTGCAGAATTCGGGGAATACAATTACAATACCAATTCTGAGAAAGTACTTGATTACTGGAGCAGAAGAGTGGATTCAACGAAAAACACTCCGGCGATTTACACGATTGGCATGAGAGGGCTTCATGATGGCAAAATGCTCGGGACAAAGACTGTGGATGAAAGTCGTGAATTACTGCAAAAAGTCATCACCGATCAGAGAAACATGCTTGCAAAGTCAATCGGCAAACCATTAAAAGACATCCCACAGGTCTTTATACCATATAAAGAAGTACTGGATGTTTATGATTCGGGGCTTCAGGTGCCCGGGGACATAACTCTTGTCTGGTGTGATGACAACTACGGATATATCTCAAGATTGAGTAATCCGGAGGAACAAAAAAGGCCGGGAGGGGCTGGAGTCTATTACCATGTATCCTACTGGGGACGTCCTCACGATTATTTATGGCTTGCGAGCACATCTCCTGCTTTGATCAATTATGAAATGACAAGAGCATGGCAAAATGGAGCACAAAAACTGTGGGTTTTAAATGTTGGCGACATCAAACCAGCCGAATACCTAACTGAATATTTCCTTGATCTTGCTTGGAATATAGGCAAGCCCAGCGAAGTCGAAATTGTAAACAATCATGAAAATCCTCCTGGCCTCCGCAAAGATGAAATTGCCAAAAACCCTGACGTCCCTCACTATGCTTTACATTTATATAGTTTTATGGAGAGAGAATTCGGGTCGGAATTCGCGCAATATCTTACTGAAATAATGCAACAATACTATTTACTTGCCAATCAACGCAAACCTGAGCATATGGCTTGGACCAGAGTTGAAGAGCCCGGTTATCCCGGAGGCAAGACACCTGTAATAGACAGTGATCTGAATGAAAAAGAGGCATTGGACAGGATAGACAAATACACAACTCTTGAAAATCGTGTAAGAGTGATCGAAGAGAAGATACCGGCTTCCAAAAGAGCAGCTTATTATCAGCTGGTTTCATATCCTGTCTATGGAGCCTCTTTACTCAACCAGAAGCTGTTATACGCCCAGCTTTCAAGACAGAAAGTACTGACTGATACCATTTTTGCCAAAGATTGTGCATCTGCCTCATGGTTCGCATATAATGAGATCCAAAGGCTTACAAACTACTATTGCAAGGAAATGAGCAATGGTAAATGGGACCTGATGATGTCAAGCCATCCGAGAGATTTGAATGTTTTTTCAGCTCCCGTACTACCTGAAATATTTAAAAATATATCGGCGAAACCGATAAAAACTCCAAGAGTAATACTGAGAAGTCAGGAAATATCAAATGAAATTTCCCAAGCTGTAAAACTACCTGATTGCAAATCAGATACCGGATATAGTATTACTATCAATGCTTCTAGCGCGAAACCCGGACAAAAGGTTTCAGGCTTGGGTCACAGTGGCTCAGCCATTAAACTTGAAAAAGGTGAAACTGTCGAATACAGGTTTCAGGCTCCTGTAAATGGAAACGCTGAGGTTTCATTTTATTTACTGCCATTGCATGCTGTTGATGGCGGAGATATCAGGTTTGAAACCAGTCTGGACGGCTCTGCTCCAGAAACCCACAATATCAAAACTACAGGAAGAAGCGAAGAGTGGAAACAAAATGTACTTCGTAATCAATCTGTTAGAAAATCATACTTCAAAAATATCATCCCGGGCAAACATATCATCAGGATCAAAGCTTTGGATGAAGATGTCGTCGTGGATCAAATTATAATTTCAGCACGCTGAACCGTACAACATAAGCAGACATTTGAATGATTCAGCGTGCTGAACCGAAAAACTTAAGCAGACATTTAGTCAATTCATCACGATGAGTTGACTAATTCATCGCGATGAAATACTAAAATAATCAATTAAGTTATTTGGTTTGATTCGTAAATTTACTGTTCGTTATTCTGTAACCTTTTTTTGGATAGGTTTCAATTTTGAGACTTTTATCTTCTTCAAATATCATTCTTAATTTATGGATAATATTATTAAGGGAACTCTCTTTACTCTTTACATCAACATGTGCCAACCCCCTATAAGTTGGACAGATTTATAGTATTCTTATAGGTGATATT
>CAZCWK010000068.1:0-11273 GCA_964502355.1 uncultured Bacteroidales bacterium
CTTACACTAGGTGCCGCTATTATGACTTATTTACCACCTTTTTTAATAGCAGGATTTGCCAGAAGACCAACTGAAAGTACAACCAGATCATGTTCAGATTCGGTTACCTGACCAGTCATGAAATTTTCGTATCGCAGTATCAAATTGCCGTTTTCTTTTTCACTAACCATGGCAATCTTTCCTTTGACATATGCTGCACCCATATCAGCTGTCTGAGTATAGAACTCGTTGAAACCTTTGCCGAATGCTCTGACATCAATATAATATAAAGTAATATCGGCCATTGGCAATGCACCCATAAGCAGCTGTGCCTGTTTTGAAGAATACATGCAACAAACCTGCGAACAAATCGGGTTTCCCATAGTATGGTCCCTTGAACCTGTACAAAATATATAGGCAATTTTTTCAGGAATTTTCCCGTCGCTTGGCCTGAGTATATTATTAAAAGGTCTGGTCGGAGCAAGCTGTCTCTCCATCTGCATGGAAGTAATAACGTTGCTGTAAGAGCCGTATCCGTATCTTTCGATTTTTTTAGGATCAAACAGGTTGAAACCGGTGGCAATTACGACTGAACGGACTTTTAAATTCAGTATTTCTTCTTCCTGAGTGAAATCAATACAGTCAGAAGGGCATTTTTGTTCGCAGGCTCCACAGAGGATACAATTATCAATATCGATTAGTGCAACTCTTGGATTTGCTATATTAAAAGGTATATATACTGCTTTCCTACCAACCATGTCAAACTGGAACTGATCTTTTACAATGACAGGGCAAACGGTTTCACACTCCTGACATCCTGTACAGTCTTTCTCGACAACATATCTCGGATGTTGGCGTAAAACTGCACTAAAACTCCCATCCTCATTTTTTGTGATGGACTCGGGTTCGGTCATTGTCAAAACCTGAATATTCGGGTGGCGTGCGGTTTCAGATACTTTGGGAGTAGTTATACATGCAGCACAGTCGAGAGTCGGGAAAACCTTACTCAACAATATCATCTTACCGCCTATAGATGGCTCTTTTTCAACAAGAGCAACTTTAAATCCCATATCAGCAAGTTTTAATGCAGACTCCTCTCCTGCTATACCTGCACCTATGACAAGAACATCATATATGTCAAATTTCTCTTTCATTACAATTGATCTTTGGGTTATCCCTGTTTCAATTTTTCCAGTTCCTTCATGAAACCGGTAATATGCTTGACAAAAGGTTCAGCACATACTGAACAAATTGCAGCCATTTTTAATTGTGAGGGTTTTAATCCTTTCTCACGCATAATTTTGTGAGTTGCAGTAACAATTTGTGATGTCTTTTCACCACAAGACTCTCCATATGAACAATCTGTACCGTCGGCTGCAATAAAAACTCCGTCGAACCCTTTTTCATAGGCATGCATTATCCATCGTGGTTTAATGCAGCTTGAACAAGGTACACTTATGGTATATACTGTAAACGGATAGTGTTTCTTTAATAATCCCGCCAGGTCAATTGCCGGATCTGAAACCTTTTCAGTGGAAAAGACCAGAATTCTAGGCTGATTTGCAGAAACCATACCTTTATTTTTTCAGGAACAATCTGTAGATGCCGTCTTCTTCGATGTGTCCAAGATAATCATACTCCATCTTGTTGCACCATCTTGGAATATCACTCAATGTTCCTTCATCTGATGAAAGTACTTCCATTATCTGTCCTGAACTTAAATCTGATACTCCCTTTTTTGCTGCCAATAGCGGACCCGGGCACGCAGTACCTCTGGCGTCAATCACTCTATCTGATTTTAAAGCATTTAATTCTTCTGTTGTCATGACTATATATTTTTAAATGAATAATTGAACTTTGCTATCACCTGCATCAGCCAGATATGTTCCGACTCCAACATATTTAAGACCAGGATAATCTATCATTTCTTCCTTTTTGAAACCCATAAGATCCATTGACATCTGGCAGATATTAATCTCAACACCAAGTTCCGCTGCGGTTGCAAGCATTTCTTCCAAGGAGGCAACATGCTTTTTCTTCATCAGATTTTTCATCATTGTAGTGCCCATACCGCACATATTCATCTTGGATAACTTTAGCTTAGTGCTCCCTTTTGGCAACATGAAACCAAACATTTTTGACATCAGATCTTTGCCTTTGACATTTTTGTTTTTATCTCTCAGCATCGCTGTAGCCCAGAATGTAAAAAATAGCTTCACTTCCATATCCATGGCTCTTGCTCCGGTAGATATTATCATTGCTGCCAGGATTTTGTCCAGATCTCCCGAAAATACAACAATAGAAAGTTGGTCTTTCTGTTGATTTCCTTTTAACTTACTAAGTTGTTTCTCAAGCATTTTTACCTGATTTTCCAATTCGGTTTCCATAGTTGTTATATTTATTATTAATACTTATCTGAATAAATATCCCCGCTGCATGCAACAAAGAATCTTAGAATACTGACAGTTTATCACTTCTGTTTTTTCACTTTTATTTAAGAAATATAAATCCCGGGGAAGGAATTAAATATTTAGTTAATTAAAAACCTGTTTTTTTCGGGCACACAAAAGTAATTATTATTATTAATATTTTCCATTAGCAATTTATATTATACAACATATTTCGCAAACATATATTCTGACTGGAACGAATTTTAATTAATTCTCCGCCGGTTTCTGCCTGTTATCAATACCCGGTTTCAAAAAGAGAAATGAAGTAATGACTATGTGCCGCCAGAATAATTCTACACTCCAAAATCTATAGAAATTAGACATATACATTAATAACATAGTGCGCCAAAAAAAGTTTATGCAACTGAATAATAATTTAATATCGAAGAATAACTTTGTATTTATTATTCACCTTGTTCAGAAATGAAGCTTTTTGAATACTTTAGTACATTAAAATATTGACTCTAACACAAAAAAAAACAGATTAATAACTAAACAATACAATATCATTTTTTATTGAAAATATATCATAAACCCAACTTTCGTCATATAGGACGACGGTACATTTGTAACAAGATAAACTGTTGAAAAAATAATAAATTGAGTACAGGCAAAAACAATAACGCTTTCTCATATAACCTTAATTTTCAAAAAAATGCATTCTCTGTTCAGAAATATTATCATTATTTCACTACTATTTGCCGGAACAACAAACAGTATAAACGCTCAACGTAAAGTTGATAAACTCGACCGTGGTCTGGTTACCACGGTAGCTCAAAACGGCGTTGGGAACTTCATCAGCTGGCGTGTATTGGGTGAAGAATATTATGATGTTACCTACAACCTCTATGCAGATGGCAATAAAATTGCATCTAATTTAAGGGTTTCAAATTATGTGCATTCTACGGGAAATGCTACTACCAGATACCAGGTTAGTCCTGTGGTAAAAGGTGTTGAAGGAACAAAGTGCGCGGTTTCATCACGTTGGAGCGGCACCGACACCTACTCTCTGACCGGTTTCACCACCGGATATCTGGATATAGCTGCCCAAACTGCTACAGACCGCGCAGGAATTAATGCTACATCAGAATATGAGTTTAATGATGTGGTGCCTGCCGATATTAATGGTGATGGGCAGATTGAACTTATTTGCAAACGAAATTACACCGGCGACAGATACCTTATCAGCAATACAACCCGTTTCAACCGTATTGAAATACTTACTCTCGCGGGCGTACGCCTTTGGTGGATAGATTTAGGTCCTAACTTACAGGCCGGCCCGGATGAACAATGGGACGCGATCGCTTTCGACTGGGACCTTGATGGCAAGGCCGAGGTGTTAATGCGCGGTGCCGACAACATGATTATACATAAAGCAGACGGAACTACGGTGACTATTGGTGACAATCCGACATATGATTCCCGTACGGTTAGCAATACGCAATACACCAGTGTTGGCAATGAATATCTCCTGTATATTAATGGTGAAACCGGTGAACCATACACCATCGGCGATAACGATAAACGCTGGATTAACTATCCGCTTAAGCGCTACGAAACAGGCGAGAATTCATTGGCAGTTTGGGGAAAAGACGGTGATGGCGGCCACCGTGCCACCAAACACTACTTCGGTGCGCCTTATCTTGACGGGGAAAAGCCATCTGTATTCCTTGGCCGTGGCACCTACTCTCGTCATAAATTCGCAGCCTTCGATGTGAACCCGGCAACACACAAACTTACACAGCGCTGGTTATGGACCAACAACGTTGGAAGCAGCCCATGGTTCGGCCAGGGCTACCATAATTTTGCAATTCAGGACGTCGATATGGACGGTCGCGACGAAATTATGTTCGGTTCCATGACAATAGATGACAACGGCAAAGGCCTTTCAACTGTCGGCCTGGGACATGGAGACGCTCAACATTGCGGAGACCTCGACCCATATCGCCGGGGGCTGGAACAATTTACCTGCAACGAGTCTTCCCCCAACATGAACTTCCGAAACGCCACGACATCCGAAATTTATTTCCGTTCGCAGGGAACAAGCGATGATGGCCGTGCGCTAATGGGTAACTTTTCCAACAGCTACCCGGGATGCGAGGGACGTTCCGTTAACACCGGTTTCATCAGCTCTGTGGCCGACAAGGTCATCAGCGAAATAACAGCTGAAAATTTCATCACATGGAGCAACCTTAACTTCCGCATATACTGGGATGGAGATCTTTTGGACGAAGTACTGGATAGTCCGGGTACAGCCAAGTCACCGAAGATTGACAAACCGGGCGTAGGCCGTATATTCCTGTCCAATTCCGGAAATATGAACAATGATTCCAAAAATAACCCATGTATGAGCGGTGATATACTCGGCGACTGGCGCGAAGAAATCGTTATCCGCAATGGTACAGGCATGCGTATTTATACTTCAAACTATACAACTACCTTTCGCATTCCAACCCTTTGGCATGACAATGGTTACCGACAAGCCATGGTGTGGGAAACCATTGGCTATAACCAACCACCTCATCCTTCTTATTTCCTTGGAGATATGGAAGGCATCACAGTGGCGCCTCCTGCACTCGTCGCTACCGACCGTCAACGTGTTACAAACGGTGGCACCATAAACGCGACCCTTGCCGATCAGCAGGTGCTTGTGTATGAGAATCAAAACAGCACAATCTCAGTAGAAGACGGTGTTCGTCCATGGAACGTAATTTTCAATACTCCTTCCTGGACACAGGGACAGAATGGATCTGAAACCAGTGCAAAATTAGCTCCGGTCACCAACTATTACACCACCACTGTAACCGGGGGTGCCTTCGCAGGATCTATGCGCCTGATCAAACAAGGAGAGGGAGAGCTAATCCTGCCTGCTGTGGAACAACTCTACACCGGGAACACAGATGTATGGAATGGCACACTGACCTTCAATGGTACACTACTTAACTCAACCCTTTGGCTGAATCGCCACACTACCCTTAACTCCAATGGCGGACAGTTTCGAAGCATTAAGGCTGACTACAACGCAACTATACGTCCGGGAGGAAAAGGTGCTATTGGCACTATCACGACCGACACTCTACAGCTTGGTTTCGGATCGCGTCTTCAGATAGACCTTACCGATACTGTCAAAACAGATAAAATCAATGCAAAGGTCCTATCCATCGAGACTAAAACCTGGAAGTACGGTCCAAAATACCTCACACCTGTCATTGAATTCGTGATTGAAAACATCACCACAGGAACTTATGATCTTGGTAAAATAGACAATATTTCAGGTTTACTCTCCAATATCGTAATCGAGGGTATAGGTACCAGCTTTAAGTCATCACTTTCCTATTCAAATAACCACTTATACCTCACGATTGCCAACATCCGCGAGGCAGCCTCTATCATTTGGAATGGCAATGAAAGCGCGATCTGGGACTTCGCGCTGTCAAAGAACTTCACTTCTGCCTCCGACTCCACGGCTAAAACTGAATTTTTCGTTACGGGTGACAAAGTGCTTTTTGATGCAACCGGAAGCAAAAAAAGCGTTACACTGAAGGGTTCGCTAGAAGCGGACAGCATCATTGTTGACGGCAATGCATCCTATAGCTTCAGCGGCACCGGATCCATCGTTGGAGGATCAAAGCTAATCAAACGCGGTACAGGCGCACTCACCATTTCAACTGACAATTCTTACACAGGAGGTACTCGTATCAGTGGTGGAACGGTGGTGGTCACATCTCTAAGCAATGCCAACCTGGCACTCGGACAACTTGGCGGTGTTACTACGACGCCCGCGAAGTTTATCATTGAGAACGGAGCCACTTTGCAAACTTCAGGTACTGTAACGCAAGGATCATACATGCAGATGATGGGTGAAAAAGGTGGTGTCATTAACAATTTCGGTGACTTCATTGTGAACAGAGCCATAAGTGGCACTATCCTGACAAAAAAGGGATCTGGATGGATGAAACTTAATACAAATAACAGTATAGACCGACTCATAATCGCCGGAGGCACGGTACAGTGTGTGTCAAGCTCGTTGCCCGGAAAGACCGTTGAATTTCAAAATGGCACTTTGCAGGAAAACACCAGCAGTAACTATGCAATCCACGTACCTAAAGGCATGAGTGGCACTCAGACTCTTGTAAACAATGCAAGCTACTCCAATAAGGTTACCGGTGAAGGTACACTGACCATCAATTGTCCTGTAATTGCAGGTTCTGGTTGGTTTGCCACCCGTACCCGAATAAAGGATGACTGGAGTCAGTTTGAGGGAACCATCAGAGCAGTAGGCAGTTTCGGAACAAAAGATACCGACCCACGATTTACACTCGACGCCTCTACCGGTCTTGCCAATGGAACACTTAATATTGCTGACAACACTACAGTTCAGAATACGGGAAGAACCTTTACAATAGGTACGGTTTCAGGAAGTGGCAAACTGGGGGGTTGGGCATCATTTTCAAATGATGGAGCCTCTGGCACCAACACATGGAGACTCGGTAATGATACAAACTGGAGCTGGACAGGCATTGTAACCGCCAACTCCAACTTCGTCAAAATTGGCAGCGGCAAGGTAAGTCTTACCGGTGCGCACAACCATACCGGTTACACGACCATCGAGGCTGGAGAAATCTTTATAAGTGGCAATACTGTGAAACTCGGGACTGGTGCTCTTAACGTAAAGAGTGGTGCTACGCTTAGTGGAGTCACTGGTACCGGTGCACTTTCCAACAGCTCATTCATCTTCGATTCAGGCTCGACTCTTCAAGTGGGAACCACTGCAACAGCTACAACAGGAAAAACTGACTTTGGTGGTAAAAACGTTACTATATCCAAGGATGCCGTTGTTGACCTTGGAATTAGCTCAACACAGATTTACACCACCTTACAGAATATCAACAAACTCACAATGAATGGCACCATCCGTCTTCACTGGAGTACATGGACGCCCGCTATTGGTGACAGTATACAGTTGTTCCAGAATGTTGTGACTTTTGCCGGAACTCCAACCATGGAGAGCCAGGTGATTGATGCAAATAAAGGTCTCTATTGGGATACCACAGACCTGGCTTCAAAAGGACTTTTACACGTAACCTACGTGAATGGATTGGATAAAACCACATCTCTTTTTGCTAAGGCCTACGTTATGGACCGCAGGATAATTGTACCCGGAGCCAAAGATTTGCGTATTTATACTGTAAATGGATTGAGGGTAGACCCGACATCCAGTCTGAAACCTGGAATCTACATTGTGATAGCAGATGGTCAAAGGACTAAAATAAATGTCGAGTAAAAGCCGGAGTTTTTAAATCCGGCTTTTACCCGTAAATCATAACGGTTTCACCGGGATGCAGATATCCAATACAAATTTATGTTCGGGATGATTTTCCGGATCACAGTAATAGTATTCGTATGGATTACCATCGCCGGGTTCATATCCGCTTTCAGTAAACCAGACACACATTGTGTTCCAGGCTTCTTCAAACTGAGTAACCAGAATTTCAAAATGACCAACTGCGTATTTACCACCCGGAATTGTCATTTTACCTATCTCTCCTTCTACTTTAACATCGCTTTCGACAACAAGACATGCACTCTGACGAACCTTGCTTATTTCAGTAACTGAAGGGTCATCGTGATAGACTGAGACAGTATGTGAATCCGGTTTAATCAGTCCCCGTGGTCCCGCAAATTTGAAGAGCTTTTCGTAAGCTTTTTGAATTCCATCGTAACTACCGGTGTGACGGCAATAAATCGTCTGCATTTCAGGCATCTCTTTTACAATAACGTTTGCTTCCATAATTATAAGTTGTTTTAAGTTTATAGTGCAAACTTCGTCATTCAGGGAGTAATTTATTTTACTAATCTTGCTCAACGGTTGACCGTTCTTGCTATAATAAACACCGTTTTTTACTACTAGTGGCAGCTCAATTTTCCTGTATTCGGTGGCACTCACGCCAAAATGTTTCTTGAAAGTCCTGGCAAACAATGCCATACTGCTGAAACCACAGTCAAATGCCACATCTGAAATCGTTTTATTACGATAATCCTTAAGCTTCTGAGCTGCTTTTTCTGTTCGAACCCTAAGGAAAAAGTCGGCTGGAGTTTCTCCAGTAAACATCGTAAAGATGCGGTGAAAATGGAATGGTGAAAAGTGAGCAATACTAGCAAAATCGTCCAGATTGTACTGCTCATTGTAATGGTCGTAAATAAACTCAATAACTTTATTTACCCGCGAAATGTATTCTGCTTTGCTGTTGTCCTGGATTGTCATTTAAAATAAAAATTCTTAATAGATTGTTTATTTGCCTGAAGTTCATTTTTTAAAAGTCTTATTTACTATAATCAGAATATTTATTCGTAGTATAGCTGCTCCGGGATCATATTTGAAAGATTAACATATTTTCAAACCCTCCTGACAGAATAAAACAATTCATCTTCAATTTGTCCGTCTTTGATCAGGACTTTATCAAAACGGGTTTCATAAGTGAAACCGACCTTTTCCAAAACTCGTTGAGAGGCAAGGTTTCGCCCGAAAGGTCTTGCAAAAATACGATTGATTTCAAATGTATCAAATGCATATTTGACCATTTGCTTAATAGCGCGTGGCATTATTCCCTTACCCCAGTATGGCTCCGCCAGCCAATAGCCCATTTCTGCGTTTAGCCTGTGAATATCTACCTGTGGGAAAACACCTATTGAGCCCACGGCTTCACCATCAATTTCTATCGCGAAAACCTTAACAGGATTATCATTGCTGACCATATTTATATACGCTTCGCCACTTTCTCTGGTATATGGTGAAGGGAAACCGTCCGTGAGATTCCTGGCAATATTCGGATTATCTGCATACTTAACCAGACTATCCAAATCAGATAATTGCCATGGTCTGAGAGTGAAAGATTTTGTATCCATATTATAATTGAATTTACTTAGGTTATTTATCTATTAAATCTGCCGTTATTACCCTGAAAGTGTTCAGATTAACGGTTATTCTTATATTTTGCTCAGGGTTTGTAATATAAACATTCTTCCCTTTACATTCAAAAAGCGAGTCAGGAGTTTCATTAATAACCCTGTAAATAAGCACTTCTATCTCAGTTTTCGATAGATTGTAATGCAGCTTCTTGTTTATCCGTCCGTAAACCAGCTCAGTATAACAGAGCCTACTGAGTATTTCAGATTTTTCGGGTTTCATCGTAATTATTCCCATTTAATTATTTCAGGCAATTTTTGCCGGATTACATTTTCTTCCCAATTCCACCAAACGTTCAATAAATAACAGACCTGTAAAATGCCCAATTATTGCCCCAATATTGCCCAATTTGCCCAATTATTGCCCAATTCTCAGTTCGTAGTAGCTGCCTGCTCCAAAACCGAAATTATTAATCAACTGATATTTACCAACTAATTCTGACAGATCGCTTGTGGCAGTTCTCTTAGACACTGAATTCTCCTTTGTAATTCACCGGATTAGGGTGTGGTTCAACCACAATCTCGATAAAGTCTCCATCCGGCGTTTCGTGGAGGTTTACTGCTATCACAATGCCCAAAATGGTAGTTATCTTGTTGGGCAACTCTTCCAATAGATTTTTGGCATTCTTTACTCCTACCACATTGCCGTTATCGTCTTTACCAATATAGAGCGTACCGCCCTGAGCATTAGCAAAACCGCATATCCATTTCAGGTATTCGTCTTTCCAAACGGATTTGTATTCTATATTTTGAGTTTCAAGCATATAGCTGATATTTATTTTGAACTTAAATAATTGTTATCTTCTTTATTGTCCCACATTTCCCGATATACTTCAACATGTTTTGCTGTTGCAAGTGGGTCAATACTGTAATAATAACGACATAATTTTTTGAATATTTTTAAAACTTCTTCATCAAAAGCAACCTCGCAAAGCACATCCAATGTGTACTCAATCTTGTCAATATCCTTACTTTTGGAGATGATGATATTCTCTGCTTCGGGTTTCCAATAATTGAGTGTCTGCTGTGCAGCTTCTTTCTGTACAGCAACAATATTTTTTGCAAGTTCTTGTAACTCTTTGTCCATTTTATTTTTTTGCTATCCTCTTAATGTCCTCTTCAATTTCTTTCAGGCTTTGCTCCTTTTCTATCGCTTGTTGAGCTAACTTGTATTTCTCATATTCCTCATTCGATTTTTTCAACGCCTTATCGTGGCTGATTTTTCCGGCATGGGTGAGTAACTCTCTGCCATTCAATTGAAGAATAACATCCAAACGTTGAATCCAGTCTGCCATATACATGGGTGTGTGCTGTTGCGCCATTGTTTCGGCAAAAGCCAAATACTGTTCAACCAACAAGCCCAGCAACTTTATTTCATCTTCTTTCAAATAGTTCTTGGCAATGCCAATATCAGTTTTTTTTATCGCCAATGTATTCTTTTTATCTAAAGACTGCATACCCATCAGTGGCAAAGAAGCATCCACCCTACGATAAATCAATTCGGCTGCCGTTTGCTGACTGATAGCCCAAAGTAATTTGTTTTGAACCACTTTGAAAAACTCAATTGTTCGTTCATCTTTTGCATCGTAATCAATGCTGGTGGTGTATATGTCTTTGATTTTCTGATAGAAAAACCGTTCAGAAATGCGTATCTCTCGAATTCGTTCCTGTAGCTCGTTGAAATAATTCATTGACGAACCCGATTTGAAACGGTCGTCATTCAACGAAAATCCTTTTATGATATATTCCTTTAATCGCTGCGTTGCCCAGATACGAAATCGTGTGCCTTGAGGTGATTTTACGCGGTAGCCAACTGAAATAATAACGTCAAGATTGTATATTTTCACTTCTGATTCTTGTGTTTTTCCTGCAATAGCA
>CAZCWK010000069.1:0-11208 GCA_964502355.1 uncultured Bacteroidales bacterium
ACAGGAAATCATTTTCATTCTTTGATGCAATAGCAAAACTCATCACAAAACCGGGAGCAGAGCACACAGGATTTATTTTTACTAATAAGATGACGGGTAGAAGCCGTGATTATAAAATGAAAGTTTATCCTTCATTGGGCTACATGGTAGTGTTCGGGTTTATCCTTGCTTTTCAGAAAAGTGGAAGCTTAAGTAATTTTGCTGCATCCGATAGTGTAGCTCCGATGTTACTATTCATTATTTACCTGAGCAGTATGTTTCTTTCCACAGCATTACTTCAACTTCCGTATACTGATAAATTCAAAGCTTCCTGGTTGTTTTTTGTAACCCCCGTAAGTTCTCCCGGATTGTTAATCAGTGGAGCTGTCAAATGTATACTTGTTAAATTCTTCCTGCCTCTTGTTTTATTTATTACAGCTCTGGGTATTGTACTTCAGGGTCCTGCCATAATTCCGAATATGATACTTGGTTGTGTGAATGTAATGGCTATTGCTACATTTATAGCATACCTGTCATTTAGAAAAATACCTTTCAGCTCTCAGCAGGAAGGAACAGCAAAAGGTTCCACCTTTATCAAGTCAATGTCAATAATGATTGCTCCTCTTGGTTTCGGCATATTGCACTGGTTGATTTCAGGGTATATATGGGTGGTGATAGTTTTAATGCCGGTTTCACTGATAATACCTTATTTATTATTTGATGGAATTAAAAAACAGAGCTGGAGCAAACTTTATCCGGACCTTAATATGTGACGATAATTGATTAAAGGACGGATTCCTTTTCCCTGCAAAAGGCAAATAACCCGCATTCTTCGCAAAGTGGTTTCTTTGCCTTGCAAACGTATCTTCCATGCAAGATAAGCCAGTGATGTGCAACCGGCAACAATTCTTCCGGTATATTTTTAAGAAGTATTTGTTCGGTTTCTTCAGGAGTTTTGGAGTTTATTGTGAGCCCTAACCTGTTTGAAACCCTGAAAACATGAGTATCGACAGGCATTGCCGGTATGTTGAATGCGCAAATCAGAACTACACTGGCAGTTTTACGACCGACACCCGGTAAAGTAAGAAGATCTTCCATGGTTTCCGGCATTATCCCATTAAAATCAGTTAAAAGCCTGGTGGCCATACCATGAAGCAGCTTAGCTTTGTTGTTCGGATATGAAATACTTTTAATATAGGTGTAAATTTCTTCAGGTGTTGAGTCAGCCATGGATTTCGGATCAGGGAATGCATCGAAAAGTGCCGGAGTAGTCATATTTACTCTTACATCTGTACATTGAGCCGATAAAATTACAGCAACAAGAAGTTGGAAAGGGTCATTAAAATTAAGCTCGGTGCTTGCATCAGGCATGTTCTGCTGAAACCATGCAATTATTTTCTCATATCTCTCTTTTGTTTCCATATCACTAAAATTAAAAAGCCTCAGAAATCAGTAAGATTCTGAGGCTTTAAATATATAGATAAATATTAATAAGCAGATTTGAATTGTTCCAGGAATCTCTTGTCATTTTCAGAAAACATTCTGAGATCCTTGACCTGATACTTAAGATTAGTAATTCTTTCAATACCCATTCCCAAAGCGTATCCGCTGTAAACTTTACTGTCAATGCCACAATTTTCGAGTACTGCCGGATCAACCATACCGCAGCCAAGTATCTCAACCCAACCTGTATGCTTGCAGAAAGGACAACCTTCACCACCGCAGATGTTACAGGATATATCCATTTCGGCAGAAGGTTCCGTGAACGGGAAGTAAGAAGGTCTGAGCCTTATTTTGGTATGCTCGCCAAACATCTCTCTGGCAAAATATAATAAAACCTGTTTCAGGTCTGCGAATGAAACATCTTTATCAATATAAAGAGCTTCAACCTGATGGAAGAAACAATGGGCACGATATGAAATAGCTTCATTCCTGTACACCCTTCCCGGGCAAATAACACGGATAGGAGGTTGGGTATTTTCCATAACCCTTGTCTGAACAGAAGAAGTATGAGTCCTTAAAAGAATATCAGGATTTTTTTGAATAAAAAAAGTATCCTGCATATCTCTGGCAGGGTGTTCAGGAGCAAAATTTAATGAACCGAAAACATGCCAGTCATCTTCAATCTCAGGACCTTCGGCTATGGTGAAACCAACTCTTGAAAAAATATCTATAATCTCATTTCTGACAATGGAAAGCGGATGCCTTGTCCCTATACCGGAATTGTCGACGCTGCGACTGTAATCAAGATTGCTGTCAGTGTCAATATCGTTATTGAAACCATCTTTAAGTTCATTCAGCCTATCCTGGGCTTTATTCTTCAAATCATTAAGAAGTTGACCAACTTGTTTTTTCTGATCGGCAGGAATATTCCTGAAATCGTTAAACAATTGGCTGATTTCACCTTTTTTACTCAAATATTTGAGACGAAGATTTTCTATTTCAGTAGCTTCTTTAGCCGACCAGGCTTCAACTTCAATTAAAAGTTGTTGAATACGTTCAATCATTGTAAAAAAAAATCATAAATTTGCTTACAAATGTACGTTTTTTTTATCTTTACAGAAGTAAAGACAAGCTAAAATTTGAACTATGCTTGATCGTATCGTCAAAAAATATATTGATTCCCTGCATCTTTTACCCGAAAGAGCAAGAGTAGTGGTAGCATTAAGTGGTGGCGCTGATTCTGTG
Source organism: uncultured Bacteroidales bacterium (assembly GCA_964502355.1). Lineage (GTDB taxonomy): Bacteria > Bacteroidota > Bacteroidia > Bacteroidales > UBA1402 > UBA8389. The sequence goes on from CAZCWK010000069.1 coordinate 2,668, forward strand.
GCGCTGATTGATATACTCAACAGGCTGGATTATTTTTGTATAGGTGCTCATGTCAATTTTCACCTGAGAGGTGATGAATCTGACAGGGATGCTGCTTTTTCACATCAGTTATGCATGGATTTAGGTATTCCTTTTTATAAGACGGATCTTTACGCTGAAGAATATTCCGAAAGAGAGGGTATTTCCATTGAAATGGCTGCCAGAGAATTAAGGTACCGCTGGTTTGAACAATTAAGGAAAGAGCAAAATGCTTATGCCGTAGCAGTTGCTCATCATCGGGATGACAGCGTGGAAACCGTCTTGTTGAATCTTATAAGAGGAACCGGAATCAGGGGACTTACGGGTATAAAACCTAAAAACGGCAATATTGTAAGACCTTTGCTTTGTTGTGACAGGGAAGCAGTTTTGGAATATATTGAAAATCGCGGATTGACTTATGTCACTGACAGGACTAATCTGCTCAATGAGTATCGCAGGAATAAGATCCGGCTTGAAGTCCTGCCTTTACTGGAAAGTATTCAACCATCTGTCAGGGAATCGATTTCCCGAACGATGGATCATCTGAATGAAACCGAAATAGTTTATGAAAAAGCCATTGCTGAAGCAAAAAAAAGGATTTGTACAGGATGGGTTTCAGAGAAATCCGGTTTACCTTTAAATATTTCCATATCATCACTTGAAAAAGAAAGCGCTCCAAAGAGTTTGCTTTATGAAATTTTATCAGATTATGGATTTGGAAGGGCAGACGTCGAATCTATCTATAAAAACAGAATGGGAATAGCTGGAAGGGTTTTTCTTTCTCATTCACACCGGTTATTCTTTGACAGAGACAACATGGTGATTTCGGAAATACCTGTTAATGATGCCCATGAATATTTATTGGAAGAAAATCAATCAATAGTTAATGATCCTGTTAAATTAAAATGTGAAACTCTGGCTGCCGATAAGTTTACTTCAATATCTGCATCAAAGTCCGTGGCCAGCCTGAATGCTGAAAAATTGCTTTTCCCTTTGACTATCAGGCATCCCAAAAAAGGTGACAGTTTTATTCCCTTTGGAATGCACGGAAGAAAATTGATAAGCGATTTTTGTACTGACATCAAAATGAATGCCATCGAAAAAGAAGAATTATGGCTGTTATGCTCAGGTAAGGATATAGTGTGGATAATAGGTGAAAGGATTGATAACAGGTTTCGTGTTGATGAAAACACAAAAACCATCTATAAAATAACTTTGGACTTATCTTAATTAATAGTCCTGTTATCTTTTTTATGCCTGTAGCATCATAATATAAAAAAATGTTTATCTTTGCAGTCGGTTCTTCCGATGGACGCTGATCTGCTGTCCGTTGAAATAATGATTATTTAATTCTAATCTCTCACATGCCCAACTACAACATTGTGCAACTGACTTCAAAGTCTTTGCCTGAACTTCTGGAAATAGCAAAAGAATTCGGCCTAAAAAAAGTAGATAATTTATCCAAAGAAGATTTGGTTTACAGATTGCTTGATGAGCAAGCTGAACAAAACGCGAGCAGAAAAGCTGCCCAGATGAAAGATATGAGCCCCGAAGACAGGAAAAAAAGGGCCAGGATTTCTAAACCAAAGGATAAAGATGTAAAAGTATACACTGCAACCGATAATGTTGCAAGACAAATTAAAGTAGAAGAAAAAAATGTTGCTAATAACAACGTCGATTCTGCTCCGAAATCAGCAACTGCTAAAGAAGAAAAACCTTCGAATAATCAGCCGGCTGTAAAACAAAAAGAACAAAACGATAATCAAAAAGGCGGTAATCAAAACAAACAGGTTGCTAAACCTATGAATCAGTCCGGCAAACCTGCCCAACCACACAGGATTGAAAAGCCAAAAAAGCTGAACATCGTTGCAGCTGAACCTGAAACAGATAAAAAGGTTGAAGAGGTTCCTGATAAACCACTTGTGCCGGAAGTTACAGAAGCTAAAATTGTAGTCACGGATGAAACCAATAAAGCTGTTCAACCCGGAACCCCTCAGCAAAAAGAAGGTGGTAAGCACCCGAAAAAGAAAGGGCGTCCAAAAGCTGTAAAACCTGAAGCAAAAGTTATTGACGAAACCGCTTTACAACTGGAAGGACAGGAAGAAGCTGAAATTATCGAGACTCCTGTCATACAGGAAGATATCGTGGAGTCAGCTGAAAAAAATGACAAGGATGTACCCACTTTACTGACGGCAGACAGCGATACTTTAGCGGAAGCAAGAAGAATCGCCGGCATAGGAGGCAAACAGGAAGGTAGCAACCAAAATGCAGAATCGCGTTTCGGTAAACCCAAAAATATACAACAAAACAACCAGAATCCTAACGCTGGACCTGTTCAAAACCAAAACCAAAACTTAAATCCTAATCAAAACCAACAACAAGGCAGGGGTAAGTTTCAAAATCAAAATCCTAATCAAAGACCTCAAAGGAATGAAGAAGACAGGCCTTTTGAGTTTGAAGGTATTTTAGTGGGATCAGGATGTCTGGAAATAATGCCTGACGGATACGGTTTCCTTCGTTCTTCAGATTATAATTATCTATCCTCTCCTGACGATATTTATGTTTCTCAATCTCAGATTAAGTTATTTGGTTTAAAAACCGGAGATGTCGTTCTTGGACCAATCAGACCACCAAAAGAAGGTGAAAAATATTTTCCGCTGGTAAAAGTTGAGAAAATCAACGGAAGAGAGCCGGCATTTGTACGTGACCGTCTGTCTTTTGATCACCTGACTCCGTTATTCCCTGATGAAAAATTCAATCTGACAGGTGATAAGAAATATGCAAATACATCTGTGAGAGTTGTTGATATGTTCTCTCCTATAGGTAAAGGTCAGCGTGGTCTTATTGTTGCGCAGCCTAAAACAGGTAAGACAGTTTTGCTTAAGGATATAGCAAATGCAATTGCTGCCAATCACCCTGAAGTTTACATGATTGTTTTACTTATAGATGAAAGACCTGAAGAAGTAACTGATATGGCAAGAAGTGTAAATGCCGAAGTCATTGCTTCTACTTTTGACGAACCTGCTGAACGTCATGTTAAGATTGCCAGTATAGTTCTTGAAAAAGCAAAAAGAATGGTTGAATGTGGTCATGATGTTGTAATCCTGCTCGATTCGATAACCAGACTCGCCAGAGCATATAACACTGTGGCTCCTGCTTCAGGTAAAGTGCTTTCAGGTGGTGTTGACGCAAACGCACTTCATAAACCAAAACGTTTCTTTGGTGCTGCCAGAAATATTGAAAACGGAGGTTCTCTGACTATCATCGCTACTGCTCTGACTGAAACCGGATCTAAAATGGATGACGTTATCTTTGAAGAATTCAAAGGTACAGGTAATATGGAGCTTCAGCTTGACCGTAAACTTTCAAACAAAAGAATATTCCCGGCTGTTGATATCACTGCTTCAAGTACCAGACGTGATGATTTACTTCTTGATAAGCAAACTCAGGACAGATTGTGGATATTGCGTCGTTATCTTTCTGATATGAATTCCCTGGAAGCAATGGATTTCCTGAAAGGCAGACTGGAAAAAACTGCTTCAAATGAAGAGTTCCTGGCTTCAATGAATGATTAAATACTCAGAAGTTGTCAGAACTGTAATTTTATAAAGAGAGCTTTTTTAATCGTATTAAACATGCACATCCTTTTTAAAAAATGTTAATTACTTAAAATTTCTATACATAAGTATTAAGCCCGGGGTTTCTCCGGGCTTTTTGTTAATACACATGGTATATTTTGTTTAAATTTGCGTCTTACTGAGCATTAATTAATCTCGTGTTTAGATGAGAAACAATTAAACGAGCTTGCATAAAAATAGTCTAATAAGTTAAATACTATTAGCAGTATTACATTTAGCCTGTTATAAGAAAAACACATAAATAAACAGATGAAAAAATATTTACTCCCTGTATTAATAATATTCCCCTTTTTAGCTTTTTCTCAGTTGAGGATAAATGAAATTATGCCAAATAATGTATCATTTGTAATGGATGATTCTTACAATTACAGTATGTGGGTGGAAGTTAAGAATTTTTCGTCAACTACTGAAAATATGTCTTCTTATTATTTTACAGATGACAGGAGTAATCTGAAAAAATGGAATGCACCATATAAATGGATAGATGCAAATAAGTATTTGGTTTTATGGTTTGAAAGAGAGGAAAGAGCAGGACATTCAAATTTTAAGCTTGATCCCGACGGTGGCAAACTTTATTTGGTTAAGAACGGAAGTATAATAATTGACAGCCTGAAATACCCGGCTCAATACAGGAATATTTCTTATGGCAGAAAAACAGATGGTGGTTATGAATGGGTGTTTTTTGAACAACCAAGCCCCGGAGCATCAAATAATAATAAATTGAATGCTGTTAAACAATGCCCAAAACCTGTTTTCAGTCTTAAAAATGGTTTCTACCCATCAGCTCAGGTATTTACTTTTTCTCCTCCTGCATACGGAGATACGATTTTTTACACAAAAGATGGCACCGAGCCTACACGAAACTCCTCAAAGTTCATTACAGGCAGCAATTTAAATGTAACTGCTACTTCAATAATCAGGGCAAAAACAATCTCCTATGGCAAGCTGTCAAGTGATATAGCGACATCTACATATTTTATAAACCAACGTGACCCCGGATTACCTGTGGTCTCTATCGTTACAGATAGTAAGAATTTATTTGATAACACTATAGGTATTTACTGCAATGGTACAAACGGCATAACAGGTAATGGCCAAACTACCCCAAGAAATTATAATCAGGATTGGGACAGACCTGTAAATTTTGAATTGTTCGATACAACCGGATTATCAGTATTAAATCAGGAGGTTGATATTAAGATACTTGGTGGATGGACGCGTGCAAACGGTCTAAAATCTCTTGCAATATCTCCAAAAAAGAAGTTTGGAGACAACAGATTGAAATATGATTTTTTTGCCGCGACGAAACCAAACAGGAAGTATAAGGATATCCAAATGAGGAATTCCGGCAATGATTTTGCTAATACAATGATGAGAGATGCTTTTATTCAATCTATCACCATGCACAGGATGGATCTGGATTATCTGGCATATGAGCCGGCTGTTCTTTTTATCAACGGACAATATTACGGTATTGAAAACCTTCGTGAAAGGAGTAGCAGTGACTATCTGTACAGTAACTACGGACTTGAAGACGACGTAATCAGGATAATCGAAGCTACAAATCTGGGAGTGGACACAGATAAAGATATTGCCACTGATCCTGAGTTCCTTGAATTATGCCAGTTTGTAAAAAGTGTAGATGTAGCTTCTGCAGAAGGATATGAACAGGTTCGTAAAAAAATCGATGTTGACGAATTTATAAATTACATGATAGCCCAGATTTATATTGGAAATACCGACTGGCCTTACAATAATGTTAAAATGTGGAAAGTCAAAGGAATTGATAAATGGAGATGGATATATTTTGATACAGACTTTGGTTTCGATTCCGGCAGAACCAATCACAACTCACTGACTTTTGCTTTGGGCGAAAATTCTTCAGGCATAATAGGTGGTTATTCAATTCAACCTGAGTGGTCAGTGATATTATTTAAAAGATTAATGCTTAATGAAACATTCAAGAACAAGTTTATAGACAGGTTTGCGATACATATTTCAACAACATACAAACCTGACAGGGTATTAAATGTAATGGACAGTATTTCATCAAAGATTTCAAATGAAATAACATATCACAAATCCAGGTGGGGACAATACAATAATTTCACTTCTACGTTAAACAGCATGAAGAGCTTTACTAATGCGAGAGGTAGCAATGTTCTTAATCATATTGGCAACCGGTTGATCGGTAGTACAGCTACGTTTACCATTAATTTATCCTCCAATGTGAAAGGCTCTGAATATTTACTGAATAATGAACCGGTTATTGACAATCTGGCTTCGATAAAATATTTTAAGGGGAGAAAAATCACACTTAAAGCAAATCCTGTTTCCGGTTACAGATTTAAACATTGGGCACAGGATGGATTTGTTGAAGAATTACTTATTATAAATAACAGCGTCTGGAAATATTACGATGGTAGCGGATTACCAGCAACTAACTGGAATAAGCCTGAATATAATGATGCTTCCTGGAAATCCGGTCAGGCAAGACTCGGGTACGGAGAAGATGCTTTAAGCACCACAGTAAGTTATGGTAATAATACAAATAATAAATATCCTACTGCTTATTTCAGAAAGACAATAAATATTACTGGTCTTGATAAAAAATCGAACTTCAAAATAAGTGCATATGTAGATGATGGAGCAGTAATTTATGTTAATGGTTATGAAGTAGGAAGACCTAATATGTCAACAGGATTGGTTGGCTACAATACTTTAGCAACTTCGGCTATTGAAGGTATGGAATCCACCTATGGATTTTCAAAAACATATTTAAAGGAAGGTGAGAATGTGATTTCTGTTGAAGTCCATCAAAGTTCAGTTACCAGCTCGGATATGGTATTTGATCTTAGGATGATTTGTACAAATGATAATGCTACGCAGACAATCTACAGTGATCCTCTTTTTGCAACAACATTAAATGATAATCTTAGTTTAAAAGCGGTTTATGAAGTAAACAATGAAATACCGGAAAATAAAACTCAAGTCTATATAAATGAAGTGGTTTCAAGTAATAATATCATAACTGATGAATATGGTGAAAAGGACGATTATATTGAGTTATTTAACAATGCGGACACTGCTGTAAATATTGCGGGATGGTATATTTCTGATACTCCTGTAAACTCCACTTTGGTGAGAATTCCGTTTACCGATGCCAAAAAGACAACAATACCTTCAAAAGGACGAATTATTCTTTGGGCCGATGATGCACCGGGCCAGGGTCCAATGCATTTAGGTTTCAAATTAAATAAGGACGGTGAAAATTTAACTTTATCAAAAGTCGATGACAGAGCAATACTATTTACAGTAGATAGTGTATCAGTACCATCATTAGAACAAAATCTCAGTTATTCAAGGATATTTGATGGTAGCCCGCAATGGGTAATTCAGAATCCGACATATAATGTCAGCAACTTGATAAATAAAATTAAAGAAACCGAAGATGATATTATTGACATTTATCCAACTCTGGTAAGTGAAAGTGTCAATATATTAAATGCGACCGGTTTCGACATTATTATTGCAGATATGACCGGTAAGATTCACCTTCGTTCAAAATGTCAGTCTGATATGGATAGAGTTGATGTCGGTTATCTCAATAATGGAATCTATTTATTGAAAGTCGGAAATAAAGTTACGAAAATAGTAAAGCGTTGACAGATAGATTTATATTAATAGTATAGACTAATCACGCGAATATATGTTCTGTCAAAAAGTCATATTTGACTGACAAATAACAACGGTTTATTTTAATAATCATGTCAAATAAGCTGTGCCGGGAATAGAAGTATTTTTGGCACAGCTTTTGATTAAATTGCTATGAATGACAATCAATGAAATTCATAACAAACAAAAATATACATAAGTATTATGGGAAAAATAATTGGAATTGACCTTGGAACCACAAATTCGTGTGTTTCAGTTTTGGAAGGAAATGATCCTATCGTTATCGCGAACAGTGAGGGTAAAAGGACCACACCTTCCGTGGTAGCTTTTATTGATGGTGGCGAACGCAAGGTGGGTGATCCTGCTAAACGTCAAGCCATAACAAATCCTAAAAAGACCATTTCCTCTATTAAGAGATTTATGGGGGAAAAGTATGATAACCTTACAAAGGATATTAACCGTATGGCATATTCTGTAGTAAGAGGTGAAAACAGCACTCCGCGTGTTGATATAGACGGAAGGATGTACACACCACAGGAAATATCAGCAATGATACTTCAGAAGATGAAGAAAACTGCTGAAGATTATCTTGGTGCAGAAGTAACAGATGCTGTAATTACAGTTCCTGCTTACTTCAATGACTCTCAACGTCAGGCTACAAAAGAAGCAGGTGAAATTGCCGGACTCAAAGTGCGTCGTATTGTAAACGAACCTACAGCTGCAGCCCTTGCATACGGATTGGATAAGAAACATTTGGATATGAAGATTGCTGTATTCGACCTTGGTGGCGGTACATTTGATATTTCTATTCTTGAACTTGGCGACGGTGTATTTGAAGTAAAATCAACTAACGGTGACACTCACCTTGGTGGTGACGATTTCGACCAAACCATCATCGACTGGCTTGCAGAAGAATTCATCAAAGAAGAAGGTATTGATCTGCGTAAAGATCCTATGGCTCTTCAAAGATTAAAAGAAGCAGCAGAAAAAGCTAAGATTGAGCTTTCAAGTTCAACTTCTACTGAAATCAACCTGCCATATATAATGCCTGTAAACGGTATTCCAAAGCATTTGGTAAAAAATCTGAGTCGTTCTCAATTTGAAAAACTTAGTGACAGATATATTCAGGCTTGTATTGAGCCTTGCCGTAAAGCTTTGTCAGACGCCGGTCTTACAGCAAGTGATATAGATGAAGTTATTCTTGTAGGTG
>CAZCWK010000070.1:0-2896 GCA_964502355.1 uncultured Bacteroidales bacterium
CGCAGAAATTGCTGGTCCCGTCGTCGTAATAGGTCTCCGATCCGGCGGGGCTTTCTAGCCCGGTCGCCCCCGAGCCCCAAACGTACAGGGGCGATTTGCGGTCCGCCGAAGGCCCGAAGCAATAGGTGTGGACCAGGTCGCTCAGGTGGTCGCCGTGCAGGTGGTTGATGAACACCTTGTCCATCCGGCGATAGCCGACCTTCGCGGCCGCGAAGTTGGCCGACACCCCGGCGCCCATGTCGAAGACGAACTGGTCGACGGCCCGGCCGCCGTAGACCATGTCGCTCGGATCGTTGCTCCACCCCACTTCCACGAAGACGCTCATCTCCGCCTGCGCCTTGCGCACCGGCAAGGGAATCATGGAACCCATGAACGTGATCCGCATCTCGTCGTTCGACAGCGGCGTGAGCGGATCGAAGAGCGGCAGATCTTTGTAGTAGGTGTAGGTCTCGGTCGCCTCGTAGGTCGGGTCCTGCGCCACCACCCGGTAGAACATCGGCACGGCCGCCGTCCCCGTCGCACCCAGTCCCGCCAGCGTCGCTTCGGCATCCTGCCAGCTCATCCAGTTGCTCAGCCCGGAAGACGACCACTGCACCGCGTAGTGCGTGCCCGTCCCGCCCGGATCGTCCCAGCGGATCTGGCCGTTGCCGTCGAACGCCGTGACCTCCGCCTGCCCGAATGCCGTCGCCGCCGCGAACCATGCCGCCCAAACGCCCAGCGCGAATTTCTTCATTTTCGTCTCCCTCGTTGCGCATCCATCCGATTTTGCGGTCCAGCTTGCCCGATTCCCGCGCCGGCTACGAGAGGGATTTCCCTCTCATTCGGCGGCTCAGGCCTCGGCGCCTGCTCCCAAGGCGACCGCGTCGCGAATCGCCCGGCGCCGCAGCTCCTTGATGCCTTGTGCCCCCAGCTTGTCCATGATGCGGACGCAATAGGATTCGAGCGTCCGGACGCTGATGCCCAAGCTTCGCGCGATGTCCTCGTTGGCCGCGCCCTGCCCCAGCAGCCGGTAGATGAGCTGTTGCTGTCCGCTCAAGGCGCCAAGCGGCGTTTCCGCCTGCAGCGCCGCTTCCGCGCGCGGGCTCAGGCACCGCTTCCCTGCCATCACGCTTCGGATCGCGTCGGCCAGCGATTCGGCCGCCTCGCGCTTGGTGACGTAGCCCCCCGCCCCGGCCTCCAGCGCCCGGCGGATCATGTGGGACTCTTCGTGCATGGAATACACCAGCACCGCCATGCCGCGCGCGCGCAGCTTGCGGATCAGGTCGATGCCGCCCTCTTCGCCCAACGCGAGATCCACCACCGCCAGGTGGCTGGCGGCCAGCGCGGGATGCGCCAGCGCTTCGGCCGGAGTGCCCGCCTGCCCGGCCGGGTCGAATCCGGCCCCGGCCAGCAGCTGGGCCAGCGCCGCCCGCACCAGCGGATGGTCGTCCACGAGGAAAAGCCGGGGCCGGTCCGGACCGTTCATGCGGCAATCTCCGTTTGCGGCACGCGGCAGACGACTTCCATGCCGCCCTCCGGCCCGCCGGCCACGTGCAGGGTGCCGCCGATCAGACGCGCGCGATGCTTCAGGATGCCCAGCCCCAAGCCCGCCGCCGGAACCGCGCCGGGAAGCGTTGCGCGGCCGTCGTCGGTCACCCGCAGGGCCAACTCGCCGGCCGCGCGTTCCAGCGCAATCGTGATCCGCGTGCAGCGCGCATGCTTGACGGAATTGGCCACGGCTTCGCGCGCGATCCGATACAAATTCAGCGCGAGCTCCGGATTCCGGATGTCCATGTCCCCGTCCGCCTGCAATCGGCAGGCGATGCCATGGCGCTCGCGCGTTTCGCGGCACAGCCGTTCCAGGGCGGGCCGCAGCGATTCCGGATCGAGGTCCGTCGGGCACAACCCCTTCGCCACGTCGTAGGCCATGCCGATGGACTCTTCCAGCATCCCGCGCAGCTGCGTCCACTCGGCCGCATCGGCGGCGGCGGCTTTCCGCCGCTGCTCCATGGCCGAGCAATTCAGCAGCGCCGCAGTCAAATGCTGGCACAGGCCGTCGTGCAATTCCGCCCCCAGCCGCCGGCGCTCCTCTTCGCCGATGCGGACGATTTCCACTTCCAGCCGTTGGCGGTCCGCGGATTCCGCCTCCAGTTGCCGCCGGGCCCGGCGTTCGGCGATCATCGTGTTGCGCTGCAAGGTCTGGAACCGGGTGAACAGGATCATCAGCGTCAGCAGGACGATCAGCCAAAACACGCCTTGCAAGCCCCAATACGCCAGCGGCAAGTCGGTTCCCGGCCCCGCCGCGCCCCAACCCGCCAGCCGGCCGGATTGGAGCAGCCATGGCACAGCCGCGTAGAGGCCGACGGCCACCCCCACGATCGTCCAGCCCGCGCGCGGCCCCGCCAGCAGCAACGCCAGCAGCGGCAGCAACAGCAGCGTGATCCGGCCGCTGCCCTCCAGGCGCCCCACCGCCAACCGGAGCGCGCCCACCACGCCGATCAGCCCCAGCAGCAGATAGGCCCGTACGGCCGGATTCCACCGCGTTCGCAGCGTGGCCAGCAGCAACAGCAAGTAAAGCCCGGGAAAGACGACGCGCAACGGCCTCGGCATCGCCAGTCCCCGCCCGGCCAGCACGGCCAGCAGCGGCACCAGAAGGACGGCGGAACTGAACGCCAGCAGGATCTGCAGAACCTTCGCCCGCCAAGCGCGGATTCCCTCGTCGACTTCTTGGGCGATCGGCGTCTCGGAAGTCATCGGGACAATCTCTTGGCCCGCCGCGGTCTATCCTTGCGCGGAATGGCGCGCGTGGCGGAGCGCCACGTCCGCCAGCACGACGACGGCCAGGACGAACAGCACCGCGCTCAAGCCGCCCACCAGATGGCTGCCGTGCTGGGTGAAGTTGCGCCAGACGATCTGC
>CAZCWK010000070.1:2906-7698 GCA_964502355.1 uncultured Bacteroidales bacterium
TGAAGACCATCGGCACGAACACGAACCACGCCGACTTGCCCTGGCGGCGCAGCCAGCCGTGGACCATCAGCAGCGCCATCGCGCCCATCAATTGGTTCGTCGCCCCGAACGCCGGCCAGATCGCCTTCCACGCCGGCATCAACGTCCCGCCGGCCCCCGGGATTTCCCGGAACACGACGAGCGCCGGCAGCGCCAGCACGATCAGCGTCGAAACCACCCGGTGGCCCGCCGTTTTGGCGTCGATGCCGGTCAGTTCCTGCAGAATGATGCGGCTCAGCCGCGTGCACGTGTCCAGCGTCGTCAGCACGAACGTGCTCACCGCCAGCATCGCGAACGGCATGATCCAGCCCTGCCCGATCCCCAGCGGCCGGAAGAACCGTTCGATGCCCGCCGCGAACACTGCCGGCGGCGCCAGGGCCGGCTTTTCCGCCAGCGTCATCACCGTGGCCAGCGCCAGCAACGCCAGCACCGCTTCCACCAGCATCGCGCCCAATCCCACCCGCTTGGCCGAACTTTCCTTGTCGAGCTGCTTGGAGGTCGTCCCGCTCGCCAGCACCGCATGGAACCCGCTCACCGCCCCGCAGGCGATCATCACGCACAACGACGGATAGATCCAGCCATCGGTCGGCGTGCTCCACGCTTTCCACATGGGCCAGGTTATTTCCGCGTGGCCGCCCAGCGACCCCACGAGCAGGCCAATGGTCCCGCCGATCAGACAGGCGTAAAGAAGGAAGGAAGAGAGATAATCCCGCGGCTGCAGCAGCGCCCACACCGGCAGCACCGACGCGGCGAGGCAGTAGGCCAGCAGCCCCAGCGACCAGAAATACTTGTCCGACCCCATGAAGGCCGGAACGATGGACGGCGACAGCGGCAGCATTTGGCCCAGCCAGAGGCCGCCGAACACGAGCGGCACCGCGATCAGCGTGGCCTTGCGCAGGGGCAGCTTCCACATGTACAGCATATGGCCGAAGATTGCCGCCAGCAGGATATAGAACATCGAGGCTGTCGCCACCACGCCGCCGACGCGCGCCACATCCGGCACCGCCTCGCCCCGCCCCAGCGTCAGCGGCGCGAACGTCGCCGCCGTCATGTCCAAAAAGACGATGATGACGTAGAGCAGCACCAGCAGGATGAACAGCAGGAAGAGCCGGTACGTCAGCGGCCCCATCGTCTGGCGCCCGATCTGCGCGAGGCTCTGGCCCTTGTTGCGCAGGCTGGCCATCATGGAGGTGTAGTCCTGCACGCCGCCGACGAAGATCACGCCCAGCACGATCCAGACCAGCGCCGGTCCCCACCCGAACAGCAGCGCCGCCGCGATGGGCCCCACGATCGGCCCCGCGCCCGCGATGGAGCTGAAATGGTGGCCGAACACCACCGCGTCCGGACCCGGCTCGTAATCCACCCCGTCGCGCAGCGTGTGCGCCGGCGTCAGCCGCTCGTCCATCGCGTCCAGCTTGCGCTCCATCCACCCGCCGTAGACCTTGTAGGCCGCGAAAAACAGCGCGCAACAACCCAAGAACATCAGACTCAACATGGCCAACCCGCTTTCCTTGAAAAAACCGCGCTCCATTTTCCCCCTTCCCCGCGGAAAATCCAGTTCTATTTCGACGCGCCGGCTTTAACGAAAATTTAACGGGATTCCCGGCAGAAAGCCTTTCCCTCCGGCGTTTTTCGCGTGGTAAAAAGAATCCGGCCGGCGGCGGCATCCGCCTCCGCCGGAACCGGCCATGAACGCGGTCCCGCCCCATCCGAAAGGCATGCCATGAAATCGATTCGGCCCATATTGTGGATCGCGCTGGGTGGACTGCTGGGCGGCGGGACCACCGCCCGCGCCGAGGTTTTCGAGGCCAACGGCTGGCGCATCGAGAAAACCGTCCAGTCCGAGACGCCGAGCAATGTTTCCTATTACATCAACCTCGAACGCATCGGCGACGACGCCGGGTTGGTGTCGTTCATGGACGAGCGCGATCCGGCCGTCACCGACGGCTACGGCCCCGACGCCGATCCCCCGCCCGTCGGCGGCGGCAGCGGCGCCCGGACGATCGTCTGGACCCAGGACATGCCCAACGGCGCCTCGACCTATGCCTACGTCACGACGATCCTGAAGCCCGATCTGCCCCCCGGCACGCGCATCGCCAACCGCGCCAGCGTCACGGACGCCAGCGGGACGGTTTCGGTGATCCAAACCCTCTGGGTGGGCCGGGACAACGACACGACGCGGGCCAGCGGCTCGGGACAGGTCGTCCGCGATCCCATCAACACCCGCACGGGCGAGGCCACCTACGATCCCGCCCCCGATTTCGAGCTGGGCGGCCCCCTGCCGCTGCAGTTCGCCCGCCTCTACGCCTCGCGCCTCGACGACCCGGGCACGGACCTCGTCCAGAGCGCGCTGGGACCGGGCTGGATGCACAACCTCGACGTCCAGCTCGTGCGCCAGAATCCCGCCGCCCCCGACCGCAGCTTCTTCGTGATCCTCCCGGGCGGCAAGGTCGTGCCCTTCACGGAGCTGTCCGACGGCACCTGGCAGTTGAATCTGAAAGAACCGCTGACGCCCTACGCCCTGCAATCCGACGGCGAAGACCTCTGGTTCTGCGATCCGGACCAAGGCTGGCTCTACCGCTTCGACGACGCCGACCGCGCCGGGGTCAAGGAAATCGCCGACCGCAACGGCAACCGCATTCTCGTGGGCCGGCGCGCGGACGGCCTGGCCACCAACGCGGCCGACGGCCTCGGCCGCGAACTGCGCTTCGAATACAACGCGGCCAGCAACCTGGTGCGCGTCACGGACGGCACGCGCGCGGTCGGCTTCGGCTACGGCCCCAACGGCGAACTCGTCGCCGCCACCAACGCCCTGGGCCAGGCCGAAACCTACGCCTACGACCCGACGAATTCGTTCACCAACGGCAACGGGGCGCTCCTGACCTCCGTCGCCTTCCCGCGCGGCAACGTGCCGCTGACCCAGACCTACGACGCCGCCGGCCGCGTGGTCGCGCAGGCGGACGCCGGAACAAACGTGGCGACGTTTTCCTACGGCGCCAGCAACCACGTCTCTTTCGGCGTCGTGACCGATCCCGACGGCTCCTCCTTCCGGCACGAATACGCCAGCGGCAAGCTCAGCAAGGCCTACGACGCCTATTCCAACTATTTCCAGTATGGCTTCGGCGGCGGGCGCGACGCGCTGGGCTCGCTGCGCGACCGACGCGGCAACGACAGCCGCGTCTACCGCGACGACGCTTCGCGCCGGGTCTATGAAGTCCAGGACCGTTGGTACGCCCGCACGCAGTACCAGCACCTCACCAACGACCAGGTCTTCACCAACCGCGAATTCCCCGCGCGTACCGTCGCCTTCCGCTTCCACGACCTGTGGATCGCCACCAACCGCAACAACGACAACACCTCCGCCGAACGCTTCGAGCGCGACGCCCGCGGCAACGTCACGGGCTACGTCGACAAGGCCGAACAGCGCTGGAGCGTGGCCGTCGATGCCGCCGGCCGGCCGACGACCGTCGTCCGCCCCGGCGGCGGCGCGACGACCTTCGCCTACCACCCCGACGGCACGCTGGCGAGCGAGAGCGACAGCGACGTCGGCGCGACGACCTACCGCTACGACGCCCTGCGCCGGCTCGTGGGCGTCGAACGCCCCGACGGCACCGCCGAGGGCTGGGGCCGCGACGCCCTGGACCGCGTGACGGTCTTCACCAACGCCGCCGGCGGCGTGACGACGTTCGAATACGACGCCAACGGCAACGTCGCGCGGACCGTGGATCCGCTCGGCTACGAAACCGTCGTCGCCTACGACGCCATGGACCGTCCCACGAACCGCGTGGACAGCCTCGGGGCCGTGGCGGCGACGGCCTACGACGTCATGGGCCGTCCCGCGACCGTGGCCGCGCCCGGCGGCACCAACCTCTTCCGCTACGACCGGCGCGGCTGGACCACCAACC
This sequence comes from uncultured Bacteroidales bacterium, assembly GCA_964502355.1. Lineage (GTDB taxonomy): Bacteria > Bacteroidota > Bacteroidia > Bacteroidales > UBA1402 > UBA8389. The sequence continues at coordinate 6,851 of CAZCWK010000070.1, forward strand.
TCGTGCGCGGCGCGCGCACCTGGACGCAGCACCATGACCCCGAAGGCAACGTCACCAACCGGATTTCCCCCCTGGGCGCCACGAACGCGTGGGGCTACAACTGGATCGGCTGGCCGTCCACCTGGTACGACCCGCTCTACGGCTCCGCGCACATGCAAACCGCCACGTGGGCCTACGACTACCGCGGCAACCCGACGCGCATCAAAAACCAGATGGGCGAAACCAACGGCTACGGCTGGGACAAGGCCGACCGTCTCGTCGTCTTCACCAACGCCGCCCAGCAGAAAGCCTATTTCGAATACGACGCCGACGGCAATCTCGCGCGGCAGACCGATTTCGAGGGCCATGCGACCACCTTCGGCTACACCCCCATGGGCCGCCTCGCCGCCGCCACCAACGCCCTCGGCCAAGCCGTCCGCTTCGCGTACGACGCCGCCGGCCGGCCCGTGCGCACGACCTTCGCCGACGAAACGCGCACCGAAACCGCCTACGACGCCGCCGGCCGCCCGGCCACGTTCACCGACGAAGCCACCAACGCCTGGCGCGTGGCCTACGACGTCCGCGGCGCCGTCGTGGCCGTCACCAAACCCGCCGGTGGCGTCACGACCTTCGCCTACAACCCCGACGGCACGCTCCAAAGCACCTCCGATTCCGACGTTGGCCCCGTCTCGAACCGCTACGACGCCGCCCGGCGGCTCGTCGAAACCGTCGGGCCCGGCGGCGAGCGCGTCCAGCACGTCTACGACGAATTCGGCGCCCGCATCGCCCGCGTCGATGCCCTCGGCCGCACGAACCGCTACGAATACGACGCCGACGGCCGGTTGGCGGGGGTCGTCGACGCCCTCGGC
>CAZCWK010000070.1:7708-10441 GCA_964502355.1 uncultured Bacteroidales bacterium
TACCATTTCTTCGTTAGGCTTGACCGTTATGAATTCCTTGCCGTTGTGCACCGCCACCGCCTACCAATACGATCTCGTCGGCCGCCTGACGGCCGCGACCGATGCCACCGGCGTGCGCACGGCCTTTGCCCGCGACAAGCAGGGGTTCGCGACCAACGTCGCCCTCGGCACGGCCTCCTGGAGCATCGAGCGCGACCGCAACGGCGCGCCGACCGCCCTGCAAACGCCGCTGGGCCGCCGCACGGACTTCGGCCGCGACGCGCTCGGCCGCGTCGCGCGCATCACCAACGCGGCCGGCCAGACCTGCACCCGCGCCTACGACGCGCGCGGCCGCCTCGCGTCCGCCGCCGATCCCGCCGAACGCACCACGACCTTCGCCTACGATCCGCGCGGACTGCCGGCCGGCATCCAAACGCCCGACTCGAACGCCGTGGCCTATGCCTGGAACGCGCTGGGCCGGCTGGAACGGCTGACCGACTTCAACGGCGCGGACTGGACCTTCGCCTATACCCCCATGGGCCGATTGCTGTCGACCACCGATCCGCTCTTCCGCGCCACGCTCTATGCCTACGACGCCAACGGCCAAATCTCGTCCATCGCCCATTCCGGCGGCGAAACGAGCGGGTTCACGCGCGACGCCAACGGCCGCGTGCTGCGCATCCAGCACTCCGCCGGCCCCGACCTCCAGTTCCAGCGCGACGCCCTCGGCCGCATCGTCCAGGCCAACGACGTCGAGCGCACCTACGACGCGGAAGGCCGCATTCTCTCCGAAGCGCACGCCGGCCTCACCAACTTCGCCATCTACGATCCGGCCGGCCGCCTGGAATGGGCGGTCTACTCCAACCACGCCTTCGCCGTCCGCTACGAATACGACAGCTATCCCGGCGGCGCCGGCCGCCTGACGGGCGTCTCGGACACCCTGACCGGCACCCAGCTCTATTTCGGCCACGACGACGACGGCCGCCTGCGCACGGTCGCCCTCCCCAACGGCGAAACCATCACGAGCACCTGGGACGACCTCGACCAGCTGACGCGCCTGCAGTCCGGCGAGCAAGTCGATCTGGAGATGGCCTACGACCTGTCCGGCCGCATCACCAACGTGGTCGGCTACGCGCCGCTGGATCCCTCCGGCCACGTCGAAACCGCCATCGCGGCGCTGACCTACGACGCCGCCTCGCAGATTTCTTCCCCCGGCTACGCCCACGACGCCCGCGGCCGCGTGACGGCCACGCCGGAGCGGACGTTCGCGTGGGACGGCGCGTCGCGGCCGACCAACGCCGCCGGCGCGGCTTGTTCCTACGACGGCTTCAACCAGCTCCGCACCCGCGCGGCGGACGGCGGCACCAACCGGTTCTTCTACAACCCCGCCATCGCCGGCGCCCCCCTCGTCGCCGAAACCGACGCCGCCACCGGCGCCGCGCAGCGCTTCTACGTCTGGACGCCCGGCGGGCGGCTGCTCTACATGATCGACGCCGAAAACGCCAACGCGGTCTATTTCTATCACTTCGACGCCACCGGCAACACGCTGGCCCTGACCGACACCGACAAGGCCGTCGTCGCGGCCTACGCCTACGATCCCTACGGCCGCATCCTGGCGCAAACCGGCACCGTGACCCAGCCCTTCACCTACTCCGGCGCCTGGGGCGTGCGCCAGGACGGCGACTCCGGCACCCTCTACCAGATGCGCGCGCGCTGGTACGACGCCACGATCGGCCGCTTCCTCTCCCCCGAACCCCTCTGGCCGCTGCTGGACCAACCCAAAGCCCTCAACCCCTACCAGTATGCCGGCGGCGATCCCATTCGATCTGTGGACCCCAGCGGCACCGACTATATTTCCTTCGAAGATCAACCCCTCAGATGGGATCCTTTGGAGCCGCCGGTTTATGATATCGATCGGTTTCTTGCTAAAATTGATGCGTTGCATAAACCAGATCCGTTTGTTCCCCAAAATCCGGTTCCTTCGTACGCCCAACCTATGGATACTCAGCCGCAACGCCCGCCCGATCCCGCGCAGGACTACGCCGCGCGACTGGGCAAAACCCCGCTGCTGAACGAACAAACCGCCCGCTACCAGCCCGTGGGCACCAAGCCCTCGGTCAAGAAGCTCGTCGTGCGTTTTGTCCATTCCAATACGCCACCCCCCTGGCTCTCCGCGGATTTTGTGGATCAACCCGTTTCTTGGGATCCGCCGGCGCTGCTGGCCCAGCCGCCGCCAGATCCGCTGCCCGCCCTGGCCGATCCGCCCCCGGCGGCCAACCCGCCCCCCGTATGGATCGAACCGCCGCTGTACACCGTGACCCGCACCGACGCCTTGCCGCCGGATTTCTTGGCCGCGGCATCTGCTCCGCCGGCCCCGGCCTCGGTTCGATTTCCGCTCCCGGCGGTCCGCGCCGCCTTCACCAGCAACCCGCCGGCCGTCGTCATGCACCCGGACTACCGGCGCCAAGACCCCAACGACGCCCCGGTCCTCACGGTGTTCACCCATGCGGACAACGTCGCGCGGCTGCAGGCCCAAAAAGCGGCGCTGGAGCAAAACGCCGCCCGACTGAACGCCGCGCTGGCTGGCACGCGGAATCCATGGGAGTTAAGAGCCCTCGAACACCAACGGGTCGCAATCTCCACCCAACTGGAGGCCTTGAATAGAATGCTGGACCAATGGCAAGCCCAGGAGGAACGGCCATGAAAAGAGCGATGATCCTCCGGGCGCTGATGACGGTCGCGGTCGCGTGGAGC
>CAZCWK010000071.1:0-10347 GCA_964502355.1 uncultured Bacteroidales bacterium
AGAAAGACATTGTCCTATCCTGCATTGAGGAATTTTATCAAGATCGAATTAGCAAGAATTATCAGAGAAAAATACGATCAGGTTGATGCTATAGCCGGAGTTGCTACAGGTGCTATTGCTCAGGGAGCAATGGTTGCCGAAGAACTTGGACTTCCTTTTGTATATGTACGTTCATCACCAAAAGATCATGGATTGGAAAATTTGATTGAAGGAGACCTTAAGCCGGGCATGAAAGTTGTGGTTATTGAAGACCTTATTTCGACTGGTGGAAGTAGTCTTAAGGCTGTAGAAGCTATCAGAGCTGACGGCAGTGATGTAATTGGCATGCTGGCAATATTCACTTATGGTTTTCATGTTGCCGAACTGGCTTTCAAAAATGCTAAAGTTGAATTAACAACTCTCAGTGATTATAATTCAGTGCTCGAGATGGCTCTTGAAACAAACTATATACATGAATCCGAACTGAAGGCTTTACAGGAATGGAGAAGATCACCTTCTACCTGGGAGCCAAAAGAAAATATTATTTAAGAAATGACAGATTTTACCAGTAGCATACAGCAAATCCCTTACAGTTCAAAAAAAGTCTTTGTAAAACTTTCTGATTTTAACAATCTGGAATCTTTAAAAAACAAACTCCCTGATGACAAAATCAGGGATTTGTCTTTTGATGCAGATAATATCAGTTTTAATGTTGATCCGGTAGGGACAGTATCTTTCAGGATAATCGAACGAAATCCGAATGACACAATCAAACTGGAGTCGGTTAAATCTCCGATTAAGCTTACAGGTTGGATTCAGTTGAAAGAAGTTACTGAAGATGACACCAGATTAAAACTAACAATCAGAGCCGACATACCCTTTATGTTAAAGGGTATGATAAGCAAACCACTTGAAGACGGAATTCAAAAAGTAGCTGAAATTTTAGCTTCAATTAAATATTAAAAACTTGTACCAATGAAAAAACTTTGGGAAAAAAGCTTTGTAGTTGATGAAGATATTGAACGGTTCACCGTAGGCAGAGATCCCGAAATGGATGTTTTTCTGGCGAAATTTGATGTAATGGGTTCTATGGCTCATTGCATAATGCTGGAAAGTGTGGGTCTTCTTAAAAAAGATGAACTCAGCTCTATTTTAGCCGAATTAAAGAAAGTACATATAAGTATACTTGAGGGTAGTTTTATTATTGAAGAAGGAGTTGAAGATGTACATTCTCAAGTTGAACTATTACTGACCCGGGCTCTTGGTGATACAGGCAAGAAGATTCATAGTGGACGATCACGTAATGATCAGGTCTTGCTTGATTTAAAATTATTCACAAGATCAGCAATCCATGATCTATATAATGAGGTCAACGACCTTTTTGATATACTTATTGAACAAAGCGACAAGTATAAAGACTATCTGATGCCGGGATACACTCATCTTCAGGTAGCGATGCCTTCTTCATTTGGCTTGTGGTTTGGTGCATATGCTGAATCTCTTGCAGATGATCTTGAACTTCTCCTGGCTGCTTTCAAAATATGCAACAGGAATCCTTTGGGCTCTGCAGCCGGATACGGATCCTCTTTCCCGCTGGATCGTCAGCTGACAACAGATATCCTGGGTTTTGATGGCTTAAATCAAAATGTAATCTATGCACAGATGGGCAGAGGTAAAATGGAAAAAACTGTATCTTTTGCCTTAAGTTCAATTGCAGGTACAATATCCAAACTTGCATTTGATGCGTGTATGTATTCCAGTCAGAATTTTGGCTTTATAAGCCTTCCTGATAAATTTACTACCGGATCAAGCATAATGCCTCACAAAAAGAATCCCGACGTATTTGAGCTAACCAGAGCTAAGTGCAATAAGATTCAAACTTTACCATATCAGATATCAGGCATCATAAATAACCTTCCATCTGGCTATTTCAGAGATTACCAGATAATCAAAGAAATTTTTATCCCCGCATTTTCCGAATTGACAGACTGTATCAGAATGACAAAAACCATGATGTCGGAAATTAAGGTTAAGGAGAACATTCTTAATGATGATAAATACAAATACATATACAGTGTCGAGGTTGTTAATAATCTTACTCTACAGGGTTTGCCTTTCAGAGATGCATACCTTAAAGTGGGTCGTGAAATTGAATCAGGAAATTTCGATTATAAAGGGACGATTAAACACACTCATCAGGGTAGTATTGGCAATCTTTGCAATAAAGAAATCATTTCTCACCGGGACGAAATCCGCTCAGGATTTAATTTTGATAAAATAATTGAAGCAGAAGCTCAATTATTAAAATGAAAAATCCTCTTCTGTAGATAAAAGGATTCTCCACTATCCTTATACTAACAGAAGAGGATTATTTACACCCCTTTATTCAGCAAAGTTATAATCTTCATTCTTATTTCGTGCAAAATAATTACTCTTTATTGCTTATTCTTGCGCCACTACAGGTATCTAGAATGGCATATGTTAAAATATAGCCCAAAAAGTGCCATTTTTAAGTAATTTTTTGACTAAAAAAAATACTACTTTTATCTTAACATTTAAAATGTTGTATAAGTGAAGAAGATATTATTACTGGAAGATGATCTGACATCGGGGATGATAGTAAGAGATTCTCTTTCTGTCGAAGGCTATGCAGTTTCATGGCTTACAACTTGTTTTGACGCCAGAAGGTATATTAAGTATAAACTACCTGATTTGATTATATTCGACATTTTACTTCCGGATGGAAATGGATATGAACTTGCCAGTGAATTAAGAATGGATTTAAAATTAGTTCCTTTCATTTTTCTGACATCCTGCGATGATATTGAAGACATCAAAAAAGGTTTTGAGTTAGGTTGTGAAGATTATATTAAAAAGCCAATCAGACCGGAAGAACTAATACTGAGGGTTAAAAAAATAATGGGCGATTTAAACCATGCGAATGGTTACGAAATCAAAGTAGGAATTTACAAATTCAGTCCGGTATCACAAAAGCTTATTTCGGCAAAAGAAATTCAATCTCTTGGCAATCTTGAATCTTCTATCCTGCACGAGCTTATAATGCAACAAGGTGAAACCGTTGACAAATATGAATTGTTAAACAAGTACTGGAAAGAAGATTCCAAATACAATTCAAGAAATCTTGACAGCGTAATTGTTAAGCTAAGGAAGAGGCTTTCTGAAGACTCCAATATCCGTATACTATCTTTAAAACGTTTAGGATACAGATTAATCATAGATAGCCAATAGATTATATCAGATTTAGGTCTGTGCCGAAAATACGGCTGTGTTAAATAAAAAATAAGGGTACCTCGATGAGGTACCCTTATTTTATTTATAATTAATCAGTATGATTATTTTTCTTCAGCCTGATCATCATTAGTAATCTTTAACTGTTTCTTTTGCACTTCATAAGCAACAGGAGTAGCAATAAACAATGTTGAGTAAATACCAGTTATTGTACCCATAAGCATCGCAAAACTGAATCCACGGATTGTTTCACCACCGAAAATGAACAGAGTCAACAAAGTAATGAATACTGTCAATGATGTACTGAAGGTACGAACAAGAGTCTGGTTCAAAGCTTCATTCAGCAATCTCTTCTTGTTCCGTTTTGGATAATATCCAAGGTTTTCACGTACACGGTCAAAGATTACAACAGTGTCATTAACAGAATAACCAATGATAGTCAGCAACGCCGCTATAAAGTTTTGGTCAATTTCCAATGAGAATGGCACGAAACTATAGAAGATTGAATAACACGATATAATGAAAAGTACATCATGGAACAAGGCAGCTACTGTGCCCATACTGAATGCAACATTCTTGAATCGTATCAGGATATAAATACCCATTACTATAATAGCAAAAATCACAGCCAGAATAGCACCTTTTGTTACATCATCAGCAACAGTCGGACCTACCTTCTGAGAACTTTTAATATTGTCTTTGATAAATTGTTCTTTTGCCACATCGCTGCCGACATAAGATTTTAATCCATCATAAAGCAATGACTCGACTTCATCATCGATAGTTTCACTATTATCATCTATCTTGTAGTTAGTTGTAATACGTACCTGATTGTCAGAACCAATAGTAATCACAGCGAGAGAAGCTTCACCTAACATAGGTTGAAGACTGTTCTTGATATCCTCAGTCTTTACAGATTGATCAAATGCAATGACATAATTACGACCCCCTGAGAAATCCACTCCAGGTCTTAAACCGTGGAAAATTATGCTTAATACGCCTAAAGTCAGGACAACACCTGAAATGGTATAACCAACTTTACGTTTTCCGATAAAATCAACTTTCGGATGAAGAAGCAGGTTTTTAGTAAGTTTAGTAGAGAACTTCAGGTTGAGAAATTTATCTTTTGCAAGACCTGCTTCATATATGAGTCTGGTAATATATACACCGCAGAATACAGATGAAATAAGACCAATAATCAATGTAGTAGCAAAACCTTTGATAGGACCTGTACCGAAAATAAACAGGATTATACCGGTCAGCAATGTAGTTATATTACCATCAAGGATAGCAGACAAAGCATTCTTGTATCCATCGGATATTGCCTTCTTCATCGTCTTGCCCGCATGCAGCTCTTCTTTTATACGCTCATAAATGAGCACATTCGCATCAACAGCCATACCCAGAGTCAGGACCATACCCGCTATACCCGGCAATGTAAGAACTGCCTGGAATGAAGCAAGGATACCCATGATGAAAAATGCGTTTATCAGCAAACTTGCATCTACTATCAAACCTGGGATCAAACCATAGTTGACCTGCATATAAAGTAATATGAGTATAAATGCTACAATAAAGGATATCAAACCAGATTGAATAGCCTCCTTACCCAGAGAAGGACCAACAACGTCTTCCTGTACAATATGAGCAGGAGCAGGCATTTTACCTGACTTCAATACGTTTGCAAGGTCTTTCGCATCAGCAGCAGTAAACTGTCCTGTGATTTCAGAACTACCTCCGGTAATCTCACTCTGTACACGTGGATAAGAATAAACATAACCATCAAGAACGATTGCAACGCATTTACCGATGTTTGCCTTTGTAAGTCTTGCCCATGTTTTTGCTCCTTCAGCATTCATGGTCATGTTTACTTTTGCGAAACCCGTATTTTGCTGGAAATCATCATTAGCATCAGTTACAACATTTCCACCGAGAGCAGCACTACCGTCACGGTTTGTAATCCTCAGGGCAACCAGCTCATAAAGATTTGATTTCTTGTCAACAGGATTAACTGACCATACAAACTTTAAATCTCTTGGAAGAACTTCCTTAACTCTTGGATCCTGAAGATATTTATCAACTGTAGCAGTGTCACGACCATAGACAAAACCTACAAGCGGACCTGCTCCAACTCCGTTTTGAGTTTGATTAATCTGTAGAACCGAGAACAAAGGATATTCTTTTTTCCATTCTTCTTCTGACTGTTCTTTTTTGGTTGTATCAGCTTTGCCCAATTTCGAAAGTAATTCACCTTCCATACCTTTTGCGGTATCAGCAGCAACAGCCTTTTCTGTTTTAGCAGCTTTCTTTGTTGTGTCGGCAGCAGCAGGAGCAGCTTTTTGAGTTTTGCTCAAATCTCGTATGATATTGTTTGCAGCAACCAGAGGCTGATAAATATCCATCAGTTCATAAGTTTCCCAGAACTCCAGATTTGCGGAACCCTGCAGCAATTTACGAACGCGCTCAGGCTCTTTGATACCCGGCAATTCGATAAGAATACGACCGGAGTTTTCAAGTCTCTGAATATTTGGCTGTACAACACCGAAACGGTCGATACGGGTACGCAATACATTGAAAGAATTGTCGATGGCAGCATTAACGTCTGTACGAAGCACTTTTATAACATCTTCATCAGATGACTGGGGAGTAATTCTGCCCTTCATCTCGAATGTACTGAAAATTGCTGACAACCTTGCACCGGGATCAATTTTATGATATTCTTCAACAAAGAGGTCAAGATAATTCTTCTGACTTTGTGCCATTCTCTTTGAAGCCTGATTTAAAGCCTTGTTGAAGTTGGCATCCTTGTTGTTGTTTGAAAGTGAACGGATAACATCAGCCTCAGATAATTCAAGGATGACATTCATACCACCCTTAAGGTCAAGACCAAGATTAATTACTTTCTCACGGCATTCTGCATAGGTATTAGTCAGATAAACTTTTTCGGATTCCATTGAATCCAGGATGTAGGCCAGCTTATTTTCATCTCCTGCAGCCATTTTTCTGGCTTTACTCTCAACACTACGGTTTACAAGTGAGAATGAAAGATAATAGGCGCAAACCAATGTAAGCAGAATTGCAAAAATTCTTACAAATCCTTTGTTTTGCATTTTTTTTAGATTTTACTTATGTAATAGCTTAACTTGTTTAATGTCTTTTTTTTTACGAACCGCAAAGATATACTATTTTTTTATTGTAAGGAATGTCGCTACAAAAAAATTAAAGTCCTCTCCTTTTGATAAGTGCTTCAGGATTAGGTTCAGCCCCTCTGAATCTCTTATAAAGCACCATCGGGTCTTCTGTATTACCTTTTTCCAGTATATTTTTTCTGAAAGCAGAAGCGGTCTCTTTATCGAAAATACCTTTTTGCTCGAAAGCATTAAAAGCATCAGCATCAAGCACTTCTGCCCAGAGATATGCATAATATCCTGCTGAATAACCTCCACTGAAAATATGATTAAAAAAAGTACTGCGATATCTTGGGACAATTTCCTTAATTAAACCGGCTTCTTTCATTTTTGAACTTTCAAAAGCTCTGACATCCAAACCTTCAGTACCTGATAATGTGTACCAGTTCATATCCAGTAATGCAGCAGCGATAAGTTCGGTAGTGATGAAACCCTGGTTAAACGTAGCTGATTTTGTGAGTTTCTCAATTATAGCATCAGGAATGGTTTCACCGGTCTGATAATGTTTGGCGTACATTTTAAGTACTTCAGGATTCATAGACCAGTTTTCCATAATCTGTGAAGGAAGCTCAACGAAATCCCTTACAACACTGGTACCACTAAGAGTTACATAGTTGCAGCGGGACAGCAATCCATGTAGTCCGTGACCAAATTCATGGAATAAAGTTTCAACTTCATCAATATTCAATAATGAGGGAGCATCAGCAGTAGGCTTTGTAAAATTACCAACATTATATATTATAGGGCGAACATCCTTCCCATCAGCCATGTATTGTTCACCGAAATTACTCATCCATGCGCCACCTCTTTTGCCTGCACGCGGGAAATAGTCTGTCATGAAAATACCGATATGTGAGCCATCAGCATCAAGTACTTCAAATACTTCTACATCCTTATGATACAAAGGCATGCCTTCAAGTTTCTTAAATGTTATGCCGTAAAGTTTCGTGGCAACATCAAAAGCACCCTGTCTTACATTCTCAAGCTTGAAGTAAGGTTTGATTTCAGACTCATCAAGATTGTATTTTTCTTTCCTTACTTTTTCAGAATAATACCACCAGTCCCATGGCTCAAGTTTGAAACCACCGCCTTCGCCATCAATAATCTTCTGCATATCTGCAACTTCCTGTTTTGCTCGTGCCAGACCTTTAACCCTGATACCATCCAGGAAAGACATAACAGCTTCAGGAGTTTTTGCCATATTTTCATCAAGCACATAAGCTGCATGATTTTTGAAACCAAGCAAATTGGCCTTTTGCGTCCTGAGACTTACAATCTTTTTTATTATCTCCTTGTTGTCATTCTGATTGTCATTATCACCCTTGTTAATATATGCCTTGAACATTTTTTCACGAAGGTCACGTTTTTGTGAGTACTGCAGGAAAGGTATCAGACTTGGTTTCTGTATTGAGAAAATCCACTTACCTTCCAGCCCTTGTTCTTTGGCGGTTTCAGCAGCAGCATCGATCACTGCATCAGGAAGTCCTGCAAGATCGTCCTTTTTGTCAATAACAAGTTTAAAAGAATTGGTTTCTTTGAGAACATTATCACCAAATTTCAGTGTGAGTACCGAAAGCTGTTTATTGATTTCGCGAAGACTTTCTTTGCCTTTAGCATCTAAAGCTGCTCCGGCTCTTACAAACTTTTTGTTAATCTCACTGAGAAGTCTTTTTTGCTCACTTGTAAGTTTCAGATTATCTTTTTGGCTGAAAATAACTTTTACTCTCTTGTACAATCCATCGTTGAGATAGATGTTGTCGTCATGCTCTGCAAGAACCGGGGAAATATCTTCAGCGATTTTGTTAAGAGCATCGTTGGTTTCGCTTTCAGTCAGGCTGAAAAAAACCAGATTTACTTTTCTCAAAAGCGAACCGGATTTATCAAGAGCCTCAATAGTATTACTGAAAGTAGGTTTTTGCTTATTGTTTACAATTGCATTAATTTCCTCATTATGAATACGAATACCTTCTTTGAAGGCTGGCATGTAATGTTCGTTTTTTATTTGTTCAAAGGGAGGAATCCCAAACGGGGTTTTATAATCTGTGAAAAACGGATTATCATTTATTGCATTGCAGGTAATCATTGTAAATAGTGTGATGATTAAGAATATTGGTTTCTTCATATTGACATATATTTATATTTGTGCAAAAATATACAAATAGGATAAGATTGTAACGCTTTTTATGCAAAAAGTCAATAAATCTCAAAGTGGTTTACTAACTTTGAAGCATTGCAATAAATATTTAAATAAATGGCACACACACCAAATCCTGACAGATATACAGCAGGCATGAAATATGACCTGTGCGGAAAAAGCGGTATATACCTCTCAAAGATATCGCTGGGTATGTGGCATAACTTCGGTGATGTTGACGACTACGCTAAAAGCAAGTCAGTAATTGAATTCGCATTTGACAACGGCATCACATATTTTGACCTTGCCAATAATTACGGCCCGCCTCCGGGTTCGGCCGAAATCACTTTTGGCAAAGTCTTAAAAGAATCGCTTGCGGCACACAGGGATGAAATGATCGTAGCTACCAAAGCCGGGCACCTTATGTGGGATGGCCCTTACGGTGACGGCAGCTCCAGAAAAAATCTTATAGCAAGTCTTAATCAGAGCCTTAAAAGGATGCAGCTGGATTATGTGGATATTTTCTATTCGCACAGGTACGACGGCATTACTCCTCTAGAAGAAACCATTCAGACACTGATTGATATAGTCAGATCCGGCAAAGCACTGTATGCCGGGCTTTCAAAATATCCGCCTGAGCTTGCTGCGAAAGCTTATAAGATGCTGTCGGATAACGGAACCCCTTGCCTTATCCAGCAGGACAGGTACAATCTGTTTTCAAGAGGTGTCGAAAAGGGTGTTCTTGAAACCGCCGCTGAGAACGGAGTCGGTTTTTGTGCATTCAGTCCGCTTGCTCAGGGTCTTCTCACTAACAGATATCTTGATGGGATTCCAACTGATTCCAGAGTAGCGAGAAATGGGTTCCTCAAGAAAGAACAGCTTACCGATGAAACCATTGATAAGATTAAAAGACTGAATGATCTGGCTTTATCAAGGGGTGAAACTCTGGCTCAGATGGCTTTAGGATGGCTTCTGCATGATAAAAGGGTAACAACTGTTATTGTGGGTGCAAGCTCTGTGCAACAGCTTAAGGATAATATCGGAACTTTGAATATGAAAGGTTTCAGCCAGTCGGAGCTGGATGAAATCAGCTCTATTGCCGGAAATGTATAAGAATATGAAATGTAAAAGTATATTTTTTTGTTTTGCACTGATAATGGTTATTATACCTTCATTCTTTTGCTCATGTATTGAAGAAGAAAGGCCAATACCATACAGGGATGTCTTTATCAGGAGAAACATTGATATTTACAAGATAGTTAACTATGGTTCATATCTTTATATTGATAAAAGGGAGCTTGAAAGAGACAGGATTGGTTATGGCGGGATTCTTGTAATAAAAGCTATGGATGGTTTTTACTATGCTTTTGATCTTGCGTGCACCAAAGAGAAGGATGCTTCCATCAAAATCGGGAAGCCAAATGCTGCTTTGGTATGTACTTGTCCTGTTTGTGGTGAGGAATATGACCTGAGTTTTGGGCTTGGTGTACCCTCAAAAGGTATCTCAAAACTGCCTTTACAGCGTTATAATGTGTCAATTGACGAGTATAATTATCTGATTGTCACGCAATAATGTCTTTTTTCATTTTCTTCTTGTAAATAACATTTAAAATTTAATATCTTTGCACCCGTTCTTTTGTACAGCTCAGTTGGTAGAGCATAACGTTACAAAATACAACTACGAGATGCGTCTCATAGGTTAAATTGCGAAAATAGCTCAGTTGGTAGAGCATAACCTTGCCCCAGAAGATTAATAAGGTACTAACCTTGGCAAGGCTATCTGACTGCTGAAATATT
>CAZCWK010000072.1:0-10094 GCA_964502355.1 uncultured Bacteroidales bacterium
CCGCGACGAGCAGACCCTCCGGCCGGTCGAGTACTACTGCAAGCTGCCCCCCGGCGCCGAAACCATGCGGGTTTTCCTGCTCGATCCCATGCTGGCCACCGGCGGCTCCCTCGCCTACGCCATCGGCCGCCTCAAGGAGCGGGGCATCCGCCAGATCACCGTCGTCTCCGTCCTCGCCGCGCCCGAAGGCCTCGCCGCCCTCCACGCCGCCCACCCCGACGCCAAGATCTACGTCGCCATGCTCGACGAAAAGCTCAACGACCAAGGCTACATCCTGCCCGGCCTCGGCGACTGCGGCGACCGCCTGTTCGGCACCTTGTAGGAAAAGAATTCAGAAACCCGAACTCAGGATTCTGAATCCGAACGGGAGCACTTCCGGCCCAGCTGCGGACAGCCCGCGGGACCGCGCCGCCGCCCCAACGCGAAAACGGTTGACCCGCGGATGGACTGTTGTTAAACAGTCTTCAAAAATACGCCCCGCCGGAGGAACCCCTTGAAGTCGCCGATTTGCCTATGCTGGATGCTCGCGCTCTGCCTCGCCGGTTTGGTCGCCTGTTCTCGTCGCGAAGAGCCGGCGGCGCCGCCGCCCGCTGCAACGGCCCCGGAAGTCACAGCGACCGCGGCCGAAACTCCTCGCACTCCGAAACCCGCACCCGCGCTTGCGGAGACCCCGGCCGCGTCCGCGGCCGGCGCCGATCTGGAGAAAGTCGCGCAAAGCGCCGCGGCGTTTTCCGACCTGATCGATGCCCTCCGGACGTTCGCCGGCGAGGAATTGGAAGCGAATCCGGCGCGGCTCGACCTCGAGTCCTTCGTGCGCGGCAAATCCGACAACGATCTCCTGAAATTCGCGGAAGCGGCCCAATACAAAAGCCCGTTCGCCGCCATGCAGGTGCTCGAGCATCTGTTGGCGCAGGCCGCCGATCCCCGGATCCGCATGATGGCCGCGTGGCGCTTCGCCGATCTGGCGGCGATCTACGGCGACGCGAACGACCGGGCCCGCGCCCGGAAATGCTTTGGCCTGCTCGCCGATTTCCGCGCCGACGACGCCTTCGTCGCCGCGTTGTCCCCGTCCGACCGCGACGAATTGCTCACCGCCCTGCAGCGCCTCGTCATCACGCTGGACCTGGATGAACGGGAATCCTTCCGGCAGATGGCCGGGCTGTTGCGGGACCACCCGACGTCCGCCGAAGATCTGTCCACCGCCGATTGGTTCGAGGCCATGGCGCTGCTCCGCTCCGGCAACGCGGCAGATCTTCCCAAGATGATGGCCTGCATGCAGGCCATCCGCGATCGCGGCGTCTATGGGCACTTTTTCGCCGACAAAGAGGTCGTGGATCGATGGCTGGCGAAAACGCCGGAGCAAGTCCGGGCCGAACACGACAGGCTTATGGAACTCCGGGCCAAGCACCAGCCCGCGATCGACGAGCGCCAGCGCAAGTTGGATGCCCTGTCCCCCGCCGAGCGCCTCGCGGAAATGAACCGCTATCGTTCCGCGGATTGAACCGGGCCGCCAGCCCCAAGAAACTCCTTAGGTAAGCGACCCCATGAAATCATTGCCGATCTCGATTCTCCTCCTGACGCTCGGCGCCGGTTCGGCGCTCGCGCAAACGACCACCAACGACTTTCTCTTCCGCCAGCTCCAAGCCTGGGATTCTTCCATCGAAGACGGCCAAGCCGCGCAGGTCCTGGACGAAATCGAAGCCTCGAAGCAGGATCCGCACGGCGCGTCGTGGGAAACCCCCGTGTTCGCCGGCTCGGACTGGAACTACAACTGGGGCTATCTGCGCGGGCTCGCGAAGGCGCGCGCCCACGACAAATCCCGCCAGCCGGTCGAGGCCTATCGCGCCTTGGTCCATGCCTCGGGCATGATGCCCGCCGCCGTTCCGCCGCCCGGACATGACGCCGCGTATTGGGAACTCTACCTCGCCAGCGGCCGCCAATGCGCGAACCTGACCCGTTTCCAGGATGCCGCATGGTACTTCAACCAGGTCCGCTCCCGCTTCACCACCAACGACGACCTCTACTGGCAGGCCACCGCCGAACTGGCCGGCGCGCTCGACAAGGAAGGCCGCCTCGACGACGCCGATCCGCTCTACCGCCAGCTCTTCCAGCACCGCCCCGACCAACCGGCGCCCGTCTGGAAGGCCTACGTCCAGTTTCTCTTCAACCACGGCCAATTCGAGAACGGGGCCGAAGCGATCCTCCGCGGCGCGGAACGGCTCGGACTCTCGCCGCGCCATGGCCCCACCGACGTCTTCGCCGCGGCCGCCCGCCAATATTGGCTCTTCTTCTCCGACGTCCAGATCGCCCGCTGGTACGAGCTGCTGGGCCGGCAACTCGAAACCGCCGCGCTCGCGCAAGGCGACGAATCGTATCTCTCCTTCCTCGCCAACACCCGCATCCTGATCCAGAAAATCTATCCCGATCTCATCGGCCCCGCGCCCGCCGACCTCGCCGCGCTGAAGCGCCGGTCAGCCGTCGAACCCCCGCCGCCGCCCGCTCCGCACCGGCGGCCGCCGGAAACCGCCGCGCCGGCCGTCGTTTTCCTTCCGCCGCAGGACGCGCCCGGCTCCGCGCCGGCCCGGCCGCTCCGCATCGAAATCGAGGATGCCGTCAACCGCACCCTCCAGAACTCCGCGAAAGCCGAATCCGCCAGAGGCGGCGACTCCGCCCGCTGGCAACAACTGCTGGACGGGCATTCCACCAACGACCTGCTTGAAATCCGCGTGGACGGCATGAACGTCCTCTTCCACGTCTATGCCGGCCTGGGCGGCAACCTGACGTTCACGTCTCCGCAAAAGGCCCGCCCGTGGCTCCTGCTCGCCCTCGACGAAGCGCGGGCCGGAAACAATCCCGTCCGCCTCGGCGACGTGCTGCTCAACCTGGCCGAGACGCATCTGAATCCCGCCGATCCCGATCCGGACCAAGCCATCGAATATCTGGACCGCGCGCAAGCCGTCGTGCGCGGCAACGCGCGGCTCGAAGTCCGCGCCCTCAGCGGCTACGCCACCGTCCTGAAGCATGCCGAGGGCGCGCCCGACAGCCGCATCGCCGCGTTGCTGCAGGTCGTGGACGAATACGGCTGTCTCCCGCGCCGCCACGTCTACGAACGGCTCGCCGCCGACTGCTACCGCTCCGGCGATTTCCGCGAGGGCTTCGACGTCTTCATGCAGGCCCTCATGCGCACTCCCATCTACATGGACGTCGGCGACGTCGACCGCATGGCCGACGGTCTCTACATGAACCGCAGCCTCCACACCTCCGCGGAGCTGGCGCGCCTGCGCCGCCTCTACCGCGCCAGCGCCCTGCGCTTCCCCGCCACCGTCGGCAACGCCGTGCCCATCGCCCGGCTGCTCGACCTGGCCGACGTCTCCTGGATCCGCCAGCACGAAGAACTCGCCCGGCTCGAAGAAAACGGAACCTGCGCCACCGACCCAGGCTGGGCCATGCTCGTCCAAGCCCTGGCCGACCATCCCAGCATCCGCGCGGGCCGCCTGCACGCCATGGCCGCGCTGGAGCGCGCCTCCGGCGCGCCGCCCGACTGGAGCGGCTGGCTCGCCGCGTGGGCGCTGGTCCGCAGCGAGTGCGCCAGCGCCATGACCTCTTCGCCCGTCGATTCCGGCGGCGCCGCGGCCGCCTACGGCCAGTTGCTCGACCTGCTGTTGGACAACCTCGACGAGCTGTCCGCCGACGCCCTCGCGCAATCCCGCGACCTCGTCCGCGCCGATGCCGGCGCGCTGCTGCCGACCCACTTCGCGCGCGCGCTGGCGGCGTTCGCCGGCGACGACGAAACGGAACAGTTCCGCTTCCAGCTGGCCCGCGCGCGCGGCGCGCGGCCGCCGGAGGTCCCGAACTACATGCCCAAGCCCAAGCGCCCCACCGGGCCGGCCGCCGCCGACCCCGCCTTCGCCGCCTTGGTCGCCTTGTATCCGCGCGTTCCGGAAGATCTCCAAAAGGAATTCACGGCGCTGCTCAACGACCGGCGCAACCGCGCCGGCGCCGCCCACAAGGCGTCCTGGACGGATCTCCTCCGCCGCTGCGGCCAAAATCCCGCCGAACCGTGACCGCGCTCACCGCGCAAGACCGTTTGGCAATTCCCCGGCGGGCTGGTAAATTTCCGGCATGAACCCGAAGCCCATCGTGTTCGGCGTCGCCGGCGGCACGGCCTCCGGCAAGACCACCGTCGCCCGCAGCATTCTCGACCGGGTCGGCGCCCATCGCGTCGCCTACTTGCCCCACGATGCCTACTACCGCGACATGTCGCACCTGCCGCTCGAAAAGCGCGCCCAGCAGAACTACGACCATCCCGACGCCCTCGAAAGCGACCTCCTCGCCCGGCATATCCGCGACCTGTGCGCCGGCCGCGCCATCCAGCTGCCCGTCTACAGCTTCGCCGACTATACCCGCAAGCCCGAGACCGTGACCGTCGAACCCGCCCCCGTCATCCTCGTCGACGGCATCCTCATCTTCGCCGAGCCGGAGCTGCGGGATCTGATGGACATCAAGATCTTCGTCGACGTCGAGGCCGACATCCGCCTCATCCGCCGCATCGAGCGCGACACCCGCGAGCGCGGCCGCACGCTCTCCACCACCATTTTCCAGTACCTCGACACCGTCCGCCCCATGGACCTCGAATTCGTCCAGCCCTCCCGCCGCTACGCCGACGTCATCCTGCCCGGCGGCGGCCAGAACCGCGTCGCCATCGAAATGGTCGTCGCCCGCCTCCACGCCATTCTCAAAGCCACCTGAACCCCACCGGAGACTGCCCATGACGATCCGCCGACTCGCCGCGCTGCCGCTGTTCCTCGCCTTCGCCGCCGCCGCCCTCGCCGGCGGCCCGATCACCGCCGAAGAAGTGCAGGCCGCCCAAAAAGCCTGGGGCGACGCCATCGTCGCGATCGGCGCGGCCCACGCCGCCGGCGGCGACGCCTGCGCTCTGGCCGAGCAAACCGTCGCCGACCTCTACGGCTACGACCTGGGCCCCGTCCTGTTCAAGCCCACCAAGGCCGCCGCGCTCGAATTCCGCGACACCCCCGCCGAAGCCGTTTCCTACTTCGTCGGCGGCGAGATACCCGAAGACCACGGCTTCGCCCTCCAGCCCTGGTCCGCCGTCCGCTTCGGCGAACAGCAGCTCGCGTTCGACGTCGATTCCGCCGTCGCCATGGGCAACTACTACTTCACCGACGCGGCCAGCGGCGCCGAAACCAAGGTCAACTTCACCTTCGGCTACGCCAAGGACGACGCCGGCCGCGTGCGCATCGTCGTCCACCATTCCTCCCTCCCCTACGTCCCCCACCCCTGACCCGCCGGTTTTACGTCGTACGTAAAAACGTTGATCCCGGTTTACGTAGCACGTAAAAGGGTCGGATGATTTTTACGTAGTACGTAAAAACTTCCGCCGATTTTTACGTAGAACGTAAAAACTTTCGGGAAAAATTACGTCGAACGTAAAAACTTTCAAGGAGCCCCCATGGACAAGACCCTGCTGCGATTCCACCCCGAAGTGCGCGACGCGCTGGCCGCCGGCCGCCCGGTCGTCGCCCTCGAAAGCACGTTGATCACCCACGGCCTGCCGTATCCCGTGAACCAGGAAGTGGCCAGCGGCATGGAACAGGCCGTGCGCGACGCCGGGGCCGTCCCGGCCACCATCGCCGTCCTGAAGGGCCAGATCACCGTAGGCATCACGGCCGACGAGCTGGCCTATCTGGCCCAAGCCAAAGACGTCCGCAAGTGCAGCCGGCGGGATTTCCCGATCGTCCTGGCCCAAAAGGGCGACGGCGCGACCACCGTGGCGGGGACGATGATCGTCGCCCACCTGGCCGGCATCCGGGTGTTCGCCACGGGCGGCATCGGCGGCGTGCACCGCGGCCATCCGTTCGACGTCAGCGCGGACCTGCTGGAACTGGCGCAAACGCCCGTGGCCGTGGTCTGCGCCGGCGCCAAGGCCATCCTCGATTTGCCGCTGACGCTGGAAGTGCTTGAAACCCACGGCGTGCCGGTCGTGGGCTACCAATGCGCCAATTTCCCCGCGTTCTACACGCGGGATTCCGGCCTGCCGCTGGACGTCCGCTGCGACCAGCCGGCCGAGGTGGCCGCGATTCTCCGCGCGCGCGAAACGCTCGGGTTCAAGACCGGCACGCTGATCGCCACGCCGGTCCCGGCGGAGCACGAGCTGCCCGCGGAAGTCGCGGAAAAAGCCATCGCCCAGGCCTTGGAGGAAGCGGAAGAGCGCGACGTCCGGGGCAAATACGTCACGCCGTTCCTGCTGGCGCGCGTGAGCGAACTGACGCACGAAGAAAGCCGCACGGCCAACGTGGCGCTGCTGCAAAACAACGCCCGCGTCGCCGCGCTGATCGCCGGCGCGCTGGCGGCGTCGTAAGGCGCCGCCGCTTCAGAGGCTGTTTCGGATTGGTTGTAGCCGGCCCCGCTGGGGCCGGTCTTCCATTATGAGATCCGGCCCCAGCGGGGCCGGCTACAATAGAAACAATAGATCCTACTCGGGCACGTAGACGTTCACCTTGTAGAACCGCTGGTTGGTGACGGCGGCCGGATCGACCCATTCCTCGATGCCGCCGGTGCCTTGGATGCGGTTCGACGGCCCTTGCAGCCACGTCGGCGTCACGAGTCCGTTGGTGGCGAACCAGACCAGGTACTCGCGCTCGGGCTGCGTGGCGAACTGCACCACGAAGTTCGCATTGGTGCGGCCGACGTGGGTCACGTCAAAATGCGAAGTCGGATCGCTCGGATCCAGATTGGCGATATAGGCCTCCCGCAGGTTGTTGACGCCGTTGGAGGCCATGGTGGCGTTCACGTCCACCGTTTCGGGATCGTAGCCGTAGCCGCTGAGCCACGAGTACGGCACGCCGTCGTTGTACTGCTCGCCCTCCGCGGCCTCGAAACCGATGGCGAAGGTGAACGTGCCGCTGCCGGACAGCTCGACCTGGTGGGTCTGGGCCTGGTTGCGCATGCGCAGGGTGTCGAGATCGGCGCCGTCCGCCGCGTTCGTGTTGCAGGTCGCGCTGTAGCTGCCGCCATAGGCCACCTTGGCCGCGACGGTGCGGGCGGGATCCAGGTTCGCCAGCGTCAGGACGCCGTCGGCGTGCTGCTCGTTGCCGAGATAGGCCTGGCCGCGCAGCAGCAGGCTTTCCAGGTCCGGCGAGAGGCCGTGGCGGACGTACAGCGTGCCCAGCGAAGGATCGACGACGTACTGGACGGCGAACCACGTCGAGGTGGCGCCGAGGGTGACGGTCTTGGCGATCTTGTTGTCGGCCGAGGTCAGCTGCCAGCCGCCGGCGACCGCGACGTTCGTGTAGAGCACGTTGACGTAGCTGGCGGCCGTGCCGGCCGCGTGCCAGTCCTTGAGGGCCGAGGTGCGGTAGGAACCGACCCCGTTGGTGCTGGCGTTGCCTTCCCCTTCCCACTCGGTTTCGGACCCCGCGTAGCTCGCGAAGTTGCCGATGGTCTGGATGGCCGCGCCCGTGGCGGGATCGCGCACCCAGGCGGCGACCATGCGGCCGCCGAGCCGCTCGAACACCGCGAAGACGTGGCGGTTGTAGAGCAGGCTTTCGGCCTCGCCGTCGAGATCGACGTCTTCGGCGACCGCCGCCGCGTTGGTCAGCGCGGCCGCGCCGGCGAGCCACTGCTGGACGCGCAGGTAGACGCCCGCCTGGCGCGACTGCGCCTGGGCCGCGGCGGCGAAGCCCGCCAGGGTCTTGTTCGCGGCATCGGGTTCGACGTAGGTCCCGTCGCTGAACTTCGCCATGTTGCCCACGTCGCCGCCGTGGAACGCGGTTTCGAAGACGGACGCGTGCAGGACGCCGCGCGCCAGGCGGCCGAGGCCGGCGTTCGTGACGCTCTGGACGCGGTTCCACGCCTGCGACACCACGCCGCCGGTGTAGAGCATGCCGTAGGCGTTCGGCATCGCCACGCCGGGCCGGCTCTCGAAGACCTTGTTCAGCAGGCCTTCCTCCAACCCCGAGCCGACGTACCAGTTGTCGTAGTCCAGGCGCGTCATGTAATTGACGTAGTTGTGGGAGAGCTTCGCGCCTGGAGCGCCACGGTTCTCGACGTACCACGCATTGCCCCAGCCGTCGCCGTCCAGATCGACCTCGTTGCGCAGGATGCTTTCGAGCGTCACGCCGTGGATCCACGGGCGGTTGGCGATCCAATAGAGGTTCACGTCGTAGGCGTCGGCCAGGCTCTTGCTGGCGAAATCCTCCCAATTGCTGAGGAAGACGACGACCTGGTCCCAATCGCCGCGCGCTTTGCGGTTGAACAGGCGCCGCAGGGGCATGCCGAGGCCGCCGTCGTGGTTGGCGAAGCGGAAATCGTTCGCGCCGTTGTTGATCGCGAAGGTGTCCACGCCGGCGATGCGGTTGATCTGGTAGCCGCGCGTGCCGAGCGCCGCGGACCGGCCGTACCACTGGAACAGGTGCTCCATCTGGTCGAGCACCGTGGCCCGGAAGCCCAGCCCGGCGATCTTGCCGAGCGCGTCGGCGTCCAGCAGCCGCTCCGGCGGCCAGAAGACGGAGTTCGTGGTGAGGTCCACCCCGTAGATCGTCTCGAGGAATTCCGTCGCCAGCGCGACGTTGTTGGAAACGAACTGCGGCGTGAAGTACGGCAGCATGTGGTCCGAGAACGTGCTGGCCAGCAACGCGACCGTGCCGGTGGCGGCGAGTTCCGCGATGCGCGCGTTCAGGGCGGGCCCGTCGCGCCACGGCTTGCCCGCGGCGGGATCGGCCTTCGCCCACTGGAGCGCCGCGGCCAAGGTCGGCGTGACGTGCAGGTTCAACGGCACGCCGAGGGTTTCATGGGCGTCGAACACGCGGTAGTAGCCCGCGCCGGCGTCGTTGTTGACCAGGTCCTGGATCACGCTGCCGGGCTGGATGGCCTGGTTGCCGTGGACGATCGGGGAGAAGTTCGCGCGGTTCGGGCGGTTGTCGCCCGGAATCCAGTTGCGCAGCACGCTGCCGACGCCCTGCAGGCCGGCCTGGGCGTAGTAGTCGTCTTCGGCGATGTAGTCGTTCCAGATGGTGTCGCGGACGTCGCTGCGCCCGCCGATGTCGCCCGCGCCCGGACCGTTTTCTTCGCCGCAGGTGTTGCACGTGCCGTCCTTGGTCGTGAAGAGCTGGAAATTCAGCACGGACGGATCGCCGACGTAGCCGACGTCGACGAGCGCCTGCCGGTCGATCGCGAACTCGATCGCGTCGAGTTCCGAGTTGAAGTAGGCGCCGAGGAAGTAGCCGGAGTGACCGGCCACGCCGCCGAGGGTGGCGAGATCGTCGGACAGGGTGCTGGTGTTCTGGTTGAGATCGCCGTCCACGTAGACCTGCCCGTTCGCGGAATCGTACACGGCCGCGACCACCTCCCAGCGCATGTCGGTGAGGGTGTCCACGTCGTCGGGCAGCTTGCGCTCGCCCTGGCCGGTATTGCCGGTGTCGATGGCCACGTAGAGATCGAGGTACTGGTCTTCCGCGAACGCCTGCAGGTCGTAGAGATCGACGCGGAAGTAGAACTTGCCGTCGCCGCCCTGCGCCACGGCGCCGCCGTCGCGGGTATAGAACGCCACGAGGTCGCGCGACTCGTCGAAGCCGTCCCAGCCGCGGAAGACGTCGCCCTGGTCGGAGTTCGGGCCGTCGCCGTGGTAGTAGTCCAGCGCGCGCAGGTCGTCCCAGGTCCAATCCATGAATTCCTCGCGGACGTCGGCGGCGCCGATCTGGCCGACGACGGGGCCGGGGCCGATGGTGATGGAGCCCGGCGGGACGGGCACGTCGACGTCCACGCGCGGATCGGTGCCGGCGAGCTGGTGCTGGGCGTTGCTGACCCCGTCGCCGGTCAGGTCGCCGTCGGCGCCCTGCTGGGAATTCGTCGCGTGCATTTCGCCGGTGCGCAGGTTGTACCAGCCGTCGTCGAACGGATCGATGCCGTAGCGGACTTCCCAGCCGTCGTCCAGGCCGTCCTCGTCCGTGTCGCGGGAGAGCGGATCGGTTTCGAGGAACAGCACGCGCGGCCACTTGTTGGTTTCGTACCAGCCGTCGGTCTTGACGGGCCGGCCGTAGGCGGCGAACAGGGCGCCGAGGTTCAGCGCGCGCGAG
>CAZCWK010000073.1:0-10039 GCA_964502355.1 uncultured Bacteroidales bacterium
AGATCTAAATATTAACCAGCTGTCACTCAGCTTATTTTAAGTGGACAGCAATGATACAAACAACAAAAGATTGAAAATTTCGTTGATTAAAAAACGAATACTGAAAATTATATGAAGTCAAAAACGATTTTAATGTTTATCGCGATTTTTATGTTAACGGCTTGTGGTTCTGAAACTGAAAAAATAACCGGGCATGCTGTTATTGTGGATAACTTTAAAGATAAGAATCCGCTCGAAGGAGTATATGTCGAAGTGGAGTATACGAATAATGAAGGTTCCAGCTATGAATTCCTGAATGGTGTAACAACTGATAAGAATGGCTATTTTAATATTGATACTCAGTTTGAAACCCCATTTTTGGGAATAGATAGCTGGGCTGTTGCAAATGTTTATTCAGACAAGAGCCATTCCGATACACTGGGCAGCTTTAGGTTTCAATATCCTGACAAGACATATTCATATAAAACCATTCATCTGGATACATTCTCGTTGTCACATAATATTTGGGTAATACCTATAATAGGTGATCTTGGAGGTTTCAAGCCTGATGGATTAGCCATTGATTTTTATAATTGTGAGTTGGTTGATAAATCCAAAAAAGAAGTGATTTACTCCGGAGCTGTAAAGGAAAACCAAACATTTGCTCCTGTTGAGATAAAAATGACCATGAATACTCAACATTGGCTAAGCTATGGTACCAGGGATTTGGCACGCGGCAGTTTAAAAAAGGATTCAAAGGAGATTGCTTTTGGATATTTTAAACTTGTACAAACCAAACGAACCACTGAGGGTGATACTCTTTACATTATCTTTACCGTTGATAAAACCAAATAAAAGCACTCAAATTTTATTCAATTCCGGCGTAAGCCTTTTTAAAAAGTTAATTGCTGGATCAATGAATTTGTCTTTGGTTTCGGGAGTTGTAAGTTATTAAATAAGTACTTATATTTGTACTTGTATAATAACTTTAATGGACACAGACATGATTGCAGCTAATTACACCGAATTCAGAACAGGATTAAAAAAGTATCTTGATGAAGTTGAAGATAATAATGAAACCTTGATCATCAAAAGAGGAACCGGGAATGGTACAGTACTGATTTCATTGGATGAATATAATTCAATAATGGAGACTGTGCATTTATTAAGTTCTAAAGCAAATGCTGACAGGCTTTACGAGTCAATTAAACAAATAAAAGAAGGAAAGAAAGTTCGTAAGGATCTGATAGAAGAGAAATGATAATTACCTTCTCAAAAAACTCCTGGGAGGATTATACATCCTGGCTCACAGATGATAAGAATATGTTGAAGAAGATCAACGAGTTAATTCGGGATATACAAAGAACTCCATTTGAAGGCAAGGGTAAACCGGAACCTTTGAAGTATGATTTGTCCGGATTTTGGTCACGCAGGATTGACAGGGAGCATAGATTAGTTTATCAGGTGAAGGATGATGAAATCCTGATTTTCATCTGCAGATATCATTATGATGAATAGTAAAGATGGCAAATAGATTTTATCAAATTATAGCATTCACAATATTTTTTTTTGGGTGTTCTCAGACGGTGCTGAAAGCCGGCAATGACAAGTTGTCTGATGCTGTAAGCTGCTTTAAAGATATCCCGGATAATGCCCGAACTAAAACCTGGTGGTTTCATGGTGAAACCGAAACTACTAAAGAAGGAATCACGGCTGATCTGGAAGCCTTTAAAAAAGCCGGCATTGGTGGTGTGATTTATTATGACCAGTCACACGGTAAAGCTGAAAACGCTTTTGATGGTTTCTCCGAAAAATGGTGGGAAATGTTTCGTTTTGCTGCAAGTGAAGCGAAAAGGGTAGGCCTGACATTTGAAGTGCATGTATCAAATGGTTATGTGGCCGGTGGTACGTGGATCACGGATGAATACAGTATGAAACGCCTGGTTTCTACCGAGTTGTTACTTGAAGGCGGCAAGCATTTCGAAGGCAAAACAGAAGCTCCGGTAAATAAATATAATTTCTATAAAGATGTTGCTGTGCTGGCATTTCCTGCACCTGAAGGCGTTGGTGTCTCATCATCAAATCAACCTGTAGAAATAACTTCAAATCAGGCTGATATCGACTTAAAAAATTTGTTTGATACAAAGTCGGATAAATTGAGTAAAATTTCTGCTCATGCGCCCGATAAACCAGTTTATATTAACCTTGAGTTTGATAAGCCATTCACGGCAAGAGGTATTACCTACCAGGCAGGGCCACGAGGAAAAGCCACTACAAGTGCAACCAATGTGCCTGCTCCGCCTCAGGAAACTTTTGTCGGTACCGGTTACCGGATTCTTCCCGACTTGGGTCAACTTGAGGTTTCACAGGATGGAATAAACTATACGAAAGTCTGCAACCTGAAGCCTGTTTACAAAGCACATGAAAGCTGGCGACAGAAAACCATTTCTTTCGCGGCAGTCAAAGGAAAGTATTTCAGGCTAAATCTGCATGATTGGTGGGAGACAAGTGGTGAAACCACAGATATGCAACTTGGAAATGTTGTGTTAAATTCGGCTGCAAAAGTCGACCAATGGGAAGAAAAGGCGGGCTTATATACTGAATATATAGAAAATGATCGAACACCAGTTTATAGCAGGCAAGAGTCTATTGATTATAAATCGGTTATCAATCTGACTGATAAAATGTCATCTGATGGCACTTTAAAATGGGATGTGCCTCCGGGTAAATGGATGGTAATGCGTTTTGCTTATGTGCCAACAGGAAGTAATACCAAGCATGGACGAATAAACCAGATAGGGCGTGAGTGCGATAAGCTTTCAGCAAAAGCTGCTGAACTCCACTGGAACAATTACGTTCAGGTTATGATAGATTCCCTGCAAGCTTCAAACATCGGAAACTTGTCAGGTGTAGCGATGGACAGTCATGAAGCAGGTTCTCAAAACTGGACGGATGACTTTATAAACGAGTTTACTGCCCGCCGGAGGTATAATCCGACTCTGTATCTTCCTGCAATGATGGGTTATGTCGTCAATGATGTTGAAACCTCAAAAGGATTTCTTTTTGATATAAGAAGGAACATTGCCGATATGATCGCTGATAATTACTACGGCACCTTCGAGCGGTTATGTAATAAAAACGGGCTAACGTTTACCGCTCAGGCTATTGGTAATGCTTTGTGTATTGTCGGCGACCCGATTCAGGCTAAAAGTAAGGTTTCAAAACCACAGGGCGAATTTTGGGCTATTCATCCGGATGGCAATTATGATATCAAAGAAAGCTCTTCGGCAGCACATTTGTATAATAAACCGATTGCATCTGGTGAAGCATTTACCGACACTAAATACAATCATTCACCGGCTTACCTCAAGTCTTTGGCCGATTATGCCTTTGCTTTTGGCATAAATGAATTTGTTATCTGTGCTTCTCCATTTCAGCCCTGGCTTGATAAAATACCGGGTAGTACAGGTGGCGGTAGGCAATATGCCATAAACCGTAACAATACCTGGTGGGATTACAGTCAACCTTTCTGGGATTATCAGGCAAGGAATGCACACATTTTACGGGCAGGGAAATCTTCCATTGATCTCTGTGTTTATCTTGGCGAAAATGCTCCTGTTAAAATACTTTCTTACAGGCTACCTGATATTCCGGGTGGTTTCGACTTAGATGCATTTACTTCTCATGCTTTACACAGCCGTATGTCGGCAAAAAACGGTCTGATTACTTTGCCTGATGGGGTTGGTTACAAAATGATGGTTTTGCCGCGCAACAGTAATGTGCCATATGCTGCTCTTGAGAAAATTGCCAATATGGTAAAAGATGGTATCAAGATATACGGGGCGAAACCTGTAATGTCTGAATCTTTTATCGACCACGATAGTTTGCAGGCTTATGAAAAGCTGGCTGATGAGCTTTGGGGAATGAATCCATCAGAGAGAGCTTTCAATAATGTTGGGAATGGCACTGTTTATTGGGGTATGTCTTTGCAGGAAGCCTTAAAGATGGCAAAAGTGGATCCTGATATTGCTATGCAAAAAGGAAATACTAAGGACAATAAAATCTACTTTACGCACAGAAGTCTTACTGATGCTGAAATCTATTTTTTGGATAACCATAAAGACTCGGTTGAGGATGACCTGTTTACATTTTCTGCAAAGGGTAAGTATGCTCAGTTGTGGAATACTGTAACCGGCAAAAGATATTCATTACCAATAAGTGACCATACCGGGAGCTCCGTCTCCATACCTTTATGTTTTGCTGCAAGAGAATCATATTTTGTCGTTATAACCGACAAGAAAGAAGACCTTAAAAATGTCGTTTGGAGCAGGGCAGATAAAGATGTTACGTTGTTAAATAATGACTGGACTGTATTTTTTAATCCTGCATCGAGTGGTCCTGGGGAAGTGAAATTCAGGAAATTGCAGGATTGGACAAAAAATAGTATTCCCGGCATCAAGTATTATTCCGGGACAGCTGTTTATAAACGAAACTTTCAGTTGAAACCTTCCGGTAAAAGAGTTTTAATAGATTTGGGTAATCCTGACTTCATTGCTAAGGTTTTCGTTAATGGCAGAGATGCCGGCATTGTCTGGTGTTCGCCCTGGCAACTTGATATTACCGACTACATAAAAAAGGGTGAGAACACACTGGAAATTCATGTTGCCAACTCATTGGTCAACCGAATGATTTACGATGCCTCTTTACCCGAATCAAAACGTGTAACCTTTTCATATCCTCAGATTATGAAGCCTGAGGATGCAATGGAACCGTCCGGCCTGAAACAGGTAAAGATAATAATAAGGTAAAATATATGTTTTCTTTTTTATCATAGTAACATGTTATTCACAAAATTACCATTGTATAATTTCTTATATATTTGTGATATGAAGTGAGTAGAATCAATTTATTAATATTTAATCATGGAAAACACAGAGTTCAAGTCTTTTGAACAGTATAACTGGAGAAAATTGTATAAAGCCGGTGGTTTTGCCGCTTTTTGTATTGTTTTTTTGATCCCGTTACAAATAATAACCTTCGCGGTGTTTCCACCACCTGAAACCGCAATTGACTTTTTTAAACTTCTACGTGATAATTGGATATTAGGATTGTTAAGTCTTGATTTACTGTACTATATCAACAACGGACTTTTAATCCTTGTTTATCTTGGATTGTTCGCATCACTGAGGAAAGTTGATTTTACTAATATGCTTATAGCTATAGTTATTGGATTTATAGGTATAGCCGTTTATTATGTATCTTCAGTTGGTTTTGAGATGTTGTCTGTCAGCAATCAATACTTTTCTGCAGACTCTGTTGAGTCACAACAGCAATTAATGGCAGTTGGACAAGGCTTATTGGCCAGGTATAAAGGAACAGCTTTTGATGTTTATTATGTGTTTAATGCCATTACTCTGCTTATGATTTCATTTACAATGTTTAAATCAAAGGATTTTAAGAAATCCTGCGCTACATGGGGATTGATAGCCGGGATTTTTATGATTATACCATCAACGGCAGGAACCATTGGGCTGATATTTTCATTGGTTTCGCTTATACCATGGATTGTTTTCTCAATTTTAACTGGTAGAAGATTAATACAACTTTACTCTGAAACCACTCTTAAGCAAAATCTTATGAGATTCGTAGCATTGGTTTCTCAAATATTTCATAAATTTAGTTTCTGAAATTTTAATTTTTAATAAGTTTTATGAACAGTTTTAATGCAAATAATCAGGAGATAATCAGTTTGATAGCTGAGTGGGAGCCAAAGTTGATTGCTTTGGATAGTGTAATAATTTCTCAAAGGCGAAACCGCCAGAACCGAACGATTAAGCAGATACTTGGTCACATGGTGGATTCAGCTTCAAACAATACTCACAGGGTCATTCATTTGCAATATCAGCCCAGCCCGCTGATATTCCCGGATTACGCTAATAATGGTAATAACGACCGCTGGATTGCAATCCAGAACTATCAGTCCGAGGACTGGAATAATCTGGTTCAGCTCTGGAAATACTCGAACCTGCATTTCGTGCATGTTGTGGAAAATGTTGATCTATCAAAACTGAACAATGAATGGATTTCAGCACTGAATGACCACGTCACTCTCGAAGACATGATCACCGACTACCTGCGACACTTCCAACTGCACCTGAGTGAGATCCAGGAGTTGATAGATGGGAAGTAATAGCCAAGTTATCATGAAACCGCAGAGTAATTAAGTTGCAAAATGAAAAGCTGGAAAACAAAAAGCGGTTATGTGATAACCCGGGTATTGTCCGGGAGGAGTAATGCTTTCCTGCTGACTAATGGAGAGAAGAATATCTTGATTGACACATCGGTTTCACTATTGTGGAGAAGATTACTGCATAATCTTGATATACTCGGTGTTAAAAGTATTGATTATCTGGTTTTAACTCATGCTCATTTTGACCATGTTGCAAATGCTAAACAGATCAAAAATAAATTCGGGGCTAAAGTAATTATACAAAGAGTGGACGCTGATTATTTATCTAATGGCAAAAATGTTCTGCCTGAAGGGACGACTAAAATTACCCGTCCACTTGTTAAAGCCTTTGGAAAAAGGTTTCTTCATGGATTTAAATACGAACCATGTAATTTTGATTTATTGGTTGATGACCGTTTTGATCTGAATGAATTTGGTTTTAACGCGTATCTTATGCATAATCCCGGTCATACCGGTGGCTCGATGAGCTTAATTGTAGAAGATGAAATCGCTATTGTAGGGGATGCTATGTTCGGGGTATTTAAATGGTCGGTGTTTCCGCCTTTTGCAGAGGATTCTGCACAGATGATTAAAAGCTGGGGAAAACTGCTGGCGACTAATTGCTCACAATTTTTACCATCTCACGGCTCTGCAAACAAAAGAATGTTAGTCGAAAAAGATTTAAAAAAAAGAACATAAACCTACTATGGAAAATGGTTAAAAAGCGATTATACTAAATCGTAAAATTTAGCTTATTCCCTAAAAAGTATAACTATTAGTGAATATAATCATCAAAAGTATTATCTTTATATAAAAAACCATGTATTTAAGGTCTATAAATGATAGTATAAGGAATCGCATCAATAAAGGAAAAGCGATTGTTGTGATTGGACCAAGACAAGTTGGAAAAACAACTTTGATTGAATCAATTTTAGAATCAAAAGAGTACTTACTACTTGATGGAGATGATCCAAAAACACGGGCGTTATTAACGGAGCCTAATACTGAACAAATAAAAACTATACTTGGCAAGTATAAATATATTTTTATTGATGAAGCCCAAAGAATTGACGGTATCGGTATTACGATGAAAATCATTACTGATAGGTTTAAAGATGTCCAGTTGTTTACAAGTGGTTCTTCATCTTTTGACTTATCAAACAAGATAAACGAACCATTGACAGGTAGAAAATGGGAGTATCAATTATTCCCTGTTTCATGGGAAGAATATGAGAGTTATCACGGTTTCTTACATGCTGAACAAAACCTGGAAAACAGATTGCTTTATGGCTTTTATCCGGATGTATTAAACAATACGGGAGATGAGATAAGCATTTTAAGAAATTTAGTAAACAGTTATTTATATAAAGATATTCTGTCTTTTGCTGAGATACGAAAGCCTGAAGTTCTTGAAAAAATGGTGCAAGCCCTTGCTCTTCAAATAGGTAGTGAAGTAAATTATTCAGAATTAGCTCAAACAGTAAATGTTGATAAAAATACCGTAAGCAAGTATATTGACATTTTAGAAAAAGGATATATTATTTTTAAGCTTAATAGTTTTAGCCGGAATCTCAGAAACGAAATAAAAACCAATAAAAAAATATATTTCTATGATAATGGTGTTAGAAATATGGTTATTGGAAATTTTAATCCAATTGAAATGAGAAATGATAAAGGGGCACTTTGGGAGAATTTTCTTATTTCAGAAAGAGTTAAGCAAATAGAATACAAAGAGAGTCTTGTACACACTTACTTTTGGCGAACAAAGCAGCAGCAAGAAGTTGACTTTGTGGAAGAGGATGGAGGGAAGGTCTTTGGGTATGAATTTAAATGGAATAAAAAGAAATTTCAAAAATTACCAAAAACATTTATTGAAACATATAATGCTGAAAGTAAGGTGATTGATAAAGATAATTTCAGGGAATTTGTGATAATTAATAAAGCGCAAGTCTGAACTCTGATACTTGTTGCTCAATACCTAAATCAACGATGAAACATGTTTTGATCATTTTTATTTTTCTGGTTTCGTTTATAACTGATTGTTTATCTGCTGATTCCAAAATGGTGGAGTTTCAAAACAATTACAGATTGGTTGTTAATGGAGTTACCCCAAAAGTTCAGTTGATTTGTATGATTCCTCAGGACATTGAAAATGTTCAAAAGGTACATTCAATCACTTATTCGCGTCCGGCTACAAGGATTTTTGAGGAGAATGGAACCAAATATGCAGAGTTCACTATTGAAAATGAGAATGGTATATTCCCGATATATATTAATACAAAAATTGAGCTCTTCAGTCATGATTTTAAATCTGCAAAAAAAGGCAGGACTGTTGCTATGGATGCGCCTGAAAAATACCTTGCGGCTGAGAAGTTTATTGAGAAAGATGATAGTCTGATTAGGTCGTGCGAGTCATTTTTGGTGGATAAGGATACGCTGAAAACGATTAAGAATATTTATGATTATGTCAGCAATAACATGGTTTACAGCCGAAATTTTCCCGGAGAGAAAGGTGCTGCAAGAGCTCTGAGACAATTAAAAGGTGACTGCAGCGAGTTTACTGATTTGTTTGTTGCACTTTGCCGTGCCAATAATATTCCTGCTATGGCTGTTTCAGGTTACTACGTTGATTTTACAAATACTCCGAGGCATGCATGGGCAGAAGTATATTGTGGCAAATATGGTTGGTTTCGACTAGATCCTACAACAGGGAGATCGAGGAATTTTGATTACCTTCCTAATAATTATATTCAGTTATCAACTATAAGAAATGATAAAACCTTATGTGGCATTGTGTATTGGGGTGAGCCAATTACGCTATATGAGGATATTATTTTAATTGATAATGGCACAAAAATAACCAGGGGCTGGAAAGATGTCCGCAAATTTTAAGACTAATGGAAAATCATAATTTTAATCTGACCGGAGATTTGAATGAAAGAGGGTCAACAGTTGAGCTTATAAAAGATTTGTGGTCAAAAACTTACAACACTGAGGGGAAACCGGACTGGTCCCATATACTGCCTTATTATGCTGACGATATTTACTTCAGGGATACGATTCAGGAAATTCGTGGAAAAGAGCCATTTATCGAGATGACTCAACGTCTTACTGCCCGTTCAAAGGACCTTAAAATGCAGATTGTAAATATTATGATGGACGGGAATATTGTTTTCATGGAATGGGAGATGACTCTTAGTTTTAAGAAATATCCCAGTTCTGTTATGTATGGTTCAAGTCGGTTAACTCTCAATGATGAAGGTAAAATCTCCGAACAAAGAGATTATTATGACTTATGGGGCGATATATTTGACAATATTCCCCGATTTGGAAAAATGTACAGAAAGTTTGTGAAAAGTAAATTCGGATGAAACCAGCTTGCTTAAATTAAATTCAGGGTTAGCTGTTGATTTGGCATAAGTGTAAAAACTAAAGAATAACATATGATGGATAAAAAAAAATTCTTTAAGTATTTCAGGGAATACCAGTGGTCGAATATATATGCCATGATAAAGAACAACAGCAAAGATCCTGCGATATGTGCTGATGATTTTAAAAACAAATTGGTTGTTATTACCGGTGCCACATCCGGCATCGGTTACCATACTGCCCGCAAATATGCCTCTCATGGTGCTAATCTTCTGCTGATAAACCGAAATCTTCAAAAGTCAAAAGATCTTTGCATAGGAATTGAAAGTGAGTTTGGTGTCCGGTGCAACTTTAAAATTGCTGATTTAAGCAGTTTAGCCGATATCAACAGGGTTGCCGGGGAGCTTGCATCTTTGGATATTCCGATTGATGTATTGATACACAATGCCGGTAATTTCCTGA
>CAZCWK010000074.1:0-9905 GCA_964502355.1 uncultured Bacteroidales bacterium
GCACAACACTTTTAATGTTGGGGTCCTGGGTTCGAGCCCCAGGCGGATCACCAAAACAAAAAGAGCATCAAAAATTAAGTTTTTGATGCTCTCTTTGTTTATAGACACACTCAATGCTACTTCCTCCTCCTTATTCTGTTCTCAATTGGTTGTGAAACAAGAATCGGGATTTTTTCTTCGTAAACCGAGCTGGTGTCAAGTCCCAGAGCTTTCACATCTGTATCGCTGATATTCCTTATAATATTGTGTAAATTCATAATAAAAGCATCTTTCCCCGGAAGTTTATAGTCTGCGATAAGTACCCTGTCAAGATTGACAAATAAGAAATTTGACTGGATATTAAACTTTTTCATTGATTCAAAAGGACTTTCAAGAGTAAATTCTCCTTTTTCAACCATATCCTCTACCACTTGCCTGAAATAGAGGTTAATCTTCCTTTCTATTTTGAAACCAAGTCTGAAATCAATCTTTATCAACGTTCCGGGAATAATCTGATGTACCTTATATTCAAATGTTTTTGGAGCATCATCATTAATAATATGCAACAAGAAGTATGTGTTAGCTTTTTTTGGATTCTTCTTGAAAATTGAATATATTATCTTGGATTCAATTTTCATCACTTCGTCAGCCTTGGTTATATATACCAGATTAGGACTAATGTAAGCTATGCTTTTATCCTGCTTCAATTCCCTGAAATAATCCAGGTAAAGGTCTAAATCTGTAAAAGTTATATAACGGTTTTTAATAGTCCTGCCATAATACCAGCCATACATAATTGCAAAGAAAAACATTGCCAAAAGTAATGTAAACCATCCTCCATGCATGAATTTGTTAAGATTCGCCAGTAAAAAGACGCCTTCTATACAAAGGAATGTAAATATAAAAATGACTCTGAATACATTCTTTTTACCTTTTGAAGGCAGCCACTGAGACAACAATAGTGTTGTCATTATCATAGTAATCGTAATCGCAAGTCCGTATGCTGCTTCCATTTTGTCAGAACTTCCAAAAAATATGACAACAAACGAACAGGCAATCCAAAGAAACCAATTTACCAATGGGATATAAACCTGACCTTTTATAACTGAAGGGTAAGATCTTCTGAATTGTGGCCAGAAATTTAAAGAGATAGCCTCACTTACCAAAGTAAATGAGCCTGTTATCAATGCCTGACTGGCAATCACGGCAGCTGCTGTTGCAATAATTATCCCCGGCATAACAAACCATTCAGGCATTACAGCAAAAAAAGGATTTACAGATAATGCCTGATCCGGATGCCTCAGAACCCATGCACCCTGACCAAAATAAGTCAGCACCAACATGACTTTCACAAAGATCCATGAAATTCTAATGTTTTTTACTCCACAATGCCCCAGGTCTGAATATAGAGCTTCCGCACCCGTAGTAGCAAGGAAAACAGCCCCCATCAACAATAAGCCGCTAGGGTATTCAATAATCAATTTTATTGCATAAGCTGGATTTAAGGCCAGTAGTACATGCGGCAATTTTACAATTTGAGATACACCAAGTACACCTAACATCACAAACCAAACAAACATCACAGGTCCGAATAACTTACCTATTACGTTTGTTCCGAATCTTTGAAACATGAATAGTAAAAGTATTATGCCCAATACTACAGGAATAACCGGCACATTAGGATCTACAATATTTAATCCTTCAATAGCAGTTGTTACGGTAATTGCGGGCGTAATTACTCCATCTGCCAGCAGGGCACTGCCACCAATCATAGTTAACAGTATAATGGCTGTAGGTTTTTTCTTTAATGATGCAAATAGTGCAAAAATGCCACCTTCACCATGGTTATCAGCCCGTAATGTAACTAAAACATATTTTATAGTAGTCTGAAGAGTCAGAGTCCAGAAGATACAAGATATCCCTCCTAATACCAACAAGTCACTTATACCATTTCCACCTGATAAAATAGCTTTTAAAACATATAATGGGCTGGTACCAATATCTCCGTATACAATACCCAAAGTAACAATCAAACCCGCAAGAGAAACTCTACCAATACCTTTTTCTTTTGAACTCATAAATTAAAGTATAGAATCCTTTGTTAAAATTTATTGCATCACATTGCAAATAAGCTTATTGAAAAATCGCCCAAATATATATCAATATTCAAAACATTATTCACTTTAGCTTTAAAAAAAGATGTTTTATAACATATAAAGCTTTTTTGCCAAAAAAAAATTAACCGACAAAAAAATACTGTTTGTCAGAAATATGAATGGTTAGAAAATACTCTGGATACTTTTGTATTCAAAACCAATTAATCATACAACTATGCATATGAATAAATTAATGATACAAGCAACCAGTGCTACATCGGGCAAATATTCAATTTTAGTTAAATATTCTCCTATCGGAACAAACCTTTTCACAATTCTTGATTCTAATGGAGATATTTATGCTGCACAAATGGAATGTACAGTGACGGGGCCTACACCAAAGGAACTTTAAAAAGCACTGTTACTGCTTCGGGAAAAGTAACGACAGTTAGTTTTTAGAAACATAAATAAATAATTCTGATTTTGTATTTTTGGGGCTTTCAAATAACTATATGAAACATAATCAAATTACTGAAAACACTGAGCTATTAGACTCTCAAATTAGCAGGACTTTTATGAAAGTAATAATACATATTATTTTCTGGGTTGTGTTTTTTTCACTTCCGTTTCTGTTCAGGCCTAACATGGGGCCCAGACCGGAAAATCAATTTTCGTTTCATATACCGACCCCTATTCTGCTTAACAATCTTTTTTTAATACTTGCATTTTATGCAAACCTGCTTGTATTTATGCCGGCCTTTTTTAATAAAAAGAAATGGGGTTTATACGTTCTTTTTACCTGTCTCTTTTTGTTTTTCAGTTTAATGATTCATTATGTATCTAAGGAAATTGACATGCTGTTTGGCAGAGAAATGATGCATAATTTTCCCAGGCCGGGATACCATCCAAGACCAAGAGGTTTTGAATTCAGACAATTTTCTTTTATTTATTCATTTATAATGATTTGGGCGTTGAGCATGGTTTACCATCTGGTATTTCAGCTTCAAAAATCAAAAAAACATGCTGATTTGGTTTACGCGAATGCATTGCAATCAGAACTATCATTTCTCAAAGCTCAGATAAATCCTCATTTCCTGTTCAACACATTAAACAATATTTATTCGCTTACTCTTAAGAAATCCGACATGGCACCAGTAGCCGTAATGAAACTTTCAAATCTTATGAGACAAATTACAAGCGATAATGACGAGGATTTTGTGCCATTTGAGGAAGAAGAAAAATTTATTATTGATTATGTTGAGCTTCAACGGTTAAGACTTACAGAAAAAACCAGAATAAATCTTCAGATTTCAAAAAATTACGACCATTTAAAAATAGCGCCAAGATTACTTATTCCTTTTATTGATAATGCTTTTAAGTATGGTGTCAGCAACAGGTTTGAATCCGAAATTGTTATATTGTTAAATTTCGAAAGCAGCAACATGACTTTTCACATTAGCAATACAAAACATTCAGGATCAACTGATAGTCTGGAAGTATCTTCGGGTATAGGAATTGATAATACTAAAAGAAGACTCGATTTACTTTATAATGGCAAATACAATCTTAAAATTGAAGATAATCCCGATACATTTTTAGTCACATTAAAAATCAATCTTATATGATATCATGTATTGCCGTGGATGACGAGCCCTTAGCTCTTGACATACTGGAGAACTACATTTCTCAGGTTCCTAATTTAGATTTGAAGGGCACCTTTACTGATGCGATTTCAGCATGGGGTTTTCTTCAAAAAAACGCTATAGACCTGGTATTTCTTGATATACAGATGCCTGATATTACCGGGACTCAACTGGCAAGATCACTTAATAAAAGGCAACCATTGATTATTTTCACCACAGCCTATAGTAAATATGCAGTAGAGGGCTTTAATCTTAATGCTGTCGATTATCTTTTGAAACCCTTCGATTTTACACGTTTCCTTGAATCGGTAAACAGGGCTGCCGAATATAAAACCATACATGAAAAGACTTCCATTTCAGAACAGGAATCAGCTATCTTTGTGAAATCTGATTATCAAAACGTAAGAATAAACACCAGAGATATAATTTATATTGAGGGTTTGGATGATTATATTCGTATTCACGTCGAAAATGGCAAAAGTATTTATACTCTGATGAGTCTTAAAAGTATTCTTGACAAACTAAATACAATTTGTGAAAATGATTTTATCAGGATTCACAGATCATATATAGTTTCTGTCAAAAAGATAAAAAGGATATACAACCAAATGGTTCTTGTTAAAGACAAAGAATTACCTATTGGAAAATCATATACAGAAGTAGTGAAAAAAATTATTAGCTGATATTATAAAACAAACACAATGAACAAGACTCTTAAAATTACTTTATTATTTACGTTATTGATTTTATCTGTTACAAACAGCGTTTTTGCTGCTAAAGATTTCAGTACATTTAAAAATGATGTTGCTATTGATGGAAAGAACAAGGAATGGTCGTCACCTCTGCCAAGGTTTGACAAAAACACTTCAATTAATTATGCTGTTGCCAATGATCTGGACAAGTTTTATTTTATAGTCAGAATATCAGACACGACAGTTATTAAACAAATAAATAAATATGGCTTTGAGGTTTGGGTTAATAAAGATGGGAAAAAGAAAAGGACAACCGGTATTACATTTCCCCTCGCCGGAAAAAATAAAGCTATCAATCCTATTGATATAATGACAGGAGATGTTGAAGCAATGAATGCCGGTGCACTTAAAAAAAATGAAAATGAAATCACAAATCTTAAATTGACAGGTTTCCTGATTGATAATGGCGTACAACCTGTTGAAAAATGCCCTGTAAAGGTGGCTTTATCTTACGAAGATTCAGGAACTTTAATTTATGAAGTAGCTGTACCATATAATACATTCTACAAAGAAAAACTTGAAAGTGAAGATTCAGCTAATAAATTCAGGATTGGTTTTGTCGTTAAGGAGCCGGAATCCTCTGATGGGCCAATGGGTGACCACGGTGCAATGATGGGTTATGGTATGATGATGGGTGGCCCCGGTGGAATGGGAGGTCAGGGTGGAATGATGAGAGTTATACAGTCAATTGCTGTGGAAAAAGAATACTGGTTCACCGTAACTCCCTCTGTACAATAAAGACAGAGGGATAAGATTAACGAACGTATCTGATTGTAAAATCGTTCTTCTTCTCTTTGATATGAAAAACCTTAAAGAAAAACTTAATAAAAGGTAGTATAAGGTCAAATAAAATCAAGGTTACAAAAAAACGATTTTCATTCAGTCTTACAGCTGTCTTATTTATAATCATTAATTGTATCAGATATCTGCTTAATAATAGAAATGCAGATAATGATACGATCAGATAATTAGCATAAATAGAAAAAACAATTATTGCCGTAATAACAGAAGGATAAAAAAGGCAACGGCTGGCAATTTCCATATTTAATCTTAATTTGGTACCGTTAGAATAGTATCCTGATGTCGCAAAATGGCTTTTCACTTTGTTTTTCCAACTTCCCCAAACATTATCTTTT
Source organism: uncultured Bacteroidales bacterium (assembly GCA_964502355.1). Lineage (GTDB taxonomy): Bacteria > Bacteroidota > Bacteroidia > Bacteroidales > UBA1402 > UBA8389. Next base: position 5,607 of record CAZCWK010000074.1, read on the forward strand.
TCAACACAAATTATACTATCAGGATTTACAGAAATTCTGGTATTATTTTTATCTGAAATTTCTCCAATAAAAAGATCATCATCTCCTGAATTGAGATTCAGGTGTGATGCAAAGCCTTTATTCCTGAAGAACAGCTCTTTTCGGTAAGCCATATTTGTAGAGAAACCCATAAAAGCCTTACCGGATAGTGCAAATCCCATAAATTGAATGGCTGAAAACAAATTATCGAACGATACCATTTTCTTCAATAATCCTTTATTATCATTGTAGCGAGAGTAACCAAGGACTAAACCACACTTTTCATCAAAGTTGCTCATTATTGAATCAATCCAATACTCACTTTCGGGAATACAATCGGGATCAGTAAAAATCAAATGCTCGTATTTAGCAGCCTTTATACCTATTGTCATTGCCATTTTCCTTGAACTGACATTCTGAACACCTTTTGGTACAAAGGTATGATACAGGTTTGGATATGATTGTTCAAGATTATTAAGTACATCTTCAGTTTCATCTATAGATGCATCATTTACTACAATAACCTGAAAATCCTGATATTGCTGTTCCAGTATCATTTTAAGATTTTTTCTCAGGTTGTCTGCCTGATTTCTTGAACAGATAATAACAGAAACCGGCTGCTTTTCGTTTTCATTTCCTGAAGAAACGCCATCCTGCTTTTTTGAATATTTCAAAACACCGTTATAGCGAAAAAGATAAAACCATAGTTGTATCAACCATAGAAGTATTAATACAGCAACAGCGATTTGTTCAAAACTATTATCAATAAAAGAAACAAAATCCATATCAAATTAATTCTTCAGAAAATACTGCTGTGGGAAGTTTTCTCAAATTATACTGCGATGCCATTATCTCACCGTATGCTCCGGCTGATCTGATCGCGATATAATCGCCGCGTTTTGTTTTATTTAGTTCGACATTTTTGCCAAAGGTGTCACTTGACTCACATATTGGTCCGACAACATCATATTTTTCAATTGGCTCATCAGAGGAACAATTTTCAATTTTGTGATAAGCCTGGTATAAGGCAGGTCTGATTAAATCAGAAAAACCTGCATCAACTATGGCAAACTTTTTTTTGACTCCCTCTTTTATATAAAGGACTTTGGTAATCAAACTTCCGCATTGACCTACCACCGATCTTCCCGGTTCAAAATGCATAATCTGACCATCACGCAACTTTACCATATTATGGAAAGTTTTGAAATAGGTCCCGAATTCAGGTATAGGTTGTTTATTTGGATATTTATAATTAATGCCTAATCCTCCACCCATATTTATATGTTTCAAAATCACATGGTTTCTCTCAAATAAATCCTGCAATTCATTCAACCGGCTGCATAAACCGGCAAAATTATTCATTTCGAGTATCTGAGATCCTATATGAAAATGAATACCGATAAGATTTATATTTTTACAGATTTTGACTGCTTCCAGCACTTTTTCAATATCTGAAAGGGCTATACCAAACTTGTTTTCTTCTTTTCCGGTCGTGATATAATGATGAGTATCAGCAACAACATTCGGATTAATCCTCAACGCAATATTTGCAGTTTTACCCTTCGCTCCTGCCAGTTCATTAATAACCTCAAGCTCCGGGATAGATTCAACATTAAAACAAAAAATGTTATAATCAAGTCCAAGATTAATCTCCCAATCAGCCTTACCAACACCGGCAAATACTATTTTTGAAGCCGGAAATCCGGCATTTATGGCAGCTCTGACTTCACCTCCGCTAACACAATCCGCACCAAGTCCATATCCACTGATAATCGAAAGTATTCTGGAATTAGCATTGGCCTTCGTTGCATAATGAACTTTATAGCCATACTTCCCTGCTTCAGTAGTAAGATTCTCAAGAGTCTTTCTCAATAAATCAATATCATAATAGTAAAATGGAGTTTCCAGTGAAGAAAACTTATCCAATGGAAACTGACCTTTTGCATCCATATTTAAAAAATTCCGAATTAATTATTGAAAAGGTTATCACTTAAAGATTGCATAGCTTTCTTTTTATCCTGAGACTTAACAAGCATGGAAATATTGTAGTTACTGCCTCCGTAAGAAATCATTCTGACAGGAATATCTTTCATTGCTTTCAGAACCAATGATTCGAAACCAATATTTTCCCACTCAAGATCACCAACTACACAGATAATTACCATATCAGTATCTACAGTAACGGTTCCGAATTTTTTAAGTTCGTCAATTATTTCATGCAGGTGTTTATTGTTATCTATAGTTAGCGAAATTCCAACTTCAGAAGTACATATCATATCGATTGGAGTCTGATAACTTTCAAATATTTCAAATACTTTTCTGAGGAAACCATATGCAAGAAGCATACGGCCGGATTTAATCTTTATGGCTGTAATACCCTCCTTGGCAGCAACAGCTTTTAATTTACCTTTTTCAGTCTTATTTGAAATCAAAGTACCGAAAGCCTCAGGCTGTAAGGTATTTAAAAGCCTTACAGGAATATTGGCAAGTTTAGCAGGCAAAATGCAGGTTGGATGTAGTATCTTCGCACCAAAATAAGCAAGTTCAGCAGCCTCTTCAAAGTGAAGGTGTGAAACCGGACTTGTTTTGTCAACAACTCGTGGATCGTTATTATGCATTCCGTCAATATCTGTCCATATCTGAATTTCTTCAGCCTTTATAGCTGCCCCTACAAGAGAAGCAGAATAATCACTACCACCACGTTGGAGATTATCAACTTCTCCATAAGCGTTAAGACAAATAAAACCTTGTGTAATATATAAATCGGCATCCTTGTATTCATTAAGTTGCCTGCTCAGATTTTCTCTGATATATTCCATATCCGGCTCAGAATTTTTGTCAATTCTCATATATTCCAAAGCCGGCAATAATACAACATTCACTCCTTTTTCAAGCAAATAATTGGTAAAGATATTTGTGGATAATATTTCTCCCTGAGCCAGTATTATTTTTTCTTCAAAAAGTGTGAAAAGATTTTCAGTAAATGATCTGATATAATCAAACTGGCCGCGAAGAAAATCGTTTGTTTTAATTTTGGTTTCCTCTTTATCAAAAAGTTCGTCAACTACCGCAGAGTATTTTATCTCCAGTTTATTTATTGTTTCATTGGCAGCAGCAGGATTACGTTTATACAGGTAATCTGATATTTCCACAAGGGTGTTTGTTGTTCCTGACATTGCAGATAAAACTACAATCTTTTTGTTTCCATCCAAAATGAGGTTGGAAACATCTTTCATACGTTGGGATGTACCCACTGACGTACCACCAAACTTCAGCACTTTCATATTGAAAATTCTTTTTATGTTTATTATCTATACAAATTTACACATTTATTCTATCAAATGACCATTTTCACATTTCAGAACCTTACCCGGAAATGTATTTACTATATTCAGATTATGCGTACTCATTATTATTGTCGTCCCGGACTCCCTGATATTATGCAGAAGTTCAACAATTTCAGCACCGGTTTCAGTATCAAGATTACCGGTAGGCTCATCAGCAAGTATGATCTGAGGAGAATTCAGCAGGGCTCTGGCCATTACTATACGTTGCTGTTCTCCTCCTGATAGCTCATGAGGCATTTTATACCCTTTATTAGGCATCCCTACTTTGGTAAGCACCTCAGCAATCCTGTCCTTAATTTCAATCTTATTTTTCCAGCCTGTGGCTTCAAGCGTAAATGACAGGTTGGATTCGACATTTCTATCTGTGAGTAACTGAAAATCCTGAAAGACTATTCCAAGTTTTCTTCTTAATAATGGAATATTCCGGCTTTTTATTTTTAGCAGATCATACTCAAATATTCTTGCGGATCCACTGGTTAAAGGTATTTCACAATACATGGTCTTTAAAAGACTACTTTTGCCGGAGCCAACTTTTCCCATAATATAAACAAATTCACCTTTCCGGATTTTCAGACTAACTCCCTGCAGAACAACGAGTTCATCCTGACAAACTTCCACATCTTCATAATCTATAAGATATTCGGTATCCATTTTATTTATATTCTTTTAATGAGTGAAAATCTTTTTTAAATCTGCTAACCTGATAACCGGATACAAATATATTTATTTATGTCTTTTCTTTAGTTCTTTTCCCAAATCATCAAGACTATATCCTTTTGATGTCAATAAAACGATCAAATGGTATATAAGATCAGAAGCTTCATAAATGAAACCATCTTCTGTACCATTAGTAGCTTCAATCACGGTTTCAACAGCTTCTTCTCCGACTTTCTGTGCCATACGGTTTACTCCGCTTTTAAAAAGAGATGTTGTA
>CAZCWK010000075.1:0-9236 GCA_964502355.1 uncultured Bacteroidales bacterium
CGTTCGTGACGTCCTCTTGATAGAAATATCAAGAGGATTTTTTTTTGCAAAACGGCGACTACCACTCGACCACGTAGTCCCTTATTTATACAGCAGTCAGCTCCAGAACGACACTGGTTTCAGGGTTGGGGGAAGAGACGTTAAGGCCAACCTTCATGAGGAAATCACCGGTAAAAAACTTGCCGGAGTCTTCAAAAACAGGTCTGAAACCCTGACTTACATTGATTTCCACAACCTTGTAAGATTTGTAAGGATCAAGCCCCTGCAACTTAACCCGGCTGTAATTCGGATCCTGCAGAGGATGCAAAGTATAAGAGAAAAGTACAGACTTATCTTTTTCAGGATTTACATACATCAGAACAGCCCTGGTTTCATCGTAAGGAGAAATAAGGCGATACTGGTCACCCTGCCAGATAATATTGTTGAGACGCTTGTAATTGGAGATGGCAAGACGGCAATAATCCAACTCGTAATCCCTGAGATGTTTGACGTTTATATCAAAACCAAGTTTACCCATCATAGCCACCTCTGTCCTGAATTTAATGGATTGCTTACCCATCGAAGTCACATGACAACAAGTAGCCACAGAAGGGAAGAAATGGGAGAAACCCCACTGAATGAAGACCCTGTTGTAAGGATCAGTGTTGTCACTAGCCCAGAATTCAGTGAAATATTTCAGGAAACCATAATCAATCCTGCCACCACCACCGGCACAAAGCATCATCGGTAAATAAGGATATTTGGCCTTAATTCTTTCAAGTACATTGACAAGACCACGGGTATATTCAATAAACATATGTGACTGATTGTTTTTCAGGTAGTTGGAGTATGCGCTTGCCATCATTCGGTTACAATCCCATTTGAAGAAAGAAACGCCTGAACCCGTTTGCATAATATCATCAACCACTTTAAAAACGAAGTCCTGCACTAAAGGATTGCAAAGATCAAGTACAAGCTGTGTACGATAATAATGTTTATCTCTGTCCGGAAGACTCAAAACCCAGTCAGGATGGTTTTCGTAAAGCTCAGACTTCTCGTTGATCATCTCAGGCTCAATCCAGATGCCAAATCTGACACCGGTTTCAGTTGATTTTTTCATCAGATAACCAAGACCGTCGGGAATGATTGATTTTGTAGGCTGCCAGTCACCCAGACCTGAAGTTGAACCCCTTCTGGGATATTTATTGCCAAACCAGCCGTCATCAAGCAAAAACATATCGACTCCGAGGCTTTTAGCATCAGTGAACATCTCAGCCAGTCTTGTTTCATCAAAATCAAAATAAGTAGTTTCCCAGTTATTTAACAGGGTAAATCTGGGCTTCTGACCATCTTTAAGACCATATTTCCTTGCCCAGGAATGCAGGTTTCTGCTGGCGGTACCTTTGCCGTTATCAGAGTAAGTGAATATAAAAGAAGGAGTCTGAAACACTTTACCCGGAGCAAGATTGTATTCAGACGCGAATTCATTTATGCCTGAAACCACTCTCAGCTCATTGTTATTGTCAAGGTCGAAACACAGTCTGAAATTACCCTGCCATGCAAGAGTCCCTGCTATTAATTCACCATTGGTTTCGTCACTTTTACCATTTAAAGAAATAAAAAACGCAGGCACATTAAACATGCTGGTACGCACACCAAGCTTACTGTCAATAACTTTGGTACCATGTGTCAGCATGCTCTCCTCAATGCGGGCTTCTTCAACTACATCACTGTAAAGCTGTGTCAGCCAGTATTTGTCAGCATCAAAATGCAGGGCTGCGGACGCATAATTATATAATGTTACAGGTTTCTTCTCGTTGTGACTGATTTCAGTCCACATTTCAATGATGTTCTCCTTGTAATATGCTTTGTAAAAGAGTTTTACTTTAACAGGATAAACCATATCTTTCAATTCGATGGTCGTAAGCCTGATATTATCGTCGAGAGATTGACAATCATGATTGACATACATTAGTTCAAGTGATGGATTACCATTATTATGAGCCATTCTCAAAGCTGGCTGGAAAAGATTGTCAGTGCCAAAAACAGGATAAGCCTTGTGTCTCAAGTCAATAAGCGGATTGCCGTCGTTTATAACGAACTTCTTTGTGTTTTCCTTTGAAACCTCCTCATAATCAGCTGCATTTATTAGTTTGCTGCCAAGATAAGTCTGATAAAGCATTTTGTCATTGCCGGCTTTTAAAACCAAAGCTGTATTGTTGGTTTCGATACAAATCAAAGGAGTTTGCTTAACTTCAGGAGCGGATATTTCCTGTTGCCTTGCAGTATTGGAATTATTTATATTCTGAGAAAAAAGATTAATAAAGCCGGAAACCGACATTACGGATATCAGGGCACTGGTTTTAAGTTTCATTATATTGTGTTTATTATTTCTGGTATATAAGGTTTGCCGCAGAGCAGCGGGTTTGTCTGGAACCGTATTGACTCACCTCGACGTAGGCCGCAGGCTTAACTTAAACCGGAATTAAATCTTCCGCCGCAATCGGCGTGAAATATTCAATGCTGTACAAGAAGACCATTCAGTTAGCAATACATTGCGAATTTACTTTGATTAGATTCCGCCGAATGCAAAAATCATCCAAAACTATAAAACAAATGGACAAACCCGCAATCCTGAAGACGATAAAATGCAATTTTGTTTAATTTTGATCCTGCGAGACGTGAATAAACCTAATTGAACTATAAAAATGATTACCACAATTTCAAAAAACATGAGGGCGATAATTAAGGTGTCGCTGGCGATACTGATTGCGATTACTACCACAGCTGTAAAAGCAAAAGAGATTTATTTGCCGGCAAAAATCTGGAATGTGCCTGAAAACAATGATTTCAGTAAAGATACCAGCGAGTTAAGTTACATGAGGATGAAGCAAACAGATAATATTGCAATATTCTGGTCAAAGAAATTTGGTGATGACCCTATGGCAAATCCTGTTGAAAAAGAAAGATTCAACGTCGATGAAATCCTGACTGAAGGAGAACGAATCTATAAATACTACGTAAACGATTTGAAATTTGTAGAAAAGGGCAAAACGATTATGGATAAGTATAAATGCCTGATATTCATCATTAATTCAAAAGATAATACAGCATTCGGAGGAGGAGATGAAGACAAGGTCGGCATATTCTGGGCACCACCGGCCAGAATGAGCAAAGGCCCTTTTGGAGCATTGGCACACGAGCTGGGACATTCATTCCAGTATCTTCTGGATGCAGATAAGGGAACCTATAATCCTGAATCAGCAAAAGGAGTCGGCAGCTATTCATTTGTTGAAATGACTTCTCAGTATATGCTGTGGCAGGTTTATCCCGAGTGGATAACGTTTGAAAACTACCATCTAGTTGACTTCATGAAGCAAACCCATCTGGCATTCCTGCACGAAAGCAACATGTACCATTCGCCGTTTGTGATGGAGTACTGGTCAAGTCTGCACGGAGTGGATATTGTAAGTAAAATCTGGAGATACATTAAAAAAGGAGAAGACCCGGTGATGGCTTATAAGCGTCTGACCTCTATTGATCAGAATAAGTTTAATGATGAAATCTTCGATGCTGCCAGGAGATTTATTACCTGGGATATTAAACGCATAGAAAAGGTTTCACGGAAATATGTAAACCAACATTACACGAAGTTGGATACACTTGCAGACGGATGGTTCAGGATATCAAAGGAAAAGTGCCCTCAAAACTACGGATATAACGGCATCAGGCTCGCATTGCCTGTCAAAGGGAACAAAATTAAATTGCAGTTTGAAGGATTGGCAGGCGCAGAAGGTTATAATGCTGTAAATGTTGAGTCTGCAGGCTGGAAATATGGTTTTGTAGCGGTGAAACCTGACGGCAGCAGAGTTTACAGCCCGGTTTATTCGAAACCAAAAGCCAAAGTCAGTTTTAAGATACCTGAAGATACCCAATACCTTTGGCTTGTGGTTTCAGGAGCACCAAAAGAACACTGGCTCAAAAAACGCGGCGAAAAAGAAGAACAATGGCCTTACAGGTTTAAAGGCTGCGATCCATATAAATAAAGGTGGTCGGACTCTGCTGGATTTTGATTCCTAATGTTTAAAGGCTGCAATCCTTATAATTAAGGATAATTACTGAGTGCTTAAACTTATACACTATATAGACTCTTGCCTGAAGTGTAAGTTTAGTCTGTGGCATGTGTAAGTTGTGGAATAATCAAAAGTTATTATCAAAAAAATAATGCAATCATTCTATTAACTTAGTAAAATTTACTATCTTTGCGGCGTTTTATAAAAATGAGAGAGAGTTGGGCAAGTTTGATTCATACAAAGTTCCTCTAAAAACACTTACTCCGGGCATACATGAGTTTGAGTATTTACTCGATAACGAGTATTTCAAGAAGATTGACAGTCCTGAAGTTGAAAGAGGTAAGGTAAATGCAAAAGTTGTTGTAAAGAACAACAGCAAAGAGTATGAAATAACGTTTGCTCTTGAAGGTATAATCATAATACCCTGTGATCGTTGTCTTGACGACATGGAGTTGCCTGTAAACCAGAAGAGTAAACTGATTGTCAAATTTGGCAAGGCTTATGCAGAGGAAAGCGATGAAATCATTGTAATCCCCGAAGATGAAGGAGAAATAAACCTTGCGTGGTTTTTTTATGAGTTTATAGTTTTGAGCATACCGATTAAGCATGTACATGCTCCCGGCAAATGCAACAAGCTGATGACTACTAAGTTAAAGAAACATACTGCAAAGTCCTCTGATGATGATGAGTCCGGTTTTGATGATGGAGGTTTCGAAGAAGAAATTGACGAAGATGAAGAGACCGGTAATGATACAGAGCAAACAGACCCGAGATGGGAAGAATTAAAGAAAATAATAGATAATAACTAACAAACGAAACAATGGCACATCCTAAACACAAACACTCAAACACCAGAACGGCTAAGAGGAGAACTCATGATAAGGCAGCTATGCCAACTCTTGCAGCATGTCCACAATGCGGTGCCCTCCATATTTATCATACAGTATGTCCTGAATGCGGATATTACAGAGGTAAAATCGCTATTGAAAAAGCAGAGAACGCATAATATATGTCTCTGAACAACAAAGTATAAAGCCTGGAATAACTCCGGGCTTTTTTTATTTACCAATTTTGCTTATTTTTGCACAAAATACATAAAAATGAGAAATTTTAATGCAGTTATTACAGGCGTCGGAGGCTATGTACCCGAAGGAATCCTGACAAATGAAGACCTGACAAAGATAGTCGAAACATCAGATGAATGGATAACTACCCGCACCGGTATTAAAGAAAGACGTGTTCTGAGAGGTGAAAAGATGGGTGCATCATATATGGGAGTTAAAGCTGTTAATGAATTATTACAAAAGACAGGGACGAAACCGGAAGAAGTTGACGCAGTAATATGCTCAACAACCACCGGAGATTATATGTTTCCTTCTTGTGCTTCTATCATAGCCGAACAATGCGGCATTAAAAACTCATTTGCATATGATTTGTCAGCAGCTTGCAGCGGTTTCATCTTTGGTCTGGTAAACGGTGCAACATTTGTTGAATCAGGAAGATTTAAAAAGGTGGTAGTAGTCGCAACAGAGAAGATGACTTCAATCACAGACTATACAGACCGTACAACTTGTCCATTGTTTGGTGACGCAGCTGCAGCAGTGATGCTTGAGCCCGGAGATCCTAAGCTTGGTCTTATCGACAGCGTACTGCATACAGACGGTTCAGGACTGCCTTATCTGCATATGAAAGCAGGTGGATCACTTAACCCTGCATCTCATGAAACCATTGATAATCACCAGCATTATGTATATCAGGAAGGACAACCTGTATTTAAAGCAGCTGTAACCAAGCTTGTAGAAGCATCAGAAGAGCTTAAAGTCCGCAATAACCTGACAGCTGAAGACGTTGACTGGGTAATACCTCATCAGGCTAACCTCAGGATTATTGAAGCCGTAACCAGGACTATGAAAGTATCACCGGAAAAAGTTATCGTAAATATTCAGAAATACGGTAATACATCCTCTGCAACAATACCTGTTTGCCTCTGGGAATTCGAAAAAAGCTTCAAAAAAGGCGATGTCCTGATTATGTCTGCATTTGGTGCAGGCTTTTCATGGGGAGCTGTTTACCTGAAGTGGGCATATTGATCTGATCAAAACATTTTCAGTCAGCATAAGTCACCGGATTTTCCGTATCGAAGTTTAACTTAAGCAGTCGTAATAAGGTATATTTTTTGTATCTTTGCGCTCTCATAATTAATTCGATGCATAAATCCGGTTTCGTAAATATAGTTGGTAATCCGAATGTCGGCAAGTCAACCCTGATGAACAATCTTGTAGGAGAGAAAATTTCCATCATCACATCAAAGGCTCAGACTACCAGACACAGGATCATGGGTATAGTCAACGGTGAAGACTTCCAGATAGTTTATTCTGATACTCCGGGTGTTTTGGCGCCAAACTATAAGCTTCAGGAGTCGATGCTTAACTTTTCACAGTCAGCATTGCTTGATGCAGACATACTTTTGTATGTGACCGACACTTTTGAAAAGATGGACAAGCATCAGGATTTTCTGAGAAAAGTCCGTGAGATCAAAGTTCCCGTGTTTGTTATCATTAACAAGATAGATCTGACGACTCAGGAATCGCTTGAAAAACAGGTTGCTGAATGGAAAGAGCTTATGCCGGAAGCTGAAATCATACCGGTTTCGGCATTAAGAAAGTTCAATATAGATTATATACTTAAAAGGATACTGGAATTGTTGCCTGAATCACCTCCTTATTTTGATAAGGATGCGCTGACGGACAAACCGGCGAGATTTTTTGTAACAGAGATTATCAGGGAGAAGATACTGCTGTATTACCAGAAAGAAATACCTTACGCAACAGAGGTTGTTGTGGAAGCATACGAAGACGGGAAGGACCTTGTGAAGATTTCAGCTTTGATAATAGTTGAACGCGACACGCAAAAAGGCATTATAATAGGACACGGAGGCAAAGCTTTGAAGAAAGTCGGGACTGAGGCGAGAAAAGATATTGAAGCTTTTGTCGGTAAAAAAGTATTCCTGCAGATATTATATCTCCAGCATTAACAGCTGTATGGGAAAATAAATTAAAATCATTCGGCTATCAGCAAGAATAGTATAAGGCGAGGGCGGTAATCCCGTTTGTGAAAGCAGAATAGAGGGCGGTAATCCCGTTTGCGAAGTAAGTTTCGGGATGGGCTGATGAGTAAGGATAAGTAAATGAATAAGAAGGGTGTGAGCCCGGGATCATAAATAAAGAAACGGGCTGTTGAAGTCCGTAAAAGAAAAAACAGGAATAAAATATGGGAAATATAGTAGCCATTGTAGGACGCCCTAACGTAGGTAAATCAACACTTTTCAACCGTCTGACAAAATCCAGACAAGCTATCGTTAATGAAGAATCCGGGACAACCCGCGACCGTCAGTACGGACTTGCCGAATGGTGCGGCACAGATTTTTCGGTGATTGACACCGGGGGCTGGGTAAACAAAAGCGGTGACGTTTTTGAAGAAGAAATCAAGAAACATGTAATGCTTGCCATAGAGGAAGCAGACCTCATCTTATTTGTTGTAGATATTCAGAACGGATTGACAGATCTTGATATGGCAGCAGCAAAGATACTCAGGACCAACAGACAAAAAGAAATACTGCTTATTGCTAACAAAGCAGATACATTTGACATGGAATACGGAGCTGCTGAGTTTTATTCACTCGGACTTGGTGAACCATATCCGCTTTCAGCCGTAAACGGCAGCGGTACAGGTGATTTCCTGGATGTAATGGTAAGCAAATTTCCGAAGCAGGAAGAAAAAGAAGAAATCATTGAAGAAATACCAAAGGTTGCCGTTGTTGGAAGACCAAATGCAGGTAAATCTTCCATCGTAAACGCCTTCATCGGTGAAGAAAGAAATATCGTAACTCCGATAGCAGGTACCACGCGCGATTCAATCTATACGAGATATGACAAGTTCGGTTTCGACTTTTATCTGGTTGATACAGCAGGTATTCGTAAAAAAGGTAAAGTAACAGAAGATCTCGAGTATTATTCAGTAATCAGGTCAATCAAGGCAATCGAAAACAGTGATGTCTGCATACTTATGGTAGATGCAACAAGAGGTATCGAAAGCCAGGATATGAATATCTTTTCGATAATTCAGAAAAACAATAAAGGACTTGTGGTTTGTGTCAATAAATGGGACCTTATTGAAAACAAGGAAGACAAAGCAGTCAGAGCCATGGAAAAAGCCATTCGCGAAAGATTTGCACCATTTGTGGATTTCCCTATCGTTTTCACCTCGGCAACCAGCAAACAACGCATATTTAAAGCATTGGAAAAGGTCAAAGAAGTTTATGATAACCGCAAGAAACATATTACGACCAACAAGCTCAATGAGTACATGTTACCGATAATTGAAAAGACTCCGCCTCCTGCAATAAAAGGTAAATATATCAAGATCAAATACATTACACAGTTGCAGGGACCACACGTACCGACATTCATATTTTTCGCAAATCTGCCTCAATATGTCAAAGAGCCCTATAAAAGATTCCTTGAAAACAAGATTCGCGAAAACTGGGAATTCACAGGAACCCCAATACAGGTATTCATAAGGCAGAAGTGATAAAAAAATATTGATTTATAATATCAAATAACAATCTTTAACCAAATATATTCAAATAAATCCTTGTAAATCTGCTAATTATTGTTATATTTGTGACGAGGACAAAGTAATGATTGTCTGGTTATTCAATAAGTAGGGTAAAAAGTTTAAGGTTGTTTGAAATCGAGCATTTATTCAAAGTCAGAGATTTCTATTTTGCATCATCTCTTTCCAAAATCAGCAGCATTTGGAAAGAGATGTTTTTTTTAGGTCAAATCGCTAAAATGAATAATTTTGTAGAAGATTCCTGTGCGCTGCGAGGGCGGTGCAAAAAAATGTTCTTTAAAGGAATCCGGGAAACCCCGCTTCATGAAGTGGGGATATAATAAAAGTGAAACCTAATAGTATTAGAATAAATTGGAACGAATAGTAATAGGATTGTCAGGAGGCGTTGATTCGAGCGTAGCAGCATATCTGCTGAAGCAACAAGGATACGAAGTCGTCGGCATCTACATGATAAACTGGAAAGAAACCACGGGCACGCTGTCAGGCGAATGTCCCTGGGAAGATGACGTGCTGGTGGCTGAACTCGTGGCAAGAAAACTGGACATAGAG
>CAZCWK010000076.1:0-9207 GCA_964502355.1 uncultured Bacteroidales bacterium
TCTTTGAATAAAAAAAATCAGGTCTATGCCTGGAAAAGATTAAAACTATAGATTATTGATCTTATTTAGCAGGCCCGGAAGTTCAGACATCGAAGAAATTTCATAGAAATGACCGTCCGGTTTCACCGTGATTTCATGTTGCCATACATCATCGCAAGGAATATAAACAGCCATACCACCAATTCCCAGAACCGGACTGATATCAGACTTAAAAGAATTACCGACCATAAGAAACTCATTTGGTCGAATATTTAAAGTTTTGAGCCGGCGGGTGTAATTAACTTCGTGCTTTTCACTTAAAATCTCAATGTGGTCAAAAAATGGCAAAAGACCAGACTTCAATAGTTTCCGCTCCTGATCCAGCAAATCACCTTTAGTTACAACAATCAATTTATAGTCAGCCGATAATCCGGGTAACACTTCAGAAACTCCGCTATGCAGAGTAACCGGTTTCGCAAGAATATCTCTGCCGGCTTCCAGAATCTTATTAATAATGTCTGCACTGACCTGGTTGTTACTGACCTTTACAGCAGTTTCGATTAAAGAAAGAGTAAAAGCCATTGCGCCATAGCCATACCAATCAAGATTTTTCATCTCGGTACTGTAGAGCTCATGCAGCAAAGACTCTGCATCAATGTAATCAGACATCAGGGAACAAAAATATCTTTCGGTTTCTTTAAAAAAAGAACCATTCACCCAGAGGGTATCATCAGCATCAAAACCTATCACCTTTATTGTTCCCATCCTTATAGAAGTGCATTAAATTATCAGAGTTTCATGTCCATATATCTCATTCCTTATATATAAGGAGTAAAAGACTAATGCAAAGATATACCAAATGGACAAATACAGTTGAATGCTTTATGGAAATACGAGATAATAGCTTATTTTTGTGTAGCAGGTCAGGATTGCCTGCGAGAACGTAATAAACATACACATTGGTAGTAAAATGAACAAGATACCCGTATTTTTCCCGGCTTCAACAATAAAAGAAAATGAAATAAGAACGGTTTCAAATCTGGAGCTGAAACCAGTCCAGGATTTGTCATCATTCAACAGCCTAAACAAAATCATTAAATCAGTTAGTACTGAATACTTCATAATTTGCACAAACCCTTTAGTACCGGATTTTGACAGCTATTCAATAAGCAGGATGGTGCAGGTGGCTGAAGATTCAGGTGCAGGAATGTTATATTCAGACTTCTATGAACTGAAAGACGGGAAGATTAACCCTCATCCGCTTAATGATTATCAGACCGGAAGCATCAGAGATGATTTTGACTTCGGTCCGGTTTTGTTCTTCAGGACCAAAGCTGCAAATATTGCTGTGGATGAGATGCCTGCTGATGTAAAATATGCAGCATTATATGACCTGAGACTGGCGGTTTCAAGAAAAAACCCGGTGGTACACGTTGAAGAATACCTGTATACATCGGAGGATTCGGATAAATTATCCTCTGAACAGAAGCAATTTGCTTATGTTGATCCTAAAAACAGGTCGGTACAAATTGAGATGGAGGAAGTCTGTACAAATCATCTTAAGAAAATCAACGCCTGGTTTCCGCCTGTCTTTGAAGAAACCGATCCGGAAAGCGGTGATTTTGAAGTGACTGCTTCGGTTATTATACCTGTCAGAAATAGATCAAAAACGATTTCTGATGCAATTGAATCTGTTTTCAATCAAAAAACGAGCTTCAGTTTCAACTGCATCATTATTGATAATCACTCTACTGACGGCACGACCGATATTATCAAGAATATAGCTGCTGAAGATTCGAGGATAGTTCATTTAATACCTGAAAGGAATGATCTCGGTATCGGCGGATGCTGGAATCTGGGAATCCACGACGAACGCTGCGGCAGATTTGCCATTCAGCTTGACAGCGATGATGTCTACAGCGGAGACGACACGATCAAAAAAATAGTTGCAGGCTTTTACGAACAAAAATGCGCCATGCTTGTGGGAAGTTACAGGATGTGTAATTTTGATCTTGAAACCATTCCTCCAGGCATCATTGACCATAGAGAGTGGACGCTTGAAAACGGCAGGAACAATGCCCTCAGAATAAACGGACTTGGTGCTCCGAGAGCGTTTCTAACCCGGATTTTGCGTACAATCAACATACCAAATGTAAGTTACGGCGAGGACTATGCCCTTGGATTGCAGTTTTCGAGAAGATGGAAAATCGGTAGAATCTTTGATGTATTATATCTATGCCGTAGATGGGAGGACAACTCTGATGCATCAATTGATATTGTAAAGCTGAACAAATACAATCATTTTAAGGACAAACTCAGAAGTATAGAGATTTCAGCAAGACAAAACATTAATACACAAATAATATGAACAACTTCAGTTATTTCAATCCTGTAAAGATCATATTCGGTAAAGATACTATCAGTAAAATTGCTGATGAAATACCTGCTGATGCAAGAATTTTGCTTGTTTACGGAGGTGGCAGCATAAAAAGGAATGGCATCTACGATCAGATAATTTCTGCACTCAAGGAAAGGAAGCTGTTTGAATTTTCAGGCATCGGAGCCAATCCTGAATATGAAACCTGCATGAAAGCAATCGAGATTGTAAAAAAAGAAAAAATAGATTTTCTGCTTGCTGCAGGCGGAGGTTCGGTAATTGACGCAACAAAGTTTATTGCCCTTGGCACTTTTTCCGAGGGAGACCCCTGGGATATTATTGACAAAGCCATTTATCCTGCACAATCCTTACCACTTGGCACAATTCTTTCATTACCGGCAACAGGTACTGAAATGAATGACAGGTCTGTAATCACCAAAGCTGAAACCAAAGACAAGCGTTCTTTCAGGACTCCGCTTGTTTTCCCGAAATTTTCAATACTTGATCCTGAAACCACATATTCATTGCCGGCAATTCAGGTTGCTAACGGAGTTATAGACACATTTATACATACAACAGAACAGTATCTCACCTACCCTGCTTCAGCAATGATACAGGATTTCTTTGCTGAAAGCATCCTGAAAGTTCTGGTCAAAAATGGCGAGAAAGCACTTAAGTCACCAGAGAACTATGAAATAAGGTCTAACCTGATGTGGGCATCTTCATGGGCGCTTAACGGATGGATCGGTCAGGGAGTGCCTGAGGATTGGGCAACTCATCAGATCGGTCATGAAATCACAGCATTATATGGAATGGATCATGCTCAGACTTTGGCAATAGTGCTTCCCGGTTTACTTGAAGAGCTGATTGAATTTAAGACTGACAAGCTTATTCAGATGGGAGAACATGTTTTTGGCATTTCTGAAGGCAGCAGAGCTGAAAGAGCTCAATCCACTATTCAGGCAATTGATTCGTTTTTCAAAAGAATGGGTTCACCAACAAGATTATCTCAACATGGATTAGGTAGAGAAGACGTCACAAAAATCGTGGAAAGATATAAGGAAAGAGGCTGGGTCCTGGGTGAAAACCAGAATATAACAAGTGAAGTTGTCGAAAGAATACTTTTAAGACGACTTTGAAAAATGACCCCGGGACTAGTACCGGGATATTAAATGGAATACGCCCCGTTTCGGCCCGGGGATCCGGGTACTGAACCACTTTACGAATAAATAAGATTTAATGGAGAGTCACGATATCTTTTTTAAAAGCCAGCTTGATGTATGGCAACTGGCAAAAGAAAACTATAAAGCACTGGGGAATATTAAAAACAAAGATTTCAGTTTTGACGGAATTCTGATCAGAGCTCAATGCAACCCTTCGAGGATTACCTCCTCAACGGCCAAGGTTTCACCTGCCTCAATAAAAGAGAGGCCGTGTTTCCTTTGCCGGAAAAACCGTCCTGAAGAGCAGGAAGAAATCAAGCTCAATCTTAAAGGAGAAAAATATTCGCTTCTGGTGAATCCTTTCCCGGTATTTCCCAAACATTTTACAATAGCCGCAGGTCATAAACTTCAGCAGATAAGAGGCAATTTTGACAAGTTGTTAAGTCTGACATCTGTACTGGATGATTCCGTAGTCTTTTACAATGGCCCAAAATGCGGGGCTTCAGCTCCTGATCATATGCATTTCCAGGCAGGTAATAAAGGTATTTTACCCGTCGAAACCGGGATTAATGAAATTAAAACAAGATTTGCAAAGGCTGTTTTTGAGTCCGAAAGCAACAAATTATACATTCTAAACAACTTTCTAAGAGGAGGTTGGATCATAGAAGGAAATGACGAGGCGTTTGTAAATGAGGCTTTTGAAGGCATTTATAATGGGATGATGCATGGAGAAACCTCCGCTTACGAGCCAATGATGAACATCTTGTGCTGGTTTGAGAAAGGCTTTTGGACTTGCATGGTGTTCCCGAGAAAAGCACATCGTCCTGATTGTTACAATCTTGATGAACCGGAAAAGATGCTGATTAGCCCTGCTTCTGTTGAAATGGGTGGACTTTTGATTGCTGCCAGACCCGAAGATTTCGGGAAGTTAAATGAAAAGCTGGTCAGGAAGATTTATGAAGATGTTTCATTGTCGGACAATGAAGTTGAAATAATCACTGACAGGTTTTTAGAAGAATACCTGCAAAAAGACAAAGAGCCCAAACTTAATGTGGGCATTATTTCAGGTAGGGAGATCAGATTTATACTCAATAGTAATTTCAAAATAATTACAAACGGCGACGAAAGTGAAGCCTTTGGAGATTATTCCGGCAACAAAGGTTCCTACAACGGTGAATATGTTGCAAGTATTGATAACGGAAAAATACGGTTTCAGGATAATCTATTTAAGGAGATTCAATTAGCGCCTGTTGAAGAAACCGGGTCATCATTTGAACTACCTGAAGTCATTATAGGCATTGATTTTCATTGGGAGCGAAAGGAAAGTCAGACGTTTGAGGGAAACCTAAGATTTATTGTAGAGAACGATAAACTTACGGCAGTCAACAGAGTACCTCTTGAATCGTATCTCACAAGTGTGATTTCATCTGAAATGAGCGCAAAGGCATCGATGGAATTATTAAAAGCCCATGCTGTGATTTCCAGAAGCTGGCTGTTGTCGCAGATTAATCAGAAGGGAAAGAATGAAAACAAAACCAATGGATTAAATGAAAAATTAAATCCATTAACTCATGACATCCCTGGCAAAACATCACCCTTTATCGAGAATGAACACGAAAGGATTAAGTGGTATGACAGGGAGGATCATCTGAACTTTGATGTTTGTGCCGATGATCATTGCCAGAGATATCAGGGAATAACTAAAGCTAGCACTCCTCAGGTCAGGGAAGCCATCAAAGCGACCCGAGGGCAGGTATTGTTTTCGGATGGAGAGATTTGCGATGCAAGGTTTTCGAAATGCTGCGGCGGAGTGCTGGAGGAATTCCAGAATTGCTGGGAAAATACGCCAAAACCTTATCTCAAAGGTCTGGCTGATAAAATCACAACTATCCATGCTGAAACCGGGAAAAATAAGTCGGGAAATGATGAAACTAAAGCGGCAGTTGCCGGAGATATCGCTGCTGGTGATCCCTACGCTACAGCTGAAGCTAAACAAAATTCAGTAGACGAAAGATACATTACAACCGAAGCTCTGCCTGATTTAAGAATTGAAGAAAACGCAAGGGCGTTTATACTAAGTTCGCCTGAAGCATTCTGCAATACTAAGGATAAAAATATTCTGTCACAGGTACTTAATAACTACGATCAGGAAACCACCAACTTCTATCGTTGGGAAGTCAAATACTCTGTAAGTGAGATCAGCACGCTTGTCAGGAAGAAGTCAGGAATAGATTTCGGTGATATCGTGGATTTGATTCCGGTTGAGAGAGGGGTTTCAGGCAGACTGGTCAGACTAAGGATAGTGGGCACAAAGAAGTCCATGATTATCGGCAAAGAACTTGAAATCAGAAAAACTCTTTCTGAAACACATCTTTACAGCTCGGCGTTCATCCCTGAAAAAACTTCTGACGGTTTCGTCCTGTACGGAGCGGGATGGGGTCATGGAGTAGGTTTGTGTCAGATTGGTGCAGCTGTGATGGGTGAAAAAGGTTACAAATATGATGAGATTTTAGCTCATTACTATCCTGATTCTGAGATCAAATCGCTTTATGAATAAGTAAAACTTTTTAAAATAAACACCGGGATTTAATCAAAAACTCAGAGTAACTTTGTGGAAACCCTTAAAATTAATAAAGACCCTGATTTTAAATAGATACTAATAAATGAAAAACCGTAATCCGTGGTCATGGATTCCTACACTATACTTTGCTGAAGGAATACCTTATGTTGCTGTAATGACTATCTCTGTCATCATGTTCAAGAGATTCAACATGTCTAATTCTGATATTGCTCTTTTCACAAGCTGGCTTTATCTGCCCTGGACAGTAAAATTCCTGTGGAGTCCTTTTGTTGATCTTATTAAAACCAAAAGATGGTGGATTTTTACAATGCAATTAATTATCGGAGCATGTCTGGGAGGTCTAGCTTTTTCATTGCCAACTCCTCACTGGTTTCAGCTAAGTATGGCTTTTTTCTGGCTTATGGCTTTTAGCTCTGCCACTCATGATATCGCGGCTGACGGCTTTTATATGCTTGGATTGAATGATAAGGACCAGGCGTTTTTTGTAGGTATCAGGAATACTTTTTATCGTCTGGCGATGATCAGCGGTCAGGGGCTTTTGATCATACTTGCCGGAGAGCTTGAAGTTATGAAATTGCCTAAGTTTGCTGAAGGCATGGGCAACGTACCTTTTGCATGGATGGTTACATTTCTGCTGATGGCTGTATTATTTATAGGTTTCAGCTTTTATCACCGTTTCAGATTGCCCGTGCCTGAAGCCGACAAACCTAATCCGTCGAGATCGCCTAAAGAGATATTCCGTGAATTTGGTATGACGTTTGCAACGTTTTTTAGTAAGAAAAACAGCGCCCTCGCGATAGCATTCATATTGCTTTACCGCTTTTCTGAATCCCAATTGCTTAAGTTATCATCTCCATTCCTTCTGGATTCGCGGGAAGCTGGAGGTCTCGGACTTAGTACTGCTTCAGTTGGTACAGTTTATGGTGTGGTTGGTGTCATTGCACTTATTGCAGGCGGTATAATTGGTGGAATCCTGATTTCAAAAGGAGGTTTACGTAAATGGATATGGCCTATGGTGCTTTGTATGTGTATGCCTAATCTTACTTCTATTTACTTTGCTTATGCACAGCCCGAAAGTTTATGGCTGATAAATGCCGGTATTGCTTTCGAACAGATAGGATATGGATTTGGTTTCACCGCTTATACTATGTTTATGCTGCAATTTTGCAAGGGTGAACATCAGACTGCGCATTATGCCATCTGTACGGGGATTATGGCTCTTGGTATGATGCTGCCGGGAATGTTCGCGGGTAAAATCCAGGAGTTGCTTGGTTATCAGTACTTCTTTATCTACGTCATGGCATGTTCGATTGTACCGATCCTGCTTGTTGCATTTGTTCATCCCAAACTGGAGAAGAAAGTTTAAGCCTGATAATAATCATTTAGTTCGGTTAAACGGAACGACCCTCTGTATTTCCTGAGCTTGAGAAGCCGGGTAGACTCATTAGTAGAACGAATATTTATTCTGATTAAAATTAAGTATTCACCCTTGTGACTTAAAATGGACAAATGATAAGTATGAATATAGTATTACAAATCAATCATACTGAAAAGGGGTTTTTGACTGAAAAATATCCAGTTCATTTTTATTATTTTTTTTAGAAAAATCAATATACCCACCTTTTTTCAAATCGATTACAATTTTAGAACACCTCCCATTTAGAATAATTGATAATCGCAATTTGTTATCAACGACTTTGAATTTAAATTTCTTGTTTAAGCATTTTAACTGCGCCATTCTATTTACAATAGCACCATCAAAATGAAGACTTGTTATACCTAATGAAGGATCGCTGTTTAATATATAATTTGTAATAATCATATTATCATTGATATACATTGTTAAAGTGTCACTATCGTAAAAGTCCGCAAACATAATTCGAAGATGCTGATTATGATTATTCCCAAAAGCAAGACTTGAAAATGATAGAAAAAGCATAATATATATATATCTCATATTATCCATCTATTTGTTAAGTTTATCATTATTGTAATCATTCACAATTTTGAGAATCTGATCTTCAGTTATTTTCATTCCAGCGTTAGGATCTCGTGTTTGTTTCATAAGATTATTTGAATCGGTGGAGTGTTTCAATCCAGCGGTATGCCCAAATTCATGTGATCCAGTTCGTTCCAATGTTGCATTACCGGCTAAAGATTTTCCTGTTCCACTATATTCACCATATTGTGCAGGGAACACATCTACAATATTCTGAGATAAATCAACAGTCATAGAGCCAATTCGCGTTGACCCGGCTGCATTTAAGTTTCCCTCATAACCTTGGACACTTCCCTGCTCAACTATATTAAACACATGATCACTCGATGTAACAGGATTGTCAGAACTTGCGACAGTTAAATTTACATTACAACTATAATCAATATTTTCACCAGAACCTGAATACTTTTCTGATATAGAAGACATCAATCTATTTGCATATTCTTGCAATTGTTCATGAGAGTAATCTGTCGATGTCGAGTTTTTTACCTTCCCGGAAACATCAATAGAAAGTTTTTTTCTACCATCAATAATCTCACTTAATATGATTATTTCTTTCCCATCCGGATCAACAAATTTCATCGGATTATTCGCACAATACGCATACGGACTAATCGAGTAGTATTTCTCTGCCAACGGATCGGGTGAAGTCCATTGTGCTCTTGTTGCATCATATGGACGTGCATGGAAATCATACAGGTTAATCTCAAACTTACGATCAAACTCCTTACCGCCATACTGGTAGTCCTGATACGTCATCATAGTCTGGTTTTCGGCAGATTCTCCGTATTCCATACCAA
The DNA here is from genome assembly GCA_964502355.1 of uncultured Bacteroidales bacterium. GTDB lineage: Bacteria > Bacteroidota > Bacteroidia > Bacteroidales > UBA1402 > UBA8389. Next base: position 8,900 of record CAZCWK010000076.1, read on the forward strand.
AAGGGTAGTAATTGTTAACCTGCTTGATTGCACTTGTCTTTGTGACGCTTATACCGGCATTGTTCAATGTCCTGCCTATTGGTATTGTTACATTAGAAGTGGTAACCGTAACACGTGTCACCTGCTCCTTCTGTCCTGCTGCATCATATATGAACGATTCCATATGACCTCCCTTTAGCTGTATCGTGTCAGGCAAATTTAAAGAATTCCAACTCATTGTCACTACATCCTTGTTTAAATCTTTTGTCATGTTACCGTTTTGGTCATAATCGTACTCGTCAGTCGATGTTGAACGGTTTTTGAAATCC
>CAZCWK010000077.1:0-8915 GCA_964502355.1 uncultured Bacteroidales bacterium
TTTAATCGTTTTGTTTACACCTTAAACAGCTGTCTTAAATCAGACGTGCATTATACAGCGGGTTGGATCCTCATATTACTCCGGAAGCAGCATTGTTGCAGGTAGAGAGGATAGCAAAAGCTAGAAATTTTAATGAATATCAAAAAAAGCAACTAAGAAGTCTTATTAACGTAATGACTGAAAAACCGTAACCGTCTCCGCGATACCATCTTTTCGGTTTTATATATAGGCTCTATCTTTGATTTTAAAATTCAAAGTAGTAGTAATCATGCTGAAAGTATCATTATTTAGAAGGACCCTATCAAGTTATAAAGCCTCATTAGTTCGTGGAGAGTTGTGTAGTTTGTACGGATATTGTAAGATTCACAATGTTAGTTACAAAAACATGCGTTACTGGATGAAGACTCAATCCATTGAACTTCCTGAGATTCCTGAACTATATCAATCTGGTAGTGTAGAATCCATTTCATCAGAATCACATCCTCAAAAAATGATACCCTTGACAATATTGTCACCCGAGGAGCCCAAAAGAGAAGTATCACCATCGAGTCTTTTGCAGGAAGTAAGTATTTCGGTTTCTGACAATATGGTTGTCAACATCAGGGGGATAAGCCCTTCTGATCTTGCATCCATAATACTTACCTGCCAATCCCGATAACCAGATGTTTGCACTGACATCCTCAATGTCCTATTACCTGTGTCCTCATTATGTGGATATGCGCAAAGGAATATATTCCCTGTATCAGATAGTCCGGTCAGATATGGGTCGTAACCCATTGTCGGGAGAGGTTTTCCTGTTCTTTGGCAGAAACAGAGATACCATAAAAATACTTAACTGGCAAAAAGACGGATTTGTTTTATATATCAAAAAGCTGGAACAGGGTACTTTTGAAGCCCCTTGTTTTGATCCCGATAGCGGCAATTACGGTATGAAATGGGCGACGTTCGTTTTAATCATGGAGGGGGTCGCCATCAGCTCCGCAAAGTACCGCAAGCGCTTTACAGTGCAACCAATACTCTGATTGACAATAATATAACTGATATATTTATCCATTTTCCCTTTTTAGTTCGGATACTTTTCCATATCTTTATGATATGGGAAAAGACCAACAGATTGAATTATTTAAAGAACAACTAAGACTTTCAGCCGAAAGGGAAAAAGTCCTGCTTGCCCAAATAGAAAGCCTGACTCATCAGGTGTCCATCTTAACTCAAGCTGTACAGTCATTGGAGAAAGCGCTCCTGGAAAAGAAGGCCGACAACCAGGCACTTGAGGGCAAGAATCGCGGACTTGGCAAACTCTTGTCCAACAAATCCGAGAAAGTTACCACTTCAGCTCAAGCTGAGCAAACTCTGCCTGAGGCTCAAGTGCAAGGTCCCATTAGGATAGATCTCAAGGAGCGTGGAAACAATAATGCCAAGCGCAAGGAATACTTCGATATGGAGACCGTCATAGAGGATGTTTATCCAAATGATCCGGGTTTCGACAGGGAAAAGTCACGGGTGATTGGATATGTGGATTCCATCACTTATAAATACTATCCCGCAAGATTCGTAAAGATTATTCACCGTCAATACAACTGTGTGCAGGATGAAAAGGTTTATTCAGGAAAAGCCCCAAGGACTCCACTGCTCAACTCCAACTATGACGGATCTTTCATTGCGGGTATGCTTCAACTTAGGTATATCTACTCCATGCCTGTTGAAAGGATTGTCAAATACTTCACGGAGCATGGGTTTGAAATGAGCAAGTCTACGGCCCATGGACTGATTAAAAAATCAGCACTTATGATGGAACGTCTTGACCAGGTATTAAATAAAGCCATTCTTGAGGATGATTACCTTTCGATGGACGAGAGTTATTATACGATTCTGACAAAAGAGAAAAACAGTCATGGTAAAGGTGTACGCAAAGGCTATATATGGGCTGCACTTGCCAATACCAGTAAGCTTGTACAATACTTTTACGAAGATGGATCCCGCTCAAGAAATGTTCTGACCAATTATATCGGGGAAAAATACAAGGGAGCCATTCAATCCGATGGCCTTGCCAATTATAAGATTCTTGAAACCGATGCATATCCCAATGTAATACGGCTGGCATGTTTCCAACACTGCAAACGTCAGTTTCTTGATCTGGATAAAGATAAGAATGCTATAGAAATCGTTGATATCATCAACAGCCTTTACAGGCATGAACATAAAATTGACAAAGACTGCAAACCGGAAGATATACTCAAATACCGGCAGGAGTATGCACCGCCAATACTGAAGAAACTTAAAAACAAACTTCTCTCTATTCAATCCGATCCGGCGACACTGCCTAAAAGTCCACTCAGCAAAGCTGTAAAATACACCTTAGGTGAATATGATGCCCTTTGCAATTATATTCTAAGGCATGATTATAATCCAGATAATAATGCCATTGAACGGCAACTGCGTTATATAAGTCTTAGCAGACGGAACTCTTTATTCTGCGGCAGCCATGCCGGAGCAGAAAGAACTGCCCTTATTTATTCCCTGGCTTGCTCATGTAGACTCAACGGAATTAATACTTTTGAATACTTCACTGATATATTAAATAAGCTTGCTTATATCAGCCCTAATGCCCCCGATGAGGTTTTCAAAGAACTTCTACCAAATCGCTGGATGAAATAAAAAAAAGTTTCTATTAACCCAAGAAATCAGGAAAGGGTATCCTGGAGACGCTTACGAAAAACCTCAGTTTCTTTGCCTTGGAGAAAAACGTATAAATGTTTTACTTTTAAATATAAACACTGACAAAATTGATATTCCTTAATATTTCCTGACCAGATCAGAACGATAATATCTCTCACTTTGTCAGGAATAGCAGATTTCATTTTAATCGAAAGAAATAGATTCGCAGCTTTTCTACAAGTGTGATATCGGATAAAGACAAAAAATCATCAAATAGTAATTTGTGAAGAATTAATTTATATTTGTATTAATAAAATTATTTAAATATGATTCTAACAACAACACCTTCCGTTGAAGGAAAAAGAGTTACTCAGTATCTGGGTATTGTGACCGGAGAAGTTATTATCGGAGCGAATATTCTAAGAGATTTTTTTGCCGGAGTACGAGACATAGTAGGAGGCAGGACAAGCTCATATGAAAGAGTTTTGCGTGATGCTAAACAAAGTGCTTTGCAGGAATTGCAGGAAAATGCAAGAAGCATGGGTGCAAATGCTGTTATTGGGATAGATCTTGATTATGAAACCGTAGGCGGGCAGGGCAGTATGCTGATGGTCACTGCAAGTGGAACAGCAGTGGTTTTGGATTAAAAAAAAAGAGCGTCATCTTAGTGACGCTCCTTTTTTTCGTTATTCTATTCAAGCAGCTTCCTTATACTTTCTTCATCCTGATTTTCAGTATAATAGATTATAAATTCTTTAGGCGACATTCCGAAAAACTCATGAAAGTTAAATGAAAAATATGAATGGCTGGAGAAACCTACCTTATAGGCTACTTCAGAAATATTGACTTTGTTGTTTACCAAAAGGTAAGCAGCTTGTTTCAGTCTTATTGATTTTATCAGATTGCTTGGCGAAATACCCAGAATTTCCTTGAGCTTACGGTTCAGATGTACCCTGCTTAGACCAACTTCCCTGCTAAGGGTTTCAACACTCATCTCACAGTCCTCGAGATTGGCTTTTATATAGTCAATGACTTTTTTGACTAACTTATCATCTGCGGAATCAATAACCATCGATTCGTAGTTGTAGCCCATTTCAGTACGCTGTACTTTTTTCTTTATTTTCTCCCGAACCCTTAATGCCTGACTTATTGCACCATTAAGTATCTGGATATTAAATGGTTTTGTAAGGTATCTGTCAGCATGGAGTTCAATACTCTGTATTTCTACACTTTCAGAGTTTTCAGCAGTTAGAATTATTACCGGTATGGAGTCGGTTTCAGTATTACTTTTAATTTTCTGACAAAGTTCAAGCCCGTTACCATCAGGCATCAGATAATCAGTTACAACCAAATCAGGATGATTACTGAGTATTTGTTTCCATGCTTTATTACCACTGTTGCAGGTTAAAATAGTATAATCAGTAAGCTCTTTTTTGATATATTGGCAGAAATCCTCATTATCATCGACTACCAGAATATTGTATTTGTTCTTTTGCTCAATATCTTCTGATTCCTTAACTATTGATATTGTATCAACAAAATCTTTTTCAGTTGTGATTTCAAAGTTTTTATCAAAAATCGGAGATTTGACATCTGACTCAGATTTTTGAGGTATCATTTCTTCTTCAGAAAGATGTGACTTGCCAAGTGGAATCCTTACAGTAAATTCTACTCCTTCTTCACCAATATTACGGGCTTCGATCAGACCGTAATGAAGCATTACAAGTTCATATGTAAGGTGAAGACCTATGCCTGAACCTTCAGAGCCGGATGCTTTTTCACTTTGATAAAATCTTTCAAAGATATGGTCAAGATCATATTCATCAATAGGATTTCCGGTATTGAATATTTTTATTTCAGCATATTTTGTTATTCTCTCATCATTAATTTCACCTTCGTTATCCTTACTGGTTATCCTTATTAGTATTTTCCCTGAACCAGGAGTAAATTTGAAAGCATTAGACAGAATATTGTAAATTATTTTGTCGAAGTGATTACTGTCAAGCCAGATGTTTAAATCTTCGGTTTCACTGGTTTCAAGAGTAAAACTGATTTGTTTTATAGTAGCAAGATTCTTGAATGAAAGCATTACATTTTTAATAATACTTATCAGATCCATCTCTGAAAAATGTAATTTCAACTGTCCGTTATCAAGTTTCCTGATGTCCAGCAATTGATTGATAGTCTGCAGGATTTTCATGGAATTCCTGTACATAAGACTATGCATTTCCCTGGAATCAATATCAGTGTCAGAGCCAAGTAATTTTCTCAGTGGAGAAATTATAAGGGTAAGAGGCGTCCTGATTTCATGAGCTATGTTTGTAAACAATCTCAATTTATCTTCCTTGACTTTCTCGTTGTATTGGGCCATTTCAAGCTCACGTTTTTGTTCCTGTCTTGATTTATAGTAACGGAACAGAAAATAAATCAAGCCGACAATCAATAAAAATATGACAATTCTTGCAACTACACTGCTGTACCATGGATTAGCAATAATTACCTTAATGCTTTTGGTAGTTATATTTTCACTTTCTTCATCAAAGAAACCTTTAACTTCAAAAGTGTATCTGCCCGGAGGTAATCCTACATAAGTTGCCTGAGCATTCGACGCATTAGTATAGTGCCAGGTATTGTCATATCCGTTAAGACGATAAGAATAATTTACTTTTAGCGGGCTGGAATATTCCTGAGCTGAAAAATGTAAAGTCAGAGAATTTTCCTTATAGCTTAGTTTAATTTTCTTTGCATCGAACAATGAAGCATCAAGTAAATTTCCGGATTTTTGATTGTAATCGTAATCAACAGGTTTATTGTTGATATTTAGTCCTGTTATATATATAGGACGCATACGGTGCTGGCCCTTATTTACTATTGATGGATCAATTCTGATTATGCCATTATCACCTCCAAACATTATTTTTCCATTCTCATCTTTCATTACAGATCCAAATCTGAATTCGCCAATATTGAAACCTTCGAATGAAGAGTAAGTTCTAATGTAATTTGTTTTCAGATTTAGTCTTGAGACAGAACGTGGAGTCGTAAACCATAATGACTGATCGTCACCTATAATCATGGCCAGAATATTCTTTAATTCAATGTCTTTACCCTGGTTAAGCTGGACACAGGTATTATTCGTCAGATCATATTTTACCAGTCCAGCAAGGGTACCGATAAAAAGATAGTTGCCATATTCTTCAAAGCAGAAAGTAGAACTGTATTTAGCAATACCAATACTTGCTTCAAGTATTTTGTTTTTATCAATATCATAGTAAAATGTGCCTTCAGGAGTTCCAAACCATAATCTTCCAAACTTATCAACATGAATAGCTCTGACCCATTTGTTTATTGGTGCGGTAATATGTTTCAGCTGGTTAGTCGAAAGGTTGATAACATCTACCTTGTTTCCGTTCAACCCGATATAAAGATTATTTCGCTTTTTATCGTATTCCAGACACATTATTTTATCATCGCCAACTCTGTTAAGGGGTTCAGGCTTTTCAAAAACTTCGTTGTTAAATGAACAGAATAAACCATGTCCATAACTTCCTGTCCATACAGTACCATTATTGTCAACTTCTAATGTCATCATCGAATGGCATGTCAAACCATCTTCTTTTAATTGTAATTTGTTCAGATTATTACCTGAAGCTTTAAACAATCCTCCTCCGTCAGTAGATATCCAGATATTGCCCTGTTTATCTTTCAAAAAGTCAGTAACGCAAGCACGGTTTTTACTGTCATTATTATCTGAAACAGCAAAATACTCAAATCCTGAAGTTGCTTTAGGAATAATAAATACCCCCTTTTGATAAAGACCAACCCACAGATTTCCAATATTATCTTCAAGCAATGCATGAACCTTGCTGTGTTCCAGATCCACATTTGTATTGTAGGGAGCAGTAAATTTCCTTGAAGTCCAGGTATTTCGTTCAACAATCCATATACCTCTGTTTTCTGCACCCAATAAAATTGTACCATCTTTCTTTATAAGTATGGTTTCAATATTCATGTTTTCTGTATTTGTATCTACAGCCTTTTTTATCAGATTGAGTTCTCTGTCGTAAACAAATAAACCTTTTGAAGAGGTACCAATCAAGACGTTGTCAGTTAAATTATCCTGTTTAATATCTCTGATCATCAAATTGGGGAAGTATGTGCTTATGGACGGTTCGTATTCAGGTTTAATTAATTTCATTTTTTTCAAATCAATTATCCTGAAACCTTTGTCATTTGTAACTAACCACAGCAGTCCCTTTTTGTCAATCATCAAGTCTCCAATGAAATTAATACCTGCAAGTCTGGATAATTTTCGGCTTAAGTCAATATCAACCTTATGTGTATTGATGTCTATAACGTAAATACCATGCCCACCGGTGCCTACAATCAATCTGTCAGGGTTCGGTATACTTATAATGCTGCTTATAGAAAAACCCCTGTTAGGCGTTTCAAGATCTGACATGAGAACATGTTCAAATTTGTTTTTGTTAATTGATAGTTTATTCAATCCTTTTCCTGAGCCAATCCAGATTTTCTTGTTTTTGTCCATGAAAATGGCTGTAACCTCATTATTAAGGATTGACATTTCATTATCATCGCTGTGGGTGAAATTCTGTATGTGCTCACCGGTAAATCTGTCAAGTCCGTTTTCTCCGGTTATCCATATGAACCCATCCGTATCCTGATAAATACCTCTGATACGGCTGCTGGATAACCCATCTTCAACCATATAAAGACGAGGATTCTGGGCAAATACAGAAAAACTAAGGCAAACTATAAGGGCTGAAACCAAAAAAAATATTTTTTTGTTACAGGACATACTTTTGATTTTTTTATGTGGTAATCCAAGACCAAGTTTCATTCGGTAAAAATAATTATATTTCTTACATATATCTTATTGTCTGAAACTTTCATAAAGATACAAAAGATATCAGATTTGAGACATTTGTAATGATTAAAATGTGTAAAAAACAGATAGACAGAGTATTGTAAATTTGCCATAAATAATAGACGTAATGTATTCAGACATTATTTTAGAATAAATGTTTAATTTGCATTACAAAAAAAAGCAAAATATTTTTGCGAAATTATTTTAGTCAATAATCAGAGTATAACTCTTAAAAACAATAAATCATTAGTAATCATGAGAAATTCAGGACTTAATCATTCATTTAAAGCTTTATTATTAACGTGCTGTCTGATGTTTTTTTATACATCAAATATTTTTGCACTGGACGGACACGATTTGTGGTTGTCAAATGGATCCGGTAATGATGTGAATGTAGTTTACAAGACAAGTAATTCGCAGACTTTAAAAATTGCGGCACAAGAATTATTAAACGGTTGGAAAGGAAAAAAAGGAGCATCGGTTTCTCTTGAAATCAAAAAAGATAAGCAAATCAAAAACGATGGTTTCAGAATAGATGCTAAAGGTATCAGAGCAAATACTGAAGCCGGTATTTTATATGGCGTTTACGAAATGTTGAGAAGGCAACAGACAGGTCAACAATATGAATACCTGCTTTCTAATCCTTCATATAAATACAGGGTGCTTAATCATTGGGATAATCTGGATGGTTCTATAGAAAGAGGCTATGCCGGTCATTCAATTTTCTGGAGAGGGCTGAATGATTTACAGGTTACGGATGAAGATTTAAAGTTGTGGAAAGAGTATGCCAGAGCTAATGCTTCGATTGGAATAAATGCAAGCGTATTGAACAATGTAAATGCATCTCCGGAAATGTTAAGCAAAGAAGTTCTTTTAAGAGTTACTGAAATTGCAAAAGTTCTGAGACCTTATGGATTAAAAGTTTATTTAAGCATAAACTTTGCTTCACCTTCCAGACTCGGAAATCTTAAGACATCTGATCCTTTAGATAAAGATGTAAGGCTATGGTGGAAAAATAAAGTAAAAGATATTTACAAATTAATCCCTGATTTCGGAGGTTTTCTGGTGAAGGCAAATAGTGAAGGTCAGTCCGGCCCTCAGGATTATGGAAGAACTCATGTGGATGGTGCCAATATGATTGCTGAAGCGTTGAAACCATTTGGTGGTATTGTTATGTGGAGGGCTTTTGTATATCAGCCAAATGAAAAAGACAGAGCTAAACAGGCGTATAGTGAGTTTATGCCTTTTGACGGACAATTCATGGATAATGTAATAATTCAAATTAAGAACGGACCTGTAGATTTTCAGCCACGTGAACCATTCAGTCCACTTTTAGGGGCGATGAAAAAAACGCCGACAATGCTGGAAT
>CAZCWK010000078.1:0-8833 GCA_964502355.1 uncultured Bacteroidales bacterium
ACACGCTTTTCGGCGCGACCTACATGGTGCTGGCGCCGGAGCATCCGCTGGTGGCGCAGATCGCCACGCCGGAGCAAGCCGCGGCCGTGGCGGCCTACCGGCTCGCCGCCGCCGGCAAGAGCGACCTGGAGCGCACGGAACTGGCCAAGGAGAAGTCCGGCGTCTTCACCGGCGCCTACGCGACGAATCCCGTCAACGGCCAGAAGATTCCGGTCTGGGTGGCGGACTACGTGCTGTGGGGCTACGGCACGGGCGCCATCATGGCGGTGCCCGCGCACGACACGCGCGACTTCGAGTTCGCGACGAAGTTCGGCCTGCCGATCGTCCAGGTGGTGCAGCCGCCGGCGGGCGTGGACTGGCGCGGCTACGTCGACGACGGCATTGCCGTGAATTCGGGCGAGTACGACGGCCTGCCGACGGCGGAATTCAAGCAGCGCATCGTGGCCTGGCTGGAGAAGACGGGCAAGGGCGCGGGCAAGACCAACTACAAGCTGCGCGACTGGCTCTTCAGCCGCCAGCGCTTCTGGGGGGAACCGTTCCCGCTGCTGCATTGCGAGAAGTGCGGCGTGGTGCCCGTGCCGGAAAAAGATCTGCCCGTGCGCCTGCCCGAAATGAAGGACTACCGGCCGACGGCCGACGGCCAACCGCCGCTGGCGCGTGCGACCGAGTGGCTGCAGGCCACCTGCCCGACGTGCGGCGGCCCCGCGCGACGCGAGACGAACACCATGCCGCAGTGGGCCGGTTCGTGCTGGTACTACCTGCGCTACATCGATCCGAAAAACGATGCCGCCATGGTCGATCCGGCGAAGGAAAAATACTGGATGCCGGTGGACCTCTACGTCGGCGGCGCGGAGCACGCCGTGCTGCATCTGCTCTACGCCCGCTTCTGGCACAAGGTGCTCTTCGATTGCGGCGCCGTGTCCACGAAGGAGCCGTTCCAGAAGCTCGTCAACCAGGGCATGATCCTGGGCGAAGTGGAATACCTGGCCTACCGCGACGCGGCCGGCGCCTGGATTTCCGCGGAGCGCGTGGACGAAAACGGCTGCGACCTGCGCACCGGCGAGAAATACGCCCCGGCGCACGTGCCGGAAGCCGACCTGCAAAAGCAGGGCGACGGCTTCGTGCTGAAAGGCCAGCCGGACATCCGCGTGTCCGCCCGCGCCTTCAAGATGAGCAAGAGCCGCGGCAACGTCATCAATCCCGACGACATCGTGAAGGAATACGGCGCGGATTCCCTGCGGCTCTACGAAATGTTCATGGGCCCGCTGACGCAGGTGAAACCGTGGAGCATGAAGGGCGTGGAAGGCGTCTCGCGCTTCCTGAGCCGCGTGTACCGGCTGGCGGTGGACGAGGAAACGGGCCAGCCGTCGCCCAAGCTCGCGGACGCGGTTCCGACGAAGGACCAGCTGCGCGCGCTGCACGCCGCGATCAAGAAGGTCACCCACGACATCGAAGGCATGGATTACAACGTGGCTATTTCCGCGATGATGATCTTCGTCAACGAGGCGCAGGCGTGGGAGACGATTCCGCGCTCGCTGCTGTCGACGTTCGTCCTGATCCTGAGCCCCTTTGCGCCGCATCTGGCGGAAGAGCTGTGGAGCCGCCTGGGCCACGCCGAATCCCTCGCGCGCGAGCCGTGGCCGGCGTGGGACGAAGCCTATTTGCAGGAAGACGAACTGGAAATCCCGGTGCAGGTCAACGGCAAGGTGCGCGGGCGCATCCGCGTGCCGGCCGCGGCCGGCCAGGAGGCCGTGATCGCCGCGGCCTTGGCGTGCGCGGAAGCCGCGCCGTTCTTCGCGGGCAAGGAAATCAAGAAGCAGATCTACGTCCCGAAACGGATGGTCAATCTCGTGGTGGCCGGCTGACGGCCGCGAGCGGAGGGAACGGGCATGGGCGAACTCACGAACGCGCTGCAAGGCAAGCTGAACAGCCGGAAAAGCCACGTCAAGGACGCGCCGGAAAAGCAGCTGGATCTGTTTTCGTCCCTTTCGGATCGGGATGCCCCCGCGCCGAAGATCGTGTTCTCCAAACCCGACGCGCCGGCGGCGCGGCCGGAGCCGGAATGGGTGTTGCCGGCGGGCGGCCCGCCGCCCGACGTGGCCGCCGACGTGCGCGCGGTCTTGTCCGAATCCGGCCCGGCCCGGCCCGTCGAAGAACCGGGCGCCGGCGGCGCGGAAAAGCCGCCGCTGCGCACGGGCGTGTACCACCGGCCGCAACGGACGACGGCTTCGCTCGCGCCGCCGCCGCCACCGCGCGCGCCGACCGCGCCCGGAATTCCGCTCGGAGCCCGGATCCGCGACTGGTTCGCGGGCGTCGAACTGGACCGGCGGATGGTCGCGCTGGTGCTCGTGCTGTGCGTGCTGGTGGGATTGATCGGTTTCTGGAGCGCGTGCCCGCGCGGCGAACCGGCGGCGCTGGCCGACCTGGCCGACGCGCCGACGGAGGCCGTCGCCGAGCCGGCGGCGCCGCCCAGTCCCGCGCCCGCGCCGCCGCCGGTCGCGGCGAAGCCGGCGCCTGCCGCGGCACCCGCGGCCGCCGGCCCGGCCTTGGCGGTCTCGGACTGGAAAATCCCGGGCACGACCGTGCTGAAGATCGACAACGGCGGCCAGCTGGTGCGCTTCGATGCGCCGGTGTTCGTCTCGACCGACCGGATTTCCGTCGAAGGCATGCGCGCGCTGAAGGCCGTGGCCGCGAAGCTGGTCGCGCTGAAATCCGGCGCGCGCGTGGTGGTGACCGGATTCACCGACGACGTGCCCCTGAGCAAGACGACCGACCAGTTCAAGAGCAACGCGGACATCGCCGCGGCCCGGGCCCAGGTTGCCAAGGCGCATCTGGAGCAATTCGCCCGCGCGAACAAGATGTTGGTTTTCGAAGCGCGCACCGGGGAGCCGGCCCAGGCGCCGTACCCCAACGACTCGCCGCAGAACCGGCGGCTGAACCGCACGGCGACCGTGCAAGTGTTTCCCGCGCCCTGAGCGGCGCGCCTTTTCACCAGGAGAATCCCCGTGGCCGGCGAATACGTCTTCAATCTCAACCACCTGTCCAAGCAGTACGACCGCACGACGGTGCTCGACGACATCACGCTGGCGTTCTTCTTCGGCGCGAAGATCGGCGTCATCGGCGGCAACGGCGCGGGCAAGTCGTCGCTGCTGAAGGTCATCGCGGGCCTCGACAAGGACTACCACGGCGAATGCATCGTGGCGCCGGGCGTGCGGGTGGGGTACCTGCCGCAGGAGCCGCAGTTGGACGAGACGAAGGACGTGGCCGGCAACGTGGCCGCCGGCGCGGCGGCGGCGCAGGCCATCCTCGACCGCTACGACGAGCTCTGCGGCAAGCTGGGCGAGGCGCTCTCCGACGCGGAATCCGAGAAGCTCAACAACGAGCTCGGCAAGCTGCAGGACCTGATCGATTCGCGCGACCTGTGGAGCCTCGACAGCCAGATCGAGCGCGCGATGGACGCGCTGCGGCTGCCGCCGGGCGACGCGGACGTGCGCAAGCTCTCCGGCGGCGAAAAGCGGCGCGTGGCGCTCTGCCGCCTGCTGCTGTCGAATCCCGACGCGCTGCTGCTCGACGAACCGACCAACCACCTCGACGCCGAGACCGTGGCCTGGCTGGAGGAGTACCTCAAGAAATTCTCCGGCACGCTGGTGGTCGTGACCCATGACCGCTACTTCCTGAACAACGTGACCGAATGGATTTTGGAAATGGACGCCGGCCGCGGCTATCCCTTCAAGGGCAACTACGAGACCTGGCTGGAAACCAAGCAGTCCATGGCGGCGGCCCAGAGCAAGCAGAGCGCCGCGCGCCAGAAGATGCTCCAGCGCGAGCTGGAATGGATCCGGCTGAATCCGACCGGCCGCCAGTCGAAGAGCAAGGCCCGCCTGGCGCGCTACGAGGAGCTGGCGGCGCAGCAGGTGGATACGCGCGAGGACGTGCTCGAAATCCAGATCCCCTCCGGCAAGCGCCTGGGGGACCTGGTGGTGCGGGCGGAGAACCTGCGCAAAGTCTACGGCCACCGGCTGATCATGGACCAGGTGAACTTCAACCTGCCGCGCGGCGGCATCGTCGGCATCATCGGCCCCAACGGCGCGGGCAAGACCACGCTGCTGCGGATGATCGTCGGCGAGGAACAGCCCGACGGCGGCGCGCTGACGGTGGGCGAGACCGTCGAACTATCGTACGTGAACCAGTTCCGCGACTCGCTCGATGCCGCCAAGACCGTGTTCGAGGAAATCACCGGCGGGCAGGAAACGCTGGATCTCGGCGGCAAGGCGATGAACGGCCGGGCCTACTGCACGCGGTTCAACTTCCGCGGCACCGACCAGCAGAAGAAAGTCGGCGAGCTTTCCGGCGGCGAGCGCAACCGCGTCCATCTGGCGAAGCTTTTGCGGCGCGGGGGCAACCTCCTGCTGCTGGACGAGCCCACGAACGACCTCGACGTGACGACGCTGCGCGCGCTGGAGGAAGGCATCCAGTCCTTTGGCGGCTGCGCGGTAGTGGTCAGCCACGACCGCTGGTTCCTCGACCGCATCGCCACGCACATCCTCGCGTTCGAGGACGACGGCACGGCGACGTGGTTCGAGGGCAATTTCGAAGGCTACCACGAGCAGCGCCGCCGCCTGCTGGGCGACGCCGCCGATCAACCCAAGCGGATCCGGTTCCGGCCGATTTGACCGTGAAGAATTGCCGTACAGCCTTTGAAGATCCACCCGAAACCTCGCCCGGTGAGGGCACCGGGCCTACATTGGGCGGGAACCATGTTGGACGCAAACGCGTTGGTACAGGCCGCGTGTCCCCGCGAGGCGGACTTTGCGGCTTTTGTGCGGCCTTTTTCTTCGTCGTTGTTTTCGCGCAGGCGCAGTCGCCGCCGGCGGCGGCCATTCGCGCGGCCAAGCCGGGCCGCGCGGCCATCACCAGTTCCGACCACCGCTTCATGGTCTCGGGGATGACCTCCGCCGAAAACATGGTGCTGGCCGGCAAGCTGTCCGAGTTGGCCGGCCGGGTGGAAGACAAGACCGGCATGCCGTTGCCGATGCGGCGCGACCAGATTCTCGGCGTCATGGTGCAGAGCGCGTCGGCGCCGGACAAGGACGTGCTGAAAATGCAGGGGTGGGACGACGGGCGGTTCTACCAGCGCCTGGTCGTGCCCGGCGCCCTGCGGTTGGACGGCGAAGACCTGATGGAAGCCGCCTGCTGGCTGATGTTGAACCTCTATGCGGCGGAATACACGCCCGCCGCCCAGCGCGTGGGCATGGGCGCCACCGTGCCGGACTGGGTTTCCGCGGGGCTCGCGCAGAACACGCAGGCGGCCCTGAAATCGCGGAACCGCGACTGGATTTCCCGCGAACTGGCCGAGGGCCGCGCGCTGCCGCTGGCGCAGGTGGTCAAGCAAGAGTTGTTGCCGCCCGGCCGCTGGCGCGAGAAGGCCTATGCCGCCGCCGCCGCCGAGTTCCTGTTTCCCGACGGCGATTTGAACGCCTGGGCGCGCTTTTTCAAGGCCGCGGGGACGAAGCAATCCATCGACGCCGCCTGGCTGCGGAAAAACAGTCCGGCGCTGCTGGACAAGAATCCGGAGGCCGCCTGGCGCGCCTATCTGGATGAATTCGTCCGCGGGCGCGTGGCGGAGGCGTGGAGCGACCGCGGGCTCCAACTCGAGGAGCAACTGCTGCAGGCCTTGAATTTCGTTCCGCGCGAAATGGCCGCGGACGTTCCGCCCGAAGTCCCGCCGGAGCTGTTTGCCCGGGACTTGATCGACTATCGCGGGCAGCCCTGGACCTTTCCCGTGGCGGGGGCCCTGTCCCTCCAGGTGCAGAGCCTGAAACTCGGCGCGCCGCCGCTGCTGCAGGAGGCGCTTTCGTCCTACGCGGCGTTTTTCGAGCAGCTCACTTCGCCGCCATCCGAGAAGCGCGCCTGGTGGAAGCGGGAGAAACGGGAGCCCGGAAAAATCCGGCCGCCCGACGATGCCACGTGGCGCGTGGCGCTGAACCAGCTTTGGCTGCGGGCCGAGCGGGCGCACCAGGATTTTCTGGAACGCCACCAGACCCGCAAGCGCTACGTGGACTCGTTCGACCGGGCCGCCCCCGGCGAATTCGACGAGCCGCCGCCCGCCGCCGAAACGCCCAAGACCCGGATCCACCAATACGTGGACGAGGTCGAGGAGCGCATGGGGCGGGACGCGCGATAGCGCTTGTCTGAAAATTCCATGGCCGTTCAATTGCCGGAAACAGCCCGGCTCGGCAGAGACGCCTTGCCCTGCCCAAATGCTGAATTCGAAGGCGGGGGTGGGGCGAACCTTCCGGGTGAGCCGTTCTCCAACGTAGCGGGGGATGCGAACGGACTTCGCGCCGCAAGCCGAGGGGTTGCGTTGCGGGGCGGATTGGGGCATGCTGGGGCCATGAACAGGCGAATGCGGATACGGGCGGTTTGGGCGGCGGCGGGGCTTTTGTTGGGTCTGGCGGCGGGCGTGCAGGCGGAAGATTTCGCGTGGACGGTCCGAAACGGGACGGCGACGCTCTCCAAATATTCGGGCCCCGGCGGCGCGGTGGAGATTCCCGCGCAGGCCAACGGCCTGCCGGTGGTCGCCATCGGTCCCGGCGCCTTCCAGGATGCCTTCAAGCTGGCGAGCGTGAAGATTCCCGACGGCGTGGCCGAAATCGGCGAACAGGCCTTCGCGTATTGTCCGGGGCTGACGAACGTGGCGATCGGCGCCGGCGTGTCGCTCATCGGCGATTGGGCGTTTCGCGGATGCGCCAAGCTGTCGGCCATCGAGGTGGATCCGCGGAACCGGGCATACGCCAGCCGGGACGGCGTGCTGTACGACAAGGGCTTCCGCGTATTGGTCCGATGCCCCGCGCGCATGGCGGGCAGCGTCGCGATTTCCACCGGCGTCGTCGAAATCGCCAATGAGGCGTTTGCCCACTGCGGCGGATTGACCAACGTGTCGATTCCGGAAGGGGTCGTCCGCATCGGCGACTGGGCGTTCGACCGCGCGGGAATCGACGCCGTCATAATCCCGGACACGGTAACTCAGATCGGCGAGGGGGCGTTTTCCGGATGCGACAAGCTGGGCAGCGTCGCCATGGGCGCGGGTGTGGTGCGAATCGGGCCGCGCGCGTTCGAGCGCACGGCGCTGGCGGGCATCGCGATGTCCAACCGCGTGGCGGAAATCGGGCCGTGGGCGTTTTATTCCTGTTTGCGGCTCAAGCAAGTCGCGTTGCCCGAGAGCCTGGCCCGCATCGAGCCGCGAACCTTCTTTAGCTGCGCGGCGTTGGCCATGGCGACGGTTCCGCGGAGCGTGGTATCCGTCGGGGAATGGGCGTTCGGGGAATGCCCGGCGCTGACGGCGGTCTATTTCAAGGGCGCGCCGCCCGCGGCGGAACCGGACGTCTACGGCGGAACCCTCAACGTCACGAATTACCATCTGGCCGGCGTAGCCGGATGGGGCTCGGCGTTCGCGGAGCGGCCCACCGCGATCGGCGCGCCGCCGATTCCGACCAATGCCCCGACGCGGGCCGCTACAAATGCGCCGATTCCCACGCGCGGCCTCCGCCGCTGAAGCGCCCTCGCCGGAAAACGCGCGGGAAATCCGCGCTTGGGTTACTTAACATTCGGCCTCTGCCTGAGCCGCGCTTCGCGGCGATAGACAGAAGGCCGTGGTTGGCAGTCCTCCATTCTCAATCCACAGGTGTCGCTTTGTATGTCCACTTCGGAAGTGCGCCATCGATCCCGGTCACGGAGGATAAATCCGTGATGCACAGATGCAAGTCGTTGGATGCGATAGAATCGCCGGCATTGTGCCTGTAGTACAGCCAACCCGAACCGGTGGCGTGCGCCGACCAGCCAAGAAGGAATGATCCAAATCTGATCTTGGGCGTCGAACCGTGTCCCGTGGTGACAGTTGGGGAGTTAGTGTCGAGGATTCCAGTTCCGTCCGCCTGATACCACCAGTCGTATTCTGCGTGCTCCGGCGAGGATGTTTGGTTGCGCAGGACGAACGCGCCATACTTTCCGTCTTCTTTGACTAGAACGACAGTTCCATCCGGCACGGGCTTGGGGGGAGAGCAACTGACTCCCAGAGTCCACCTATGATGGCATGATGCATAGCCGGGTGACTTGTAGGTGATGCGGACCACCGCCTTGCAGGGAATGTACCCAAGGATGTATTTGCGGTCTAAACTCCGCGTGGAACCGCAGCACTCGCATGTGTAGGCACTGGAGCCGAAGCTCTTGGGACCGAAATCGCGTCGGAACGCAGGCCGAGTGATAGCAACTGCACCAAAGACGACAAGTGTCGCAACAATAATGAGCAATGTTGTGTATCGGGTCTTCATTTATCTGCCAACGTCAGGGATCTGGAACGGCCCACGGGCTGTACTCAATACCTTTGCAGCGAGCGGTAAGGTGTGCATAGCGGCAACTTGTGGGCCGTAGCCAGGACCCCATTGAATCATTAATTCTCTTTGTAATACCAGATCCTTTTGTAGCCCGATTTATGCAGCCGTTCTTTACGAGCTTCTATTTTCCGGAGGTCATCTATCGCGGGATTCATCGGTTCCCATTGTGGGGGATTTGTTGATACTTGTATCCAGCCGTCAGTATCCAAGGCGGAGGACGGCTGGTGCATATGTTCAATCGACTCCTCCATGCGCATGATGATGCTGCGTATTGTCTGGTTTCTGGCATAAACTCCGATGCCATTTGAGAACTCAATCATTTCTCCGCCATCCCAGCGCACACTAACATCGTTGCCTGCATTTGTGCCTAGATATTCGCGGAATCCAAGTGTAGCGCCTATGCTTATGGTTGTCCCAACCGGGACATCTTCAGATATTTC
>CAZCWK010000079.1:0-8718 GCA_964502355.1 uncultured Bacteroidales bacterium
GGTTGAAAAATATCAACCTGTTGATTATGAACTTTCTCTTCTGGATGATTATCTGGAAACCGTTCTTCAGCTTGAAGCCGTAGCTTGTAAAGACTGGTTAACAAACAAGGTTGACCGTTCAGTAACCGGTAAAGTTGCCCGTCAGCAATGTGTGGGTGAAATTCAGTTACCATTAGCTGATCTTGGTGTTGTTGCACTTGACTATCGTGGGAAAGCCGGTATAGCTACATCAATTGGTCACGCTCCGCAGGTTGCATTGGCTGATCCGGCTGCCGGTTCGGTTATGGCAATAGCTGAGTCTCTTACAAATATTGTATGGGCTCCTTTAAAAGAACAGATTGATGGTGTTTCACTGTCAGCAAACTGGATGTGGCCATGTAAGAATGAAGGTGAGGATGCCAGACTTTATAAAGCTGTTGAAGCCGCAAGTAAGTTTGCTATTGCACTTGGTGTAAATATTCCGACGGGAAAGGATTCATTATCTATGACACAAAAATATGGTCAGGATAAAGTCTATTCTCCGGGCACAGTAATTATTTCAGCGGGGGCTGAGGTTACAGATATAAAAAAGGTTATTACTCCGGTTTTAATCAACAATCCGGATTACCCTCTGTACCATGTGGATTTCTCTTTTGACAATATGAAACTTGGCGGTTCTGCTTTTGCTCAATCCCTTGACAGGATTGGAGACGAAGTGCCTACCGTTACTAAACCAGAATACTTCAGAGAAGTTTTCAATACTGTTCAGTATTTTATCGAAAAGAACTGGATTGTTGCCGGACACGATATTTCTGCCGGAGGTTTGATCACAACTTTGTTGGAAATGTGTTTCTCAAATGTGGACGGAGGTCTGGAGATAAATCTCGACGTAATTCCTGAAAATGATCTTATCAAAATCCTTTTTGCTGAGAACCCGGGTGTAGTCATTCAGGTTAAAGAGCCTCAAAAAGTTGAGAAATATCTGAATGACAACGGTATTGGTTTCGCCATGATTGGAAAACCGGCCGAAGAAAGACAAATATTGATTGAAAAAGATGGTGCAGAATATCTGTTTGGTATTGATCATCTGAGAGATGTATGGTTTGAATCTTCTTATTTACTTGAAAGAAAGCAGTCAACTGCCGAATGTGCAAAAGCGCGTTTTGAAAATTATAAGCTTCAACCTCTTGAATTTGTTTTCAACAAAGGGTTTAACGGTAAGTTCTCCGGATATGGTATATCACAGGACAGACGTGAAAAATCAGGTGTTAAGGCGGCTATTATAAGAGAAAAGGGTGTTAATGGTGACAGAGAAATGGCATATACTCTTCATCTTGCAGGATTTGATGTTAAGGATGTGCATATGACAGACCTGATGTCAGGTCGTGAAACACTTGAAGATATCAACATGATTGTATTTGTGGGTGGTTTCTCCAATTCTGATGTTCTGGGATCAGCTAAAGGCTGGGCCGGAGGTTTCCTTTATAATGATACTGCCAAAAAAACACTGGATAAATTTTATGCCAGAGAAGACACACTCAGTCTTGGTATTTGTAATGGTTGTCAGTGTATGGTCGAACTTGGATTGACCAATCCGGACCATGAAATGAAACCAAAAATGCTGCATAATGAGTCTCATAAATTTGAATCAGAGTTTATTACGATAAATATTCCTGAAAATGATTCAGTTATGCTTGGCTCTTTGTCAGGCAGTAAACTTGGTGTATGGGTAGCACATGGTGAAGGTAAATTCAGTCTGCCTTATTCTGAAGATAAATACAAGGTTATAGCTAAATACAACTATGATGCATATCCTGCCAATCCGAATGGTTCAGATTACTCAGTTGCAGGTATTTGTTCTGATAATGGCAGACATCTTGCGATGATGCCGCATCCTGAAAGAGCGATATTCCCCTGGCATTGGGCTTACTATCCTGAAGATAGAAAAAATTCAGATCAGGTTTCACCGTGGATTGAAGCATTTGTTAATGCACATAAGTGGATTCAATCAAAAAAATGACACCTGGCGTAATAATATGTTAATCAGATAAGAAAATAATTTATAAGATATGGCTATACTTGGCAAAATGAATCCCCTTAAAGTATTGAGGGAAGTCGAATTTGGTCTCTATCTTGACGGTGGCAGTGATGGAGATATTCTGTTACCTAAAAGATATGTGCCTGAAGGTGCCAAAACAGATGATATCCTTACTGTGTTTATTTATCTGGATTCTGAAGACAGGATAATTGCCACAACTGAGCATCCCTATGCTATGGCAGGTGAGTTTGCTTTTCTGGAAGTTGTTGCTGTAAATGATACAGGAGCTTTTTTGGACTGGGGCCTGCCAAAAGATCTTTTGGTTCCTTTCAGGGAGCAAAAAGACAAGATGATAGTTGGGTATAAGTATCCTGTTTTTGTATATGTCGATTATGACAGCAAAAGGATAACTGCTTCAGCAAAACTGGGCAAGTTTATTGATGACAGCAAACCTGATCTTGAAATTGGTCAGGAAGTTGAGCTGTTGATTATCAATAAAACAGATCTCGGATGGAAAGCGATTATCAATCAGCAATATGCCGGTGTTATTTATAAGAATGAGGTTTTTGTAAATCTTGAAACCGGACAGATAACCAAAGGTTTTGTAAAAAAAATAAGGGAAGACAACAAAATCGATTTGATGCTTCAACACCCGGGATTCGAAAAAATTGATGAGTTTTCAACAACTCTGCATGATTTATTAGTTAGTGAAGGAGGCTTTTTGCCTTTTACTGATAAGTCACCTGCTGAAGATATTTATAAAAAGTTTGGTGTAAGCAAGAAAACATATAAGAAAGCAGTAGGAGACCTTTATAGAAGTCGACTGATAATTCTTGAAGATAATGGCATCAGACTTGTTAAAAAGTGACATTTACGAATAATAAATATATTTTTTTCGCCTTTTAAATTCAAGGGACAATCCTTATATTTGGGGCTTTAAATAAAACGATATGGTTAGTACAATAGGTTATGTCTCACAGGTTATCGGACCAGTTGTAGATATACATTTCAAGGCTGAAAAAGGTAAGATTGTGGATTTACCAAAAATTCATGATGCAATCAGGATACCTTTAGATTCCGGGAAAGAACTGGTAGTTGAAGTTCAGCAACATATTGGTGAAAACACAGTCAGGACTGTTGCTATGGATAGTACCGATGGTTTAAAAAGGGGAGCTGAAGTTTTTCCTTTAGGTTCACCTATTACTGTACCTGTCGGAGATAATCTCAAGGGACGTCTTTTAAATGTAACCGGAAATGCTGTTGACGGACTTAAAGATCTCGAAAGTACTGAAAAGCTGCCTATACACAGAAATCCGCCTGAATTTAGTGAGCTGACCACTTCAACAGAAATATTTTATACCGGTATCAAGGTAATTGATTTGCTTGAACCATACGCAAAAGGTGGTAAAATCGGTTTATTCGGTGGTGCCGGAGTTGGTAAGACAGTTCTTATTATGGAGCTTATCAACAATGTTGCAAAAAAGAATAAAGGTTTTTCTGTTTTTGCGGGTGTAGGTGAAAGAACCCGTGAAGGTAATGACTTGCTTCGTGAAATGATTGAATCCGGCGTTATCAGATATGGTGAAGAATTCAAAAAAAGCATGGATGAAGGGGACTGGGACCTTTCCAAAATTGATTACGATGAATTGGCAAAATCACAGGCAACTCTGGTCTTTGGTCAGATGAATGAACCTCCGGGTGCACGTGCTTCAGTTGCTTTATCGGGATTAACTGTAGCTGAATCTTTCAGAGATTCCAAAGGCGAAGATGAGGCTCCAAAAGATATATTATTCTTTATTGACAACATATTCCGTTTTACTCAGGCAGGTTCTGAGGTTTCAGCTCTTTTAGGTCGTATGCCATCTGCTGTAGGTTACCAACCAACACTCGCTTCTGAAATGGGTGCGATGCAGGAAAGAATTGCTTCAACCAAATCAGGTTCAATTACTTCTGTTCAGGCTGTATATGTTCCTGCTGATGACCTTACTGACCCTGCACCTGCAACTACATTTGCTCACCTTGATGCGACGACTGTATTAAGCAGGAAAATTTCAGAATTAGGTATATTCCCTGCTGTGGATCCGCTGGATTCAACTTCCAGGATTCTCGATCCGAGAATCATTGGTGATGAACATTATAATACGGCTCAAAGAGTTAAACAGATATTACAACGCAATAAAGAGTTGCAGGACATTATCTCCATTTTGGGTATGGAAGAATTATCTGATGAGGATAAGAAAACCGTAAACAGAGCGAGAAGGATACAAAGATTTTTATCTCAACCATTTACTATGTCGGAAGCCTTTACGGGAGTTCCGGGAGTGATGGTAAACATCAACGATACTATCCGCGGTTTCAAAATGATACTTGACGGGGAAGTAGATTATCTTCCTGAAGCAGCATTTTTAAATGTGGGTACAATTGAGGATGCTATAGAAAAAGGTCGTAAATTGGCTGAACAGGCAGGTTAATATGAAGCTTGATATATTATCAGTTACCGGTGTTGTTGCAGATTGCGAAATAAGCTCAATAATACTTCCCGGAGTTCAGGGATCGTTTGGAATATGGCCCGGCCATACTCCGATGATTTCAGTTCTAGGTGAAGGAGTTATAACTTATTTCACTCCCGAGAAAAAGGAAATTGAGATAAAGGGTGGTTTTGTAAAGATACAATCGGACATAGTCACAGTATGTCTTGAATAAAATATCAGACAAATGAAACTCAGACTAAAGTTGATTGCTAAGCTAATTTTGCTCGTTACAGTAATAATATTACTGGTAACGTTGATTTTAGGTAGTGTAATCTATTATATATGGCCTGAGAATTATTTTCAGTGGTTTCCCGCAATACCTGTTTTTTTCTGGGTTTATGGCGTTGGTCTTGCTATAGGTCTTGAAAAAACACATACTGAAAAACCGGAATCTGTGACAATGACATACATGGTTGCAAGAGGAATTAAAATTTTTCTTACGATTCTGTTTATTGGTATTTATGCCTGGTTTATTAAAACTAATATAAAGCCTTTCGGACTAACGACACTGGCTTTTTATATTATAATACTTGTAATTGAAACTTACGTTTATTATGTATATGAAAAGAGAAGAAAAAAGAGAAAAGAAGAGGAAGAAGCAAATAAAGTAAATGAGCCTGACCCCGAAGTTCAGTCAGAAAAGGAAATAGAAATTGAATAAAATGCGTAAGTTTAGTCTCTTAATATTATTTGTGTTTCTGTTCACGGCTTTAGCAAATGCCGGTTCGGAAAATAAGGAGAAACCTCTGGATGTCAAGGAGATGATCTTCGAACACATAAACGATTCATATACATGGCATATTGCAACAATAGGAGATACTCATATTGGAGTAAATCTTCCTGTTATTGTTTACAGCAAAGAAAAAGGACTAAATGTTTTTTTATCAGGTAAACTACATGGAGAGCATCCATATAATGGTTTTTACCTTAAAGAAGAAGGTAAAAACGCCGGTAAAGTAGTTGAAGTAAATTCTAAAGGAGAAGTAGTCAGACCATTTGACTTCTCGATTACCAAGAATGTGCTTGCTTTGTTGATTAGTGCAACATTGGTCCTTTTAATAATCCTGCTTGTTGCCAGATGGTACAGGAAGCATCCTATGCAGGCGCCCGGTGGCTTTATCGGAATGATAGAGGCTGTGGTGGAGTTCCTTCGTGATGATGTTATTAAGGCAAATGTTGGTGCTGATTATAAAAAGTTCCAGCCTTATCTTATGACTGTTTTCTTTTTTATTCTGGTTAATAATCTATTAGGGCTGGTGCCTGTATTTCCGGGTGGTGCTAATGTGACAGGTAATATTGCTGTTACTTTTGTACTTGCCTTATTTACAATGGTTATTGTAAATGTCTTTGGTACAAAGACATACTGGAAAGAGGTTTTCTGGCCGGAAGTTCCTGTTTTTCTTAAACTACCGGTACCTTTAATGCCGATTGTAGAAATTTTTGGAGTTATTTCAAAACCGTTCTCCCTGATGATTCGTTTGTTTGCAAATGTCATGGCAGGGCATACAATTATGCTCAGTCTGGTTTCACTGATATTTGTGACAGCCACTATGGGAACAGCAATAAATGCAGCCATGACCGGCTTATCTGTTTTCTTAAGCGTATTTATGTTTTTTGTTGAGATACTTGTATCTTTCCTTCAGGCATATATTTTTACGCTTCTATCTTCAGTTTATATAGGTCTGGCACGTGTAAAGCATCATTAATGTTTAATTATTAATATTTTAGTTATGTTAGCAACATTATTATTACAAGCCACTTTAGGCATGGGTATCGGAAAGCTTGGAGCAACAATAGGTGCAGGTCTTGCAGTTATCGGTGCAGGTATTGGTATAGGCAAAATTGGAGGTTCTGCTATGGAATCTATGGCAAGACAACCATCTGCAGCCGGAGATATTCGTACTTCCATGTTGATTATTGCTGCTCTTGTCGAAGCTGCTTCTTTGTTCGCGATAGTAGTTTGTTTCCTTGCATTGTAAAAAAAAACGATAAAATATGTCATTATTAACTCCGGAACTGGGTTTATTGTTCTGGATGCTTCTGACTTTTGGAATTGTTTTCTTTGTACTGGCTAAATTTGGTTTCCCGATTATAATCAAAAGCGTTGAGGATAGAAAGGATCGTATCAACAAAGCGCTTGATGATGCTAAGAAAACTGAAGAAAAATTAGTTACTGTACAGCATGATATTGATAACATGCTACAGGAAGCCAGAAATGAAAAAGATTCCATATTAAGAGAGGCAGCAGAAAGGAAGGAACGGATACTTGCCGAGGCAAGAGAATTGTCTGTTTCTGAAGGAAGGCGTCTTACAGAACTCGCCAGGGTCGAGGCTGAAGCTGAAAAACAAAAAGCGATGCGAAGTCTCCATAATGAAATGGCTGTTATATCTGTACAGATGTCTGAAATGTTGCTCAGAAAGCAGCTGCAGGAGAGTGATGAACAAAAGTCATTGATTGACAGATTTTTAAACGATTTGGACGATAAGCAGTTGTAATTGAGTATGAAACACGCATGCGAAGTTTCATATTGCCTTGTTATAAAATAAAATAACATATGAATATAGGTTTGATTTCTGCGAGATTTGCTAAGGCATTATACGATTATTCCTCATCGGCAGGTGAAGAAGATATTGTAATGGGTGAAATTAATTTGTTATTTGATATTATTAATAATATTCAGGAACTGAATGATTCCCTTAACAGCCCGATCGTGTCTTACGAATCAAAATTAAATCTTCTTATCACAGCAACAGGTGGCAATCCATCAGATTCCAGCCGCAGATTTTTTCAATTGTTGCTGAATCATCGCAGAGAGTATATGATTGATGAAATATGTGTTAAATACAGGCAGGTTTACGAAACCGAAAAGAATATACTTCGCGTTCGTCTTACCACTGCTGTACCTTTGGATAATCAAAGAACAAATACATTACATAATAAGCTTGAAAATGCGACCGGAAAGAAGATCAATCTTACTCATGTGGTGCAGCCGGATATAATTGGAGGATTTGTTTTGACAACAGATGAAAAGCGTCTGGATGCCAGTGTCAGAACAAGGCTGCAGGATATCCGCAAAAAATTAACGTTATAAGACTTTTTCTATGAAGGATATTAAGATAAGTGAAGTAAGCGACCTGTTACGTAAAGAATTAGAGGGTTTAAGTGATTCAGTTCAGCTTGAAGAAACCGGAGTTGTGTTAACCGTTGGTGATGGTGTAGCACGTATTTATGGCTTGAAAAATGTCAAATCCGGAGAATTACTTGAATTCGACAGCGGCGCTGTCGCTATTGCCATGAACCTGGAACAGGATAATGTTGGTGCTGTACTTTTCAGCCATTCTGATTTAGTTGAAGAAGGTGATACTGTAAGATGTACAGGTAAGATTGCATCAATTATGGTCGGCGACGGCTTATTGGGACGTGTTATTGACACTTTAGGAAGACCTCTTGATGGTAAAGGTCCGATTCATAATGTGGATACAGATATGCCTTTTGAAAGAAAGGCTCCGGGAGTTATTTACAGACAAAAGGTTCAGGAACCACTTCAAACTGGTCTTAAAGCTATTGATGCCATGATACCTATAGGTCGCGGACAACGTGAGCTTATCATTGGCGACAGACAGACAGGTAAAACTGCGATAGCAATTGACACGATTATCAATCAAAAAAGTAATTTTGAAGCTGGTAAACCCGTATATTGTATTTATGTTGCTATCGGACAAAAAGCTTCTACTGTTGCCACTATTGTAAAAACTCTACAGGAAAAAGGAGCGATGGATTATACTGTAATCATAAATGCTTCAGCTGCAGATCCTGCTGCTCTTCAATACTATGCTCCTTTTGCCGGATGTGCCATTGGTGAATACTTCCGTGATTCAGGCCGTCATGCTCTTGTGATTTATGATGACCTTTCAAAACAGGCTGTGGCTTATCGTGAAATTTCTCTAATCCTTCAACGTCCTTCAGGAAGAGAAGCCTATCCCGGTGATATCTTCTATTTACATTCTCGTTTACTGGAAAGAGCTGCGCGTATAATTGACCGCGATGATGTCGCAAGAAAAATGAACGACGTTCCTGACAGCATTAAAGATTTTATTAAAGGTGGTGGTTCTCTTACTGCACTGCCGATTATTGAAACCCAGGCAGGCGACGTGTCGGCTTATATACCT
>CAZCWK010000080.1:0-8521 GCA_964502355.1 uncultured Bacteroidales bacterium
AGTTGGTAGAGCAAAGGACTGAAAATCCTTGTGTCCCCGGTTCGATTCCTGGTGGTACCACAGCAAGATGAGGCTGAATATCTGAAAAGATGTTCAGCTTTTTTTATTTGAAGTATTGTCCCGGACTTTTGGAGTATTTCTTTTTGAAAGAATCACGGAAATATTTTACATCAGCAAATCCGCAACGCTGAGCTACTTCCGATATAGAATACTCGTCTGTTTTAAGAAGTTCTTTAGCTCTTTCCATCCTGTATTCTCTGATGAAATCTGCCGGAGCCTGACCTGTAATCTGCTTAATTCTGTTGTAAAAAGAAGATCTGCTCATGCTCATCTTATAACTTAATATATCAACATTAAATTCAGGGTTCGAATAATTCTCTCTTATTATTGAAAAGACTTTCTCGATAAATTGTTCATCTCTGATACCGGGTTGTTTGTTTTCGACGGATTCAATATCTCCGGCGTCAGAGTTTTCCGGTTTTAATATTTCCTTTTCAAAACTTTTGTTTAAAAGCTCAATGTTTTTAAACCAATCATGATTCTGACATGTTGAATTTAAATCTCTGATGGTGCCCTGCATATTATTAAGACGCCATATTGACATTCTCAATTTATCTTTTTGTTGGTCATCCAGATTTTCTGCATTTGAAATATCATTTAGTGTTTCTGAAAGTAAAACAACTGCTTTCTTCAGGTGTTTAACAGTGTTGATATACTCAACAATGCATTTATTAAGCTTTCTCCTTTTTTTTAGCTGATAAAAAAGCATTATTAAAAGGATAATTAAAGCTAAGAAACCAAGTATATGAGGTATAATAATCCAGATTGTAGAGAAGTAGAATTTTTCATTTATAAGAATGCCACAATTTATTGAAGCATTCATTATAAATAAATTTGGTAGTATTTCCATTGCTTATTAGTTAAAAATGAAACAGGCATAGAAATCAGATAAGTATTTCAGGTAAACTGAAATATTAAAAGCAAACATAAATAAATGTTTTGATTAAATGAAGTGCTTTTTAAAAAAGGTATGTTTTTATTTATTAAAGGTAGGAAAACAAACAAAAAACAGAAACAGGTTTATTTTTATCAGTTCTCAGCTTGGTAATAAGTTTTTTTTTCATTATTTTTAAGTGAGCTTAAATGTATTTAATTTGTGAATATATGAAGTACATTAATATTAGTAAAGACCTTACTGAATACCAAAATGAATTGTTCAGGTTTGCATTCAGACTTACCCGCAACAGGGATGATGCGTCAGATCTTTTACAGGAGACCTCTCTGAAAGTGCTCAATAATCAGGATAAATTTGCTGAAGAAACAAATTTTAAGGCTTGGGCATACACTTTGATGCGTAATATATTTATAAATAATTACAGAAAAACAGTTCGTGAACAGACTTTTGTTGATCAGACTGATAATCTTTATCATCTGAATATACCTCAAAATTCAGGTTTCAACTCACCGGAAGGGTCATATTCAATATCTGAAATAACAAAGGCTATCAATGGCTTTTCAAGAGAATACAGAATGCCATTTGCCATGCATATTGCCGGATATAAATATGAAGATATCGCAAAAGAACTTCAGTTGCCTTTGGGGACAGTAAAGAGCAGAATATTCTTTGCAAGAAAAAGGTTGCAGCAAATTCTTAAGGATTACAGATAGTGTTTTTCAGGACTCTTTCTTTTTAGTTTTCGGACTTTTTGTTTTAGTCGCAGTTTTAGCTGCGACTTTTTTAGCTGCAACTTTTTTGGTTACAGCTTTCTTGCGGGCAGCAGGCTTGCTTTTTCCTTTTGCATCCTGATCTTTAATAATTGTCAGGCAGCTTTCCAGATCAAGTTCTTCCGGTTTCACAGTTTTTGGAATCCTGTAGTTTATGTCGTCCTTTGAAATATATGGTCCGTATCTGCCATTCAAAATCTGTATGCCATCTTCTTCAAATTTTTTGATAAGTTTGTTTGCATCAGCATTCCTTTTCTTTTCAATCAAAGATATGCACTCTTCGAGAGCTATTTCAAGTGGATTAAAGCCCGCAGGAATAGAGATGAATTTATTATCATGTCTGATATATGGTCCAAATCTACCCGTAGCTATGGTGACAGTCTTATCCTCAAATTCACCGGCTACTCTTGGGAGCCTGAACAATTCAAGTGCTTCTTCAAGAGTGATGCTTTCTAAACTTTGTTTTTTAAGTAAAGATGCAAACAGTGGCTTTTCTTCTTCCTCGGCCGTTCCAATCTGAACTATCGGGCCATATTTTCCAATTTTAACAGAAATCAGTCTGCCGGAAACAGGATGATTGCCCAAAATCCTTTCACCAACTTTTTGTTTTGACCAGGCACCGGCCTCTTCTACTGTTATGTGGAATGGTTTATAAAAATCATCGATAAGTTTCTCCCATTTGATTTCACCTTCGGCTATCTGGTCAAATTGTTTCTCAACCATTGCTGTAAAGTTGAAATCCATGATATCAGGAAATGAATCAAGTAAAAAATCATTTACAACTATACCAGTGTCAGTTGGAAATAATTTTCCTTTTTCGGCACCGGTGATTTCTGAAAGTGTTTTTTCACTTATTACTTTGTCTTTAAGTTCAAGCATGGCATATTCCCGTAATAAACCCTCCCTGTCATCTTTTTTTACATATCCCCTTTGTTGAATCGTTGATACTGTCGGGGCATAAGTTGAAGGTCTGCCAATGCCAAGCTCTTCAAGTTTTCGTACAAGGCTGGCTTCAGTAAATCTGTAAGGCCTTTGGGTAAATCTTTCAGTAGCAGTTGCAGAATCAAAGGAAATTTTATCTGTCTTATTTATTACAGGAAGTATCTTGCTGCCATTTTCGCCATCAGATTCTTCATCGACAGACTCCATATATACTTTAAGAAAACCATCAAACTTCAAAACTTCTCCAGTGGCTTCAAATTTCTCATCAGAGTTTGACATGGAAATTGATATAGTCGTTTTCTCAAACTCTGCATCGCTCATTTGAGAAGCAATAGATCTTTTCCATATAAGCTCATAAAGGCGTTTTTCCTGAGATGTTCCGTCTATAGTCTGAGTGTTCATATAGGTAGGTCTGATAGCTTCATGAGCTTCCTGGGCTCCTTTTGTCTTTGTCTTGTAATGTCTGATTTTAACGTATTCTGAGCCTGCAATAGATTCGATTTCTGCCTTGGCCGTATTAATTGCCAGACTCGAAAGATTTACAGAATCGGTTCTCATATAAGTGATTTTACCGGATTCATAAAGTCTCTGGGCTATCATCATTGTCTGTGAAACCGAAAACCCAAGTTTTCTTGAAGCTTCCTGCTGAAGAGTTGATGTTGTGAAGGGTGGAGCAGGTGATTTTTTGCCGGGCTTAGTTGTGATACTATCTATACTAAATTCGGCATCCATCATTTTTTTCAGAAATTTTACTGCCTCTTCTTTTGTCTTAAGCCTTTTTGTTAATTCGGCTTTCAGATTTATCTTTTCTCCTGAAATATTTTCTATAATGAAATTCACAGTAACCTTAAAACTGGCTTCAGTTTCAAACTTCTGGATTTCTCTTTCTTTTTCAACTATTAGTCTTACTGCAACAGATTGTACACGACCTGCTGATAAAGATGGCCTTATTTTTTTCCATAAAATTGGTGAAAGCTCAAATCCGACTATTCTGTCAAGTACCCTTCTTGCTTGTTGCGCATCCACCAGATTGATGTCAATTGCTCTTGGATGTTTAATAGCATTCAAGATGGCATCTTTGGTTATTTCGTGGAATACTATTCTTTTGGTTTTTTGTTGATCTAAATTAAGAACCTCAGCTAAATGCCAGGCTATAGCTTCTCCCTCACGGTCTTCATCGGAAGCCAGCCAAATCACCTCTGAATCTTTAGCGTTTGCTTTGAGCTCACTTACAACCTTCTTTTTATCTGGTGAAATTTCATAAATGGGTTTGTAGTTGTTTTTCATATCAACTCCAAAATCCTTTTTCTGTAAATCACGTATATGCCCAAAGCTGGACATGACTTTGAAATCTTTACCAAGGAATTTTTCAATAGTCTTCGCTTTGGCAGGAGACTCTACTATCACCAGGTTCTGTTGCATCGTTGAATTTTTATCACATTAATTTTCAATGTGGCGCAAAATTATAAAAAACAATATACAAAGTTTGCAAATCGTATAAAATTACTGCCCGATTCGTTGAATAGTGTTAATTTTTAACACAAAAGCAGACCTTTTTATTCAGGATCTAAAAAGGAAGACTTGATTTTTTTGTCTTCATACCAGCTGGCATAAAACTGATAATTGTCAGAAATTCTTTTATTTATAGTCAATGTTTGCTCAGGATCGGCTTTTTTTACAAATTTTGCAGGGACTCCTGCGTAAATACAGTAAGGTTCAACTACAGTATTGCTTAAAACCACTGAACCGGCTGCAACTATAGCACCTTCTCCGATTACAGCATGGTCCAGAACAACAGATCCCATGCCGATAAGTGCGTTGTTTTCAATTTTTGCTCCGTGAATTGTTACATTATGACCAATTGAAACATTATCACCAATTTCAATTATCGATTTTTGATATAACGTGTGCAGAACAGATCCATCCTGTATGTTGACATTATTGCCGATACGTATTGAATTTACATCACCTCTCAGAACTGCATTGAACCATATACTGCAACCATTACCCATTATAACATCTCCGATTACAGTTGCATTTTCAGCTAAAAAACAATTTTCTCCAATGACCGGAGTGAAACCACGAACAGATTTTATTAGTGCCATACCTTATATATATTATGAATTAAATTTTTCTTGTTTTGTTTTTCAACCATCCGGTTTCTTTCTCACTTAAGAATGGTGAAAGGGTATCGAAAATCCTATTATGATAATCGTTTATCCAGTTAATCTCTCTTTCATCGAGAATGGATCTGTCTATACAGGATAATTCAAGAGGTATTAATGTAAGAGTTTCGAAACCAAAAAATCTTCCGTATCCTGCATCTGCTTTTTCTACGCAAAGTATAACATTCTCAACTCTGACACCATATTTTCCTGTTCTGTATAATGCAGGCTCATTTGACATTATCATCCCCGGCTCGATTGTTACAGGATTTTCATTCATTCTGATGCTTTGTGGACCTTCATGTACATATAAACAGTGCCCAACTCCATGTCCTGTGCCGTGGAGAAAGTTAAGACTTCTTTT
Organism: uncultured Bacteroidales bacterium; assembly: GCA_964502355.1. GTDB lineage: Bacteria > Bacteroidota > Bacteroidia > Bacteroidales > UBA1402 > UBA8389. The sequence goes on from CAZCWK010000080.1 coordinate 5,197, forward strand.
CCAGATATATTGTCTTGCCATAATGTCAAGTTGAGTACCTCTGGTATTTTCAGGGAATATGGTTTCAGTCAGGCCTATTACTCCTTTAAGTAAACAGGTATAATCCAGTCTGAATTCATCTTCGGGCTCTCCGTTAATATATATGGTTCTGGTTACGTCTGTCGTCCCATCAAGGAAGTGCGCACCAAGATCCATCAGAAGCACACCCTTACCTTTTACTGTGTATGCAATGCCATGCTCTGCTTCATAATGAACAATAGCTCCGTGGTCCCTGAATGAAATAATCGGAGCAAAGCTTTCACATAAGTAGTCTCCTTGTTCCTTTCTAAATTTTTCAGCCATATCACTGATGTCAACTTCATCGGGATAATCTTTATCGTCCGGTTTCCCGTCTTTGGTAACTGATTCAATCCACATCAAAAATTTTGTCCACGCAACGCCATCTTTAATCATTGCCTTTCTGAAACCATTAATTTCAGTTTCATTTTTTCTGGATTTCAAAGTGGTTACCGGGCAAATACAGTCAATTATAGTGCATGATTTGTCAAGACTTTGGTGTACTTCATGATTGTTTCTTGATTTGTCAAACAAAATATTGCGGTTTCTAAGCTGAGAAATGAAATTGTAATAATCCTCATATTCATGCATTTGAATACCGCTTTTATTGAAATGCAGTCTGACTTCCTGATCCAGCTTGTGGTTTCCAATAAATATATGAGCCGTTTCCATATCAACATAGGCAAAGCAAATGGCTACCGGATTGAATTTAACATCTTCTCCTCTGAAGTTATATAACCATGCAATATCATCAAGAGATGCAATTGTCATACTGTCCGCTCTCAGTGAAGACATGATTACCCTTAATCTTGTCAATTTTGAATTTACTGACTCTCCGCTTTTTGACTCAGGGAAAACTATTATCTTTCCATCAGGAACAGGAGCTCTGTCTTTCCAAACTTCAGAATACGGGTGAAAATCAGATAATAATCTTATTTCTCTGGGTTCAAAAAATCTCCTGAGTCTTGAGGCTTCATTTTCTGAAAACATTGATCCGTCAATTCCTGCATTCTTATATCCCTGATTGAAAATCCAGTCTTCAATGGCAGGAGTGCCGGGTACTGCCAGTTTAAACAATTCAATACCGGAGCCCTTTAATTCGGCTTCTGCCTGAAGGAAATATCTTGAATCTGTCCACAAACCTGATTTATCTTCTCCAATTACCAGTGTCCCGTTGCTGCCTGTAAATCCTGATAAATATTTCCTGTATTTCCAGTGTTCTGATATATACTCGCTTTGGTGTGGGTCAGAAGTTGGTATGATGCTGACATTGACTCCACATTGTTTCATCATTTGCCTGTGAAGCTCAATTCTTTCTTTAATTGTAGGTGTCATTTGCTATATAATTTTACTACAAATGTAATCTTTCTAAGTTTCTGCAAAAAAAAATGAAAATCTTTTCAATATTTGTTTGCTTAATCAAAGGCTTTGACTAATTTTGCAGTCCGATTTTGAACAATTCTAAAAAGCAGATACTTATGATCGTAGTTCCAGTTAAAGAAGGAGAAAATATTGAGAAAGCTCTCAAGAAATTTAAACGTAAGTTTGAAAAGACAGGTGTTGTTAAAGAACTCAGAAGCAGACAAGCTTTTTCCAAACCTTCTGTAATAAAAAGAAAAGAAAAGATCAAAGCTGTTTATATTCAGCAATTGCAGCAGACTGAGGATTGATTTTCTGAGAAATTTCAGTTAAATACTATTAAGTAGTCGGTTTTTGTTGCTTTTTTAAGGTGTAATCGTTATATTCGTTGCATAATAGTAAAGCAACGGGACAATGCGGATCGCCGACTTCTTACAATATATACGGTATGAGAAGAATTATTCTACTCATACCGTTCTTGCGTATAGTCGAGATCTGGAGCAATTTCTCGATTATATAAAAAATAACTATCAGATAGATGATGAAAATCTGATAGATTCTGATATGATCAGAGCTTGGCTGGTTGATATGCTTGAGGGTAATTATTCAACAAGGACTGTCAACCGTAAATTATCCTGCCTTAAGTCTTATTGGCATTATCTTATAAGAAAAAGCTATGCTGAAAAAGATCCTACAAAAAAAATATTATCACCGAAAACAAAAAAGACTCTGCCTGTGTTCTTAAAGGTAGAAGAGATGGCTGAGATATTTGAACAGGAAACCGGAAATTTGAATCAGTTTGAGTCAATTCGTGACCGGCTTATCATAGAGTTGTTTTATCAGACTGGTATCCGACTTTCGGAACTGATCAATATTTGTGACCAGGATGTTGATTTAAAAACGTGCATTCTTAGGGTAACAGGTAAACGAAATAAACAAAGATTAATCCCTTTCGGGAATCCTCTCAGAAAATTGATTGAAGAATATTTATCTGTAAGAGAAGATAATCTTGAAACCCAACCAGAACGTTTACTTGTAAGACAAAGCGGTCATCCTCTTTATTCACAAATGGTATACAGGATAGTTCACCAAAAACTCACAAGTATAGCCACATTATCAAAAAACAGTCCACATGTGCTGAGGCATACTTTTGCTACGACACTTCTTAATCAGGGTGCAGAATTAAATGCAGTAAAGGAACTTCTTGGTCACAAAAGTCTGGCAGCAACGGAGGTGTATACTCATACCACGTTTGAAGAATTAAAAAAAGTGTATAAACAAGCTCATCCAAGAGCTTAAAAAAAAGGAGGATTTATCATGGGAATCAGAATTCAATCAATTCATTTTGATGCTACTAAAGCTTTAGAAGAATTTATCCAAAAGAAAGTCAATAAGCTGGAAGTGTTTTATGGTGACATTTTAGATACAGATGTGACTCTTAAAGTCATTAAACCGGAAACAGCGCTTAATAAAGAAGCTTTGGTGAAAGTCAAGGTTTCAGGTTCGGAATTGTTTGCTTCAAAAATCAGTGATACATTTGAGGAATCTATAGATTCAGCAATAGAAGCTCTGCAAAAGCAGCTGATAAAGCTGAAAGAAAAAAGAAATAACAAATAAATTTCATCAAAACTCTTTGTGGTTTCAAATTAAACTCCTACATTTGCAGCCGCTTCTCTAAAAACGAACAAGAGATAGCGGCTGCTTAGTGTGTAAGCAGTTTTTAAATTATGAAAGGGCAGTTACCAGAGTGGCCAAATGGGGCAGACTGTAAATCTGCTAGCTTACGCTTACGGTGGTTCGAATCCATCACTGCCCACAATTCAATTTGAAAATGTGACAATGACAATCCTGTCGCATTCCTGCTTTTGAATTAATTAAGTCTAAGTCAAGTTCACTCAATGGGTATTCG
>CAZCWK010000081.1:0-8441 GCA_964502355.1 uncultured Bacteroidales bacterium
ATCCGTGTTTTGGGTGGTACAGGTCGTCGTTATGCTTCTGTTGGAGACATAATCGTGGTGGCTATTAAAAATACCATCCCTTCCAGTGAAATAAAAAAAGGTACGGTTTCAAAAGCCGTTATCGTTCGCACAAAAAAAGAAATCAGGAGAGCTGACGGATCATATATCCGATTTGATGATAATGCCTGTGTTCTATTGAATAATGCAGGTGAGTTGAGAGGAAGTCGTATTTTCGGTCCTGTTGCAAGGGAACTCCGTAATACGAACATGAAGATAGTTTCTTTAGCACCTGAAGTACTTTAACCACTTGAAAGATTTATCCAATGAGTAAATTTCATATAAAAAAGGGTGATCTCGTCTACGTGAACGCAGGAGAAGACAGAGGAAAAACCGGTCGTGTGCTGGAAATGATTGTTGATAAGCAGCGTGCAATAGTAGAAGGAGTGAATATGGTATCAAAGAGTACCAAACCCAATGCTAAAAATCCTCAGGGAGGAATTGTAAAAAAAGAAGCTTCCATTCACATTTCAAATTTAAATCCTGTAGATCCGAAGTCTGGTAAGCCAACTCGTATAGGCAGAATTAAAAATGCTGAAGGAAAATTAGTACGTATATCTAAAAAATCCGGGGAGGAAATAAAATAATGGCAAATACCGCTAATCTAAAGAAAGAATATGCAGAACGTATAGTTCCTGCATTGACCAAAGAATTCGGTTATTCGACGGTAATGCAAGTACCGGTTCTGAAAAAGATTGTCCTTAATCAGGGATTAGGTATCGCTGTAGCTGACAAAAAGATAATTGAGACAGCTATTAATGAGATGACAGCTATAACTGGTCAAAAAGCCGTAGCTACAATATCTAAGAAGGATATTTCAAATTTCAAATTACGTAAGAAAATGCCTATAGGTGTTCGTGTAACACTTCGTAGAGAAAATATGTATGAGTTCCTTGAAAGGTTGATCAGGGTTGCATTACCCCGTATCCGTGACTTCAAAGGCATAGAGTATAAACTCGATGGTCGTGGTAACTATACCCTTGGAATTACAGAGCAAATCATTTTTCCTGAAATTAACATAGATAATATTGTTAAACTCTTAGGAATGAATATTACCTTTGTGACTTCCGCAAAAACGGATGAAGAAGCATACGCATTGCTTAGAGAATTTGGTTTGCCTTTTAAAAACAATAAAAAAGATTAATTGACATGGCAAAAGAATCGATGAAAGCCCGTGAAGTGAAACGTGCAGCACTTATAGCCAAATATGCCGAAAAGAGAGCAAAACTTAAGGCCGATGGTAATTATGAAGCACTGCAGGATCTTCCAAAGAATTCATGCCCAACAAGGATACACAATCGCTGTAAAATGACAGGTCGTCCTAAAGGATATCTCCGTCAATTCGGTATTTCCCGTATACAGTTTCGTGAACTTGCGTCTAAGGGTTTGATTCCAGGGGTTCGTAAAGCAAGTTGGTAAAAAAAACTCAGGTTTAAGTCTGGTGCAAAAATGATTTGATGTGCCAGGTTTTAAACTTATCTCAATAAGAGAAAACTATTGTTAAATATTGTCCGGGGAGTCCGGATCAATTTAAATTTTATATTATGACTGATCCAATAGCAGATTATTTAACCAGATTGAGGAACGCAATCAAAGCCAAACACAGGGTTGTTGAGGTTCCTGCATCAAATTTAAAAAAGGAGATTACAAAAATCCTTTTTGACAAGGGCTATATCCTGAACTATAAGTTTGTGGAAGAAGGTCCTCAGGGCACAATTAAGATTGCCCTGAAGTATGATCCTGTAAACAAGGTGAATTCTATTAAGAAACTTCAAAGAGTTTCAACACCAGGTTTACGTCAATATGTTGGTTATCGTGACATGCCACGTGTCCTTAATGGACTCGGTATTGCCATATTGTCCACCTCCAAGGGTGTGATGACCGATAAGGAAGCCAAAGAGCAGAAGCTCGGAGGCGAAGTATTGTGTTACATCTATTAATGGGAGGAAAGAAGAATGTCAAGAATAGGAAAATTACCGATAAAAAGCCCTGCAGGAGTAACCGTTACAGTTTCTGATAATATTGTTACTGTAAAAGGTCCTAAGGGAGAACTTAAGCAAGCAATAAATCCTGATATCACTGTTGAAGTGAAGGATGGTGAAATAAAAGTTTCGAGACCATCTGATGGTAAAGAACATCGTTCATTACACGGGTTATATCGTTCATTGATCAATAATATGGTTATTGGAGTTTCTGAAGGATATCGTAAGGAACTCGAATTGGTCGGAGTAGGTTATCGTGCACAGGCAACAGCCCAGGTACTTGATTTAGCTCTTGGTTATACTCACAACATTATATTTGTTTTACCAGCTGAAATTAAAGTTGAAACAAAGAGCGAGCGTAACAAGAATCCTATGATAATACTCGAATCATGCGACAAGCAGTTGATCGGACAGGTTTGTGCTAAAATACGCACATACCGTAAACCTGAACCATATAAGGGTAAGGGCGTTCGTTTCGTCGGTGAAATAGTTCGCAGAAAAGCCGGAAAGTCTGCCGGTAAGAAGTAATCATTAAAAAAATTATCAGATGACAACGAAAGAATCAAGGAGAATTAAAATAAAGACCGGTATTCGCGGAAAAATAAGCGGTACACCGGAAAGACCAAGGATGACCGTTTTCAGAAGCAACAAGCAGATTTATGTACAGGTCATTGACGATAAATCAGGTAAGACTTTAGCTTCAGCATCTTCATTGAAGTTGACAGAAAAGGTTGCCAAGATTGAGCAAGCAGCAAAAGTAGGCGAACTTATATCTAAGAGCGCTTTGGAAGCTGGCATTACTGAAGTGGTGTTTGACCGTAACGGTTATTTGTATCACGGTAGAGTTAAAGAAGTAGCTGATGCCGCACGTAAAGGCGGTCTTAAATTTTAAATGATATGGCAGGACAAATAAACAGAGTTAAGACTACCAATGATTTGGAGTTGAAAGACAGATTGGTGGCAATAAACCGTGTTACAAAAGTAACTAAGGGTGGACGCGCATTCAGCTTTTCTGCAATTGTTGTAGTAGGAAACGAAGATGGTATTGTTGGCTGGGGCCTTGGTAAAGCAGGTGAAGTTACTGCTGCAATTGCTAAAGGTGCAGAAGCTGCAAAGAAAAATCTTATAAAGATTCCGGTTTTAAAAGGAACTATTCCTCATGAACAATGGGCGAAATTTGGTGGAGCTGAAGTATTTTTGAAACCAGCTACTCCTGGTACAGGAGTTAAGGCCGGTGGTGCAATGCGTGCAGTTCTGGAAAGTGTTGGTATAACCGACGTACTTGCTAAATCAAAAGGCTCATCAAACCCTCACAATCTTGTTAAAGCCACTATAGCTGCTCTTGGAGAATTGCGTGATGCATACATGGTCGCACAGAATCGTGGTGTTTCAGTTGAAAAAGTATTTAAAGGTTAAAACATAAAGAAATGGCAACTATTAAGATACAACAGTATAAAAGTCGCATCGGTGCCCCTGAAGTTCAAAAAAGGACTTTGGATGCACTTGGACTAAAAAAGCTGAACAACATTGTTGAGCATGAAGCCACACCTGCCATTTTGGGTATGGTCAATAAAGTTAAACACTTAGTCAGAATCGTAGAATAAATATAAAAACTATGAATTTAAGTAATTTAAAACCCGCTGCAGGATCTGTAAAAACACGCAAAAGAATTGGTCGTGGACCTGGTTCCGGTTTAGGTGGTACTTCTACCAGAGGACATAAAGGTGCTAAGTCACGTTCCGGTTACTCAAGAAAGCGTGGTTTCGAAGGAGGTCAAATGCCTTTACAGCGTCGTTTACCGAAATTTGGTTTCAAAAACATCAATCGTATAGAATATAAGGCTATAAATATTGATACTTTACAGAAATTAGCAGAATCTTTGAATATTTCAACAATAGATATTTCAACATTCGTTGAAGCTGGATTTATTTCAGAAACTCAACTTGTGAAAATTCTTGGAAATGGAGCTCTTTCTGCCAAGCTTGAAGTAAAAGCCCATGCGTTTTCAGCTTCTGCCATAAAGGCAATTGAGGCTGCAGGTGGTAGCGCAATCAAGATTTGATAACCAGTTTAAACGACTAATAAAATTTTCTCATGAAATTTATTCAAACCTTAAAGAATATCTGGAAGATTGAAGAGCTTCGCAACCGTTTGCTGACTACACTTGGATTTGTGGCAGTATACCGTTTCTGTTCTTACATTGTACTTCCGGGCATTGATACTTCAGCTCTTACAGCGCTGCAGAGTCAAACTCGTGAAGGTATAATGTCTTTGCTTGATATGTTTTCAGGAGGTGCATTTTCAAATGCTTCTATAGTTGCATTAGGAATTATGCCTTATATTACAGCTTCAATCGTTATGCAGCTATTGGGTATGACCGTTCCTTTTTTCCAGAAACTGCAGAAAGAGGGTGAAAGTGGCAGGACGAAGATGAATCAGTATACCAGATATCTTACTGTAATTATTCTTTTATTCCAGGGACCTGCATATCTCGCGAACCTTAGTGTTCAAATGGGTTATGGTGGTGCTGCTTTACCTGCAGGCATGTGGTTCAGAATTTCATCGGTTCTGATTCTTGCAGCAGGGAGTATGTTTACTCTGTGGTTAGGTGAAAGGATTACTGACAAGGGTATTGGTAATGGTATATCATTTATAATACTTATCGGTATCATTGCACGGTTCCCTCAGGCTTTAACACAGGAATTTATTTCCAGAGTTGAAACAACTGCGGCAGGTGGTCTTGTAATGCTTCTTGCAGAATTAGTTTTCTTGTTGGTGGTAACCGTATTTGCAATATTACTTGTTCAGGGTACACGTAAAGTTCCTGTACAATATGCAAAGAGAATAGTCGGAAATAAACAATATGGTGGTGCACGTCAGTACATTCCTTTGAAAATCAATGCTGCAGGAGTAATGCCAATAATCTTTGCTCAGGCTTTGATGTTTATACCTTTGGCTTTTGTCGGTTATTCTAATGCTGCTTCATCAAGTTCTGTAGGAATGGCATTAACTGATATGAACGGTTTCTGGTATAACTTAATATTTGGTTTCCTTGTAGTTGCATTTACGTATTTCTATACTGCTATAACGATTAATCCAACCAATATGGCAGAAGAAATGAAGAGGAATAATGGTTTTATACCAGGTGTTAAACCAGGTAAAAGAACAGCTGAGTATATTGACAGTATAATGTCAAAGATTACATTCCCGGGATCTCTCTTTTTAGCGTTGATTGCTATTATGCCTGTATTTGCAAAATTATTAGGTATAAATACACAGTTTGCGCAATTTTTTGGTGGTACGTCTTTATTGATTTTAGTTGGTGTTGTTCTGGATACATTGCAACAGATTGAAAGTCACTTATTGATGCGCCACTATGATGGATTGCTAAAATCGGGTCGTATTAAAGGCAGAACCGGAAGTATTGCTGCGTATTAATTTATTTTGATGATATATCTAAAGACAGAAGATGAAATAGGCCTGCTCCGGGAAAGTGGACAAATCGTTGCCAAAGCGTTGGGCGAGGTTGCTCACTATATTAAACCCGGAGTTACAACAAAACAACTGGATAATATTGCTGAAGAAACGATCAGATCATTTGGAGCTGTTCCTTCTTTCCTGAATTATAACGGTTTTCCGGCTACATTATGTACATCAGTTAATGAACAAATTGTACATGGCTTTCCTTCTGATAAAGTTTTTCTCGAAGACGGGGATATTATATCAGTGGATTGCGGAGCTTGCAAAAATGGATTTCATGGTGATTCAGCTTATACTTTTAGGGTTGGAGATGTCAGAGAAGAAGTAGTAAATTTGTTGAAAACAACAAAAGAATCTTTATACAAAGGCATTGAGGAAGCTGTAGAAGGAAAACGAATCGGTGACATTGGGAACGCAGTTCAGGAATATTGCCAAAGAAGAGGTTACACTGTTGTAAGAGAGCTTATTGGCCATGGTGTAGGTCGAAATTTGCATGAAGAGCCTGATGTTCCGAATGTGGGTAAAAGAGGTAGTGGGATTCAATTAAAGAATGGTATGGTCATAGCCATAGAGCCTATGATTAATATGGGGTCCCGTAATGTTGTGATGGAAAGGGATGGATGGGTATTCAGAACTCTGGATAGGAAACCATCTGCACATTTTGAACATACTATCGCCATTCGCAAAGGAAAAGAAGCTGAGATATTGACATCTTTTGAATACATTAGAGAAGTCTTAGGAGATAGATTTATTTAAAATTGATATATTTTTATGGCTAAACAGGCAGCAATTGAACAGGATGGCGTGATAGTAGAAGCACTATCAAATGCGATGTTTCGTGTTGAACTTGAAAACGGGCATGAAATCACTGCTCATATTTCCGGTAAAATGAGAATGCATTATATTAAAATTTTACCAGGAGATAAAGTAAAAGTTGAAATGTCAGTGTATGATTTAACTAAAGGTAGAATTTCGTTCAGATATAAATAATCTTTTTCTAACGTTCTTTAATTAATAACGAGTATTAAAGTTTAAAAAAATAAATAAAATGAAAGTACGAACATCAATTAAAAAGAGGAGTGCTGAGTGTAAGATAGTTCGCCGCAAAGGCAAACTCTTTGTTATTAACAAAAAAAATCCTAAGTTTAAACAACGTCAAGGATAATTTTAATTATTTGAAAATTAATATTAGAGAATTATATGGCACGTATTGCTGGTGTAGATTTACCAAAAAACAAAAGAGGAGAAATTGGCCTTACCTATATATATGGTATCGGGCGTAGCTCCGCAAAAAAAATTCTTATTGATTTAGGAATTGACCTTAATAAAAAAGTTTCTGATTGGTCAGACGATGAGCAAGGAAAAATCAGAGAAATGATTAATAATCATTATAAAATTGAGGGACCATTAAGATCGGAAACTCAATTAAATATTAAACGTCTAATGGATATTGGATGTTACAGAGGTATCCGCCATCGTATGGGATTACCTGTAAGAGGTCAAAGTACTAAGAATAATGCTCGTACTCGTAAAGGAAGAAAAAAAACTGTAGCTAATAAGAAAAAAGCTACTAAAGGTTAATAGTTTTATTCATAATGAAAGCAATGATATAATATGGCAAAAACTGCTAAAAGTACAAAAAAAAGAGTTGTTAAAGTTGATACAACTGGCCGAGCTTATGTTTCGGCTTCGTTTAATAATGTTATTATTACATTAACTAATGCAGCAGGTCAGGTTATCTCCTGGTCATCTGCTGGTAAAATGGGTTTTAGAGGTTCTAAAAAGAATACTCCTTACGCTGCTCAAACAGCCGCTGAAGACTGCGCTAAAGTAGCTTACGACCTCGGCTTGCGAAAAGTTAAGATGTTTGTTAAAGGACCTGGTGCTGGACGTGAATCCGCTATCAGAACTATTCATACCTCCGGTATTGAAGTTCTCGAAATAGTCGATATTACTCCTATCCCTCACAATGGCTGTAGACCTCCTAAAAGAAGAAGAGTATAATTTTAATTTTTAAATAAACAATTTTATGGCAAGATATATAGGTCCTAAAACAAGAATAGCAAGAAAATTCAGAGAACCAATCTATGGTCCTGATAAATATTTCGAGAAAAAGAATTTTCTTCCAGGAATGCACGGAAATTCTAAAAGAAGAAAAAAATTGTCTGAATACGGCATCCAACTACTCGAAAAACAAAAAGCTAAATATACCTATGGTATTCTCGAAAAACAATTCCGTAACTTATTTGCTAAAGCTTCAAGTAAAAGAGGTGTTACAGGCGAAGTTCTCTTGCAGCTCATTGAAGCTCGCCTTGATAACGTTGTGTATCGTCTCGGTATTGCTCCTACAAGAGCTGCTGCCCGACAACTAGTATCTCATAGACATATTCTTGTTAATGGTACTATTACAAATATCTCTTCCTTTTCACTTAAAGCAGGTGATATTATTAGCGTAAGAGAACGCTCCAGAGCTTTAGAAACTATTACTAACTCTTTATCAGGTCATGCGCATAACTTTTCATGGCTCGAATGGGACGACAATTTAATGAGTGGAAAATTTCTTAATTATCCTTCACGCGACGAAATCCCCGAAAATATTAAAGAACAATTAATAGTTGAATTGTACTCTAAATAAAAATTAGTCGTTATTAATTATAAAACAAAATAAATGGCAATATTAGCTTTTCAAAAACCGGATAAAGTTATAATGCTCGAATCAAACGAGTTTACTGGAATTTTTGAATTCCGTCCTCTTGAACCCGGATATGGATTAACTATTGGCAATGCTTTAAGACGTATTTTGCTATCTTCGCTCGAAGGTTATGCGTTTACTTCTGTAAAAATTGAAGGCGTTGAACAAGAGTTTTCCTCTATTTCTGGTGTTACTGAGGACGTTACAGATATAATTTTAAATCTTAAACA
>CAZCWK010000082.1:0-8065 GCA_964502355.1 uncultured Bacteroidales bacterium
TTGGATTTAGTTTTAACTCATTGCATCCTGAACCGATAGATAATATCAAGTATAAATCTGTTTCTGAAAGAGCCTGATGAGTATTCTTCTAAATTATAATTAACGGATAATCTTATTTCATTTGAGAGGTTAATCATTTTATTTGTAGTAAGTCTGACTTTGTATGCATCCAGTCCAAAATAAGCACCATTGTTTTCTATAAAAAGTCTCTCGTCAGGAGTATTTCCGTAACCTAACTCCAATTCATTAAAATCTCCCGTCTTTTTACCATATTTCCTTATATCAAAAAGAAATGTCGAAGCATTGCCATTATTTTTGATAGTGTAAAATGATCTCAGAGCATATGTCCAGCTGTTGTGGTATTTAAGCAATTGCCCGGTTAACATATATACAGGCAGATTCTGAAACTTCATGTATCTTCCTCCCAGTGTGGCTTCAACAGTCTTAAAAACAGGATAAGTATATTCGAAACCACTTCTTAAAACGGGGAAAACGTTAGAATTAAAACCATAACCGGCATTCAGGTAAAGATAACTTCTGTTCTTAAACAGGCTGTAAACATCAGATTCAATCTGCAACCCATTCTGAGCAAATCGTCTTGCATAATTTAATCTTAGCAGAGCTATAGTGGATTTAATCTTCGTTGAATATTCCATGAATGCCAGCTGCTGAACTTTATTGTTTCCGGTATTTGCATAATCAAAGCTGTAACCTGCAGAAACAGTTGTCTTTCTGCTCAACGTGTTTATCTCGTTTCTGATTGACGAAACCAGAGTTGAATCCATAAATGACGTGTTTTCTTTAGTCTTTATAAGCTCAAGCGCTTCTTTATATTTGCCGAGCCCATGATATGCCTCAAGAGATTTAACGAATAGATTGTATTCATTTTTATATTTGTTTTCAGATGCAACTTTGACAATATCAGGTATGCGGTCATATAGCTTGTTCCACAAAAGTATGTTTAGCCAGCTGTCGTATAGATAATCCTGAGATGGATTCTTTTGATATGCTTTTTCTATATAATATATTGCCGAATCCTTCTCGTGTTGCCATGCTTTGAGGTTTGCTTTGAATATTATAATGTCTGCCCTGGTGGTATCTATTGAATATGCCTTATCTGCATAATCATCGGCAGTTTTATAATCTTTTTTTTCAGCAAACTCCAGACTTTTTTTCAACAAATCATCAGGATCTTCCGCCGCAAAAGTATGTTGGCAGAGCAACAAAGTGATTGAAAAGTATAAAATGCTTTTAATTCTGACTTTCATAGTTAAGCTCACTTAATTTCGACATTGGCTTTTTTTAATATGTCCAGAACAAGTATATCCGGTTTAAATGGTCTCGTGAAACAATAATTTGCACCTCTTTTTAAAACCTTCATCCTCAGGTCAGGTATATTTTCACAAAAGAAACCTATCGGGCAAACAATCTTTTTGTTATATCTCAGATATTCCAGTACCTCAATTCCCCGGGCTCCTTCGACCATATCCGACAAAAGAATAAGATCGGTTTCCTCGAGATCATTCAACTCCCGTAACTCATTATAGGAAGACACTTTGTTAATGTCATTGTTTTTTGAAAACTGTGTAATCATACTTGCCATCAATTCATTGAAGACAAAGTCATTTGAGATTATCAGCGTTTTCCCGATGGTATTCATAGAAAGCAGCAATTATTGTTTTTTTTGAACAAATACTATGACAAATAAAGCATTAAAATTGTTTTAATGTTATAAATTATTTGAGAAAAATTAAAAAAGACGATTTTTTACACAGCGAAGACTTCTTTAAGCACCTCAAGTGATTTTATGGCAGGGAAATCCACGAGATGCATCTTGTAGTATTTCAGGATATTACTAAGCAAGTCGGCTCTTTGGTTATGTTCGAAACCAAAATCCTGCATGTTTTCAAAATTGATCTGCATTAGTTTTGCAAAATCTTTGGCTTCAACAGGATTAAGCCAGGCGTTGTGTGTGGGACAAACCGGGACAAACTCACCTCCGGCAAGATCAAAATACCAGCTTTTACCTGCGTTATCCAGATTGGGGTAGAAACCAAGGTATCTGGTAAGCTTAATCAGGAACACAATGTGAAAGTTTGCAAGCCCTTTTTCACAAAGATCCAGCAACTGGACAGATTGAAACAGATAATCAAACATAGCAGGATTTTTCTCGGCTTCTCTTAAAGATCTGATTAATACTTCTGCCAGGAAAAGTGTAACAGTATTTTTAACAGGATTGCAAGATATGTCAGTGCATGGATATAAGCACCTTACATCTTTTATCCTTTGTAACTGCCGGCTTCCTTTGTAGTCAGCATCGATTTCAATAAGAGTGAATGGCTGGAAAAAAGCTCTTTTCAATCCGGATTTCCTGCTCTTCGGATTACTTACCAGATAGCTGGCCATACCATATTGATCTGTGTACAAATGGACAATATTTGTACTGTCGTTGTATGGTATACAATTGATTACAATTGCTTTAGTTTTGACCAGCATCGCTTAATTTAAAAATGTACAGATCCGCCGATTATAGCTGTCATTCCGTGAGATTTATACAAGTTCCATTCTTCATATCTCTGGTCAAGCAGATTGTCAACCTGCATGAAAATATTAACATCCTTGGTTACTTTCCATGAAACACCAAGTCCCAGATCATGAATATCTCCCATTTTGTTCATGAAAGAATCCTTGTTTGAAGCATATCTCATCGCTGCAAGTCTGTAGTCAGCAAACAATGTAATTTTGTTTACAGGACTAAAATCAAGGCGATATCTCATTTCAAGACCCGGTGACTGCCATGCTTTCCTTCCGTTTGCTTTTAGGGTTGCATCCAGAGCCGCATCATCGCTGGAATTTATATAATGGTTATACCTGATCTGACCAAGCAAGTTAATCTTGTCAAGATAGTTGAAAGATATATCTGCTCCACCCGATATTTTGTTGGACTTCATGTATTTAACAGAGAAAATCCTGCCAAATGCATAATTGATATATTCATTCATCGGGATTCCATTATAAAAGAAAGGAGCATTTGATGTCCTTTCAAATGATGCAACCGGTGTGATTCTGAAACACTTTGCAGGTCTGTAATCCAGACTTACCCTGGCTTCTATCGGTTTCTTCAGATTCTGAAGATGTATAAACGGATCAAGATAAGGATTCATCTCAAATCCTTCCCTGTATGAAACCGGTCTTATGCCTCCATCCAGTAATGCATTAAATGTCAGTCTGTCATTGATCGGGGCAGAAGCTGAAGCTGTCAGGTTGTAACTTATTCTTTCATTTTCAAATGAAGGTATCGTTACTTTAAGTCCGGCAGACAAATGCCATTTTTTTACACTAAACCTGGCGTAAGGGTTGATTACAATAAGACTTTGGTTTGTAAAATAATTGGCAGTATTGGCCGGATTCAGTACATAAGCATTTTCAAGAGAGTAGGTAACAGGTTTCTTGTATGAAAATTGTCTCATATTCCCATTTACACCAAGGCCGAAACCTTCAGTAATCTGGTAATCGAAATTCCCGAAAAAAGAAATTTCTTTTTCTCTGCCTCCTTTGTTTTTCTCAGGAGCAAGCGTCGGGTGTTCCAATCCTCTGCCAAGCCTGAAGAAATGTATTTCAGAGCCGGCATTCCATGTAAAAACCTGGTCCGGTCTGCGTGATTTTATAGTTGCTCTTAGTTTCAGGTCTGAAGACCACTGGCCGCTTACTGATGGATAAGTCAATGTGCTGTCAAGCAAAGTTGTTGGTGCCTGCCATGTGCCGTAATAATTCCATGAATTGTATTTTTCGGATACGCTTACAGCAATTTCATTGCCCGGCAGATTTAATTTGTAGTTGGCCATCAATCTGTTACGATTCATGTATGACCTTTCCTTTACGCCCATTGTATTTGTCATTTCTCCGAATATGGATTTATGCCAAAGTCTTACATCGAGCGTATGTGTTGAATTTCTCAGCAGATTTAGTTGTCCGTCTCCAAGGAAAGACAATTTACTTCCGGCGCCAAGTCTTATATACCCGATTTGTTTTTGTGACGGGAACTCGGCTTTCAGCCCTGGGGCTGGCAGTGTGATATATTCAGGTTTGGATTTGACAGGATAAAGTGAAAGCAGAAAGTCAGGATCTGTCTTCCCGGGATTTGTATTTTCGGGATCGGTCAGGACCATTATTTTTTCTGATGGTGTTAATTCAGGACGGTATTCTCTTTCCAGAATAAGATCTCTGCGTATCGTGTCTGTTTTTGTTTTAGTATCCTGAGCTGTTACGGTAAGGAAACCTGAACAGAGTATAACCGATAATAAAATTCTGACTTTCATATATTACTTCTATTTTTTACACTAAGGTCATATGGAACGCTGCTTACCAATAGGCTGGCAGGTTGCTTTCAAATGATAGTATTATTTTCTTTTTTTAGCGATTTCATTCAGTCTGGTTTCAATCATGCCTGAAATGTCATCATCAGCTTTATAATTATCCTTGAGGCTGTTCAGGTATTGCTCAGCCTGGAAATAGTCTTTGTTTTTGATATTAATATCAGATAACAGTATGAAACCGCGGGCAAGCCAGTACGAATGCTCTGAACCTGACTGTATCAATTTTTGAATCAGCTTTTCTGAATCTTTAAGCGAGCCCTGACGGAAGTACAGGTCTGATAGGAGATAAGCGGATTCGGCTCCAACAGCTGTCTTGAATTCTGTGGAAATCTTAATCAAATCTGCTTTAGCCAATGCGTCCTGTCCTTTTGACAGATAACTTTTGGCTCTGTAGTACAATACTTCTTTTTTAACTGCTTCATCAGATTCAGGGCCGGAAATGACGGCAGTGGCATTTTCAATCACCTGATTTTGGTTGTTCAGATTATAATTGCACCTTAACATTCCCAATGATGATTTGTTCTTCAGAATAGTTGTGGTTGAAATCTTATTCAGTGTTGTGTAATTTTCAAGGGCGGCTTCGTATGATTTATCTTCATAAGACATATCAGCTGCTTTTTCAGCTGCTTCTTCCTGAAAACGATTGCCGTATTGTGCGCTAACTTTAGTAAAATGTGAGATGGCAAGCTCCCTGTTGCCGTTCTGAAGCTCGAGGTTTCCCAGGTGATAATGGCATTCTGAAGCAAATGCTCCATTAGGATAAGAAACCAGATATGATTCGAAACTTTTGAGTGCCTGATCATTTTTACCATCCATAAGCAGATTCTCAGCTGCAAACCATGTCAATGAATCCTGCTGGCTTGAGCCTATTTTAATAGGATTACTCAGGTTGCCGGTGTATGAAATGTATTCAGAAACGTTATTATTTGCAACGTATATTGCTTTAAGGTCTCCCAGAGCAATGTTGGCTTCTTCTGATCCGGGGAACTTGTCTATCACCTTTTTATATGCTGCTATAGCATCCTGAGTATTACCTTCATTGTAATTTATCAGTGCTATCTGGATGCCTGCTTTTGGAGCAAGAGGGCTTCCGGGATAATTTTCAAGCAATCTGGTGAATGAAGCTATGGCAAGACTGTTTTTTTTCATCGAAACACAGGCTTTGCCGGCTTCAAGTAATGCGTCATCTGCTCTTTCTGATTCCGGAAATCTGGAGTCGAATTGTTTAAGCAAATCATATTTCTGCTGATACATTTTCCTGAGTCCATATGAATATGCTTTCTGATATACTGAATAGTCGTTTGATCCACCACTGGCTTTGTCGGCATCCTGATAATATTTATCTGCCTTTTCATAATTCTTATTAATGAAATTGCAGTCTCCGAGACGGTTTAATGCGTCAGTATATCTTTCATCATCAGAGATACCCGAAAGCTTGATAAACTTGTCAAACCATTTTATGGATTCCGTATAGTTTTTTTGTTTGAATGAAGTGTATCCCGCTCCGTAGATAGCAGACGGGTATGACTTTAGTTTTGCTGATTCGGTTGCGTCACAAAATGTCTTGAAATCTTTTAATGCATCATAATATCTTTCCAGTTTATAGTTGGTTTCACCTCTCCAGTATAAAGATTGCAGGTTAATGGATGATTTGGTTTTTGACATATCAATCGCCTGCCTGAAAAATCTTAAAGCATCTTCGGATTTATCCTGCTCAAATGCCGTCTTTCCAAGCATAAACAGCGCAATGGATTTGTTGTTCTTAATGTTATCATCCGGATTCTGTATACCGTTGAGCATATCGAGCGCTTTATCATATTCATTTGTTGCCATATATGATTGTGCAAGCTTCCTAATGATACTCTCTTTCATTTCAGAAGCAGGATATTGTTCCAGAAACTGTTTCAGCTTGCTTATCTTTTCATCATTTGATGCGCTTTCTGATTCACTTGTCAGAATAGCAAGATTGTAAAAGGATTTTTCTTTTGTGTCTCTGTCAAAATCAAGTTTGGCGGCTTTTTCAAACCATTCTCCGGCTGAGGTATTGTCTTTTTTCTTCAGAAGAATCATCCCTATATGATATGCGGCGCTTTGACCCAGAGGGCTTTCTTCATTTGCAATTGCTGATAGTCTTGGTAACGCTCTGTCATATTCTGCATCAAGGTAATTGAGGACTCCAATCCTGTATGTGTCTGTGTTGTGTACTTCCGGTTTCAACGAAAGATAATCTATATAGTAAAGTCTGGAGTTTGTGTATTTTTTAATATCAAAGCTGGCAGCGGCAAGTATCCTGAGCAATTCTGTTTTTTTGATTGGTTCAGGATTGGTTTCAAGCAATGTTTTTGCAGCGTCTATTGCTTCCTGGTTTTTGCCTGTAGCGTATAGTAATTGCGCTCTGAAATATGGTACGGTTTCCTGAAACTGGTCGTGCCCTGAAAACTGGCTGAAACCACTGCTTGCTTCTTCTGCTTTTCCTTCAGCGTAGTCAATGTAAGTTTTAAAATAGCTTGCAGCTGCAGCAAAGCGGCTTTCTTCACCTGCAAGACTTGTGAAAAGATCTTTTGATGTGGCATAATCGGCAAGTTGCATTGCGCAATAAGCATATCTGAATCTGTATTCCGGCAGGTCTGTCGAAGGTAATGAGCTTTCAGGACAGCGTTTCATAAATTCAAGTGCATCCCTGTATTCTCCGGCATTCATCGCTGAACAACCTAAAAGATACAATGCCTTGTCGGTCATGTAGGATACAGGATATTTTCTGATAAAATCAATCAGTAGTACACTGGTTTCACGTCTGTTCAACTCATATGATGAAACCGATTGCATGAAAAGCGCTACTTCCATGTATGCCGGATTAGGAGATTCTTCCAACCATGTACTTATTGTTCTGAAACATCCTGAATATTCCTTTTCATTAAACTGTTCTGATGCAAGATTGAATAGTTGGTTTCCATCGTTTTGAGGTAGATTTTCGGCTGCCTGCAAAACAAAACAGGATAATAACAGTAATTGAAATGCAGTTATTAATCGTTTCATCAAAAAATTATTTTAAAGTCTTTTTAAAAACGCAATTATACCTCTTTTTATTGAATTTAGACCGAAGTCATCAGGTGAAATAGTGTTAACAGACATGAAAAAAGCTTCAGAAACATCATCGTCTGGTCTCATATCGTTAAAATTTTCAACTTCGCAGATGAAAAACATATCAAGCGTATTTATCACCATACCTGAATAGGTATATTCATTTGGTAATGACGTGAAGAACGTCATGTTTGTAACATTCAGATTGAGCTCTTCTTTGATTTCTCTTTGCACTGCTTCTGAGGCGGTTTCACCAATATCCACAAATCCACCCGGCAAGTCAAGAGTTCCAGCAGCCGGCTCCTTTTTCCTGCGGCATATCAGCAAATATCCTTCCTGGTTTCTGATAAATACAGCTACTGATGATGAGACGTTTGCATAATAAACAAAGCCGCAGTCATCGCATTTTTTTGATTTCTCGTTGTTTACTTTCCAGGATTTGGACCCACAGGATGGGCAGAAGGAAAATTTATCAAGTGGATGTGTTTTCATACTCTCATTGCATGATGTATTTATTTGAAAACAAAAAAACCGGCATTACGCCGGCTCGATCGCTCTTCAGGTAGGACTTGAACCTACGACCCTCTGATTAACAGTCAGATGCTCTA
>CAZCWK010000083.1:0-7687 GCA_964502355.1 uncultured Bacteroidales bacterium
TCGTTTCCGTCAGAATTTGCTTGGTAAACGTGTTGACTATTCTGCCCGTTCAGTTATTGTCGTTGGACCTGAGTTGAAAATGCATGAATGTGGTTTGCCTAAAGATATGGCAGCTGAATTGTTTAAACCATTTATCATTCGTAAGCTCATAGAACGTGGTATTGTCAAGACTGTTAAATCTGCAAAAAAGATAGTTGATCGTAAAGATCCTGTAGTATGGGATATTCTTGAATATGTAATGAAAGGTCATCCCGTATTACTTAACCGTGCCCCAACGCTTCACAGGCTTGGTATTCAGGCTTTTCAACCAAAGTTGATTGAAGGAAAAGCAATTCAGCTTCACCCTCTTGCCTGTACAGCTTTTAATGCTGACTTTGATGGTGACCAGATGGCTGTTCACTTACCATTAGGAAATGAAGCTGTGCTTGAAGCTCAGATGCTTATGCTTGCTTCACATAATATTCTTAATCCTGCTAACGGAGCACCAATTACCGTGCCTTCACAGGATATGGTTCTTGGTTTGTATTACATAACCAAATTCCGTGTGGGAGCAAAAGGTGAAGGATTGAAATTCTATTCACCTGAAGAGGCTACCATAGCATATAATGAAGGTAAAGTAGATATTCACTCAAAAGTACATGTAAGAGTTAAAGATTTAAACTCTGAAGGTGAACTGGTTGATTGTTTGGTTGAGACTTCTGTCGGGCGTATTATGGTCAATGAATTTGTACCCGAAAATGTAGGTTACATAAATGAAATTTTGACTAAAAAGTCCCTGCGTGATATTATTGGTAAGGTTATTTCAGTTTGTGGTGTTGCCAGAACAGCTCAATTCCTTGATGATATTAAGGATCTTGGTTACATTATGGCTTTCAGAGGTGGTTTGTCTTTCAATCTGGAAGATGTAATTATACCTAAGGAAAAAGATACACTTGTCAAGGAAGGCTATGATGAAGTTGACAACATCATTATGGAATACTCAATGGGTGCCATTACTAATAATGAGAGATACAACAAAATAATTGATGTTTGGGGAACAGTTAATACCAAGCTTTCAAATATTCTGATGAAACAGCTTGAATCTGATGATCAGGGTTTCAACTCAGTGTATATGATGCTTGATTCAGGAGCCCGTGGATCTAAAGAGCAGATACGTCAGCTCTCAGGTATGAGGGGACTGATGGCAAAACCTCAGAAATCAGGCGCATCATCAGCAGAGATTATTGAGAACCCTATTCTTTCAAACTTTAAGGAAGGTTTGTCTGTGCTTGAGTACTTTATTTCAACTCACGGTGCTCGTAAGGGTTTGGCTGATACAGCTCTGAAAACAGCTGATGCTGGTTATCTTACCCGTCGTCTTGTTGATGTATCTCACGATGTTATTATCAGCGAAGAAGATTGTGGTACTCTGCGTGGATTGATAGCTACTGAAATCAAGAAAGTTGCAACATTGTATGAACGCATTCTTGGTAGAGTCTCAGTACATGATTTATATCATCCTATAACAAACGAACTGCTTGTTGAATCTGGTGGAGAAATCACTGAGGAAATAGCAGGAAAAATACAGCAATCTCCTATTGAGAGAGTTGAAATCCGTTCGGTTTTAACTTGCGAATCTAAAAAAGGTGTTTGCGCAAAATGTTATGGCAGAAACCTTTCAAATGGTAAGATAGTAAACAAAGGCGAAGCTGTAGGAGTAATTGCTGCTCAGTCTATCGGTGAGCCTGGTACACAGCTTACGCTTCGTACATTCCACGTTGGTGGTGTCGCCGGTAACGTTAAAGCTGAGTCATCAATTGTTGCAAATCATGATGCAATTCTTGAGATTGATGAATTACGTACTGTATCGGTTAATGATGATGGTGGAAATAGTATCAGGATTGTAGTAGGTCGATATGCTGAATTAAGACTTATTGAACCTGTTACTAAAGTTGTTCTAACTACTCAGAACATTCCTTATGGATCAAAATTGTATTTCAATCCCGGAGATAAGATTTCTAAGGGTGAGAAGATCTGTGAATGGGATGCTTATAATGCTACTATCATTTCGGAACAATCAGGTAAACTTGAATTTGAGTCTATCGAAGAAGGTGTGACTTTCCAGTCATATACTGATGATACGACGAAAATGAAAGAGAAGATTATTATTGAACCTAAGGACAGGACAAAGGTGCCGTCAATACACGTATTGAGTGAATCCGGTGAAAGACTTCGTACATACAACTTACCTGCCGGAGCACATTTGCTTAAAGAAGATGGTGAGAGTGTTGAAGCTGGTCAGATACTGGTTAAGATTCCGAGAGCTGTAGCCAAAGCTGGTGATATTACCGGAGGTCTTCCTCGTGTAACTGAATTGTTTGAAGCACGTAATCCTTCTAATCCTGCTGTTGTTTCTGAAATAGACGGTGAAGTAATGGAGCTGGGTCGTGTCAAGAGAGGAAACCGTGAGATTGTTATTCAATCAAAAACCGGTGAAATCAAGAAGTATCTTGTACCCCTGGTAAAACAAGTTCTTGTACAGGTTAATGACTTTGTTAAGGCTGGTACTCCGCTTTCAGACGGTGTTATTACTCCTGCTGATATTCTTGCTATTAAAGGTCCGACAGCTGTTCAGGAATATATTGTTAACGAAGTACAGGACGTTTACAGACTACAGGGTGTGAAGATTAACGACAAGCATTTTGAGGTCATAGTACGTCAAATGATGCGTAAAGTCGAAATTGTTGATGCCGGTGATACAAGATTCCTTGAACAACAAGTAGTCGACAAGAGCGAGTTTATGGAAGAAAATGACAGAATATGGGGTAAAAAAGTAGTAATTGAACCTGGAGATTCACCAAATCTCAAAGCAGGTATGATTGTTACTGCCCGCAAACTCCGCGATGAAAATTCTTCTCTTAAACGTCGTGACCTGAAACTTGTTGAGACACGTGATGCTATTCCTGCAACTTCTAATCAGATCTTACAGGGTATTACACGCGCTGCTCTTCAGATTAACAGCTTTATGTCAGCTGCTTCATTCCAGGAAACCACCAAGGTTCTGAATGAGGCTGCTATTCAAGGCAAGGTTGACAGACTTGAAGGGTTGAAAGAAAATGTAATATGCGGTCATTTAATTCCTGCCGGAACAGGACAACGTGATTTTGACAAATTGATAGTTGGTTTGAAAGAAGATTTTGACAGATTGAATGCTGCAAGGAAAACAGTCCTTGATATTGAAGAAGCTGTCGAAGAAGACTTTTAACTGATTACAGATTTACATAAAAAAAGAGCGGAAATTAATTTTTCGCTCTTTTTTTATGTAAAAAAGAATTTATATTTGAGCATTATATTATACCCTTTTTAAAATGTCTTATGAAACGAGCATGCTTAGATTAAACATCAGGGATTATGCCATTTTTGGCATGCGGCGTTCCATATGGACATAGTGTAAAAAATAAAATATCATATGAAAACCACAGCAAAGATTTCTCTTGTTGTATTATCTATCCTTATCCTGATTGGAATATCAGTGTTTTATTTGCAAAAGACTGAAAGATCTCAGGAAAAAATTGTTGTTGAAACCACAACACAGCAATATATTGAAGCTTTCTCAATTTTGATTGAAAATAATTCAACCAGATATCAACAACCTGTAATTGATTATTCTTACTGGGATGATATGTGTTTATTCCTGAAGAAAAAAAATGACAGGTGGGCAGAAGAGAATCTCGAAACAGTTATTGAAACATATGGTGTGGATATGTTTTGGCTTTTCAAAACGGATCATTCTTTATACTATTCGTATCCGGAATCTAATGGTTTGTATTCAAATATTTTGAGTCAAAGTGAAACAATGCTTGATGAATTGTATAATAAAAGAGTTATGACTTCCTTTTTCTTCTGTAATGGCGTTTTAGTTGAGGTATTTGGAGCTACTGTTCATCCATCTTATGACAATGAAAGAAAAACTGATCCACAAGGATTTCTGTTTGCCTGCAAAATCTGGAACGACGCATTTATTGAAAACTTTGAGAAGATTACAACTTCAAATATTTTGATAACGGATAAAATGAATGACGCAAAAATGATTCAAAATAAAATTGTATTTAATAAGGAAATATCAGATTATAAGGGAGATATCATAACATATTTAAATATTGAAAAAACAACTCCTTATTTTGAGATAAATAAAAGATTCTCTAAGAAAGTTTTTCAGTTGTTTTTGATAACTGGTTTTTTAATTTTTTTAATCGTAATTGTATCATTTTCGACTTTATTTGCCGGGCCGCTAAAAGCTATCGACCAGATACTATTGGGTGATAAATCCAAGGTTTCTAAACTTAGAAAATTCGGGGGTGAATATAAACACATAGCAGATCTTTTTGAAAAATCTAATGAATATAATGAAGAATTGAGGAAAGCAAAAGAAAAGGCTGAAGAATCGGACATACTTAAATCGGCGTTTCTTACTAATATATCTCATGAAATAAGAACTCCTATGAATGCAATTATGGGTTTTGCCCAATTGCTGCCTGAAAGTTTTGATAATAAATCAAATCTGGAAATGTTTAGTTCGATAATAGTTGAGCGTTGTTCTGATCTTTTAGAAGTTATAAACGGTATTATAAAGATCTCAAGACTTGATACGGGTGATATCAGGATAACAAACGAAAAATTTAACCTTGATGATGTATTTCAGGAGATAGAAAGTTTCTCATTAAATACCAGAAATAAGATTCAAAAACAAAATATCGAATTCTGTAAATCTATCGATTTTGGAAATCATTCCAATATAATAGTTTCAGATAAAGAGAAGATAATTGAGATTTTTAACAACCTCATACTTAATGCCTTCAAGTTTTCGTATGAGGGCCGGATTGAAATTGGTTGTTTTGAAAACGAAGATAAGATCTTAGTCTTTTTTGTGAAAGATTCAGGTATAGGTATACAAAAAGACAGACAGTCCTTGATTTTCGAAAGGTTTGCTCAACTTAATAATGGGATATCAAGTAATATCGGAGGCACAGGTTTAGGCTTGACCATTTCAAAAAGTCTCGTCGAATTACTTAAAGGTAAAATATGGGTTGAATCAAATCTGGGTAAAGGAAGTATATTTTATTTCACTATCGGGCTTTAAATATATTACTTCAGGAAACTTTTGAAGACAGTATTTTCAAATTCATTATTTTCTGCAATACTGTTTAAATCAAGCTTTGCTTTTGTAGTAAAAAGAAAAGGTTCGACCATATCATATACAGACTTTCTTAGAAAGTTACCAAAGTCATTTATATCGGGGAATTGTTTCTGTTGATCTACAGAAATAGTTTCACCAATGCCAATTCTTGGGGCTTTGAAATCTTTGTTAAATAGTTCATGTGCCAGTCTGATTGTCCTTATTCTCCAGTCAATCATACCAAGAAAGTAGAAAAAAGGAGAATTTTTATCAAAGAATCTGACCGGTATGATTGGGACTTTAGCTTTTTGAATTAGTTTCAGGATACTATCCTGCCACTCTCTGTCTCTAACCTTCATATCACGGATGCTAAAGTCTGAAACTGCGCCGGCAGGGAAGAAGCCCATCGGATGTCCATCCTTAACATGAGCAATTGTTTCACGTATGCTGTTCATATTAACAGTTGGATCCAGTTTTTTTGTTGTTGTGGGTGTTACAGGAATAAAATGTTCGTCCAATGTCTCTACCAGAGAAAGCATTTTGTTTACCATCAGCTTATAATCTGATCTTATACCTCCGAATAAATCTGTAAGCATTATACCATCAAGGCCTCCGTATGGATGATTAGAAATGGTAATAAATGGACCCTGAGGTAATTTACGCAATCTTTCAGGGTTACCTATCCGATAAAAGACTCCAAGATCTTCCAGTAATCTAGAAGCAAATTCAGCACCCTTATAGTCACATGAATTGTCATAAACAGCATTAACTTTATCAATTCCAAATAACTTTACCATTCTTTTGGCAAACTTATGCCCTATAGGTCCTCTAAATAAAGGTGAAAAACTTTCAAGTTCTTCTATGCCAATAACGTATCTTTTTGTAACTATATCATTATTCATCAGTTCTCTCTGCTTTAGCTATGTTTCTCAATGGCTTTCCTGAGTATTATTCTGAAGGTTGTACCTCTGCCTATTTCTGAGTTCTTAATAAAAATTTTTCCTTTGTGATTTTCTTCAATTATCCTCTTAACCAATGATAATCCAAGTCCCCAACCTCTTGATTTAGTGGTATAACCAGGATTAAAAACAGTCTTGAAATTTTTCTTGGGAATACCTTTTCCCGTGTCTGTTACATCAATCAATATATTTTTATCTTCCTGAATAACTTCAATTGATATTTTACCTACTGATTCCATTGCATCAATTGCATTTTTACAAAGATTCTCTATTACCCATTCGAATAATGGTACGTTAAGCAGGACATTTGTTTGTTTATCAGGAATTTTAGTGGTAATATTTATTTTTTTGGAAGTTCTGTTCCTTATATAATTAACTGCATTTTCAAGTGCGGGACGAATATCAACAGAAGACAAATCAGATTTGGAACCAATTTTTGAGAACCTTTCAGCAATGGTCTTAAGCCTTTGTGTGTCTTTTGATATTTCAGTTAAAAGTTTTTCATCAATATCCTTGAGTTTCAGAATTTCAATCCATGCCATTAGTGATGAAATAGGTGTTCCTAGTTGATGGGCGGTTTCTTTGGTTAATCCAACCCAAACTCTGTCTTGCTCAGCTCTTTTTGATGTGTTCAATGCATATATTGTAACTATCAAAAAAATAAACATTACCAGAAGTTGGATAAATGGGAAATATGTAAGTTTTTTTAGCAGACTGGACTCATCATAATATACGTATTGCGATATTTCCTTTGTCAGTTTGACCTCAATAAATTTATTTTTTTTGATAATCTTTTCTGCTTTTTTTATTATCTCAGCAGAGTCGGCTTGTGTATCTTCATAAAGGTTGTTTGATTCGAGTATTTTCCCTTCCTGATCTACCAATATCACAGGAATATTTGTGTTCCCTTCAATTACTTTAAAAACCAGTGTATAATCTATTTGTATGCCTTCTTCTGACTCTGTAGACAGCAATTTAACAGCTTCTGCCCATAACTCAATCTTTTTTCTTTCTTCAGTTGCAAGATCTTTTGCCAGTTTGTTTGAAAACAATGTCGAAGCAATGGTTAAAATTATTGCAACCAAAAAAAATGATATGCGCATTCTTGAGGAAGAGTCGATGGAAGATTTCATTTTTTAGATATTTATATCAACAGAAACCGGACAATGATCAGAATGTACAATGTCAGAATGAATTTCCGCATTTTTCAACAGATCTGCAATATTGTTAGTTACCAGGTGATAATCTATCCTCCAGCCAAGATTTTTTTCTCTGGCAAACTGTCTGTAATTCCACCAGGTATATCTATCAGAACTTTTATCAAAAACTCTGTAAGTGTCAGTGAAACCACTTTCAACAAGATTATCAAACCATTCACGCTCCTCGGGAAGGAAACCGGATACACCCTGATGTTTTTCAGGATGATGAATGTCTATTGGTTCGTGACATATATTAAAATCACCACAAATAAGTAGTTTTGGTCTTTCTTTTCTGAGTTCGTTAAGAAATATAAGGAAATCTGTTAGAAACTCCATCTTGAATTCCTGTCTTACATCACCCATACTGCCTGAAG
>CAZCWK010000083.1:7697-7913 GCA_964502355.1 uncultured Bacteroidales bacterium
AACACAAAGGACACTGAAATCGCCAAAATCTGCGCGAATAACTCTGCCTTCATTGTCATATTTATGGTTGTTCATGCCTGTAACTATTTTGTCAGGCATTATTTTCGAAAGGATTGCAACTCCACTGTAACCCTTTTTTTGTGCTGAATGGTAATAGCAATATTTGAAACCGGTTTCAATGAAAACAAAGGAATCAATTTGATCGGGTTGGGCTTT
>CAZCWK010000084.1:0-7783 GCA_964502355.1 uncultured Bacteroidales bacterium
CGCCGACCCTCTGCTTGTAAGGCAGATGCTCTGAACCAGCTGAGCTAAACGCCCTCTTGTTTTTTGAAAAGCGCGACAAAGATACTGGTATTTTTGAATCCTGCAAGCGGTTTTAGTTGCAAATTTATCTCTAACATCTTTTTTTGTGGGAAACAGACCAATTATTACACTGAAAAATAGTAACTTTGCGGCTTATGAAAAAAGTGAATCTCAAGGGATTCTTAAATAACAACAGGTTAACATATTGGAAAGCACTTTAAGCAGAACCAATCAGAAAAAAACCAATCAGAAATGGAGTTGAATGACTTAACGGCAATATCGCCCGTTGACGGCCGATATCGTTCCCAGGCTTCGAAGCTTGCGTCATATTTTTCAGAATTTGCACTGATAAGATACAGGGTAAAAGTTGAAGTAGAATATTTTATTGCATTATGCGAACTTCCTTTACCACAGTTGAAAGAATTCAAAAAAGATTTATTCGGTGACCTTAGAGAGGTTTATGTGAATTTTTCTCTGGAAGATGCAAAGAGAATTAAGGATATTGAAAAGGTTACAAATCACGATGTTAAAGCAGTAGAATACTTCCTTAAGGAAGCTTTTGAAACTTTGGGTGTATCAGAGTTTAAGGAATTTATACATTTTGGACTTACATCTCAGGATATAAATAATACATCAGTGCCACTTTCAATCCGTGAAGCAACAGAAGATGTTTATCTTCCTGCTTTAAATGAATTGAAAGCTAAGTTGAATAATTACGCTGAAACCTGGAGTAATATACCTATGTTAGCTAAAACTCACGGTCAGCCGGCTTCACCGACAAGGTTAGGTAAGGAAATCATGGTTTTTGTAAGCAGACTTGATCAGCAGATTGAACTATTAAAACAAGTACCTTTCTCTGCTAAGTTTGGTGGAGCAACAGGTAATTTCAATGCTCATAAAGTAGCTTATCCTGACGTTGACTGGAAAGGTTTCGCCGCTGGTTTTTTAAATGAAAAACTGGGACTTGAAAGAGAGCCATATACCACCCAGATTTCAAATTATGACAATCTGGCTGCTTTGTTTGATGGAATGAAGCGTATCAATAATATTATCATGGATATGAACCGTGATTTTTGGATGTATATTTCGATGGAATATTTCAAACAAAAAATCAAAGCAGGAGAAATCGGTTCATCTGCTATGCCTCATAAAGTGAATCCTATAGATTTCGAAAATTCTGAAGGCAATATTGGAGTTGCGAATGCTCTGCTTGAGCATCTGGCTGCCAAACTTCCGGTTTCAAGATTACAGAGAGATTTGACTGATTCGACCGTGTTAAGAAATGTCGGATTGCCTTTTGCACACAGTCTTATCGCTTTCAGAAGCAGTATTAAAGGTCTTGATAAGCTCCTTCTCAATGAAAAAGCAATAAAGAATGATCTTGAAAAAAACTGGGCTGTTGTTGCTGAAGGTATTCAAACAATCCTGAGACGAGAAAATTATCCAAATCCCTATGAAGCTCTTAAAGCTTTAACCCGAACGAATGAAGAAATAAACGAACATTCGATCAGGTCTTTTATTGAAGGTCTAAATGTGAGTGAATCAGTGAAAAAAGAGTTGTTGTCAATCACTCCAAGTACATATACCGGTATTTAATTTATATTTTACAAACAAATTTTATTGCAATTATTATGACAGACAATGAAAAATGGCAGGATAAGCCTGTGGAAGGTGAAAATTCTGCCCGCCGTGATGGCGAAAGGAACCAGGGAAATTCGGATTCTGAAAATCCATGGAGAAGACAAAATGATAACCGTAGCAGATATGCAGGTTCATCTGATCGTCCACGCAGACCGTACTCAGATAACAATGCTGGAAATTTGAGGTCAGGAAACAGTTTTGACAGACCAAGAAGAGATGCCTCTGATTCAGGTAATAGCTTTATGAGTCATTTCAATAATGCCGGAAGGGGTTATGGGGAAGGCAGAAATGATAGATACAGAAAAGATGATTCCGAAGGTGGAAACCGTTTTGAAAGACCACGCAGAAACTTCTCGGAAGGAAACAATGATCGTCCGGCCAGAAATTTTAATGAAGGTAATAGTGACCGTCCAAGAAGGAGCTTTAACGAGGGAGGAGAAGATCGTCCGAGGAGAAGTTTTTCTGAAGGTAACAACGACCGTCCTGCAAGGAGCTTTAATGAAGGAAACGGAGATCGTCCGAGAAGAAGTTTCTCAGAAGGTAACAACGACCGTCCAAGAAGAAGCTTTAATGATGTTAATAATGACCGTCCTGCAAGGAGCTTTAATGAAGGAGGCGGAGATCGTCCAAGAAGAAGTTTTTCGGATGGTAATAACGATCGTCCAAGAAGGAATTTCTCGGATGGAAACAACGACCGTCCCGTAAGGAATTTTTCCGAAGGAGGTGGTGACCGTCCAAGAAGACCATTCTCAGAAAATAGTTTTGATCGTCCTCGTCGTTCTTTTGGTGAAAACAACGATTTTTCAAGAAGAAGAACCAACGATTCAGGTGATCGTTATAATAATAATTCTTTTAACGGTGGTTTCGACCGTAAACGCCAGGATTCCGGTGAAGGAGGCAATGATAACGAAAGACCACAAAGATCTCTTTTCAGAGGTCCTTCTTTACCAAAACCTGACAGAACAGATGGAAGACCCCGCAGACCAAGAATAAAACGCGAAGAAGGTTTTGATCATGGTACGCCATTTGGCCGTCCATCAAATCAGGTTTCACTTGATCCTGATGTACCTATCAGACTCAATAAATATCTTGCGAATGCGGGTATATGTTCACGTCGTGAGGCTGATGAATATATACAAGCTGGAGTCGTAAAAGTAAACGGCGAAACAGTAAATGAGCTTGGAGTGAAAGTAAAACCGACTGACAGTATTTTATTTCATGATCAGCTTGTTAACATTGAACGTAAAATATATATATTGCTCAATAAACCAAAGGATTGCGTTACGACATCTGATGATCCTCAGGAACGCATGACTGTAATGGATCTCGTAAAAGGAGCATGTTATGAAAGAATATATCCTGTTGGAAGACTTGACAGGAACACTACAGGTGTCTTACTGCTTACAAATGATGGTGATCTGGCCTCAAAACTCACTCATCCAAAGTATGAAAAAAGAAAGATCTATCAGGTAACTCTTGATAGAAACCTGACAGAAAATGATCTCAGAACTATATTTGAAGACGGTGTTACACTTGATGACGAATTGGTCAATGTTGACAACCTGAGCTATGTAGATGCTGAGAAAAAGAATGTCATAGGTATTGAAATACACTCTGGTCAAAACCGGGTTGTACGTCGTATTTTTGAATCTTTTGGGTATAAGGTATTTAAACTGGACCGTGTTTACTTTGCCGGTCTGACAAAAAAGAATCTACCACGCGGCAAATGGCGTCATCTCACCGATAGAGAAGTCAGTTTGCTTAAGATGGGCGCATTTGTATAGTTTTTTAAATGTCTTATGGAAAAAATTAAGAGAACAAAGATCGTTGAATTGCTCAGCTGCAGCAATTACGGAGAAATGGTGAATGTAAAAGGTTGGGTGAGAACCCGCCGTGGTAATAAACAAGTTAATTTCATAGCACTTAATGACGGTTCTACAATAAAGAACGTGCAGATAGTGGTTGATCTTGGTAATTTTGACGAAGAAAATCTCAAAAAGATTACAACCGGGGCATGTTTAAGTGTGGATGGTATTCTCGTGGAGTCTCCCGGACAAGGTCAGAATGCTGAAGTTCATGCCAAAGTAATTGACGTGCTTGGAGAAGCCGATCCTAATACTTATCCGTTACAGAAGAAAGGTCATACTCTGGAATATTTGAGGGAAATAGCGCACTTGCGCCCACGTACAAATACTTTTGGAGCAGTTTTTCGCATCAGGCATAATATGTCGATGGCTATTCATAATTTTTTCCATGAACGTGGTTTCTTCTATTTTCATACACCGATTATTACAGCTTCAGATTGTGAAGGTGCCGGTCAGATGTTTCAGGTAACCACGATGAATCTTTATGATTTAAAGAAAGATGAAAATGGAGCTATAGATTATTCTGAGGATTTTTATGGTAAAATGGCAAGTCTGACTGTTTCAGGACAGTTAGAAGGGGAGTTGGGAGCAATGGCTCTTGGTTCAATTTATACTTTTGGACCAACTTTCCGTGCTGAAAATTCAAACACTCCGCGCCACCTTTCGGAATTCTGGATGATTGAACCTGAAGTTGCCTTCAATGAAATTGAGGACAATATGCAGCTTGCTGAAGATTTTATAAAGTATTGCATAAACTGGGCTCTTGAAAATTGTAAGGATGATTTGGATTTCCTTGCATCAATGTACGACAAGGAACTCCCCGAAAGATTGAAGTTTGTTGTTGAGAATGATTTTGTGAGACTGAGATATACTGAAGGTATTGAAATTCTTGAAGCTGCTGTTGCGGGTGGGCATAAGTTTGAATTCCCGATTTTCTGGGGTGCAGACCTTTCAGCCGAACACGAACGTTATCTGGTTGAAAAGCATTTTAAGAAACCGGTGATTCTTACTGACTATCCTAAAGAAATCAAGTCATTTTATATGAAACAAAATGATGATGGTAAGACTGTAAGGGCTATGGATGTTCTGTTTCCGAAAATCGGAGAAATTATAGGTGGTTCACAGCGTGAAGAATCTTATGAAAAGCTGTCGAGTCGTGCCGAAGAAATGGGTGTACCTACAAAAGATATTTGGTGGTATCTTGAAACCAGGAAATTTGGAACAGCTCCTCATTCAGGTTTCGGACTTGGATTTGAAAGGTTGATATTATTTGTAACGGGTATGGCAAATATTCGTGATGTGATACCTTTCCCACGTACACCGAGGAACGCTGAATTCTAAATAATTAAAAATGAGCCAGTTTGATGTATATATACTGGGATGCGGGTCGGCTTTGCCGACCCGTCACCATTTACCGGCTTCACAGATAGTCGATATCAGGGGTAAGCTGTTTATGATTGACTGTGGAGAGGGTACGCAGCTTCAATTCAGGAATACAAGGCTCAATTACAATAAAATTTACGACATATTTATTTCCCATCTGCATGGTGATCATTGTTTTGGCCTTATTGGCCTGATTTCGACCATGGGAATGTTGGGACGAATTGCTAAATTGACTATTCATGCTCCTGATGGTCTTGAACGTTTGTTAAGACCTCAACTTGATTTCTTTTGCAGGGAGCTGCCTTATGAGGTGAAAATTCTTTCTTTTAATACTGAATCTTCTGAAATTATTTATGAAGATAAGTCTGTTGAAGTTTTGACAATACCCTTGAAACACAGAATTCCTTCTGCAGGTTTCCTTTTCAGGGAAAAGCCTAAAGAACTACATGTAATAAAAGAAATGATTGATTTTCATAATGTGCCTGTAAGGGAAATTCAGTCTATTAAAAAGGGGTTTGATTATATTAAACCTGATGGAGATGTTGTTCCCAATAGTTTATTAACAAAACCTGCGACACCTTCAAAATCATATGCTTATTGCTCTGATACATCATATACTGAATCAATCATACAATACATAAAAGGTATTGATCTGCTGTATCATGAAGCAACTTTTTGTGAGCTGGAAAAGGACAGAGCAAAAAGTACAATGCATTCGACCGCAGCGCAGGCAGCTAAAATTGCAGGATTGGCATCTGTTAAAAAGCTGCTTATCGGACATTATTCTGCAAGATATCCTAATGATAAATTGTTCCTGAAGGAAGCCAAAACCGAGTTTGAAAATGTTGTATTGGCTGATGAAAATCAAAAGATTGAGGTTTGATTAGAAATAATACTTATTTTTCATTACTTTTGCTGCAATTGTGAATCAATCATGAAGAAATATATTTTTCTCATATTGCTTATAGCTACCCTTGCTACACCTGCGATTGGGCAGAAAAGTGAAAAATCTTCGGCTCAGGTAGCTCAGGAATCAGGTATGACTGTACTCCTGAAGGGTAAAACTTTACAAATCCAAAACATAAAGACGGGCGATAAAATTGAAATTCTCAATATTCTTGGTGTCCGTGTTCTTGAGAAAAAATCTGACAGTACTTCTATAGAGCTTCAGCTGGAGCTGCAACAAGGCTACTATATTATAAAAGTAGGAACTCAGGTCAGAAAGATTTCTTTAAAATAAGATCCATTACTTCTTACATTGTTCTTTCAGTTATGAATGATCAGAGTTTCAATATCAGAGTTATGACTCGTGCCGAGCT
Organism: uncultured Bacteroidales bacterium; assembly: GCA_964502355.1. GTDB lineage: Bacteria > Bacteroidota > Bacteroidia > Bacteroidales > UBA1402 > UBA8389. The sequence continues at coordinate 6,248 of CAZCWK010000084.1, forward strand.
TGGTTATGCAATTGAATGGGCGGCTGAAGAGGGATGGAATCCTGGTTTGTATGATGCTGACAGTTTTTATTCAGCTGATCCCGGTGGATTCCTTATCGGTTCTTTAGGTGATAAACCAGTGTGCTGTGTCTCTGCGGTGAGGTACAGCAAAGATTTTATTTTTGTTGGTTTCTTTCTCGTAAAACCGGAATATCGTGGTAAAAGGTATGCGATTTTACTTGGGAAAAAAGTACTTGAATATCTTGAAAACAGAGTTGTAGGTATCGACGGTGTAGTCGGGAAGCAGTTTTTTTACAAGTTAATTGGATTTAAACTGGCATTCAGGAGTTTTAGGTTTATGGGAACCGGAGGAATTCAATTAAAAAACGATCCTGAAATTGTATCATTAGAAAAAATGCCACTTAAAGTATTCTATAGATATGATCGTCCATTTTTTCCTGCTGATAGAAAGAGGTTTATAAAAAATTGGATCAGACAGAAGGGTAGCAAGTCTATTGCTCTGGTTATTGACGGGAAAATAGTAGGTTATGGAGTAATTCGACCTTGTTTTGAAGGATTTAAAGTAGGTCCTTTATTTGCTGATAATAAAAATTATGCCTTGAGAATTTTTGAAAATCTTATTTCAATTGTACCCCCGGATACCCATTACTATCTTGATGTACCTGATGCAAACAATGCCGGAATTTCATTAGCAGAAGAATTCGATATGGTACCCATTTTCCAGACTGCAAGAATGTACCGCGGAGACATGCCTCAATTGCCAATGGATAAGATTTTTGGCATAACCAGTTTCGAACTCGGATGATCTTTAGTGTACTCCCGGTTATATAAAGAGGAGTTCCTTGCCTGAGTATTTTTTAGAAAATAAAATTTAAGAATTTCGGTAAAAAGATAATCAATCCGCAGATTACGGATATTATTGCGCAAATAAGTACGGCTCCGGCGGAGATATCCTTGACAATACGTGCAGTTTCATTTTTATCTTTGAAGAGATGGTCAATAATTTTTTCGACAGAGGTATTCAATGCTTCAGTTGAAAACACCATTGCAATACACAACATCACTATACACCATTCAGTAGCATTAATCTTAAATATAAATCCTGCTATTATTACTATGATGGTAACCAACAAATGAATTCTGGCATTTTGTTCTGATTTGATCAAATCTGCCAAACCTCTGAGTGCATAACCGAAACTCTTAATAAGTTTGTTCAAGTATCCGTAATTTGATTTCATTTTTATAATCATATTTTTTCTGAAGCCATTTATTTACTTTATAAGTCAGATATGCACTACCTGAACCGATTAATGCTCCTGCCAATACATCACTCGGGTAATGTACTCCCAGATACATTCTGGAGTATCCGACCGTGGTTGCCCAGAGATATGAAGGTACAATTACATACCATTTCGGAAAGTTCAGACTTAAAGTTGTCGCAGTTGTGAAACTGGCTGAAGTATGACCAGAGGGGAAAGATGCACTCCCTGAAGAGGCTTTGTCAAAGACCAAACCAGGATAAGATTCATATGGTCT
>CAZCWK010000085.1:0-7603 GCA_964502355.1 uncultured Bacteroidales bacterium
ATTTGCCCACTGGTTACATAGTATCGGCAAATCACGGTATGACTGAATCCAGTTTTTGTATGTACTCCATATTATGGTTTCTGAAGTAGGGCGTACTATCAGCTCTTCTTCAAGTTTAGCTTCAGGATCAACAATAAGGCCGGATCCATCCGGATTTGCTTTTAGTCTGTGATGTGTTACAACAGCGCATTCTTTGGCGAAACCTTCGACATGCTCAGCCTCACGACTTAAGAAAGACTTTGGAATGAATAGAGGGAAATATGCATTAACGTGACCGGTTTCCTTGAACATTTCATCAAGTTGTCTCTGAATTTTTTCCCATATCGCATAACCATATGGTTTAATAACCATACACCCTCTGACCGCAGAATTTTCTGCCAAATCAGCCTTGATTACCAGATCCTGATACCATTGTGAATAATCAACACTTCTTTTTGTCAGCTCCTTCATTTCATTTGCCATTTCTATTCAATATTAAATAATCGGCAAAATTAATAAAGAATGCTTGCATTACAAGCAGAATTAGTTATTTTCGCTATATCTAATTTCATGGTAAAACTAAACTTCTATCTATGTACCAACAACTTCTGTCTCTTGATAATATAAGAATTAACTTTTCAGCTGGTAGCTCACATATTTTGAATATTATACTCGCTTTTATTATGTTTGGTGTAGCTCTCGGCATTCGTTTTGATGAATTTAAGGATATCATAAAAAAGCCAAAACCTTTTATAGCAGGGGCTTTATCTCAGATTATTCTGCTTCCTGCTGTAACATTCATCGTGATTATTCTTCTGCATAAGTTCATTTCACCTACAGTTGCTATGGGTATGATACTGGTTTCAGCATGTCCCGGCGGAAACATATCCAATTTTATAAGCAGCATCGGTAAAGCAAGAATTGAACTTTCAGTAAGCCTGACAGCCTTTTCTACTTTAGTGGCTATTATTACTACCCCTCTTAATTTTGCTTTATGGGGAGGGCTTTATGTTGATTATATGGCCAAAAGGTCAGCAGATTTATTACAACCTATCACTATAGATGCTGTTCAAATGTTTTATACGGTATTTATATTATTAGGGATACCTTTGACATTAGGCATGCTTTCAGCAAAATATTTTCCGATATTCTCCAGGAAAATATCACCATGGATGCAGCGATTTTCCATATTTGCATTTGTAGCAATGATAGTAATTGCATTTTACAGCAATATTGATATTTTTCTTAACTATATACTTTATATTTTCATTATTGTACTTATTCATAACGCCTCTGCATTATTCACTGGTTATGCTACGGGAACTGTTTTTAGATTAAAAGATTCAGAAAGAAGAGCTATTACCATTGAAACCGGAATCCAAAACAGCGGCCTTGGATTAGCTCTGCTTTTAAATCCTAAAATATTTCCTCAGGATCTTGCATTAGGTGGTATGTTGATAGTTACTGCCTGGTGGGGTATCTGGCATATAATTTCCGGACTTACATTAGGATTCTACTGGAGACGAAAACCTTTGAAAAACAATATTATATAAGGTTTAAACTGCAATTGTTAATAAAATGACTTTTAAAAGAAAAAAAATACAGGATGACAGTTTACAGTACATTCTTGTATATAAATATGTAAGATTTGCCTTCACTAAATTCTTCAGGGAATTTAAAATAAATGGAGTTGAAAATATCCCTGTTAACAAGCCGGTAATATTTGCCCCCAATCATCAAAGCGGACTTATGGATCCGCTTATTGTGCTTTTCGGACAGAAGAAACCGGTAGTATTTATGGCAAGAGCTGATATTTTTAAAAGTGGAAAATTTAACTGGCTTTTTTATTTTTTGAGAATAATGCCTGTTTACCGCATAAGAGATGGTTATGAAAACCTGTCAAAGAATGAGGAGCAGTTTGAAATTACCAGAGATATTTTGTTGGACAGAAAACAGCTTTGTATAATGCCTGAAGGTAATCATGGTCATCAACATAAATTAAGACCCCTTGTTAAAGGTATTTTCAGAATTGCTTTTTCAACCGAAGAAGAATTAAATGGTTTGGATAATGTATCAATAGTACCTGTATCAATAGATTATAATTTTTTTCAACATGCCGGAGCTGATATCGTTTTAAATTATGGGAAACCAATCCCGGTTAATGATTATATGGTCCGGTATAAAGAAAATCCGGCTAATGCAACAAATGCTATTAAAAACGATCTGGCTGAAAGAATGTCCGGGATGATGCATGATATCAGAAGTGAGGAAAATTACGATCTGATTTATGCGCTTACTTGTTACTCTACCCCTGCATTTCTTGAAATATGCAGTAAAAAAAGTTTGACTCAGGTTTCAAAGTCAAAAGCCGAAACAAATTTTATCGCCAGGAAAAAACTGGGATTGCTATTTGACAAAGCAGAAAAAGAAAATCCGGAATTATTGGAACAGCTTGGAAATCATGTTAGCAGACTCAAAGACTTAACGGATTATTCTTTTATTACTACTGAATTAATGGAATACAAGATTAATGCTTTAAGGCTTGTATATCAGGTGCTTATTACTTTAATTTTAATTCCCGGATTATTGATGAATATACCTTCATTGCTGATAAGCAGAAAATTTTGCAGTCTGATTGAAGACAAACAAATGCATAATACATATTCATTCGTGGTTGGATTGATCATTAATCCTTTGATCTATTTTCTGGTAGCATTATTGATAACAATAATCTTCAAATTATCATTTGTAAGCTTCATCATTGTTATGTTAGCAGCAGGAATCTTTGGTATAGCCGGCGAAAAATGGAGGCAACGAATAAAAATACCTTTCCTGCATTTTCAGTATATTACCGGGAAAAAGAAAATGTTTTTCCAACAATGCAGGAAAGAGTATGAAGAGTTTAAAATGGCTGTATATCAATTTATTGACAAGTCATATCTGAACTAATCATTTAAAATCTTTTATTTATGACTGCCCAGTCAAGAGCATCCCATAATTTACTGATATATTCAGCTCTCCGATTTTGGTAGTCAAGATAATAAGCATGTTCCCATACATCAAAACACAGGATTGGTTTCAGACCTTTAGTCATTGGATTTCCTGCATTACTTTCGTTTACGATAAGTAATTTGCCTTCATTATCCTTAACAAGCCATGCCCATCCTGATCCGAATAATCCGACAGCTGATTTAGAAAATTCATCTTTAAAAGCTTCGAAACTACCCCATTGTTTAGCAATACATTCACAAGGTGATTCTTTTGAACTGCCGGGTGCAGTTAATGCTTCAAAATAAAAAGTATGATTCCAGATCTGAGCAGCATTATTAAAAACCGGACCTGAATTTGATTTTTTTATTATTTCTTCCAGATTTAAATTTTCAAATTCTGTACCGGGTACCAGTTTATTCAGATTGTCAACATAAGTCTGGTGATGTTTACCATAGTGAAAACCCATCAGATTTTCACTCAGAACAGGAGCTAATCCATTTTGTGCATAATTTAATGCTGGTAATTTAAATTCCATAACTATCTTTTTTAAGTATTAATAATACAAGACAAAACCTCTTTGTTAAGTAACAAATATACATTTTTAAAATGTAATTCTACTATTTTTTCCTATACACAATCGAAGATTCCTCTCTGCTTGCTACAGGGAGATTCAATTTTTGTATAACTTTGTTTTCCAGAAAAAAAATATTAATTGTGAATCAACTAGTTGAAAATCTTAATAATAGCCAAAAAGAAGCTGTTCTGTACAATAACGGTCCTTCATTGATAATTGCCGGAGCCGGATCCGGTAAAACCAGAGTTCTTACATATAAGATTGCAGGACTTCTAAAAGAAGGTCTGCAACCCTGGAGCATTATGGCTCTGACTTTCACTAACAAAGCTGCCAGGGAAATGAAAGAAAGAATAGCTCAGCTGGTAGATCCTGCATCTGCTTCCCGATTATGGATGGGTACTTTCCACTCGATTTTCCTAAGAATACTTCGTTCTGAAGCAGACTCCATTGGTTACCCGGCAAATTTTACAATTTATGATTCATCTGACAGCAAAAGCCTGATAAAAAGCATCATTAAGGACATGAACCTTGATGATAAAATATATAAACCAAATAGCGTACAATCCAGAATATCAGCAGCGAAGAATGATTTAATAACCCCCGGAGCATATGCTGCCAATCAAAATATTCAGAAGGATGATGCCCACTCCAAAAGACCTCTGATGAAAGATATTTACCAAAAATATGTTGACAGATGCAAACTCGCTTCAGCAATGGATTTTGACGATATACTGCTGATGACCAACATCTTATTCAGAGATCATCCGGAAATACTTAAATCTTATCAGGACCGGTTCAGCTTTATTTTGGTTGATGAGTATCAGGATACTAACTTCTCGCAATATCTTATAGTCAAAAAACTGGCTGAAAGCCATCACAAAGTATGTGTAGTCGGTGATGATTCCCAAAGTATCTATTCATTTCGTGGTGCCAACATTGAAAATATTCTTAAATTCAAGAGTTCATATCCGGAGTGCAGGATGTTCAAGCTTGAGCAAAACTACCGTTCAACACAAAATATCGTTAATGCAGCCAACAGTCTGATTGCCAAGAATAAATCACAAATTAAAAAAACTATATTTTCTGAAAACGACGAAGGTCAGAGGATCAGGGTATTCAGTGCATATTCAGATATTGAAGAAGGCTTTATCGTTGCCAATAAGATAAATGAAATGCATTTATCTTCATTCGACAACCTTAACGAATTTGTAATACTTTACCGTACAAATGCTCAATCCCGTATTTTTGAAGAATCACTAAGAAAAAGGAATTTACCCTATAGAGTTTATGGTGGTTTGTCTTTCTATCAGAGAAAAGAAATCAAGGATGTAATCGCATATTTGCGCCTCCTTTTAAATCCTGATGATGAAGAGGCATTCAAGAGGGTTATCAATTACCCTGCAAGAGGTATTGGAGACACAACACAACATAAAATACTGACTGCAGCGTCAGGTTCAGTCACAGGAGTCAGTAAAGTTCTTGAAAACCCGGAGAACTTTGATTTGCAAATTAATTCAGGTACAGCAAAAAAAATCCAGATATTCAGGGATTTGATTAATAAATTCAGGCTTTCAGTTAATCAGAAAAATGTTTATGAAATTACTGATGAGTTAATTAAAGAATCCGGTATATACGCTGATGTCACAGTTGACAATTTACCTGAAAATATCAGCAGAAAAGAAAATATACTCGAGTTGCTTTCCGGTATGAACGAGTTTGTTGAAAATCGTATTGAAGAAGGGAATGAAGCCATTTTTCTGGCTGATTATTTATCGGAGGTTTCACTTCTGACTGATCAGGACGAAGATAAGAACTCTGAAGGTGAAAAGGTTACAATGATGACAATACATGCATCCAAGGGCCTTGAATATAAAAATGTATTTGTGGTTGGTCTCGAAGAAGAAATTTTCCCTTCAGCACGCACTGTAGAATCAGAAAAAGAACTTGAGGAAGAAAGAAGATTGCTTTATGTAGCTATAACGAGAGCCGAAAAGGTCTGTATACTTAGTTATGCTAAAAGCAGATTCAGGAATGGACAGAGTAATTTCACAAGACCAAGCCGTTTTCTTAAAGATATTGATCCGAGATTTTTGGAATTGCCTTCAGAATCATCTCTGTTTGATTCAGGTACCGGAAAATCTTTTGAAGAAGCCGAAAACAGGCTTCCCAAAAATAATTTATATAATTCAGGTTATAAATCTCAGGAATGGCCTGCCAGACCTTCAGTAAACATAAATTCAGGCCGAAACCAGGCTCCTACATCAGTTAAAACAGGGAAGCCACTAACGAAACTGTCAGATAACGCTTCATCCACAAGTACGGTTTCATCAAACGTGGTTCATGATGGAAAATCACTCCGGGTAGGACAATCTATTTTACACGAAAGGTTCGGTAAAGGAAAAATTGCTGAAATAGAGGGGATTGAAGGTAACTGTACAATAACTGTTGACTTTGAAAATTCAGGAACCAAAAAATTATTGCTTAAATTTGCCAAGTTTAATTTGATTGACTAAATCTATTGTATAAAATGTTGGATTTTAATAATATACCCTCTCCTTCCTATGTTTTGGAAGAATCCCTTCTTCGGAGAAACCTGAAGCTGATAAAATCAGTAAAAGACGAAGCAGGTGTGGAAATAATCCTTGCATTTAAAGCTTTTGCCAACTGGAAGGCATTTCCAATTATTAAAGAATACACAGATTATTCAACGGCAAGTTCAGTTAATGAAGCCAGACTGGCTTTTGAGGAAATGGGATGCCTTGCTCACACATTCAGCCCGGCATACTCTTCAGAAAATTTTGATGAATTTTTGAAATACAGTAGTCACATTACATTTAATTCAATTAGTCAGTATCAAAAATTTAATCCTGAAGTAAAAGCTTTTTCTGAAAGGAAAATATCATGCGGTCTAAGGATTAATCATGAATACTCCAGCGTTGAAACCGATCTTTACAATCCTTGTTCACCGGGATCAAGACTGGGAATATTGGCAGAACAACTTGGAGATACTTTACCTGAAGGTATCGAAGGTCTTCATTTCCATTCGCTTTGTGAATCTGATTCGTATGAACTAGAGAAAACTCTGGAGGCAGTTGAAGCTAAATTTGGCAGATTTCTTTCAAAAATCAAATGGCTGAATATGGGCGGCGGTCATCTGATGACCAGAAAAGGATATGATACTGAGCATCTTATAAGTATGTTGAAAAATTTTAAATCAAAATATCCCGATTTAAAACTTATACTTGAACCGGGCTCTGCTTTTGTCTGGGAAACCGGATATCTGGTTTCAACAGTACTTGATATTGTTGAAAATCACGGCATAAAAACTGCAATTCTTGATGTTTCCTTTGCATGTCATATGCCTGATTGTCTTGAGATGCCTTATAAACCTAAAGTTCTTGGAGCATACGATTATATACCGGGCAAACCAACTTACAGACTTGGAGGTAACAGTTGCCTTGCCGGAGATTTTATTGGTGACTGGAGCTTCAATAATGATTTAAAAATCGGTGACAAGATTGTATTTCTGGATATGATACATTATACAACGGTAAAGACAACCATGTTTAATGGTATTTCGCACCCTTCATTAGTGTTTATCAAAGAAGATGGTAATGCTTTGATTTGGAAAACATTTGGGTATGATGATTACAAAAACAGGATGGATTAATCATATTTGGATGTGTTTATTCAATAAAAAAGTATGTTAATCTCTTGCGCATTTCGAAAAATATAGTACTTTTGTATCCGCAAAACGCAAAGAGAAGTGACTCAACAAAGCGATTGCGGTTATATTGCGAAAATAGCTCAGTTGGTAGAGCATAACCTTGCCCCAAAAGATTAATAAGGTACTAACCTTGGCAAGGCTATCAAGCTGCTGAAATTTTATATTGCGAAAATAGCTCAGTTGGTAGAGCATAACCTTGCCCCAAAAGATTATTAAGGTGCTAACCTTGGCAAGACATCGAAGAGAAGAGTCTCTGAGAACCAACAAAAATAAATAATGCGAAAATAGCTCAGTTGGTAGAGCATAACCTTGCCCCAAAAGATTATTAAGGT
>CAZCWK010000086.1:0-7483 GCA_964502355.1 uncultured Bacteroidales bacterium
ATATTACCGCATACAGCAAACATAGCGCGGATTTTATTTTTCAAAAGATCTTTATTTATGGCCAGATAATCCTGCAATTCAGGTGGAGTAACATTTGATCTTATCGAACCTCCGATAATTATATTTTTATATCCTGATAAATCAGGGTTTTCCCTTACATCAAAAACATCAGCAATACCATTCATTCCTTCTGAAATCCATACGCTTGCATCTCTTGAAGAACCACACCAGGTGCCATATAAGATTGCCCAATCTTTAGTTTTAGTAGTTTTATAATACTGCAATGACCATATCTTATGAGGCAATACCAATGCCCCCAGAGCCAAAACACCCGATTTTAAAAAATCACGTTTCTCCATGAATTTATTATAGATTATCAGGATTATAAATTAGATTTTCAGTCTTGTAAATCAGTAAATGATAGTTTTAATATTTCAAACAATCCTTTGTCTCCGAGTTTCAGCTCAGGTATGCAGAGTAAAGACATGAACGCCAAGGTCATAAAAGGAGCACTTAAACCACTTCCCAGTTCTTTTGCCATTGCATCAGCCTTTTCATACTGTTCCGCAATGGTGAAACCGTCTTCATCCGACATAAGACCACCAACAGACAAAGGCATAATGCATACTTTATCACCACCTTTAGCTAAAATGCCACCTTTACAGTCAATTATCATATTTATTGCAGAAGCAATTTCTTCGTCAGTTGTACCCACGGCTACAATGTTATGACTATCATGTGCCACAGTTGAGACAAGAGCTCCTCTTTTCAGACCGAAATTTTTGATGAAACCGATAGCAGGAGATGACTGTTGGTATCTGTTATAAACCACAATTTTTAATAAGTCGTTATCAACGTCAGAGACAATATTACCATCCGCAATTTTTGGATCATGAAGAGAAGATTTTGTGTATAATTGACCGTCTTCTGCTTCGATAACTCTGATTCTACCACCTTTAGGCTTAACATGCAGTTGGGCTGCATCGATTTTAGATGCAACGAAAGCGTTTATTCTTTCCTTATGTATATATCTGTCAAAGCATGCCCTGCCATTTTCGGCAACTATTTTACCATCAATATATGTAGCTTTAACATTAAAATCTTTCATGTTGTCAACAACTATCAAATCAGCAGGATCACCTGTCTGCAATAATCCGACATTAAGATTATAATGCTTTACGGGATTGTACGAACATGCTCTTAAAATATCAAAAATGTTAAAACCTTTAGTGACTGCTCTTTTTACCAAAGAGTTTATATGACCGTTTTTCAGGAGATCATCAGGATGCTTGTCATCAGAGCAAAACATAATTTCATCGGGATATTTTTCAATCAAAGGAATCAGACTATCAAAGTTTTTTGCTGCACTGCCTTCGCGAATTATTATTTTCATGCCAAGAGAAATTTTTTCCTCAGCTTCGCTTATTGACATACATTCATGGTCAGTCGAAATACCACTGGAAACATATTTCTTCAATCCGTCTCCTGATAGGTTCGGTGCATGTCCGTCTATTGGTTTTCCGTTATCTTTCGCTGCTTTCAATTTAAGAAGCACCTGCTCGTCATCATAAAGTACTCCCGGAAAATTCATCATTTCGCCCAAATATAAGATATCTGGATTCTTCATCAGTTTTTCAATTTCACAGGCATCCAATATGGCACCTGAGGTTTCAAAACCTGTAGCAGGAACACAAGATGGAGCAGCAAAGTAAAACTTCATCAGAGATTTCTTGCCGTTTTCAATCATATATTCAACGCCTTTGACACCGCAGACATTCGCGATTTCATGGGGGTCACTGACACAAGCAATAGTGCCATGCGGTGTTGCAAGCCTTGCAAACTCCGATGGTAACATCATCGAACTTTCGATGTGAATATGAGCGTCAATCAGACCGGGCAGAATATATTGGTCATCAACTTCCTCAGAAGCGAGTATTGAAATTATTTTCCCGTTTTCTATTGTAAGGATTCCATTAATAATTTTCCTTGAAACCACGTCTATGATATGCCCGGAAAGTGTTTTCATATGCTTTTTTTATTTTTGATAGATCTCACGAATTTAAATATTAATGAATTAATTTTACACGGTAAAAAAAAATAATTTCAAAAAATAATGATGATTACAGAAGAAAGCTCAAAAATTAATAATTCTTCATTGTTGACTATCCTTGGTCCAACAGCCTGCGGTAAAACAAAACTGGCTGTTTATCTGGCTTCAAAGATAGGTGGTGAAATTATAAGTGCAGATTCAAGACAGGTTTATCGTGGTATGGATATTGGTACCGGAAAAGATCTTTCTGAATATAATTCTAATGGCACTATAATCCCTTATCATTTGATAGATATAGTTGATGCCGGATATAAATACAACGTTTTTGAATATCAGAAAGACTTTATTGATGCATATGATGATATTCTGTTGAGAAATAAACAACCAATACTTTGTGGCGGAACCGGTCTTTACCTTGAATCAGTTTTAAGAAACTACGATTTGATACCTGTTCCTGAAAATCCTGAATTAAGAAAAGAGCTGGAAAAGAAAACCCTTGATGAACTAAAAGAAATTTTGATAAAGTACAGACAGCCACATAATAAAACGGATTTTGATACTGTAAAAAGGGCAGCCAGAGCCATCGAAATTGAAGTATATTATCAGGAAAACCCTGAAAAACGCAGGGCCTTTCCTAAAATAAAATCAATTGTATTCGGTCTGGATCTTGACAGAGAAGAAAGACGCAGAAGGATTTCTGCCCGTTTAAAAGCCAGGATTGATGAAGGTATGATAGAAGAAGTTTCAGGTATTCTTGAAAGTGGCGTCAGTGCTGATGATCTTATATACTATGGGCTTGAATATAAGTATGTTACAATGTATTTAATCGGGCAGCTTACATTGGATGAAATGATTAGTCAGCTTGAGATAGCAATACATCAATTTGCAAAAAGACAAATGACATGGTTTCGCGGAATGGAAAAACGTGGTGTAAAAATTAACTGGCTTAATACGATGGATGATTCTGAAACCAATGTTCAAAAAATAATTAACCTAACCTGCTGATTTTACGAAGTTTCTCTTCGTCGATAATTTTTATACGCCTCCCATCCATCGAAATAACTCTTTCGGAAACAAACATCGAGAGTGTTCTGATAGCGTTGGAAGTAGTCATATTTGAAAGATTGGCAAGATCCTCTCTTGAAAGGTATACGTTTATAGTCGCTCCATCTTCATCAAGTCCGTAGTTATCACGCATAAAAATAAGAGATTCAGCCAATCGGCCTCTTATGTGTTTTTGTGTCAGATTTACCTGGCGGGCATCGGAAACGCCAAGGTCAAAAGCAAGTGCTCTTATAAAGAAATTTGCAAATTCGATATTTTGATGAACAAGTTTAAGAACGACTTCTCTCGGGAACATTATTATGGTGGAAGATTCAAATGCAGAGGCTGAAGTGTTATATTTGCCATCTACGAATATAGCTCTGTAAGCAAAGTAATTAACAGGTTGCATAATTCTGACAATCTGATTTCTTCCTCCAACACCTTCCTTATATATCTTCACTTTACCCTGAATAAGACACATCATATGAGTAGGATCATCTCCCTCATAATGAATTACCTCATTTTTCTTAAAGTGCTGAACAATATAGTTAGCCCGAAGGTATTCTCTTTCATCAGTATTAAGGACATTCCAGATTTCTTCCAGATTTTCAAGGTCCTTATCAAAAGATGTAGCTTGTTTTTTCACAATTTCTGTTATATAACATAGTTATAAAACGCAAATTTAGAATATAAAAACATAATTCCAACGCTTTGTTCATAAATTTTTCGATGAATGTAATTAGGAAGGAATTGAAGTTAATTTTTTCTGTTATAATACCAAACGTACCTTATATGCTGGTGTTTTCTTAAAAATCATCCATTTTTTTACTATTTTTGCAGTCAAATGATAAATATGATATCTGGTCAGCGTATTTTGATTTCAAATAGTAACAAAATGCCTGAATTCAGATTTTTACCAGTTAACTAAACAGATTGTGATGACTAACTTGAGTAAACCTGAGAATACAGCCATAATTTTGATACATTGTCCTGATCAAAAAGGGATTCTTGCTGCTGTTACCGATTTTATTAATATAAACAAAGGCAACATTCTTTACCTTGACCAGCATGTCGATAGAAAAGCAAATGTTTTTTTTATGCGTGTAGAATGGTCTCTTGATCAGTTTACAATTCCAAAGGAAAAAATAGAAGATTATTTCAACACGCTGTATGCGGTAAAATACAATATGACTTTCCGTCTGTATTTTGGTGATAACAAACCTAAGATGGCGATATTTGTTTCAAAGATGTCTCATTGTCTCTTTGATTTACTTGCACATTATTCCGCCGGAGACTGGAATGTTGAAATCCCATGCATAATAAGCAATCATGAAGATCTTCAGTCTGTCGTAAGTCAGTTTGACATTCCTTTTCATTATTTCCCGATCACAAAGGAAAATAAGGATGCTCAGGAAGTTAGAGAAATGGAGTTGCTTTCTTCATATGGCGTTAATTTTATAGTTTTGGCCAGATACATGCAAATAATTTCAGAAGATTTTGTTGCCGAATATCCTCAGAAAATTATTAATATTCATCACTCCACTTTGCCCGCTTTTGTTGGTTCGAAACCATATCATGCAGCATATGAACGTGGTGTGAAAATTATAGGAGCTACAAGCCATTATGTTACGGTTGATCTTGATGCCGGTCCTATTATTGATCAGGATGTTATAAGGATATCTCATAAGGATACTGTGGATATGATGATTAGAAGGGGACAGGATATTGAAAAAATAGTACTGTCCAGAGCAGTAGAAAAGCATATTGAAAGGAAGATTCTGACATATCAGAACAGAACTGTTGTTTTTAGTTGATATTTCCATATGAAACGAGCATGCTTATACAAAACGTCCAAGTCAATGATATTTTTGGCATGCGGCGTACCATATGGCCTTAGTGTTAAAGATTAAAAATATCGTATGAAAATAGCTGTTATAAAATATAATGCCGGAAATATATATTCGGTGGTTCATGCATTAAGGAGACTGGGCATTGATCCTTTGGTAACAGATGATCATGAAGCAATAATGTCTGCTGATAAAGTTCTTTTTCCCGGAGTTGGAGAAGCTTCGTCAACAATGGCTTATCTTCGTGCAAGGAAAATGGATATGCTGATAAAAGATCTGAAACAACCTGTTCTGGGCATATGTATCGGACTTCAGCTTATGTGTAGGTTTTCTGAAGAAGGCAATACTAATTGTATTGGTATTTTTGACGCAGATGTGAAAAAATTTCTGCCGTCAAAAGAGATTGGAAAGGTTCCTCATATGGGTTGGAATACGATTGAAGGTTTGGAGACAGGTTTATTTACAAAGGATCTTGAGAATAGTTATTTTTATTATGTGCATAGTTTTTATGCCGGTATCTGTAATCAAACTATAGCAAGAACAAAATATCTGAGTGAATTCAGTGCCGCCTTGCATAAAGACAACTTTTATGCTACTCAGTTTCATCCTGAAAAAAGCGGCCCTTTAGGTGAAAGAATATTATCAAATTTTTTAGCGTTATAAAATGGATATAATACCTGCAATAGATCTTATTGATGGTAAATGTGTAAGGTTATCACAAGGTGATTATGACCGTAAAACTGTTTATAACGGTAATCCCCTTGAAGTTGCTAAACAATTTGAAGATAATGGTATCAAACGTTTGCATCTTGTTGATCTTGATGGAGCCAAGGCTCATCATATCGTGAATTACAAAGTGCTGGAAAAAATTTCAGTAAATACATCATTATTGATTGATTTTGGAGGAGGACTTAAGTCTGATGATGATTTGAGAATCGCTTTTGAATGTGGAGCAAGCATGATAACAGGAGGTAGTATAGCTGTGAAATCACCTGAAATATTTGAATCCTGGTTAAAAACTTATGGTTCTGACAAAATAATTCTCGGAGCAGATGTCAGGGATGAAAAGATTTCTGTAACTGGCTGGACGGAGTCGACTGATTTGAAATTGATACCTTTTTTGAATGAATACGTTAAAAAGGGCATAACTAAAGTTATTTGTACAGATATTGGCAAAGACGGAATGCTTGAAGGACCGTCGTTTGAACTTTATAAAAATATTTTGTCAGAATTTCCTGATTTGTATTTGGTTGCCAGTGGAGGGGTTTCATCAATAAAAGATCTTGAAGATCTTGCGTTGGCTGGATTACCTGCCGTTATTTTTGGCAAAGCAATTTATGAGGGAAGAATTGAACTGAAAGATTTGAAAAATTTTATATAATTTTATTGGATGCTGGCAAAGAGAATTATTCCGTGTTTGGATGTCAAAGATGGGCAGACTGTAAAAGGCATTAATTTTGTTGATTTACGTCAGGCAGGAGATCCTGTTGAGCTTGGTCAGGAGTATAGTCGTCAGGGAGCTGATGAACTTGTGTTTCTTGATATAACTGCTTCTCATGAAGGGAGAAAGACATTTTCAGAAATGGTCAGAAAAGTTGCCGCTAAAATTAATATACCATTTACTGTTGGCGGTGGCATAAATGAGCTTGCTGATGTGGATAAATTACTGAATGCAGGTGCAGATAAGGTTTCAATCAATTCTGCAGCTATTCGCAGACCTGAACTTATAAATGAAATCGCATCCAATTTTGGATCTCAGGTTTGTGTTGTTGCAATTGATGCGAATCTGATTAATGGCAATTGGATGTGTTTTCTTAATGGTGGTCGCATTCCAACAGACAAAGATTTGTTCAAGTGGGCTTATGAAGCTCAGGAAAGAGGAGCCGGTGAGATATTATTTACAAGTATGATGCATGATGGTGTTAAAACCGGTTATGCGAATGATGAATTATCAAGACTTTCAGAATCCTTGTCAATTCCGGTTATTGCTTCAGGTGGAGCCGGCAATATGGAACATTTCAGGGATGCTTTTACATTAGGAAAAGCAGATGCTGCTCTGGCTGCAAGTGTTTTTCATTTTGGCGAAATCAGGATACCTGATTTGAAAGGTTATTTACGTTCCGAAGGTGTAGTTGTTAGATAAACTGATGTTATGAATTTAAATTTTAATAAGATGGATGGTCTGATTCCTGCAATTATTCAGGATGATAAGACTAATGTTGTTCTGATGCTTGGTTTCATGAATGAAGAAGCGCTGGAAAAAACCAGAGAAATCGGGAAAGTTACTTTTTTCAGCAGAACAAAAAACAGGTTATGGACTAAGGGTGAGGAAAGTGGAAATTTCCTGAATGTAGTCTCCATAAAGGAAGATTGTGACCAGGATACATTATTGATTAAGGTAAATCCTGTTGGAGTAGTTTGCCATAATGGCTGGGACACATGCTTTAATGAAATAAATAAAAATGAAGGTTTTGAATTTCTTGTTTACCTGCAACGTTTTATTGAAAAGAGATTTAAAGAAATGCCTGAAGGATCATATACA
>CAZCWK010000087.1:0-6618 GCA_964502355.1 uncultured Bacteroidales bacterium
AAACTAGGTTTCAGCCCGCCGTCCTCGTTATGAGTCGCGGGAATCCAGGGAGCATAGCAGAAGCCCCACCCTCAGCAGGGTGGAGACAAGGCTGAAAAACAATCGCAACGATAGGCCTGGGTACAATCAGGCATTGCTCAAGCCTAGGCAGCACAGCAGGCTGCCCTGATGGAGAATCAAGCAATCACCCCGGCTGTCTATTGCCCACAGATCCCCTTAATCTGTCCCCTGGCTCTCGCTTGAAGAGGAATCAACAGGAACAAAGCTCTCTGGGCCTGCTCCACAAACCGGGCATATGAGCTCAGAGTCATCAAAAACCTCGCCACAGATAACGCATCTAACCAGCATAATAGCCTCCTGGCAAAAGAATACTCGCAGGTTGGCCAAAAAGCAACCAAAGAAAGCCCTTCTCAAGAAAGGAGAAGTAGCTGTCAAGGCTGAAAGCCGGTCTTTTTATGGCGTCTGCCAATATCAATGGCCTGAAACCTGCTTCGTAAGATGGTTTTCCTTGAGGCTCAGAGGAGCATGGCTTAAATGCATCAAGAACGAGGATTTCAGCTTCTGCTGCATCCGTATGTTGCTTCAAGTCTATTTGAAAGCTGAGAACAAAGCAGCGTTCTCTCTTTCCTTGCCTTGCTTCTTGAAAGAACCTGCGACCCTCTCCTTGCGGTTCAGCCATCTTTCTGGATGGGAACGAACAAGCTTGACTGGGATTGAACAGCCTGCAGCATAAGTGAAATTAGCTGTTCCCAATTTTGGCTCAATCCCGAATTCTGGGGGATAAGGAGTTCTTGACATAGGATTTTCCTGAGGCATCGAAGATCTTCAGGAAGAACTGGTCGTCTTCAGGGTAGCCATAGAGCCATAGGCCTTGCCTGCGGATTGTCTTTATCAAGTTGCTTGTTCCCTCTGCCTTGGATGAAGACACTCTGTAGGTGGCATGGGCGATGATTCCTTCGAAATGGCTCTCCAGAGGATTGGCAAACCATCTGAAATGGCTGTTCCTGGTTTCCCTGCAGAGGTCAATGATCTCGATTGCTTCCTCTGCCATATGGCATTCGTCGTCCAAAAAACAGGCGTACGAGAGCCTTTCCTTCTCCAGGTCTGCAGTGAAGAGCAGTCTGTTCTCGCTGATGAGCTTCTCATGCTTCTCCAGCTTATCCTGCTTCCCCTTTTCCAGAGTCTTTTAGGAGGAGGTGAGAATAAACCTTGACCTTTTGAGGGAAGCGGCCTCCTTTTTTTCCTTCCTCCATAAGCCTTCGATACTCGTCCTTCCTGACCTCGGAGATGACCTTGCCGTTGAGTTTCCTCTTGATATGGAAAAAAAATCGAAAACGGGCTGGACATGAGTGCACCTCTCCTCAAAAGCCTTCTGGAAATCACTGTTCATGTCGCAGCAGACTAATTCCACATTGTCCATCCAGTCTTCTCCGACGAAGTCGATGAAGTCATGGACGACCTGCTTCTTCTTGCCCTTCGCAAGGTACAGGACATGTCCTGTGACCATGCTGAAGACAACCGTTGCATGCTGATGGCCTTTGTGAAGGGAGAATTCATCGATTCCTATTGCATAGGGCTTCTCCTCCGGGATTGTCCAGCTTCCATCTGCATTGCAATACTTCTCCTGCAGCCTCTCCTTGTCTATAGCCTTGACTGCATTCTTCCCTAATCCAGTGATCCTGGAGACCGTCTTGTTGGCGAGGCGATCTTTGCAGAATGACCGCAGTTGAGCTGTGATCCTATGGCATTTTGCCTGGAAGGGGACCTCCTGCATCACCTACTTGCCGCAGCGGAGACATTCGAAACGGCTCCTATGAAAGCGGACGGCACTGAGGTCTTCTCCAAAAGGAATGTGCTTGAGTGTGGTGTCATAGACGTCATGGGAGTGCATCTTCGCTTCGCATTCAGGGCAGATGTTTTTTTCTGCAGTGGAAATGTCTCCATTTATGAGATATATGCTTCGATTGCCTGTTGTAGTTCCGATTGCTGTGCCTGTGTTCAAAATCCTTCCAAAAAGGAGGGAATAGTGATAGTGTTCAATGATGGCTTCTTCCTTTTCGTTTTGTTTGTCGAGACTCAACACTTGAGAAGATAGCCCTTTTTCAATCAACCAGCCTTGGCCTTCACCTACATAATCCCAGAAAATGTGATTGAACCCCGATTTTCAAGGCAATCTGCATGGCCTGCCTACCAACCCTAGTCCTTGAACAGATAACCCCAAGCTAAGCAAATTGTTAGTATTTAGTTTGTTTCTCCAACAATTCTTCCTTGTAATCAGCAAGGAGGAGTGCTAAATTTTAACCAGCCTTGCTGGAATAATCGCCAGCAAAGGATAGGACCATGAAAAAACTATTTAAGCAATGCAGGCTTCAGCAAGCAAGATTCAATAAGCTGGTTACAGCAAACAGGGTTGCTGTTGAAGAGTACAACAACAGGATGGTCTTATCCTTGCTGCTGCTGGGAGCAGGCATATTCCCGATCTTGATGTTAGTCACTCCATTCAGCAATACGAAGCAGGATGCCTTCATCTTGTATGTGGCGGGGATGTTGTTCTGTGTATGCTTGTGGCTTCTGTATAGACTGCCATCAATCAAGAAGCATGCAATCTTTGGCATGTACAGCTGCTTCGCAATGTTCTTTATGATGTCAATCTATCTTAGTGTTTTTCACTCTCCCAACATGCGGGCCACAGTCCTTTTAAGTGCATTCTGCACCATGCCGCTGATTTTCATAGACAAGCCTATAAGAATTATCCTGTTTACAGTGTTCTGGTTTTCAGTGCATACAATTCTTGCAGCCTTTTTCAAGCCTCTGTATGTATTGGATGATGTGGTCAATACATTGTGCTTTGCGATTCTTGGCTGTTTTCTTGGGAACAACATGCTATGGACCCGTCTGCAGAACTTCGACACACAACGACTGCTCATCATTGAGAAGGAAACCGATGTATTGACCGGGCTCTATAACCGACGCAAGCTGTTTGAAGTGTTGGCACAGTTGCAAGCAAAGGGTGGGAGAAAACCAACCGGAGCCATGATGCTCGATATCGATTACTTCAAGGCTTTGAATGACAAGAACGGCCACATTGCAGGAGACAAGTGCCTGAGCCAGTTCGGAGAAGTCCTTCGAAACTGTGCAAAGACCTATCCGATGGATAGCTTTCGTTATGGAGGAGATGAGTTCATAGTCCTGGCCTATGATTCCAATCAGGAAGATCTGCGATCCCTTGCACAGGCAATACTAGAAGCGACAAGACAGATCAATGTGAGTGGAGACACCATCACGGTCAGCATTGGCGTGACCTATTTGGGCGATGAGCAGGTTCCCGATTATGAAAGCATCATCAACCCTTGTGACATGGCAGCCTATCAGGCAAAGGAAGCCGGTCGCAATTGTGCATGGGTGATCAATAAGTAAAAGCCTTTTAGCTGCTCCTTAAGTCTAGGCGCACATCATTCTTTGCTAGAGGACTCCCTGCAATGCAAAAAGTCCTTTGGCCAATTTGGCTTATTTGGAGAAGCTTGGTTGAAAAACAGCCGGCTTATCGGCCATGAATGCGACATAAGAGCCTGGAACATCTGCTGCCATGTGTGCAGCAGAGATTTGAAGCGAATCCTCCATCTCTGAGAAATCCGGAGCGATGACTATGATCCTGCCACCCTCGGGAACCTTGCATTCGAATGTTCCTTGTTCGCCGATCCGCCTGTAGACAGTCTGCATATCGCCTTCGACGACGATGGATTCACCTGCCTCAAGCAATGGAATATCTGAGGCCGAAATGCACTGGTATGCACTGATGACCAGATGTCCATGCTCATCGATGCTTGGCTCTGCTTGGTCACGCAGCACAGGTATGACCATGGCTGTCCTTCTTTCATTGACAATGAGATAGGCAACTCCATCAAGAAGGAGATAGGAAGGCATCTCTTCAACAAAAAGGAGGTTGAACATGGGGAAATACAAGTCGCTTTTCATGAAATTGAGAGGGAGGTACATTCCTTCCACAAAGTCGTGGTCTACAGGCAAGACCTCTTGTTCGAGCCTGGTCAGGGCAATGCTGGCATTGTTGAAAGGCCTTTGAAGATTCAGAAGACAGGGGACATCAAATAGCGTTTCAAATGCGTTAAGAACTCCCTTCTGGTCTTCAAAGATTCCATTTCCGATATGAGTTGATGTACTGGCCTCAACAAAAGAGTCCCCGTCATAGGTTTCAAGCAGAAGCGTCGAGTCCTGCTGGTTGAAGCTGAGCTTGACCAGACCCAAGCCTCCCGCATAGTAGCCGCTGTAGGCCTCGATGCCAAAGGGAAGCGCCTGCGCCTCTGAAGACTGCTTGCTCTCAGAGCTGCTATCTGGCATCTGTCCAGATTCTTTCAAAAACGCATCAACGATGGGCAGCGTAGATCCTATGTGATCCATTTGGCCTGAAGCAAGCACCACCACGGCGCTCTGAGTCTGAGGCAAAGCATACAGTATGGTCGAGTACTGGAAGGTTCCTCCTGTCTTTCCCAGAACCTGAACACCTTGGCTCTGGTACGGCTCCCATGAAACGAAGTCCCAGCCCAAGCCGTAGGTGAGCAGTCTGGAGAAGGTGCTCTGCTGGGTATAATATGGCTTCTGATCTGCCAGATATTCTGCAAGTGAAGACTCATTGAACAGCTCTTCTGTTGACAGTGCAAGTGCAAAGCGGCACAGGTCCTCTGCAGTTGAGGTGATGCCGCCGGAACCTACAATATTCAAGTACTCAACGGGAAGCCTTGTGGTGCGTCCGTTATATCCATAAGCCATATTCTGCTCATCGGCTGCAAATCCCACGGAGGAATCACGCATGCCCAGCTTGCCAAAGATTCTCTGTTGCAGGAAATCTGCGAAAAAAAGCCCACTCAGATGTTCTACCAGAGCTTGTGCAACCGTAAAGCCGTCATTGCAGTAGGGTGCGAAAACCCCAGGGTCAGACTTAAGACTGGTTTGTGCCAAGGTTTCCAAGGTCTGATCTATGTATTCGTCATTTGGTGCTGCGGTAAAGGCCCCCAGCATGTTGGTTCCCTGCAAGCCCGATGTATGATTGAGCAGCATGCGCACCGTGATGTCCTTGTATCTCTCATCCAGCAAGGCAAAGGCAGGAAGAAGATGGCAGACCTTGTCATCAAGGTCGAGAAGCCCATCCTCCTGAAGCAGAAGCACAGATGCTGCAGTGAATATCTTGCTGATTGAACCGATATTGAAACGTGTCTGCTCATCAACGCCAAGCTTCTGTTCCATATCCCTCAGGCCAAAGCCTTCGCTGTATATGATAGAGCCTTTGTAGAGGATGGCAATGCTAGCAGCACTCGATCCTCCGTTCTCACTCACAAGGGCTTCGCCGACTGAATGCGCTGCTTCCTTTGTTTGGGCAAATGGATCTTTTGCAAGTTGGCTGGCTATTGCGCAGGAAGCCAATACGAGCAGCAGACATAAAAGACCAAAGAACCTCAAAATGCGTTTCATGGTTTCCTCCTGGCAAGGTTATTTAATAACAGGTGTAGCGTAACATGCTCAGAGCAGCCTGTATATGCTTGAACTCCCTTGCTGGGCAAATTAGCTGGAGAATCATAGACATCTATCATGCAAACAAGCCTGCCACATGTGGCCTTGTGAAGCATCGTAACTTACTATGTACGCAACCTTAGATAGCAGGTGAAATTATGAAGCCCCTGATCATTGATCGAGCAATGCTTGCAAAGGACATGATCGATGGCCTGGTTGCTGGGTACAACGGCTCAGCAGTCAAGGCTGACGGGGTCAATGGCCTTGTTAAGAAGGATATTCCACAGCTTAAGGTTGCCTTGCTCGTCAGAGGCGGCATCGGCCATGAACCTATCTGCCATGGCCTGATCGGCGAGAGCATGGCCGATGCAGTAGGCAATATCTTCGCCTCCCCCAACCCTCAGGTTGTCTATGAAACGGCAAAGGCCTGTCAGAGAGGATCTGGGGTGCTGCTTGTCTGCGGCAGCTATGCCGGGGATGTCATGAGTTTCGACATTGCCGCCGAGAGGAAGGCATACCAGTCAGAACCGTCACCATCAACGACGATGTAGCTAGCGAGAGCAAAGAGGCATCTCAGGGCTTTTCCTTGCATTGAAGATCGCAGGCTCTGTCTGTGCTTCGGCCAAGGATCTCGATCAAGCAGCTTCTATAATAAGACCATGAACTGAGACAGGGAGGTGCAAAAATAACGAATTGCTGTTACCGTTGAAAACGGAGCAGAAAATGGGACGTAACAGGAAAACTTACAGCGAATCGTTCAAAAAAGAAGTAGCGGTCGAGGCTCTCAAGGAAAAGACACCGGTGGCAGAACTAGCGACTGCATACGGGATATCCCCGAGCATGGTGACGACCTGGAAGAAAGCATTCCTCAACGGGGAGTTCAGCAAGGAACTGCAAAAACTGCGCAAGGAGCTGGAGGAAAGCAAGAAGATCCAGGAAGAGACCTTCGTGGAACTGGGGAAGCACCAGCTTGAGGTCGCAATCCTTAAAAAAAAATTGAACATAAAGGACTGACGCTGTACGAGCTCGTGGACGAGGAGATCGCCCTCGAGCTCCAGGCAACCGGCATCGGGCTGTCCATCGCCGACCAGTGCA
>CAZCWK010000088.1:0-6408 GCA_964502355.1 uncultured Bacteroidales bacterium
CTTTTATACCGGCTCCCCTGAGCTGTTGTACACTCGCCTGACAAATTCTTGCAGATGAACCAAATGCAACAATCAGATAATCAGCATCATCACAGTGAAATTCTTCGTATTTTACTTCTTTAATTTCAACTAATCTGTACCTTTCATGTCTCTCATCATTTTTCTTTTCCATCCTGTAAGGATCAAGATCCAATGAAGTTATGATATTTCTGCCTCTTTTTTCAGGTTTGCCTGTAGCAGCCCATGGATTTTCGATATCAATTTCTTCAGCAGTTCTTCTTGATTTGAATTCAGGTAAAGTAACTTTTTCCATCATCTGCCCAATAACTCCGTCTGTAAGAATCATACAGGGTATTCTATATCTGAAAGATAAAGTAAATCCCAAATCAACAAAATCTGCCATTTCCTGAACAGAAGACGGAGCGAGAGTTATTAGTTTATAATCACCATGACCACCACCTTTAACAGATTGAAAATAATCAGATTGGCTTGGCTGGATAGTGCCCAGACCAGGACCACCTCTCATTACGTTAACGATCAGCATCGGAAGATCAGCTCCGGCAGCAAATGAAATGCCTTCCTGCATCAAACTTACTCCTGGACTTGAAGATGAAGTTAAAACCTTTTTGCCGGTAGCTGCACCACCAAAAACCATATTGATTGAAGCAACTTCACTTTCAGCTTGCAATACTACCATACCGGTAGTTTCCCATGGCTTCAAAGCCATCAGGGTTTCCATTATTTCTGATTGAGGTGTAATAGGATATCCAAAATAACCATCTGCTCCACACCTTATTGCAGCATGTGCGATAGCCTCATTACCCTTCAATAACATTATTTCATTCATATATGTGGAAATTATAATTTTACTTTATAAACTTTTATACATCCATCAGGACAAACCAAACCACAACTTGCACAACCTGTGCAATTATCAGGATTTAACATATAGGAATACGAATAACCCCTTTTATTTACTTCTTTAGACATAGCCAAAACATCAAAAGGACATGCTTTTACACACAAATCACAACCTTTACAACGCTCAACATCTACTTCTATTGCTCCTTTAATTTTTGCCATAAATATTTAATTTTATGATAGATAACCACACCAGTAAAAATACTCTTTAAAGTATTCCTTCAAATCAATTTTTTTCTCAAAAAGACCATAAACAGCTGAACCACTGCCTGTCATCAATGAGAACAAAGCTCCGTTTGAATACAATTTTTTCTTTATTTCAGCTATTTCAGGATGTTTTTCAAAAACTCCATTTTCAAAATCATTTACAATCAGATTTTTCCATTTCCGAACAGGTTCTTTAATTAAAGAATCCAGTGAATTTTCAGGAAGAGAAGGTTTGACCAAAGAATATGCTTCTGCAGTAGAAACATGAATGTCCGGTTTAATAAGAATCATGTAAAAGCCTTCTAGTGAAATACTTGTACTGCTAAAAATATTCCCGGTACCTTTTGCAAGTTGCGGTCTGTTTTTTATAAAAAATGGGCAATCTGATCCTATTTGAGATGACAAAAGTTCCATTTTTTCTTCTGAAAGATTAAGTTTATTATAATCATTCAGAAGTTTTATCATAAATGCCGCATCCGATGAACCTCCACCCAGACCTGCGCCCGAAGGGATAGCCTTAAATAAATGAACATCAACAGGTTTAAGGAAATAGTCTGATTTTAATAGTCGGTAAGCTTTAGTAACAAGATTGTTTTCTGTTTCGGTTTGAGGCATTTCTCCACTAATATTGAGCCTGTAATCATCATCAGTATTTGACGGGACAATTTCAAGCGCATCACTGACAGGTAATGGATAGAAAATGGTTTCAATATTGTGATAACCATCAATCCTTTTTTCCGTAACCCTCAAACCCAGGTTGATTTTTGCATTTGGAAAACAAATCATATCCTCTATATAGCCGGTATTTATTCCAGAATAACAATACAAAGATACAAATTTAGGATTTACAGGGCAAGTTATCAACAATTGATTGTTGAAACCTTTTTTCGCAGGATATTGATTTGTTGTTTAACTTTGAGGAAACCAAATACGAATTATGCAGGATTCAGGAAAACGAAAAAAATCATATCAGTCTCAACAAGTTGTATCAGGTATTGGGCGAATGCCTCCGGAAGCTAAAGAACTTGAAGAAGCAGTATTAGGAGCCTTAATGCTTGAAAAGGATGCCTATGCTATAGTAAGTGATATTATAAAGCCTGAGAGTTTTTACGAAAAATCACATCAACTAATATATACAGCAATACAAGAGCTTTCATTAGCTCAGAAGCCTGTAGATATGCTGACGGTTCAGGAACAACTTAAAAAGCTTGGTACTCTTGAGAATGCTGGTGGAGCTTATTATATCGCTCAACTTACCAATAAGGTGGCATCTTCTGCGCATCTTGAATTTCATGCGAGAATTATTGCACAAAAATATCTTTCAAGAGAGCTTATTAATTTTACTTCTCAAATTCAGGGAAAAGCATTTGATGATACCGTAGATGTCGATGATTTAATGCAGGAAGCCGAATCCAGACTTTTTGAGATATCTCAAAAAAATATGAAGAAAGAGGTTATCCAGATTAATCCGGTGATCAAGGAAGCTTTGGATTTAATCAATCTGGCAGCAAAAAGAGAAGATGGTCTTAGTGGTCTTCCTACCGGTTTCACCGATCTGGATAAGATAACATCCGGATGGCAGAGATCTGACCTTGTAATTATCGCCGCAAGACCTGCTATGGGTAAAACTGCATTCGTTTTATCAATGGCCAAAAATATTGCAGTCAATTTTAAAAAGCCTGTTGCTGTTTTTTCTCTTGAAATGTCTAATGTTCAATTAGTTAACCGATTGATAATTAATGTGTGCGAGATTGAAGGAGAAAAAATTAAAAACGGAAGACTTGCAAAATATGAATGGGAACAACTGGATAAAAAGATTAATGATCTTTATGATGCTCCGATTTTTATAGATGATACCCCAAGTTTATCGATATTTGAATTCAGAACAAAGGCCAGAAGGTTGGTTAGGGAGGAAAATGTACAATTAATCATTATTGACTACCTTCAATTGATGAATGCAGGAGGTTCTGGTTTTGGAAACAGGGAGCAGGAAGTAAGTATAATTTCCAGGTCTCTTAAAGGATTGGCTAAAGAGTTAAATATTCCAATTATCGCATTATCTCAGCTCAACCGTGCCGTAGAATCACGTTCAGGTGCGAATATGGCAGATTCTAAAAGGCCACAACTTTCAGACCTTCGTGAGTCCGGAGCTATCGAGCAGGATGCGGATATGGTTTGCTTTATTCATCGTCCTGAATACTATAAAATATTTGAAGATTCACAAGGTAAAAGTACACTTGGCATAGCTGAATTAATTGTGGCTAAGCACAGAAACGGAGCTGTAGGAGATGTAAGATTGAAATTTATAAAACAGTTCGCGAAGTTTACTGATGAAGAAGATGATTATTTACCAAATACTGATGGCCCAATCTTAAGTTCCAGAATTAATCAGGAATCAACTTTTGAAAGTGAAGGTTCAGGTTATAGTTTTATTCCGGATAACAACGTTCCTTTTTGATATGGGTTTATTAAGTAAATCGCTTTAAAAATAAAAAAACCGGAAATATTCTTTCCGGTTTTTTTGTGACCACGACAGGATTCAAACCTGTAACCTTCTGATCCGTAGTCAGATGCTCTATTCAATTGAGCTACGTAGCCTTGTTGCTTTTGCGGTTGCAAATATAACCCATAAAAATTAACTGTGCAACCAAAAAAATGCATTTTATGATTATAATTCAATAAATCGTTTTCCAAATAACAGATAACCTATATTAACTCCGAAATTCCAGTTGCCTTTAGGATAACTGTAATTGTTTATAAATAAGCTTAATGAAGTGAATGGTAGTTGATATACCAAAGCCACTTCAGCAATATACTTAATATTTGACCAGGAATGATTATTTATTGCTATCCTGTCAGCAGCCGGTTTAATCATTGTTAAAGGGAAAAATCCATACGCTTCTGAACGTAAAAACATTGAAGGATTAATTTTCCAAATAGGTGTAATTCCTAATGCCATATACTGATTGGATCTGTATCCTTCGTTAAAAATGGATTTACTATGTAATGTAGGTGCAAAAGCCGGCGCCTGAATTATACTGGCCGAATAGTTATCCAATAATCTTTTGTTATTAAATACAAATTCAGCCTTAGTACCAAGAATCCACTTATCATTTATAGGACTATAATATTCCAGACCTCCGGATAGTTGAAAATAAGAGAGCCCTTTATCGTCCTTGGATAAATATCCTGTAGAATCGGGATATTGATAACTTTCAATACCCAGCAGGTACTGAAAGGTCAGAAAATTCCTTTTACCAGAAACCGGATACTGTTTATCATTAAGAGTATTATTTTCATATATCGAAGAGAAATTAAGTATTGAATATGTACTTCGGTCAAAATTTTTATCAGAGAAGGATTCAAGTTGAGTTTGCATATATTTATCATATAAGATGCCACCTGCCAAACCAATTTCAATTTTTCCATTTTTAAATGCCGGCAATCCATATTTTGATCTCAGGAAAAACTCGTGCTGTTTAATAAAAGCAGGTTGATCTTCCTGGTAAAACAACCTGTTATCCTGAAAGTAATTGTAATTCAGATTTGTAAGTTCCAGTTTAAAGTATTGTGGCAGTTTCTCGGTAAACTTAAAGGTAGATGATAAACTGAAAGCATTGAGTATTTTACCCATATATGCATCAGCATTATAATTTTGAGCGAATTGATTGAGTATTTTATATCCAACACCTAAGTAAATCTGGTTTGAGGTCGATGATGAAATATTAGCTCCGATTGCAATGTCAATATTATTTTTGATTTCAACATCCAGAATCAATTTATAAGAACTATCAGCCGGATTAAACAGTGCATGAGGTCTGATTTCGGAAATCTTTTTATCAGATAATAATTTAAAATAACCTTCTTTAAATTCCTGAAGGGAAAAAATATCTTTTCCGTCATGCCCCAGCACTTTCATTAAATATTCTTTTTGAGTTTCAGTTGTTCCGTTAACAATGATTTCTCTGAATCTCAGTGCAGGGATCTTACTTCTGAAAACTGCTCTTTTTAGTCTTATTGACATAGGATCAACCCTGCGGCTAATTAATTTTTTAATTTCATCAATTCTGGCTATCGTACCTTCATAACCAATTTTAAATATTGAGTCTGCTTTATAAAAATCAAACAAAGGCACTTTTGATAAATCAAAATTCATTTGCAGTCCTTTACCTTCAGGTATATCGTAATTACTGGGTTGCATGATCATATTTACAAGCTGACCGGCCATGTCATAATCTTCCAAATCTTCCTTATTATTAGTAACCACACTACCGATCATTCTGTCAGGATTAAAATCTTTAATCATAACATCAACCGGGTAATTGTTATAAATACCTCCGTCATAAAGTAATTTTCCATCAATTTTGATGGCTTTAAAAACAAAAGGAAAACTCATTGAAGCTCTGATAGCATCACCTAAATCTCCATTTTTCATAATAAACGGTGATCTGTTGTTGACATCAGCCGCAACACATCTGAAAGGCACCATCAATTGATTAAAATCTCCTCTGCATGCTGCAGTATACTGAGTAAACAACTCAAGAAATGCGAAATTCATCTGAATTGGGTCATAAAGACTTGTAGGCAATATTTTTCCTGTCTTAAATACAGTATCAGTCAATGAAATCGAAGTATTAATGATGTCAGGTTTTGGATCAGGTTTACCAAAGAAGTTAATAAATTCATTATCCACTGTGCCCGTCATCCAGTTGTTGAAATCTTTAGATTTAATCATATCAAGCATTTCCTGAGGTGAAAGACCTATAGCGTATAGTCCGGATACAATCGCTCCCATGGATGTGCCAGCAACATAATCAATCGGTATACCGTTTTCTTCAAGTGCCTGAAGCATACCTATATGTGCAACACCTTTAGCGGCTCCGCCACTCATGACGACACCTACAGTTTGTGCTTCAGATATTATTCCTGATAAAACAGAAATAAAAATAAAGAATGTAATTATGCGTTTCACCTACCAAAAAATGTAATAACAAATAAAAAAAGGAATCCCGGTCATAAAATGATTAAGGATTCCCAAATTTAATAAAATAAATACTAAAATTTCCAATATTTTAGTTAATCATACCATAACTTCTCTTTACAAAATTAGTCAGGGATTCACCTTTTAGTAAACCGTTTGAAAGCAATGCGAGGTCAATTAGTTGTTTAACCTTTACTCCCTTTTCATCTTCATCACCGGATTCAAGAAGGTTTTTCATCAGCGGATGATCCGTATTTATCACAACGTTATAATTTAAAGGCATTTCACCATAAAAATTC
>CAZCWK010000089.1:0-5889 GCA_964502355.1 uncultured Bacteroidales bacterium
ATCATTTTGTCTTCCTGAGAAATTCCACATAAAGTATCTCCAGTACATGAAATTAACCTGATAAGAGAAGAAAAATCTGAGATTTTCAGCCATGGTCGGTTTCATCACAGTTTCTTTCTGACCACAACGGTCAAGAACCACCGGCTCACCCTTAAATTTACTCCATGATTTATATTGTTCTACGTGATCCGGTCTTTTACTATGCATACGCGGGAAGAACATATTACAAGCATCAGCCATAGCCGGAACTTCCTTATATCCGGTAATAATATATTTGTCTTTTTCGTTTGGATTCTTTTTTGCTATCTGGTTCCAGAGAGCTCCTTCTTTCTTATATACAGGCACACATGTCCTGCCCTGAGCTTCCCATTTAATATCTGAGGCAAAGGTTTCACCATATATCAAAGGCACATCTCCGTATTGTTCACGATTAAGATAACTTTCCAATGAAAACATGTCTTTAGGAGAGTTCTGATCCATAGGTGGCAGAGCGTTAGATCTTATAACAGTCACGCCATAACTTGAATAGCCTATCAGCATTACCATTAATGATAGTAAAATGGTATTCATAAGCTTCTGGTCTAACTTTTTCCACCAGAATACAAATGCAATTACCGCTCCCAATAGTAAAATCCAAACGATTACTGAATTACCAATAAATGGCAAACCGACAGCAACTATATTCACACAAAATGCAATCTTCATACGTATCGCGCTTTTGCCTTTGAATGTCTCATAAAGACCCCAGGCAATAAGACCAGCCATCAACAAAACATAGAATACTGCACCTGTATTATAACTAAATCCTAAAACGTTGACAAATAAAAGATCAAACCAGCCTGCCATGTTTACAAAACCGGGAACGATGCCATAAAGAACTATTCCAACAATTATAAATGAAACTAATAATGCAAGTAAGGAACCTTTAGCAGTAACCTTCGATGACTTTTTGAAATAATATACAAGCACTATTGCAGGGATACAAAGCAGGTTCAATAAGTGAACACCGATTGAAAGACCCATTAAATAAGCAATAAGAATAATCCATTTTTCAGCATGTGGCTGGGATTCGTTTTCCTCCCATTTCAGGATAGCCCAGAAAACAACAGCAGTAAACAAAGATGAGAAAGCATAAACTTCACCTTCTACAGCAGAAAACCAGAAAGTATCTGAGAAAGTGTAAGCCAAGGCTCCGACAAAACCTGCACCAAGTACAGTAATTGCCTGACCTAACGTCATTTTTTCTTGATCCTTTACAACAATCTTTTTTGCCAGATGAGTTATTGACCAGAAAAGAAATAATATGGTGAATGCACTCAACAGGGCTGACATCGAATTAATCATTATGGCGACCTTGTCAGGACTTGATGCAAAATTTGAGAAGAAACGACCCATCAACATGAAGAAAGGGGCTCCGGGAGGGTGTCCGACATCAAGCTTATATGCTGTGGAAATAAACTCACCACAGTCCCAGAAACTGGCTGTAGGCTCAATTGTCAGCAGATAAGTCACTGCAGCAATTAAAAATGCTACCCAACCCGATAAATTGTTAGCTAGCTTATAACTTTTAGTATTCATGATAACTGGTTTTGGACGACAAAGATAGAAAAAAGATGTAAAAATTATATCTAATTGATTTCCATTGACCATTTTTGGATTTAAAAAGGCTTTTTTTTGATTTTTTAGCTATTTTTGTTTGATAAGGTTAAAATAAGAGATTTTCTTAAACAATGTGTTAATCTGAAGATCAGCAATATGAAAAAAATCAGTATTATCTTTCAAGTATTTCTTGCATTAAGTGTTTTGACTATCAGTGCCCAAACCATGCAAAAGTTGCCGGTTGATTCGGCTGTACGCTACGGCAAGTTAAGTAACGGACTAACGTACTACATCCGTCATAATGAACAGCCCAAACAAAGGGCAGAGTTTTACATTGCTCAAAATGTAGGTGCTATACTTGAAGAGGATGACCAAAACGGATTGGCTCATTTCCTTGAACATATGGCCTTTAACGGTACCAAAAATTATCCCGGCAAAAACCTTATAAATTACTTTGAAACCATTGGCGTAAAATTCGGAGCAAATATTAATGCATATACATCACTTGATGAGACAGTCTATAATCTTTCTGATGTACCTGTTACAAGAGAGGGCATTGTTGACTCTGCATTACTTGTATTACACGATTGGTCAAGCTTTATACTTCTTGAAGACAAGGAGATAGATAAAGAAAGAGGCGTAATACGTGAAGAATGGAGACAGGGTCAGAATGCAGCAAGGAGACTTTGGAAAGAATCCAATAAAGTAATCATGGAAGGATCACAATATGCAAAAAGGGATATAATAGGTGATACTGCCGTAATTAACAATTTCAAGTATGAAACCCTCAGAAATTACTATAAAAAATGGTACAGGCCTGACCTTCAGGCTATTCTGGTAGTCGGAGACATTGACGTCAATAAAATTGAACAGAAAATCAAAGATTTATTCGCTGATATTCCGGCACCTGTTAACCCGGCCGAAAGAATATATTACAAAGTCCCTGACAAAGAAAGACCTGTAACCGGTGTGTTCATTGATCCTGAAATGGAAACCACATCCATAAACCTGGATTATAGATTTGAGCCTATGCCCGATGAAGTAAAACAATCTGTTCAGGGTTATTCTGTCAGTGTAATTAATAATCTGGTTTCAACAATGATAAGAGCAAGATTTAATGAAATCGTACAGGAACCTGAATCTCCTCTTGCTTCTATTTCCGGATATATTTCTTCTGCAACCCGTACAAAAGATGCGTTTTCATTTGGAGCAGACCCTGTACTTGGCAAGGAAAATGAAGCAAGAGCCAGACTATTAAAGGAAGTAGAATCATTAAAAAGGTATGGTTTCACTGATACTGAGCTTGAAAGGGCTAAAGTTCAGATCCTTAGCAGCACAGAAAAAGTTTACAACGAGAGAAATCAACAGAGAAACAACACTCTTGTAAGAGAGTATGCCAGAAATTTCACTGAACTGGAAGGAATTCCGGGTATAGCATGGGAGTTTGACTTTGCGAAAAAATTACTGCCAATGATTAAGGTCGAAGGTATTAATCAATACATTACAAAACTTCTTAATTCTAAAGGAGTAGTTTACGCGATTTTCGGACCGAAAAAGGATGGTATAAACTATCCAAGTGAGGAAATGCTTCAGAAAGAGCTGGAAGCTATGAAGACTTTGGATATCGCTGCATACAAAGACAATGTATCTGATGAACCTTTGGTTTCTGCAAAAATCAAATCAGGTAAAGTTAAAAAAGTAGTAAAAGGTAAATTTGATGATGTAACCGAATGGACTTTATCAAATGGCATTAAAGTCATTATTAAACCTACCAAATTTAAGGATGATGAGATAAGAATGTCTGCATGGAGTATGGGTGGAACCAGTCTGGTTTCACAGGATGAACTTGCTTCAGCAAAAATTGCAGGTCCAGTAATTGCCCAAAGTGGTCTCGGAAAATTTAATCTTACCTCACTTAATAAAAAGCTTGCCGGCAAGATAGCCAGAGTATCGACATCGATAAGCAATTACGAAGAATCATTGAGCGGATCATCTTCTGTTAAGGATCTTGAAACGATGTTGCAACTTACCTACCTGAATTTTAAAGCCATCAGAGAAGATGAAAACGCATATAACACTGTGATAAAATCTTACAAGACACAGTTGGAAAATGCCGCTTTGAATCCGGCAAATTCATATTCCGATTCTGTTAATGCCATCACTATGAATCACCATCCAAGAGTATTGCCAAACAATGTCAGTATTCTTGATAAGATTAATTATCCTACCATGATGAAAGTATATAAGGAAAGATTTGCAAATCCTGCTGACTTCACATTCATGTTTATTGGAAATATTGATCTTAATACTCTCAAACCTCTTGTCGAAAAATATTTGGGTGGTATGAAGACATCAAAGACACGTGAAAACTGGAAAGATGTTGGTATGAATTATGCAAAAGGCAATATATACCGTGAGATAGAAAAGAAACTTGAAATAAGTAAGATTACCAATTATATTCAGTATAGTGCCGATGTGCCTTTCAACATCGAAAATCGACTGTATTTTGCCACACTGGGAAATATCCTGAGAATCAGATATACTGAAACAATTAGAGAAGCTGAAGGAGCTACATATGGAGTAAGTACTTCTGCCAGTGTAAGTCAGAAGCCAACACCTTCTGGTTTCCTAACCGCATACTTCAGCACTGATCCTAAAGTTTACAAGAAAATGCTCGGTATTGTACATTCAGAAATTAAGAATATTGCAGAGAAGGGTCCAGACCAGGAAATCCTGAACAAGGTCAAGCTTAATCTGAAAAAACAGTACAATGAGAATCTGCAGGATAACGGTTGGTGGCAACAAGCTATTATCGCACAGTATAAGGATGGCATTGATGTTGTTAACAGCTATGACAAACTAGTCGATTCAATAAGTCCTGAGAACATTCAAAAAGTTGCAAAAACTTTAATTGAACAAAATAACATTGCGGAAATCATACTGGTTCCTACTGAAGAGAAGTAAGAATTAATCAGATCTCAGGCATCTTTTTTGCCCCGTTTTCTAAAAGGAACATTACATTTTTTGTAACAGCATTAGCAGTATAGGTAGCACCGGTTGTTCCGTCTATCTGTGCTGCTTTTGCTTTTTTCACGTTCTTGCCTACCCATGATTTGAAGAAACCGTTCCTTTCCAGATTATCAACGTAATTAATTGATTCATAATTTGACTGAAGAGCGACTTTCTTTATTACAAATTTCTTGTCAGTTACAATTAAAACCGGAGTGGTATCTCTGTATCCTTTAACATTCTTGCAAAAATCGCTGCTTGACATTGCAAAACCTATTGTTTTGCTTGATTTATCCAGTATTTTAAACCAGTATTCATTGACTTTTTCAACTTTTACAGCTTCAGGATATACACTAACTACTATTTGTTGATTTGAAACTTCGTGCAATACGGGAGCTTGTCTTTCCCTGTGTTGAGCATTAGCTATTGAACCAAATAACAGAAATGCAAATAATATTTTCTTGAACATTTTGACAGAAATAAAATTAATGAAGGTACGCAAATACGGTTTAAAGTTAATTTACTCACTTATAAACAATCTTTTACTTGAAAACTCAGGATCACAGGTCAGATTAACCTTTAATTTCCTGAAACCGGCTTCGTCACCGGAAGTTGGTATATGAGTGGAGTGGACTTCACAGCCTTTTAATTCCTTAAGTTTTTCCAGTGCCATCTGAGCGGCAGGATTAGATAGAGCACTGATAGCAAGAGCTATCAACGTTTCCTCAATATCAAGGCTGACCTTTTTGCCATTTAATATATCTTTTTTCAGGTGTGTTACAGAATCAATAATGCTTTCAGGTAAAAGTATCATATTGTCCGGTAAACCTGCAAGATGTTTAGTAGCATTTAATATAAGGCTTGATGAAGCATGTAACAGATGCGAGTTTTTGCCTGTGATTATTGTGCCATCATGTAATTCAATAGCAGAGCCACAAAAAATACCGGCATTACCCTTACCATGAGTCTCAGCCTCTTTGGCTGCCTCTCTGGCCGGAACAACTACTCTTCTGTCTGTTTCCTTTGCTCCTATTTTTTTCATTATTGCCTGAGACTGTTTAACTGTCTTTTTATCAGCTAGTCCCATTGTGTACTCAACCTTTGATCTGAAATATCTTCTGATTACTTCATCATATCCTGCTTTGGAAACGACTTCATCATTTATAATCCCTGCACTTGCACGGTTTACACCCATGTCTGTAGGAGATTGGTACATTGATTCTCCCTGAGTAATTTTCTCAAGTATCCTCCTTAAAAGATTAAAAGCCTCAAAAAGACAAG
>CAZCWK010000090.1:0-5010 GCA_964502355.1 uncultured Bacteroidales bacterium
TAAATGGGGTTTTTTCGAGCAAAAGTTGTACTTTTGTAGTTCATATTCATTTATTTATTATGCCACTCAACCTTCCTGTAAATTTGCCTGCAGTAGAACTGCTCAAAGATGAGAATATTTTTGTGATGGATACAGGACGTGCATCAGAACAGGATATACGTCCTTTGAAGATTGTTATTCTTAATTTGATGCCTCTTAAAATAACTACTGAAACAGATTTGATCAGATTATTGTCAAATACGCCTCTTCAGTTGGAAATTGATTTTATGAAGCTAAAAAGTCATACTTCTAAAAACACTCCGATTGAACACATGAAGGCTTTTTACAAATCCTTCTACAAGATGCGTGATCAGAAATATGATGGAATGATTATAACAGGTGCTCCTGTAGAACAACTTGAATATAATGAGGTTACATATTGGGATGAGCTTACTCAAATATTTGATTGGGCTAAAACACATGTAACTTCAACATTTTTTATATGTTGGGCTGCACAAGCGGGACTTTATTATAACTACGGCATACCAAAATATAAATTGTCAAAAAAGATGTTTGGTGTATTCAAACATGGTATTAATGATTGTCAAAATTCTATTTTCCGTGGTTTCGACGATGAGTTTTATGTTCCACATAGTCGCCATACAGAAATACTTAGAAAAGATATTGAGAAAGTTCCGGAATTGACTTTACTTTCAGAGTCAGATGAATCTGGAGTTTATATGGTTATGGCAAGAAATGGAAGGGAATTTTATATTACAGGTCATTCTGAATATTCTCCGAATACACTTGATACAGAATATAAACGTGATTTGGCAAAAGGGTTACTAATTGAAATTCCGAGAAATTATTACAAAGACGATAATCCGGATGGAACTCCTGTTGTTAAGTGGCGGGCTCATGCAAATCTGTTATTTACCAATTGGTTGAACTATTTCGTTTATCAGGAAACGCCATTTGATATTTCGCAGATAAAGTGATAGTTTTTAAATTTTCGGCCTGATACAAATTAGGTGTGAATGCAGGATTGTTTTCTTTACTGGTTTCCGGTGAAGATATTCGAAGATTGTTTATTTACATACAACACAATAAATACTATTAGTGATTACTAAAAGAGAAATAGAATTACTTGCTCCGGCAAAGAATGCAGAATGTGCCAGAGAGGCAATTATTCATGGTGCTGATGCAGTTTACATAGGCGCTCCTAAATTTGGAGCAAGATCCGCTGCAGGTAACAGTATCGAAGATATTAAAGATGTAGTTGATTTTGCACATCAATGGAATGTCAGAATTTATGTTGCATTGAATGTCATACTTTATGATGATGAATTGCAGGAAGTAGAAGACCTGATTTGGAAACTTTGGGAAATAGGAGTGGATGCCCTGATAATACAGGATATGGCAATAACTTTGCTCAATATTCCACCTATTGAATTACATGCAAGCACTCAAACTGATAACAGAAATCCTGAAAAGGTTAAGTTTCTTGAAGACGTTGGTTTCTCACAGGTGGTATTGGCAAGAGAATTATCCATAGAACAGATTAAAGAAATTTCATCACAGACTAAGGTAAAACTTGAATGCTTTATACATGGTGCTTTATGTGTGAGTTATAGCGGACAATGCTATCTTAGTCAGACTATGTGTGGAAGGAGTGCTAACAGAGGCGAATGTGCACAATACTGCAGGCTTCCCTATGATTTAGTTGATGCTGATGGGAATGTTTTAATCAGGCAAAAACACTTATTGTCTCTTAAAGATTTAAACAGAACTTCGAATATTTCTGAGTTGATTGATGCAGGAATATCATCTTTTAAAATAGAGGGCAGACTTAAAGATGTTAATTATGTAAAGAATATCACAGCCTGGTACAGAAATCAAATTGATGAAGTAATTTCAGTAAGGGATGATCTCAAAAGGTCCTCTATTGGTGAAACCAGATTATTATTTCAGCCTGATCCATCAAAGAGTTTTAACCGTGGTTTCACCGATTATTTTCTACACTCAAGGACAAAAGGTTTAACAAATCCTGATACACCTAAATCTATGGGTGAGAAAGTTGGGGTAGTTACAAAGGTGCTGAATGATAGATTATTTGTATTATCAGACAAAGTGCTGAATAATGGTGATGGCATTGGTTTCTTTTTGAAAGGAAAAACTCCTTTTAGAAAGTATTCGGAAGAAAACAATGAAGGAGAAACCAAAATAAGCAAAGTTGCATTAAGTGAAAAGAAGATAGCTTTTGAGAATATTCGTGAAAATTTTAATTATGACGGTTTCAGAGTAAACAGGGCAGAAGAAAATGTAATTTTCCCTTCTTCTATGCCTGATATGACAAAGGGTACTGTACTTTACAGGAATTTTGATCATGAATTTAATAAAGAGCTTGAAAGAAATTCTGCTGAAAGGTTTATTCCGGTTATAATCAGTATTTCTGAAATTAGTTTTGGCTTCGCCGCTCGAATGGAGGATAAATACGGCAATATGGCTGTTGTTTGCCATGAATGTGAGAAAGTTGTTGCTAAAAAACCTCAGCGTCAGGTTATTGAAAATGAGTTTTCAAAGCTGGGCAATACAAAATATGAGGTTACGGAAATTAATGTTGATTTTAAAAATGAATGGTTTGTGCCGGTATCTGTATGGTCGGGGATTCGTAAGAATTTAACTGATAAAATGGATTCTGTTTTAAGGATTGCATACAGAAGAAATGAGAAAAGAATTTCGCAAACCAGGCATGAATATGTTGAAAAGAATGTTGACTATAAGGGTAATGTTCTCAACAAGTTGGCCGAAGAATTTTACAGGATTCATGGAGTAAGTGTATTAGAACCTGCGATGGAAAGCAAAACTGATATTAAGTCTGAGGTATGCAGTCCAAGGGTGCTTATGCATAATAAGTATTGCCTCCTTCATGAATTGGGTTATTGCCTGAAGGAGAATAAATCAAATTATATAAAGCTTCCTCTTTATCTTGTTAATCAAGGTAATAGAGTAAGAGCTGACTTTGATTGCAGGAATTGTGAAATGAAATTATACGAGGATATCCAGTGATTACTTCATAAGAACTGAGACTTTTTTAATATTGCCTGATTTTGATCAGGGATTGTATAAAGATGTGGAAAGTATTTTTCTGGAATCGTTGTTTAACATCAGATCTCTTAAAGTCACGTCTTTATTGTTTTTCATGTAGGACTCTATAATTTTATATCCGTTCCAGATTATTGCTCGTCCCGGTGACTCTGCAGGAAAAAAAGAAGTGTTTGGAGCATCTTCAATGTATTTGGCTATTGTAAGTCTGTCTGCAGAGTATAAGTGCTGAAATTTACTCAGGGCGTCCCACATCTTTTTCTCGTTTTTCATACACCAATTCAGCTGTTCTTCGTTGAAACCGGTTAAATTCTGCATTTCCTCTTTTGGAAGAATATTTTTAAGAAGATAAAGTAATTTGCCCTCATATATCATATAATCCAGAAGGCAATCATTACCTGCCCCGTTGTTTACAAAAAACTCTGATCTCAACCAGCCTGTTATATAATCAGAAACAATTTTCTCTTTATACATTTTTTGACTTTGATATGGCTGAAACCTTGATTTGTATCCGGGGTAATCTTTTCCCAGATATTTGTCAATAGCTGCTGATAAGAACTCTTCAGAAGAAACAATTGATTCACCAAAGTAAGATATGTGCATACTTATTTTTGGTATTATCATTTCAGGAAAGGATTTATGAAGTTTTGCAAAAGCCTTACTTAGATTATTTTGTATATTTTCAGTCTTGCTGAATTGTTTCTGACAGTCTTCGTACAGCTTTATTACTTCTTTATCAGTATGAAAGATTGAATCAAACTGATTATACATTTCACTTCCGGGATAACCTACTTCCATGATTTTTGTGGAATAAAGCAATAATAATGAAGAATCAATATTTTCATTTCTGCTCATGAAATCCTGATCAAAACGCATTATACAGAGATTTGGTACTTCTGTATTATTATCTGATGTATTCCCTGACTTACATGACACAGATGTGATAGCTTCGAATACTATAATTAAGCTGATTAAAAAACGTAACCATTTCATCATTGTAGTAATTTGTAATACAAAAATAAGAAACCAGATGATGTAAAAAAATGAAGGGTGCCTTTATAAAAGGCACCCTTCTGTATAAAGTATTATAAATGCTTTATTTTTTCTTTGAATCAAGTTGTTCTTTCAAAGCAGCTAATGCATCGATATCACCAAGAGTTGTTTTTTCCATCTTCTGTTGTGATGGTTCTTCTTCTTCTTTCTTGGAAGATTTCTTTGCTGTAGTTTTCTTTGTAGCACGAGCTTCTTCCTTAGCTTCATCTTCGTGGATGCGGCTATGTGATAAGATGATACGTTTTGCGTCTTTGTTGAATTCGATAACCTTGAAGGAAATCTTTTCATCAACCTGAGCAGTTGTTCCGTCTTCCTTTACAAGATGTTTTGGGGTAGCAAAACCTTCAACACCGTAAGGTAAAGAAATAACAGCACCCTTGTCAATTACTTCAATAATTGTTCCTTCGTGAACACTGTCAACTGTAAATATTCCTTCAAATACATCCCATGGATTTTCTTCCATTTGTTTGTGTCCAAGGCTAAGTCTACGGTTTTCCTTATCAATTTCAAGAACCATAACATCGATAGTTGAACCTAGCTGAGTAAATTCGCTTGGGTGTTTGATTTTTTTAGTCCAGCTTAAATCACTGATATGAATCAAACCGTCAACTCCTTCTTCAATTTCAACGAATACGCCAAAGTTTGTGAAGTTTCTGACTTTTGCTGTATGCTTGCTTCCAACTGCAAATCTGGTTTCAATAGCTGCCCAAGGATCATCTTTCAATTGTTTGATACCTAAGGACATCTTCCTTTCGTCACGATCTAATGTTAGAATTACTGCGTCAACAGCATCTCCGACTTTCATGAAATCCTGAGCGCTGCGTAGATGTTGTGACCAGCTCATTTCTGAAACGTGGATCAAACCTTCTACAC
>CAZCWK010000091.1:0-4809 GCA_964502355.1 uncultured Bacteroidales bacterium
TTTGAAGATTGTTGCAATTGTCCTTGTCAACATATTACAATAAATAAACAATAAAATAGATTATTAACCATGGAGCAAGAGTAAGGCTCTTGCTCCAAATATATATTATTGTATGAAAGATATCGTAAATTACTGGGAAGAAGAATGGCGAAAAATAACAGATACAAGTGAATTGTTAAAGCCCTCTTATTATTCTCCTTTGATGAAAAAATCATTACCTGACTTTTCTGATTTGGAGAAAAACTATCCTTCTACAGAAAAAGCAGAGGAAGTAATTAGAGATATAAATCCTGAATATGAAAATCTGCAGGGATATGAAAACACTTGTGCAATGAGGGTAAGTAAAGCTTTAAACTATTGCAAAGGACATGAAATTCCACAACAAAAAGGATTATTATGCATTATTGGAAAAGATAAAAAAAGATATGCAATAAGAGTACGTGAAATGGAGAGATACATAAAAGATACCTATGGGGAGCCAGTATTTGAATTAAAAGCAGAAAAAGGAATAATAGATAATTCTTCAATAATTGGCAAAAAGGGTATAATTTCTTTTCATGTTTCAGGTTGGGGAGATGCAACAGGTCATATTAGTTTATGGAACGGTAAAAAAGTATTATATACTGGAAATAGAAACTATTTTAATTTATACTATAAAACATCTTCCAATAAGTTTGTTCAGGTAATAAAATGTTATTTATGGGTATAAATTTTAAAACTTTTTTTCTTGTTTTTGCATTTACCTTATCCTATTCAATAGTAATGTCTCAGGATAATAAGTATGATATTACTGGATGTTGGCTTGAACTCTCAAAATCAAAATACCCAAAATTAGAAATTTGTTTACTTGCTGATAGTTCAGCAGAATATCCTAGTAGATATCCTGAAAACTCAGAAGATCTTTATTATAGCGTAGAAAATAATAAGTTGCTTTTATACAAGAAATATATTATAGATAATCAAATTGTAATTTACAAAAAGAATGTTTACGAAATTAGGTTTAGAAATGAAAATAAACTTGAAATCAAAATGATATATCCTTATAAGGAGTCTAAAAGAATTTTAAAGAAATACCCTTTAAATATGGGAAAAGAATAGTGATTCTATTAATAAGATTATTATAAATAAAATATTGTATGAAAGATATCGTAAATTATTGGGAAGAAGAATGGCGGAAAATAACAGATTTTACTAATGTTACTTCTAAAGAGGATTTATTAATTAAAGATGAAGATATTTGTTATGATTATTATATAAACTCTGAGGGCATAATAGATATAAATAATAAATTATCCAATAATCTTGATACAGATAGATTGTATTTAAGAAATGAATATAATGATTTAAATATTAAAAAGCCAGAAAGGATAATAAAAGGTAAATATGTGTATATAAATATTGAAAAAGGAATTATTGAAAAAGTGCCTTCAAATAACATATATAAAGGATTTAAATACAGTAATGGAGAATCATCATTATTCTTAGGGAACAATAAGTTATTATCTTTTCAAATATTTGAGTTTTTAGCAGATAATACTTATGTTGAATATAGCTTAGTACAAAATAACTTTTATTGTCTAATTACATCATCTCATGATAGAGAAACAGATAAATTGATGACTAAAATTTTAGAATATTCAGAAAATGAAACTGAACAACGAAGAAAAGAAAGACTATACTTC
Source organism: uncultured Bacteroidales bacterium (assembly GCA_964502355.1). Taxonomy (GTDB): domain Bacteria; phylum Bacteroidota; class Bacteroidia; order Bacteroidales; family UBA1402; genus UBA8389. The sequence goes on from CAZCWK010000091.1 coordinate 1,683, forward strand.
CTAAGTATAATGCAGTACTTTGTACATAACCATAGAATAATTGCAGATCCTTCTCCTAGTGATATGGAAATGAAAGAGTATATATTAAGTGTTAATTCAAATATTATATTAGAAATTTATATAAGAGGTAGTTACTATGATTATAATCTTAATAAAAAAAGGTAGTATAGTGCTATTCTCTTCGTTGTTATTATTTTCTCCTATAATAAATACTCAAATAGAATCAACAAAGACAGAGAAAGCCATTCATATTAAAGATAAACTAATTAATAAAATAATAAAGTAGATTATGAAATCATCCATAAAGAACATTACAACATTAATAGTTTGTTTATTATTTTGCTCATTGATTAATGGGCAAAATAAACCATTAAAAGTAGAGGAATTATGTATTCTATCTGAGTTCAAAGTGGATTCAACCAAAATTATTCCTATTTTGGATTATACAATGAATATATTTAATTTTATTGGTATTCCCGATTCTTCAGATGTTAGAATGTCCGTGAGACAAATCAGTGAGGATGGAGTAAAAATAGAATTTTATTATAGTGGTTTTAAATATGATCACTTTGTATGGCTTATAGAAACTATATCGCCTCCAGAAAGAGTATTTTATTATAAGAATAAGAGGTTTTGTGTTATATCAACGAATGATAATAGTGAATTGTTTTTTAGCAAGTATTTTAAAGATATTGGATGTATAAATAGATTAGAAGCCATTCCTAATTATGATATTAATTCTCCACGAATAGAAATTAATGTTTTATTATTAAACTCTAATTTTTATATTGAAGACATTAAAATAGAGTTTCCGCTTGAGAAAAATATAATAAAATAGATTATTATTGAATGAAAGATATCGTAAATTATTGGGAAGAAGAATGGCGAAAAATAACAGATTTTGCTAATGTTACTTCTAAAGATGATTTGATGTTAGAAAGCCAAAGCAAGACATATTATTATAATGTGTATGGGAAAAAAATATTAGATGATGATACTTCTGATAATAGTAAATATAAGTTAGTAATTACTAAGAAAACTAAAATTAAAGAATCTGATTTATATAACGAGATTATTATAGATTTACCGACAGTAGATATAATAAATCAAATGGTAGAAGTATTCAGACTTACAGAACAAAATGGACTTGAACATGGGTTTGTTGTTTATGAAGACAGAAAACCTTCCAAAATAATAGTAGGAACAGAAACAGGAATACCTAAAGAAAAGTGGTATGAATTATTAAGAGACAGAAATTATAAGTTTTATTATATGATACACTCACATCCAAAGAAAGAGAATGAGGCTACAACAGAGCCTTCTCCAGATAAGGATTTGACATCATCCTTCGGAAGTAGTGGTATTGGTATAATTTTAGGTTATGGATTATATAAAAAAGATAATTCATCATATGGTACAAGTTATGGAGAAACAAAAGAACTTAGAAGATCAATAGTATTTTATTCTGGAATGGGAAAGATAGAAACTGGTATTAATGACATTGAGTTTGACAATTATAAAACTAATAATAAGTTTATTAACATTAAGAACATTAAGCGTTTATGAGGTCTATAATATTCTTTCTATTGTTGCTTCTTTCTCTTGTATCTTTTTCGCAGGATACGGTTAATTATTATTATGGGGTTAGAGATAATAGCAGATTAAAAACAGTAATTAATGGGCAATGGTATAAAAAAGAAAAGATTTTTTTCTATAATCCTCCTCATTATAATCAAAATAAAGGCAAAGAAAAACCAAAATACTTTAAAATAAAATATGATGGTAAAACAGTGTATCGTTATGATAGAGATTTTCATGCTTTTACTACTACACACAGAATTCTTCCATTTTTTAGTAAATCATTTACTTTAAAATCAGAACACCTTTTTTTCACTTGGAATTCCTCCTATTTCAATGAAGATTCCATTAATTCAGACAATAATTATCCAAATGATATATTTAGAATTTCAACAATAAGAGAGTTTATGGATTCTATCTATTATAAATTTAATTCTTATTTTGATTATTCGTATTTTTTAGAGCATTCAAAACTTATTGATAGTTATAATGAAAACAAAAAAGCTGAAGAACCTTTATTTTATGAGCTTATAGAAGAAGGTAAGCCAATTCCTAAGAAGATAGAAGAAAAACTTTTCTCAAAGAATAGAGAACATTGGATAGTACAAAGAGCGGGTGTGAGGTTTTATTTGAATAATATTAAAAAGAAGAATTTGGGAAAATATCTTGAAATGATAATGAGTTATGAAGAAATACCTTATGAAGATTATAGTAATAAAACAAAGAAATCAAATCAACCTAAACAAGATATATTCACTCTTAAGGCTCCAGAAAATCTTACAGAGGCATTTGAAATATTAAATAATACTCTATCGGATGAGGATATTGAGAGACTAAAGTCATTGCCTCAAGATAGTATGACTTCTGATAAATTATTTGCTGATTACAAGGGAGATTTCGCTAATGCTTGGGGACTATTCCAAAAGAAAAATACCAAACTTAAAAAGTTATTTAAAAAGTATAAAGTCAATGACAGCAAGCAAATATACAGATATTTTCTTATCCTCTATAATAAAGATTTAAAGCATAATCCTATGTATGTCAAAACATTAACTGATGACAAACAAGTTAAGTGGATTTCTTCATATTATTCTTTGGTAGATGCAGACACAATTAAAGGAGTATATATTCCCAAAAATATTGAGGATTGTTTTTTGACTCTTAATCGTATTCTTGACATGGAAACTATTGAAACTATAAAATCACTTCCTCATAGAGACTCAACAAATCATTTGCATTTTTCTTTGGGAATGTATTTAAGGAATAATTGGGGACTTTGGGGAGGTTCGAGGTTAAGTCATTATTTTGAAATAAGAGGAGTAGAACATCCCGATAGTATGTCGGGACTTATAATAGAATATTATTACGATTGGTTGAATAATAGAAATGAAGACTGGATGGAATTTGACAAAAATATAAAACGATAGATTTACCAACTAAATATAAAATGAAACGATTAATATTTTTACTAATTCTTTTTTTATCTCTTGTATCTTTTTCGCAAGACTGCATAATAGACACAATAAAATTTGATAAATATCTTCAAAAT
>CAZCWK010000092.1:0-4745 GCA_964502355.1 uncultured Bacteroidales bacterium
GCCGGATTGCTGAAACATAAGGTTCGTTTTATCATTGATTTGATGTTTGTTTCAAATTATCCTTTTCTGAATTTACCAAAAAAAAAGTATCTCAAACACGCAACAGTGATCTAATTATTTATCCTCCTGTAGTTGCCGAATTGATCCTTGATTCGTAATTTGAGTAATTGAAGAATCTACAACTTATCATCTACCGAGAGTACAGCACTTCCATTATACTCTCTTGATATACCAATGGATTAAGCCAATAAATTCTATCAACCCCCTTCGATTTTATGCTATCTTTCGTACATGTATATAGAGAAACTTTGCTTTTATCATTATATGCTATAAATTATACACTCTTAAATACCTCTATAATATTTCCCAATCTGTCAACCTTTATAGGTATGCAAATATCTTTTATCATTTCACCAGTAATTGCTTTCTCCATTTTATTTGATGTAGTAAACTCGCTTTTGTCAACCACACTTTTTGCCACGTTACTTTGAATAAAAAAACACCCAGTCTTATTTGACGAGACCATCTTGTATATTCTTCCTTTATTAATCGAAGCTACATCGCTAATAATTTGTCCATTTTCAGGCAAATACACAAGGTCATTAGGTGACAACGTAAACAGGAGCCTGCCATCCTGCGTTACGATACCCTTTTCTTTAAGAACACAGTCTAAAGTATTTTCCCAAAATTTTCCCGATTTTTTTTGACAGTCAATAATAACATTAAGGGGAATAGTAACAAAAGAACGAGATTTCGTCTCTTCATTCGTTTTTTTATCAATATTTATCGATTCATAAACTGCAAAGTAAAGGTTTGTACCTTTTGCAGCTTCTACAAATTTGGCTTTCTTATTCCCTTTTTCTCCAATTGCAAATTTGTCGCCTTTTTCATATTTGCGGACTTTTAGAATGGGATGGTGCAATTTACCGTTATTCAAAGCCACAATATTCCGATTCATTTCGTCAATACCATCGGGCGAAAAAGCTATTGCCGGATCGTTTCCTTTATTTTCCAAATGACGCAATAGGATTTTCTGAATTCCCGTATCGGTAACACTTTCAATAGTCTCTCTATCAAAAGAAGCATCCAGCGATTTTCGTACGGCAAAATATCTATCTTTGGTATCTTTCGAAAAGGTATAGACCTTGATTTTTGCCAAGTTTACTTCTGCCCAAACATCTTTATTATTCTCAAAATATTTTATGATTTTTTTCTCATCATAACCTTGGGATACCAACTCTTTGATTTTGTTTTTGAGAACTTTATCTACGATGGATGAAATACTCTTTAGCGCTTCCGATAACCGAACATCCTTTGTTTTTTGCAAGTTTACCTCCCCATACACTGTATCTTTATGCATTGATTTTCGAATAGCCCAGCTGTCTCCTTTCTCTTGTTTTACGAATACTTTTTTCCCATTTTCGTAATGCTGATATTTGTTGACGGTTTTATTGATGACTCGTAAATTTTGCTTAAAGCTTACGACTATTTTTTCTAGTGCTGCGTACGCATCTTCTGTAAACGTATCCCATGGTTTAATAAATTCTCTGGGGACGCTACGCTCTTTACCAGCTATCATGATATTTTCATATCGGCGCAATTTATGTGATAGTTGATAACGATTGGCTTGATTTTGTGCTTTGGCAGCCTCGTTATTTAAAAGGTTGACATGGTCTCGCGTTGCACAAGCTACCACAATGGCATCCATGACATGATGACGGTGGTCAATCCGTTTTTTATTAAAGCCTTTTTGCAATTCGAGCGGCATATAGGGGATTTCGTGTCCTTCCGCGTTTATTGTCGTAAATTTTTTATTGGTCAATTGATTTAATCGCTGAAATCTGGGTAAAATAATTCTATTCCACACGTCTTTCATTCCCCAGTCTCTTTTCAGATAATCTGTAATACTTCCATTTGTGGAGATAAGATTTTTGGATGTGGACTCTTGTTCATAATTACCATTCTCGTCTTTTTCTCTGACGATATTTGAAAGAAGTGATTTCACCACTTTACTGATATAACGGCTATCGTTCAATTGTCGTTCGATAAAATTATCGGGTATATCTTCCATTAACAGTTTTTGCATTTTCAGGCGGGAACGGGAATAATTATCTTTTACAAATTTCACATAGTCCTCAACTGAGAGAATCTCAACTATTTTCCCTTGACTCAGTTGCACTTTCTCGCCATGATGTTTTTTTATAAATTCATAGCCAAGCGCATTGTCTTTTAGTTTATTAACTTCCGATTCGCAAATTACTTTATTGATAAAAGAGTCATCAAAATAGCGGGATTGAGGAATAATGTGTTCAATTTCATAAGCAGAAGTAAATAGTTTGGCAAGCGGTATGATCTGCCCCGTATAAGGAGAACGATACTTTTGTTCTAACCATAGTTTATAACGCTTTATTTCGGAAGAAGTAGGTCGTTTTTTTTCATCAATTTCTTTAAATTTTTTTAGTATCGATTCCACATCTTCGGGGATTTCTGAGACACTATTTAGAACACCATCTTCATATATTCGCAACAAATCTTGCTGGCTGGGTGAGTATAGACGAACATTCTCAATTTCATACTCAGGATTCTTAAATTCAGTCAGTAAAGTTTTTATTCGCAAATTTGCATTTTCATTATCTGATATTTGTTCGGAGATTTTTTTGCGCTTATCGGCAGGGTTTTTCATATCGCGTCCTAATTCGACATGAATTTCATCAATATGTCCGACTTGCTTCCAAATATCTCTCACCGTTCTTAAAGTCTCTGTGATAACCTGTTCCACAATTGGATTTCGCAAAGAGTGTTGTTTGAATGATTTGAGATAGTCATCAATATCGGATGGGTTTTCCCATTTGATAATATCTTTTGCTTCAGAATGTCTGTCATATACGACATAACATGCCAACCAAACGGGTAATCCTCTGAAGTCGGAAATACTTTTCAAGTTAATGGCTTTTTCGCGAACTCTATTACGAATTGTTTCATCAACCTCGCCGGTAATAATTTTATCAATTCGGTCTTTTGTATTGAGGTCAATCTTATCATCATTCCAATATTTGCCCATTCGCATAAGAGAAAGCAACTTTTTTGTAGCTTTCTCGCTATATGCGCCATACTCCTTTTTGAAAGGCGGGCATTTACTAAAAGCTTCTACAAATAAATCCGGTAAATCATTATTCGCGGCAAATTTCTTCAGTGCTTTTTGTATTTCCAGCTTATCTTCAACAGAATAGAGAATATGCCAAAGTTTCATTTCAAACTCTTTTCTTTCTTCTTCTTTTTCTTTTAGAAAATTTTTTTTATCAATCCCTGCTTTTTTCATACGCGAAATCATTAACGCTCTTGTCTCGTTACAGGGGTAAGTTTTATCTTCAACGTAATTCCAACGAAATTTTTCAATTGTTTCCCCCAACTTGAACGCAGGATATTTAAGCAACCCTTTCTGATCAATTTCTTTATGGTCATTCAACCAATCAAATAAAGCCACTATATCTTCTTCCGATTTTAAAAACTCAGAAGTTACATCCACATCGGTTTTTAAGTTTCCTGAAATGTCTTTTTCGCGTTGGTAAATTCTCAGATTCGAAATGAACTGCCATAATCTAAATTCTTGATAAATCGGATTCGATTTTGACATACATTTTACAGTGCGTTTGTTGCCGTCTTTATCAAATCTTGACTCATAAGGGCAATCATCTATCAACGATTTTTTACTTTTTAAAGGACGTTGATAAAAAATAATATCGTCTATGAAAAGATATGTAAAATCTCTATTCCGAACATTCTTTTTATGATCATCGTTAATGCTGTATAGCTCATTTAGACACTTAATGTATAAGTCTTTATCCTGCAATTCCGGTATAAAATTTTTCTGTTTTTCAAGAATTAGTCGTAATTCTTCTTTATAATATTTTCGTTCAATGGTTCTTACTAATTTACCCTTTATTTTTTGAGCCGGTTTTTCTAAGAGGGCATCATATATATATGTACCTATTGTTTTTTGTGAACGATCAATATCCAACTCCGTTTTTTTCTTTAATAAAGTCCAATCTTCTTCTTTAGGTGCTCTGAAAGAACGCTTTACAATGCCTTCTTTATCAGTTTTTGGTGAACCATCATCATTCAAATCGGTTGTAACAATAAATTCTTTCGTTTTCCCTTCCCAATCTAATCGGGTTTTGCTTGAACGCCTGTAAATCCAGCCGTTTTCTAGATGAACATTATACCACACTTCATCTTTCTTTTTCTCTCCTGAATCCTCAACAGAAACAACTTTTAGAGGATGGTATTCAACGAGTTGATTCTCTTTCTTCTCTTCATCTTCTCCACGTAGTTGATAATAGCCGCGTTTTTGATTAAAATTAAGAAGCAGCCATGCTAATTCTTCTTTTGAAATAGCTTGTAACAAGGCTTTTTTTCGCAGATAATAAATAGTCCAATCGTATGGGATTTTGGGTTCTTTCCCATTCGATTGTACGTGAAACAATTGAGGTTGAGTTTTTTTAAATTCAGCAATCATTTCATTGAAAGAATCTTTAAATAAAAATTCATAAGTACCTTCTGCACCTTTCTTCCATGCAAGTTTCAGTTCAGAATCATCTGTAAACTTACCGTATCTGTCCAATTTATCAGCAAAATGTGCAGGAAGAAAACCCATTATATCAAGAACTCTGTGCAATCTTTCTCTTCGCAATAAATTTCGCTCAATAAGCCTGCGAGTTCCCCTAAATCCTGTTCGCTCGTTTGTT
>CAZCWK010000093.1:0-3821 GCA_964502355.1 uncultured Bacteroidales bacterium
CTGTTTTCTTTATTTTTTTTGACGGGAGCTTTTATTTCAGCAGAACTACCCGTAATCATGGAAAGCTTACTGCTAAAGGCTGGAGCAAAAAAACGTACAACCAGAAAAATTGATAACAGAGGTACAATTATAGAAAGTACAGGATTCAATAAGGATTGGTTTCCCCCTTTTCCTGAAAAAATCAGACAAGCATCGGCAAACCAATAAGGTGGATAATAACTTGTAAATGTAAACTCTGATATGCTGGTTTTTGATAATATGCTGTTCTGAATCATTCTTGGCATAAGCTGGTATCCTGCCATAATTAATATGACGAAAACTATCTGGATAGAGCCTATTACAGACTGGAATTTTGCAGGTGTTGTAATCTTAAGTATAAGTATATAGACAGCATTAATTATAAAAATGCTGAACAATGTCATTAAGATTGTAATAAAGATAAACGGAAGTATAGTCTGAAAACCCTCAACGATGGCAAGCGTTATACATGAAGGTAAAGTCATAGGAACCACCACTATGCATATTCTTATAGCAATATGCAATAGTCTTGAAAAAAGAAATGTCCTGTCAGATACAGGCTTGGGAAGAATAATAAAATTATCACGTATATCAATAAGCACTGAAGTAAAATCAGTTATCAAAGTCATACATAACATGAAAATGAACATTGACATTAATAAAGACAATTTAGTAATCATGTCTATCCCCATACCAAAACAGGATAACATGAAGAATCCGATAAGTAACGACCCGAAAATAGTACCCAGTGTTGCCTTGTTTATTTCTTTCTTTTCAGTATTCCTTTTATTACCTGAACCGAAGGTATTAGGGCGGCGATTATCCATAGTAAGCTTTGCAGTCAGGATAGCTGTTAGCTGACTGACATCCACTCCTAACTTTGTGTATGTTCTTTTTGGAAGCAAAAAAATCCAAAGAAAAAAACGGTCTATTGCATTCATATCAGTATCTGCTAATTATCGAATGCATTAATAAGTTTAGCGCTTGCTTCATGCATCGATTCAGTTGCTGTTAATCCGGCAAAAATAGCTTCCAGGCTATCCTTATGCTGCATGGTTCTTAACTCTTCAAATGTCCCGTCTGCTATAACATTGCCTTCGTTAATGAGTATAATCCTGTCGCTGACTTTTTCAACAACATCCATCATGTGACTGCAATAAAAAATGGTTTTCCCGCTTTTGGCAAGTTTGTCAATCAGCTCTTTTACAATAATAACGCTGTTGGCATCAAGACCGCTAAGTGGTTCATCAAGAATTATAATCTCAGGATTATGAAGCAGCCCTGATGCTATCAGGACTTTTTGCTTCATACCTTTACTGAATGTATCCATTCTCTGGTCCATATTACCTGCCAGGCCAAAAGCGTCTAACATACGCTCAGCTCTCTCACTTACAATATCCTGAGGTAAATTGTAAAGTGAGCCCATTAATGAAAGGAATTCATTTGGTGTGAGCACATCATATAGTTCCGCCATTTCCGGAATGAAACCAATCATGTTTTTTACTGCAAGTGGATTATTTTTTAAATCAATGCCTTTAACAATGACATCTCCTGAATAGTCCGATAACAGCCCTACAAGTATCTTTACTGTAGTACTTTTACCGGCACCGTTTGGACCTATGTAACCAATCACCTGACCGGGATCGATATCAATACTTATATTCTTGAGAACATGCTTTGAGCCGAAATACTTGTTCAGGTTAATAATCCTTATAATTGGTTCCATGGTATCATTTTATAGTTTAATCGTCGGTTAGTTTTCTGTAACGTACTCTTTTTGGAGCCTCATCTCCAAGTCTGAGTTTCTTGTTTTCTTCGTATTCTGAATATGATCCTTCAAAGAAAAAGACTTCAGAATTACCTTCAAATGCCAGAATATGAGTACAAATCCTGTCAAGAAACCATCTGTCGTGGCTGATAACAACAGCACAACCGGCGAAATTTTCCAGACCTTCTTCTAATGCTCTTAATGTATTTACATCGATATCATTTGTAGGCTCATCTAAAAGCAGGACATTTGCTTCCGATTTCAGATTTAATGCCAGATGTAAACGGTTTCTTTCACCACCTGATAATACACCGGCAAGTTTTTCCTGATCTGCACCGGTAAAATTAAATCTTGAGATATATGCTCTTGAATTAATTTCTTTACCTCCTACTCTGATATATTCCGTTCCGCCTGAAATTATCTGATAAACTGTTTTGGTGGGATCTATCGCAGCGTGCGACTGGTCAACATATCCAAGCTTAACGGTTTCACCGACTTCAAAAGTACCCTTATCAGCCTTTTCTAATTCCATTATAAGTCTGAATAACGTAGTTTTGCCGGCGCCATTAGGTCCGATAATACCTACAATACCGTTGGGTGGTAACGCAAAAGTGAGGTTTTCAAACAACAGTTTTGTTCCGAAAGCTTTTGATACTCCGTTCGCTTCAAGTACCTTATTACCCAACCTTGGTCCGTTAGGGATGAAAAGTTCAAGCTTTTCTTCTCTCTCTTTCTGATCTTCATTAAGAAGTTTATCGTAAGAATTCAAACGGGCTTTACCTTTGGCATGTCTGGCTTTTGGTGCCATCCTTACCCATTCAAGCTCTCGTTCAAGAGTTTTTCTTCTTTTGCTGACCTGCTTTTCTTCCATCTCCATGCGCTTGGTTTTCTGCTCAAGCCATGAGGTATAGTTGCCTTTCCATGGAATACCTTCTCCTCTGTCCAGTTCAAGTATCCAACCGGCGACATTATCAAGGAAGTACCTGTCATGAGTAACAGCGATTACTGTACCAGGGTATTGTTGCAGATGTTGTTCCAGCCAGTCGATGGATTCAGCATCAAGGTGGTTGGTAGGTTCATCAAGCAACAGAACATCAGGTTGCTGTAGCAATAATCTGCAAAGTGCAACTCTTCTTCTTTCTCCTCCTGATAGGGTGTTTACCGGCTGGTCATCAGATGGGCAACGTAAAGCATCCATTGCCCTCTCTAGTTTATTATCCAGATTCCAGGCGTCAGTTGCATCTATTTTATCCTGTAATTCTGCCTGACGTACAAAAAGCCGATCCATCTTTTCAGGATCCTCATAGTATTCGGGCAATCCAAACAGATTATTTATTTCTTCATATTCAGCAAGAGTATCAACAATTTCCTGACAACCTTCCATCACGATTTCTTTCACCGTTTTGGTTTCATCGAGATGTGGTTCCTGCTCAAGATATCCGACAGAATAACCGGGTGAAAAAACGACTTCTCCCTGAAAGTTTTTCTCAATGCCTGCTATTATTTTCATCAAGGTTGATTTACCGGATCCGTTCAAACCGATAATACCAATCTTTGCTCCATAAAAGAATGACAAATAGATGTCTTTTAATACTTGTTTTTGTGGCGGAAAAACTTTAGTAACGCCAACCATCGAGAAAATTATTTTCTTGTCGTCTGCCATAAATGAAATACTTTTTTTAAATATGATACAAAGTTAAGGAATTTGCCTGACATCTTAAGTAAGCTGAGAATAATTGGGTAAAAACCTGTTTTTATGCCTGAAATGATTCCCTTAAAAGTAACAAAATGCCATTTTTTACAATATATGAAGCCGGTTATAGATTAAAAAAAAGATAAATATAAACTTTTATAACGCTGTATTATAGCACTTTGAAAAATTTCCGCCTAAGAATTTTAAAAAATATCACTTGATAATTTTGTGCTTTTATCCATTGTGACTATCTTTGCACTCGCTTTTTAGGAGCGAAAACAAGGTTAGATTCGCTAGCTCAGCTGGTAGAGCACAACACTTTTAATGTTGGGGTCCTGGGTT
>CAZCWK010000094.1:0-3504 GCA_964502355.1 uncultured Bacteroidales bacterium
GAAATTCTGATACTCTCACATTTAAGAATCTTGGAGCAGGTGAGTACTACCTCAGGATTAATAGCTGGAATTACAGCTATGGTTCATATAAATTGAAGGTAAACTTTTATCCTGCTTCTCTTTTAAACGACTATGAACCGAATGAGATATACACTAAGGCTAATCAACTATTGTTCAACACTGAATCAACTGGTCATGTTGGATTTTACTCCAATGATAAAGTTGATTATGACGACTGGTACTGGTTTACACTTCAATCTTCCGGAAAAATAAAGATCGTTGAGAATATCTCAAAAGATTTGAATAGTGGTATTTATCTTTACAATACAAATGGGACACAAGAAATTCACTCCAGATATGGTAGAAAGGGCATAGCTGATACCTTGATTTACAATGATATACTACCTGCTGGCAATTATTATATCAGAATTAACAGCTGGAATTATAGTTTTGGATCATATAGTTTGAAAGTCAGTAATTATAATCCTTCATCGCTTTACGGTATATCAGACAGTAAACTTTCAATTTATATGATACCTGATAGCCGTCGTTTATTGATTAAAGGTGAAAATATACAAGATGTTCAGATTTTCGATCTGTTTGGGAAAGTTGTAAATACAAAAAGTCCGGTTTCATTAACTGAAACAATTGAAATTGATGTTTCTAATTGTAAAGCGGGTATTTACGTTGTTAAGGTAAAACAAGTTGACAAAGTCTGTACAGAAAAAATATTAATCAAATAATTCAAATTGTCTATAATTGTAATTTTTCTTTAAGTAGTTTATAGCCTGTAGCACTGGCTTTTAGTTGTTGCCCGGTTTTAAGAGTGACTTTATAGTTTTGTTTCTCATAAAGCTCAATTCTTGATATGTAATTGGTGTTGAGTATGCAGGATCGATGTATTCTGATGAAGTTGGAAGGTAACTGCTCTTCTATATGCTTCATGGTTTCTTCCTTAATATATCTGGTCAAATCAGTGTATAAAATAATATAGTCTCCTTCAGCCTGTATATACAATATATCTGAAACGTTGATAATGTTTATATTAGATCCGCTTTTAATTGTGATTTTGTCGGTTTTTTCAGTTTTAACATGTTCTGAAGAAGTTCTGTTTTCCGGGTTTTCAGGTGATTGATCTGTTTCATCTTCAACTATTTCGGAAGCAGTCATTTTCTCATAATACTGTATAATTATTATAAAAACTAAAATATTAATTGCGATTTTATAAGGTATTAGTTGTGTAATTAGTTCAAATGTTGATTTCTGAAAAACCATGTAAAAAATAAAGTATTCGATTCCTAACCAAATAATCAGAGCCAGGATAAGTAATGCTGAGTGATTCAGAAACCCATGAAACACATTTAAACCTCTAAGATTTGTAAATCTTGTAACAAAATACAGAAGAATACTTATTCCAAAAAATATTAACCCGGAGATAATACCCTGAATAATTAATTCAGATATTTTTAAGTTTGATATCCCGGCCAGGCTGAGTGGTATCAGTGCACCGGCCAGGATAAAAATACTTAAATATAGAATTGCTCTTGGAATTGTATTGAAAGCAGGATGTGTCATCAGTACAATTTTATTAGTCTCTTATCTGACATTCACCAAAAGCAACCTTACCTGTTATTATCAGTTTTTTTGGTTCATCAGGATAATAATTGTGGGTTAATCTTCTGTCGTTAAATGTTCCGAATGCTGCATCGCCCTGTACGGAAACATTCCATGTTGATGGTACAATAATGGTGGCCTGTCCGAAAGAGACATTTACGTATAATGTTGTATTTCCTTCAGGCAGACTTGTCTTTCTTAAGTCCAGAAGAAATTCACCAAATGTGGTTTTGATATTACCTCCTCTGAAAACCGGATCAAGAAAAATATTTTTGCGTTCATCAAATGAGGTTTCAATATTTAAATAACCGTCTTCATTTGTAAAAGAAGAAGTTCCTTCAGGTTTTGTGCAAAAAAAGTAATTGTTTTTTATAAATAGTCTTTCGATCATTATGAATACTCCTGCAACTACTAACAAGACAGGCCAGTATAGTGTATAAAAATTATATGGAATATTCCATTCCGGGTAAATAGGCCGTAAGAATGGTACCATAAAAAAGATTCCAATTGTAAATAAGATTATTGAAGCACCAAATCCTCTGCTTAATAATGTGATGAAACCTGCCAGAAGTATCCAGATTGGCCAGGCTGTTAACAGCGATCTGAATTCTGTAGAAATAACTCCGGTGTTTACTAAAAGAAATAAAATACCAGCGGTTACTAATAATAATGCAAAGCCAAAACCTCTGCCTTTGTGATTTCCTGCATGTTTTACATGAAAATCATGCATTTTCAGATTGTCATTTTCTTTGTTCATAATTTTGAATTTAAATTGATTGATGGTGCAAAACTAGATAATGACAATGCTGTTTAAAATGTAAAATCGCCCAACAATACTAAAAAACCCGACGAAATAATACTTTTTATCGATATGTCTATGCAATGTAGTAAGGATCTTTGTGAAAAAAACTATTGTTCATCAATGAATCTTTTAGAAAGATCATAAAAATCAATTCTTCTGTCTCTTAAAAATGGCCACCAGCATCTTACTTTTTCTGACTTTTCCAGGTCAATTTCCACAAAAAGTGTTTCCTGTTTGGTTTCATCTGCTTCTATTAATATCTCACCCTGTGGTCCGGCAGCAAAACTGTTTCCCCAGAAAGATATTCCATTAGTTTGGCCTGAAGGATCTTTTTCGTGTCCGAATCTGTTAACTGAAACAACAGGAATACCATTTGCAACAGCATGAGATCTTTGAATTGTCTTCCATGCATTAAGTTGTCTTTGTTTTTCTTCATCAGAGTCTGAACTTTCCCAGCCAATTGCTGTCGGATAGATCAGTATTTCAGCTCCTTTTAATGCCATCATTCTTGCAGCTTCCGGATACCATTGATCCCAGCATACCAGAACTCCAAGCTTGCCAATTGACGTATTTATTGGCTCGAAACCAAGATCTCCGGGTGTAAAATAGAATTTTTCATAGTATGCAGGATCATCAGGGATATGCATTTTTCTGTATTTACCGGCAATGCTGCCGTCTTTATCAAATACAACAGCTGTATTATGGAATAATCCGGGGGCTCTTTTTTCAAATAAAGAAGTAACGAGTACAACTTTATTTTCTTTTGCTATCCCGCTGTAATATTCAGTTGACGGGCCAGGTATAATATCAGCAAATTTGAAGTTTTGAACATCTTCTGTCTGACAAAAATAAAGACTGTCATGTAGTTCAGGAAGAATTATCAATTCGGCACCTTTGCCTGAAGCTTCAGAAATAAGTGATTTTAAGACCTCTTTATTATTATTTGTATCTATACCCGGAGAGTATTGTACTAATGCGGCTTTTATTATTTTTCTCATGATTCTGATTATGATGTACAAAAATAGTTTTAATAATTAAAAATCAAAACTATACTTATTGTCATTTACGACAAAACCCTCTGCATGAGA
>CAZCWK010000095.1:0-3429 GCA_964502355.1 uncultured Bacteroidales bacterium
ACCGTAAGTAGCATACATGCTGCTGCTCAGTGTGGCTGCCGTTACCTGTTGACGTATATCTGTAAACATTTATTCTTCAGGTGGATAAACCACTGTCCAGTTCATTCGTTCCAAATCTTCTAGTTTCAACTGATAAAGATGCAAAATTGGAACATATTTGCGAATGGTATCACAAGGCTCCTCCCAATATTTGAAATAAGTATCTGCATCTACGACAAAAATACTTGTAGTTTTACCCTTGGCTAAGTATTCTTCCCAATATAAGTCTTTCCAATCTTTAGGAGCCTTATGTAAATAAAAAGAATCTGACGGAATACGATATAAAAAAGGGGTAACTCGATAATCACAATAGAAAGAAAAATCCGTCCAATCTGCAATCTCTTGAAAAAGAATCATTTTATCAGACTTATTGAGTATTTTAATGTAAGGATGTCCGTCGTCATTAGGACATGCACAAAAACAAAGACATATAAATGTCATTATAATTATTATTACTCTATTCATAATTATTTGTATTTATTTGATTCTATTATTGTTGTAGTAAATTCCATTTCCTATTCCAACGCTTAAAAGCCCAGCTATGCGCCCATATAATAAACCAAAATAATCATACCATTTGGTATGCAAAGAGAGATTGTTATTTATGAGTGTCAAATCTTTTGAATTATGAAAATTATAATATTTTCCACTTTCTCCCGTATGATTTATATCCAAAGGATTTTCTTGAAAATTCCACCCCTTTTTAATAGTAAATAGTTGATTAATACTATATTGATCTCGTGTTTGATAAAATCCTTCTACATTTTCATTAAAATAAATAAAGGCTCTACGATTGGCATCCTGTTCGAATAGCTGGAAACTATGATTATTGTCATCTATACCTGCACTCATTAAACTAGGAATTCCAACTCTGGATAAATATCCCAACCCCATCTCCTGACTTTGCAAATAATGCCCATATTCATGTTGAAACCATCGATTATCAGCATTTGCTTCCATTTGTCTATTTCCTATTATGTAATTACTTAGCGTAATTGCACCGAATTCAAAATTAGACTTATTTGTTTGTAGAACAGTTGCTCCATAAGCATAATCTACACTATTTACGTGGAAGAACATATTTGCTAAATGGCTTGCTTGAAAACCTAAATATGTTTGAGGTGCTTGCCATGTAAATCGAGAGGCAAACTCCCATGCTCGTTGAGATAAATTCTTATTTGGATCAGTTGCAAATAAGCCTCCCCAAATCTTAATTGAATTCCATGCCTGGCGATTTGCAGAATTCCAAAAACCCTCTCCGTTAGTAAGCCCCTTGAAGCCACCAACAATCCAGTCTTCAATAACAAAGAGATCTCCTTCCGGATCGGTGTACTTCAGCGGATTGTTCAGGCAGTAGCTGTAGCGGTTGAAGTTTTGGGTGAAGTCCGGGGACTGGACATAGGGGTCGGGGGAGAGGAAGCGACCTACAACAGGATCATAGAGCCTGCCATTCATGTTTATCAGGTTACACCACGGCAGATGTTCATGACCGGTGAAACCACGACCAGCCATTAGCTCTGTATCATTGGCATCAAGCGTGTAGCTCCAGTCATCAGCACTGCGTCTTCTTCCCCATGCATCATAACTATATTCTCCACTGATGCCATATGATGAATTTACCACATGTGTCACATTACCCAGATAATCCCTGAGAAGATAGTAATAACTGGTTGTCCCACCCTCGGTTACAGCAACTACAGGAGCAGAGTAGGCATCACCACCAAGATATGTGTATTCCTTTGTCGTCGTACCTGAAGTTTCCTTCATGTAACGGCTTCCGGCATACCACCGGGTCAATTTTGTTGTATCATTGCGGCTTACCACCATCCTTGCCCTCTGGTTTTCACTATTGTAGAGGAATCTTGCCTTGTATGGAGCTTCAAAGATAGTATCAACCTTTTCAAACGAAGTAATGGCGTAAGAACCTGCCTTCGAGTAAGTAGGATACCCGAAACTGTCAAATCCATAAGTAGCATACATGCTGCTGCTTAATGTGGATGCTGTTACCTGTTGACGCGCGTTCATGGATGTTATAGTGATTCTAAGCATTGCATTTTCACGGAAAATTGATTGTCCAATTTTTCTTGTTTAGATCATCCAAACTCAAATCGTACCGCTTTAACACAAGATAATTTGTTTTAACAGTTTCCCATTCGTTTCCCTCTAATACTTTGGCATCAAAAACATATATCATCATAGTGTCGCAAGGAATTAAAGACTTAAAAACAGATTCTATGCAGTCTCTATTCCAAAGTGCTTGGGTATTAATCTGACCAGGAAATACTTTTGTAAAATTGGGATTTAATGTTGGATTCGGAATTCCAGCAAATGTTGATGTATCAGGATATTGATAAGACGATACAACATATAAAGTGCTGGTTGTTAAATTTTTAAAAGTTATTATTTTGTGACAATTCTCGTCTTTTTCTCCACAACCATGATTTAGAAAAATAATCAAAGCTATAAGTATTATACTGTTCATTTTCATTGCTCTAATTTATTAATATCGATTATTGAGAATTAAGGTATTTAACAATCCATGTAATACGATTCGAGATCTAAACAGAAAATCGTACCAAGATAATCTCAATCGCCCATCTTTCAAAGCTAATTGATTCGCAGAGTCATTAAAAGGCAAATTTGGGTCATAACCATTGATTGGGTTACTATTTATACCAGTATGAACCCAACCAGAATAGCCCTCAATATGTTTATTAAAGTATCTAAAAGCTCTGATGTTTGCATCTTGTTCGGCAGGGTGTAAACTATGGTCTGTACCATTTTTACTTAAAGCACTTGGAATCCCATATTTTGAAAGATAGAAAAATCCTGATGTTTGACTTTGAATGTAATGTCCATATTCATGTTGAAACAACCTATCATTTGGATCTGCTGTTATTCCTCTTGAACCATTAATATAACTACCTAATGTAATTGCTCCCCAGTTCTCAGAATACGATTCTACAACAGTTGAACCTCCATAATAATCAACACTCCTAACTCCTCCTAATAAATTATGAATACCTGTTCCTGCATATCCAAGTGCTGTTTGTAGAATTTGCCATGTAAAACGAGATCTTAATTCCCATAACCTACCCAAAAAGCTTTTATTCGGATCTGTTTTAAATAATCCCATGTCGATTTTCCATGCTTTATTCGTAATTGACCAGGGAGCGGTTGGATCAAAATCTCTCCATGCATTTTGCATAGCACTTTTACTAGTAAAATCTAAACCTCCTTTAAACAAAGCAGTAGAAATAAAATCAACAACTCCGGTTATTATTGTCCAATAGAAATTCCCTTCCGGATCAGTATATTTCAGCGGATTATTCAGGCAGTAGCTGTAGCGGTTGAAGTTTTGGGTGAAGTCCGGGGACTGCACATAGGGGT
>CAZCWK010000096.1:0-231 GCA_964502355.1 uncultured Bacteroidales bacterium
CTCCGTTATCATCTTTGTGTTGTTCGGGATGATCAGGCTCATTCAGGCCCAGTACGTGAGTAACATATTGCTTTCCTCCGATTTCATCCCAGCCGGGCCATCCCAGCTTTTGTCTGATCGGGACATATTCAAGATTTGAAGAGGTGTTTTGATCAGCACTCCAGGAATAAAACCATGTTGCATTAACTTTGTTTGCATCACCGGTAGAGCCGCCGCCAGTGCCACACCAGC
>CAZCWK010000096.1:263-3428 GCA_964502355.1 uncultured Bacteroidales bacterium
TACGAAATGACATTGTCGAGTTCCACAGGCAAAACATCTACCTCAAGATCCTTTTCATCGGCAATAAAAACTCTGCTATATCCGGTGCCGTCACTGCCTGAAGCTAAAGTTGCCATATATCCTTTTTTTAGTTTAAAGGATCTTATCTTATTATTCATAACACCAAGTGAAGTGTATTTGGTGAATAGTGAATAGTTGGAAGTTGAATCTCCTGTGAAACCCTGACCGGTATAAACTTTCAATGGTTTAAAAGATGACGGATGTGGCATAATCACTGATCCGTGTTTATAAATAGCTATCCTGGTATTTGTTTTGCTCACAGCTTTATTTTCTCCGACAAATATGTATGGTAAAACAGAGGTTATTGCAGCTGAAGGTCTGATGTTTTCAAGATAAATCCATGAATCTTCCGAATTTAATCTTATTGTACTGTTCGTTAAAATCTGAGAAGTTGCAGTCAGGTGTATTTCGCTTTTGCCATTAAGAATTATTTCTTTATCGGTAACTGTAGCATAAGTCACGATACTATCGTTAAGTACAATTTGAGTCTTTTCGTTTTGAGAAAAGGCTAAAAGAAATGAAAATGTGAGAGTAAGAATAAGATAGTATTTTTTCATAAAAAAAGCGAAAACATGATTTGACTATGTCTTGATTAAGGTGGTAACAGGGCTTAAACCCTATTACAAAAAAAGTGTTTAATATGACAAATCAGGTCAAAAAATACATCAAATTGGTATAATTAACCATCATTTGTTATTCTGTACCATGATAGAAGTATTTATATACGTGTTTGTAAATTTTCACATAAATTATAATCTTTTACAGGAAAAAAAATAATCCTTAATTTGCATTACAAATCCTGCTCTAACCCTGGATTTAACCAGAAAACACTTATTTCAGATGAAACCAATTCCTGAAAATTTTTTTTTCAAAACCACACGATTATTACTCTGCACGCTAATCATCTTTTTTGCATTCTCCGGTTGCAAGGATATGTACTATTATGATGATTATGAACCGGAATGGCTGGGATCAAATATTTACAGCTATTTAGAGAATCAAGGTCACTTCACAAACACTTTACGGCTGATAGACGACCTTGGTTACGCCGAAATGATGCAGGGAACCGGTAGTATTACCTTATTTGCGGCAAACGACAGTGCTTTTACCGAATTTTATAAGAGTAACTCCTGGGGTGTAAAGAAGTATGAAGATCTGAGCCTGGCCCAGAGGAAGATGCTTCTTAATTATTCCATCATCAAAAATGCTTATTTGATGGAAACCGTTGAAAATTACTTCAGCGCAAATACCTTTCATGAAGGTATGGCAATGAGAAGAGAAACAAAATACTCATTTCTCGACAGTTTGCCATTTGATAAAGGTGATAAATTGCCTACCAGCAAGTACTGGAATAATTACAGAAATAAAGGGTTGTATCTGCTAAAAGATGCAACTAATCCTACTGTAGTTTATTTCACTCAAAAATTCCTTAATAAGAATACAATAACTGACGATGATATTCAAACGATTACAGGAAGTGGTGCAAGATCCGCAGGTGACGTTCATCTTTTTAATATAAAGGTGCTTAAAAAAGATGTTGTCTGTAAAAACGGATATGTTAATGTCCTCAGCAGTGTACTTGTTCAGCCAAAGAACATGGCACAATATATATCTGATAATCCGAAACTTTCAATTTTTTCAAAGCTGCTTGACCGTTTCTGCGCTCCTTATTATGATGCTGAAAACACCTCTTTGTATAAGGATTTGTACACAGGTTTTGCAGATTCAATTTTCGAAAAGCGGTATTTTGCGAGTACGGGTGGAACAACGAAACTACCTTCAGGGATTAATGCTCCTAATCTCCTTTCTTTTGATCCGGGATGGAATGGTTTCAACACTTCAAGTATTTATGCTGATATGGCGACAATGATTGTCCCGACTGATGAAGCTATGAATAATTATTTCAACGGTGGTGTTGGTGCTATCTTAAAAAATGAATTTGGTTCGTGGGAAAACGTACCTGATGATATTATCATACCGTTCCTTAAAAGACATATGAGAAATTCTTTTATTGAATCCGTGCCCAGCAGATTTGGAAAGATGGTCGATGGTGAGAATTACAGACTCCCTATGACAAAAGAAAATATTGATGAGAATTATACTGCTGTAAATGGTCACGTATATGTTACCAATACGGTTTTCCCTCCTGTTGATTTCATTTCTGTTTACAGTCCGGTTTTGTTGAGCAAGAATGCCAAAATTTTCAAATGGGCCATAGATATTAAGGAAACCAGTGCGATAGATAATACAACATTTGCATTTTACAGGTTGTATCTTAATTCGCTTGTCAGCAAATACAGTCTTTTTGTGCCTACTGATGAGTATTTTGAGAAATATGTTGATCCTGTAGCTTACGGACAGGATGGTATACAAGGGGTTTTGAAATTCTGGTACAATGAAACCACTTCTTCAGTAAATGCAGCTGTTTATAAATATGAGAAAGCCACAGGTACTGTCGGTGATTCAGTAAATAATATTTCAGATGCAGCTTTTCTTAAAAACAGATTGTGGAACATCCTTGACAATCATATTGTAATCGGGAATTTAGATCCTGAGAAAAATTATTATGTCACTAAAGGAAATGATATAATTAAGGTGACCGGCTCCGGGGAATCAATGACTGTACAGGGAGGACTTGATATAGAGAACAACGGTAAATCTCATGTGAAAAAGATATTTAACCAGGATAATGGTAAAACCTATTTTGTTGACAGACCAATACAGTCTACAATGAAATCTGTCTATAATATTCTTCAGAATACTCCTGAGTTCAGCGAATTTTTCTCTCTTGTGAATGGCGTTCCTGATACCTGTGTTTCTCAGATTTTCTCTCAGCAGGGAGTTGATTTCAGGGTGAGTTTCTTTAATGCATATCGTTATACGGTTTATGTGCCTACAAACGGAGCTATCCAATCTGCAATTGACAAAGGTTTAATAACTCCCTGGCAGCAAATTTATGATATGCCTGATCAACAAAGGAATGTGGAAATCAGGAAAATGATAAGGTTTTTAAGATATCATTTCCAGGATGATGCTGCTTTTTACGGACATATTTCCTGACTTTGACAACTTTTCGAGTCCAAATTTCCAAGTACCATAAAGCTA
>CAZCWK010000097.1:0-3055 GCA_964502355.1 uncultured Bacteroidales bacterium
GAGCGGCATGTCCTGCGGCGGTCTTCAGACTCTTGAAAACGCCCCGGATCCGCGCATCAAAACGGCCATGGTTTGTAACAGTGGAATCTTGGGTGACGGCGGGGGAATGAGCGGAATGCCTCCACTGAAAAAAGATCATCTAGCCAAGATCCATACACCGATCATCTATATTTTGGGCGGACCCGATGATATCGCTTATGCAAACGGCATGGACGACTTTGAACGAATCAATCATGTTCCTGTATTTGCAGCCAATCTGAACGGAATCGGCCACGGCGGC
This sequence comes from uncultured Bacteroidales bacterium, assembly GCA_964502355.1. Lineage (GTDB taxonomy): Bacteria > Bacteroidota > Bacteroidia > Bacteroidales > UBA1402 > UBA8389. The sequence goes on from CAZCWK010000097.1 coordinate 281, forward strand.
ACCTACAGCCAGCCCCACGGCGGCGACTTTGCTATCGTTGCTACCGCATGGTTCCGGTGGCAATTAAAGGGCGACAAGGACGCGGCAAAAATGTTTGAAGGCGAAAACTGCGGCGTTGCGAAGATGGACGGATGGGTCGTCGAAAAGAAAAATATTCTGTAAGTCAATTCGGGACTGCTCTTTCAGGCAGCCCTTTTTTCTTCCGAACGGACAAGAGGCAAAGCCCCGCAAGGAATTTCATTTTTTCATAGAATTTTTGACCAGAACCAAACCGCCAAGCATGCGGCTTCGATTGCTGGTTATCCGTAAGCGTCCGAGCGGGGACCCACTGGTCAGATTCAAAAAGTGAGGTAGCCTTGTTGCCGTCCATTTAACCAAGGAGGCGGCAATGTTTCACATGAATCAGAATCTGAAGGTGGTGCTGGCGGTTGCGCCGGTTGATTTACGGAAGAGTTTCAGCGGTCTGTATGCGACCGCCCGTCACAGTCTGGGCGAGATCCCGGAGGACGGGGCGCTGTTCATCTTCTCCAACCGTTCCCGCAACCGGGTCAAAGTTCTCTCGTTTGACGGAACCGGTTGCTGGGTTTCCACCAAGCGGCTGGAGAAGGGAACCTTCAGTTGGCCCAAGGGACTTTCCCAGTCCAAGCTTTCTCTCAAACCGGAGGCATTGTCGCTTCTGCTCGACGGGGTCGACTTGCGCGGAGCGACACTTCGTCCGTGGTATGAGCGGTAAAATAAATGTATTCTTTCGTTGACTTACTGCGTCTTTTTTGGAACCCTGTTCTCCATGCAATCCAACGAACAGCTTCTGAAGGAAATCGAGCAGTTGAAGGCGGAAAACCGCCTGCTGGCTCAGAAGGTTCAGTTTCTGCTTCAGAAGCTTTTCGGTGCCAAATCTGAAAAACTTCATCCCGATCAGATGACCTTGGCGTTCGGCACCGAAGCGGTTGTTCCCGGTACGCCGGAAGCCCCTCTGGAATCGGAAGAGGTTTGCGCTCCGCGCAAGCCGGTCAAGCGCAAGCCGTTTGTTCAGAAGCTTCCCGCAAACCTGCCCGTGGTGGAAACGGTGATCGAACCCGAAACCGTGAAAGCCTGCCCGGAAGCCTATAAACGCATTGGCGAAGAGGTGCTTGAAGAACTTGATCTCACCCCGGCAACGTTTTTTATACACCGGATCATCCGCCCGAAATATGCTTTGATCGAAAACCGTATGCTGCCGCCGGTCGTTGCGCCGGCTCCGGCACGGATTATCCCCAACAGCTTTGCCTCGGCTGGGCTGATCCATGCGATTCTTTTGGGTAAATATTGCGATCATTTGCCGCTCTACCGGCAGGAACAGATTTATAAAAGCCGCTACGGAATCGACCTCAGCCGCAAAACCATGAGCGACTGGATGTCCGCCGTCGCCCAGCAGCTGGCCATGATTTACGAAGCCCTGCGGGCAGAACTTCGTGCGCATTCTTACCTTCAAATTGATGAAACCGTGATCCGGTATTTGGATCCCGGAAATGAACAATGCGGACAGGGTTATCTATGGGTTTATCTGGCTCCAAAACTGGGCGTTCTGTTTGAGTGGCATACCAGCCGGTCGAACAAATGTTTGGAAAAGATGCTGACCGGTTTTAGCGGGATTGTGCAGAGCGACGGGTATAGTGCCTATGGCGCCTTCCTGAAAAACCACCCGGAGGCCGCGATTGAACTGGCAGCCTGCTGGGCGCATGTGCGCCGGAAGTTTTATGAGGCACGCAACGAAAGCCGTTTTGCAGCACAGATGGTGGAGGAAATCAAAACCCTCTACCGGATCGAAACAGAGTGGGAAGAAACGCCCGAGCAGGACCGGCGGGCTGTACGGCAGGAAAAAAGCGTTCCGGTTCTGCAGCGGATTGAACTGCAACTGAGATCCGCGCAACCGCAGCATCTTCCGAAAAGCTTGACCCGTACTGCCATCGATTACACGCTGGAGCTTTGGAGCCGACTGATGGTTTACACGAACCATGCCGAAATGGAGATCGATAACAACCTCGTCGAAAATGCCATCCGCCCGACCGCCGTCGGCAAAAAGAACTGGCTGTTTTTCGGAAGTGCTGAAGCCGGACAAACGAGCGCGATCCTCTACAGCCTGCTGGAGACCTGCCGGAAACTGGAGATCAACCCGGACGACTATCTGCGCGACATTCTGACCCGCCTGCCCGGAATGACGAATCAGACCGCAAGAAACTATATCCCATCGAAGTGGAAAGCCGCCCGCCAAACCCCGTAGCGGTACCCTGCCGGACGCTTACGATCGTTCTTTGGCGGCATGATGCCAGAAATGAAAAACGCCTCTCCGCAGAGCAGAGGGGCGTTTTTTGTTTTCTATCGAGCAAACGATTATTTAAACGCCATGCCGATGAGGAAGGTAACGAAGAGCGCGACGGTTTCCACAACACCAATCGAAATGATGCAGTTTGTAAGACCTTGGCCGGTTTCGGCTATGCAGTCGTTGGCCGACGCTGACACCTTTCCTTGATACCAAGCAGATATGCCAACCGCTAATCCTCCAAGAATACCTGCGCCCAAAACCGCTGGCCAGATAGCTGCCACGGCGGGATCGCTGGTGATACTGGCGGCAATCTTGTTGAAATTGATAAGCATAAGCAGTCCGTAGATGGTCTGCGACAGTGGTGCTCCGATGAAGACGAGCAAAATAAAGGGTGCTGCCTTTCCTTGCAGGTAGCATTTTTTCCATGCGCCGATACCTGCCATGGCGGCGGTTCCTGTTCCCAGTGCGGATCC
>CAZCWK010000097.1:3065-3373 GCA_964502355.1 uncultured Bacteroidales bacterium
GCTGCTGTTCCAGCCATCTTAATGAGTGCTTGTGCTAATGTCGCTTCCATTATATTTCCTCCTGTTGGTCGATTCTTTTAGTTAAAGGTTATTGTTTGTTTTCCTGAAGGGATTGAAGTGTATGCCCGCCCATTCGACACCAGCATGGCCTGAAAACTCCAAGGTATTCAGCCGAATGCCGTGAACCATGACGCCCATGGCCGCGAGAACGATATTTAGGGCGTGGCCTGCAAATAAAATGAGTGCTGCACCTAGCGAGTTAAACCCGTGGAATCCAACACCCGCAGCCATTTCGTTGAAAGCCTGGG
>CAZCWK010000098.1:0-3349 GCA_964502355.1 uncultured Bacteroidales bacterium
ACATCAAGATTGTAAATATTCACTTCTGATTCTTGCGTTTTCCCAGCTATAGCACCATGCTGAGTGGTTATCCGGAATTTCCGGACAACCACTTTCTCGTCTAATTCACCTTCTTTAAACACATTACCAATGTGCTCCGAAATGGTTCTTTTGTCTTTTCCAAACAATTGACCCATTTGTGACTGGGTAAGCCAAACGCTTTCTTCCTCCAAACGTACGTCTATCTTAATGTTGCCTTCGGAATTTTGATATATTAGTATTTCGCTGTTGTTCATTTTTAAATTCTGTTAATTATTGCTACTAATATGCAAATCAATTTTTGCCAAACGGATTTGTATTCTATGTCTTGAGTTTCGGGCATAACTTAGTCCAATATAAAAAATTCAATAACTCTGTTTACCAGGTATCACACCTCTTACTCCACCTATGGGATTTTGAACATCTCCTTTGTAGCGGGGTATAAGGTGAATATGAACGTGAGAAATGCTCTGCCCTGCTGCTTCACCAACATTTATTCCGACATTAAAGCCATCAGGATCAAACCGTTTTTGAATCAGCATTTTACATCGATTGACAACCAGCCACAAAGCACGTTGTTCGTGAATGGTAAGTTCAAAATAATCGGCAATATTCCGTTTGGGAACAATTAATGTGTGTCCGGGATTTACAGGATAACTGTCCAGAAATGCTATTGACGTTGCTGTTTCACTTATCAGTTCTACCTTCGAAGCAAGGTTACAGAAAGGACAATTTTTATAATCCCTTATTATTTGGTTGTAATGTTGGTATTCGTAAATTTCGCAATTCTCATTGCTAAACACACTTCTATAAGGAAGAATAACATTGCTTTGATATGTAGGTTGTTTGTGAACGTAATGCATTCGGAAACCTTCGCTTTTCAAGTCCCTTCTGACTGCAAAATAGGCTTTGCCTGTTGGGTTAAGCAATTCAGATACGGACATTAAAACTTCTGCTTGTTCGTTAGGTTCCAACACATTCAGCACATAATTACAGATTATTGTGTCAAATCGTTTTTGTGGATAATCGGGACGATAATAATTGTCATAACCCATAATATCATATCCTTGTTCTTTAAGCTGATCAGTATCAAAGCCAAACCCGCAACCGAAATCCAGGATCTCACCTTTCAGAAGATTATTCTGTTTCAGCCAACGTGTTGGGAATGACATTGAAGTGCGCTCAATAGCAGTTAATTGAGGTTTGTTGACAATTTTTTTCATAACAGTAAAGTATTTAGCCAATACTTAAACCCCATATTTTCGGCAATCTGAACCATTGGTGAAAATGTTTTCTGAAAAATATCAAGAAAATCATTTTCTGAAATATGCACTAAGTCGGATATTGAATCGTGCAGAGTAAGATAATCTTCAAGAATTTTGTTATTTGGATTTTTCGGATAAATAGCCTGAATTGCCTGTTGGTGCATTTTAGCGAAAGGACGAAGATATTCGTCTAACAATGGCAAATTGTTACTTTTGGAGGAATTAATACTTGAATCAGCCGGTAATAAATTCCATAAAAGGTTGTGTGAAACAAAACTCCACGGGACAAAGTGGTCTAAATCATAATTGTTCTTGTACAACAATTTCCCCGTGTATATACATTTTATTGAGCCATTTATATCAATGAAAGTATCCCAAAAGTGGTGTTGTTTAATAAGAGAATCACGCAAAATAGGTTTGACTAACTTTGAAGGCACATCAGGTACATTTGGATTTCGCTTTTGCAGAAAAACAGTCAAATTCCAGTAAGTAAAATCTCGTAAAATCAGATAGTTTTCATTTAGATATTGTTCCCATTTAGGATTTATCTCAATTGCATCATCCTTAATTGAGTAAATGCAATTATTGGTGTACGATTGTGATAATTGAATAACCTGATAATCATTTGAATAATTTATCCAGGGAGATAAAAATCGGTAAGGAACATTCAAGGTAAAGACTCTCAACAAACCCCGAATATTTGATGAGCTTAGATTATTTATAATCTGTTTTTTAATTTCATTTTTCTTAGCATCAATCGGAATATTGAGTTTTTTTTGTAATTCAATGATCTGGATATAAAGTGAATCAGACTTTCCAAAAGACAAGCGAAAATAGTGTATTGGATACCACGCTTCGGCTATCATACCAACAATAACTTCCCAAAAAGAAATCTGCCGACGTTGCTCTTTAACGACAATATCAAGAATAGACACAAACCAATAATACTTGTATGTTGCTACTGTATTATTGTAGATTTGTGCCAATAATCTTGTGTCTAGGTTTTTGTCTTTTGGTAAATTCATTATTAATAAATTCACAATATTAAATCTTATTTTTCAATTTTCCAACCTTATTCAATTAAAAATCTTTTGAAGTTTGATTTCATGTAGTATTTTTTAGTGTCTAATTATCAGAGATTTCTAAAAAAGTAATAAACAGGTATATTTATATTGTTACTTCATCACCTTAGCTATTTCTTTTGTAAGGTTTGTTTATTATACGGATTATCAGGTAACAGAAACCGCGACAGACCCTTAGGTTTGCCGCGGTGGAATATATAGTGAAAATAAAAAAGTTACTTCACTTCTTCGAAATCAACATCGGTCACGTTGTCGTCACCGGATTTGCTTTGCTGACCGGATTGTTGCTGACCGCCGAAATCCTGTTGCCCTGCCTGATAGCCGGCATCCTGTGGTCCGGGTTGCGCACCTGCCTGATTGTACATTTCTTGTGATGCTGCCTGGAATACAGTATTAAGCTCTGCTGTTGCAGCATCAATACCGGCAATATCCTGAACTTTGTGAGCTTCTTTTAGTTTAGCAAGAGCGGCTTCGATAGGAGCTTTTTTGTCAGCAGGTATCTTATCACCAATTTCTTCCAGCTGTTTTTCAGTCTGGAAAATCAGACTGTCAGCATGGTTGAGCTTATCAATACGCTCTTTTTCCTTTTGGTCTGCATCAGCATTTGCAGCTGCTTCAGCCTTCATCTTTTGGATTTCAGCATCGGTCAAACCACTTGAAGCCTCAATACGAATGCTCTGTTGCTTACCGGTAGCCTTATCTTTAGCTGAAACATTTAAAATACCGTTTGCATCAATATCAAAAGTTACTTCAATCTGAGGAGTACCTCTACGTGCAGCAGGTATTCCATCAAGGTGGAAACGACCAATAGTCTTGTTGTCTTTTGCCATCGAACGTTCACCCTGTAAAATATGAATTTCTACAGAAGGCTGGTTATCAGCAGCAGTAGTAAACACTTCTGATTTCTTGGTAGGAATAGTAGTATTTGACTCAATAAGTTTTGTCATAACACCACCCATGGTTTCAATACCAAGTGAAAGAGGA
>CAZCWK010000099.1:0-3310 GCA_964502355.1 uncultured Bacteroidales bacterium
ATCAACCACTTCCAAACCGGTAACACCTCTATCGTGCAATCCCTATTTGAGATAATTTCTTCTTCGTCTTTTGTAATGATCAACATGCGTTTAATAAGCACTTGTTTTGAAAAAGCAATAAGCGCGTTAATTTCTCTGTTGCGGGTCTCCACATCCTTCAAACTGTAGGACACCTGTACAGCTAACTGTTGTTCCATTACATAAAAATCAACCTCAACGTTCCTGTTATAAAAATAGACATCATCACCATACAGTCTTCGTAACTGAATGGCAACCTGGTTTTCAAGCAATGATGTTACAGGATCAATCAAAAACAAAGTAAGTAGACCATTATCAATGAAGTAATACTTTTTATTAGATTCTTTTTCAGCCAGTTTAGCTTGCACATTTTCTATGGAAAAAACCAACCAGGTATCCTGCAAGTATTCTAAATAATCAATCACCGTATCGGTACTAATTTTTTTGCCGGCAGAAGAAACCACGTTTGCAAACCGATTGAAAGAAGAGGGTTGCTTAATGCTTTCAGCCACTTTACGAATTAGCAAACGCAATGCAAAATCATTCCTGATCTTATAACGACTTATCAAATCACCAAAAAATATTTTTTGATATAAGCCGCTCAACCAACTCCGTTTATCAACCACCTGTGTCAATTCAGGCAAACCACCGAAACGAAAATACATTTCATAGGCTTTTACAATTTCATTCCTGAAACGATAGATAGCATTCCTGTCAGAAACATTAATATTCAGAGAAATAAGGCATTCAACAAAAGAGTAAGGATATATTTCCCGGATCATAAATCGTCCTCCCAGAGTAGTAGCAATCTCACTACTAAGCATTTTGGCATTACTCCCTGTAACATATACCCTATAGCCCTGATCAGCAAGACGACGCGCGAACTTTTCCCAATGCTCTACTGTCTGAATCTCATCCAAACAAAAAATGGGTTTACACTCGTACATCTCTTCATAACAAATCTTTATCAAGTCCAAATCGTTTGTTTCGAGTGATGCAATGCGGTCATCTTCAAAATTAAAGTACAGGATTTCCTCCATTTTATGACCAATATCCAACAAATGCTGTATTTGCTGAAACATCATATATGACTTACCGACGCGTCTCAATCCGACAAAAACATAATTAAGATTGTCTTCCAATGCATACAAACGCTTCTGAAAAACAACAGAAGTTGACTTTTGCTGATATTCGGCAATCAAAACTTTAATCAGATCTTTCTCCATTTTAAATTATCGATTATACTCGACAAATATAGATTATTTTATCTAATATACAAGACAAGTATATTTTCATAACAGCTATTATTCTTTGCATTCCGGCATCACTGTGTATGTTCCAAAATGAACGACATCTAATAAGAACATATTTGTCAAATCGGCAAATCCCTTACATTAAAAGTAAATACCTGGTTGCAATTGACAACGGATACATCCAGTCCGCCACCCCCGAAGCCAGATAAACAGCTTTCATGAATAAAGATTATTTTAGATAGAATACAAAGAATAGCCGTAACAAGCCTGAATAACGTCAGAAAGAAACTATTCAGGCTTGTTTATTAAGTTCGACAAAACTGCTAAATTCGGCAACAAACTAAAGGAGAATTGTCAAGTAGTTAAAATGACAGATGCAGCTGAAATCTGAGAATTTTTTTCTTTCTTCAACGATTCCCGTCTGAATTCTTCAAGCCTTTTATTCATCTCTGAAGTAGCCTGAATATGCTTCTCCTGATTGAGAAAGATTACATCGTTTTCCAATCTCAATTTTTCTTTTACTACTTTCAATTTGTTGATTGTCTGAATCATGACCCAACTTTTTTAAGATTATTAATCAGAAGAGAAAACGGCGACAAAGATAATGTATCACATTCAAATATCCCAATTTGATCGTTAAATGTAATAACTTTATTTTGATAGGCCGCAACAATAAGTGGTTTATTGTTATAAATATTTGCTTCAGTTGCATCTACCACCATCAAACCGTTTGCTTTTCCTTCTGAAAACAACGACTTACTACCTAATTCAGCTACCCAAACAAATCTTGGCATACTGGTTTCTATAATGATGGTCTTCAAATCCTCCTGCATGTGCTCATCATTTGCAATTCTATCTTTAAAAGTTCGATTTGAAGTTAGCGACATTCGAAAAAACAAATCAGACGCATATTCCAGAGGATAAAGACCAGATAGTAGGAATTCCAATATATAGTTTTTTGCTTCTCTGGCTTCCAAATAAATCTTTGTGTAAAGAGGTGCTATAAAATGAGTTATTTCACAAGAATGCCATGAAGGATCGTAATGTAAATCTGTCTTATATCCAAGCCCCTTGAAGGCATCTGTCTTTCAACAGATAAGGATTTTAATATATGAAGTATCTTTGAAGGCAAAACAGGAGAATAATCCGGATACTTATTACCAAAATACTCCATTAGAGCCCATAATGTTGTTTCAGCACAGGAAATCGTTTCGGTATCTTGTGAAGAATGTGGAAATGCATTAACGCTAAATTTTTGCCCATAAACTGTTGTTGTAAATTCAGTCGTACATGAACAAAAATGATTGGTTTTCAATGCACAAGGAGAAATTACACTTCGACCAATAACATAAGGTTCTGTTGGCCTTAAAATCATATACCCTTTATACTTTCGTTGCAGATCTTCTTTAATAAGACTATTCCAGAAATCAGAGATTTCAATTGTCCCATCAAAGAAGGATATTCTTATGCAATCACGTTTACAATTTGAAAGCTTGGATGAATAATAATGATAGTAGCTGTCCCTATATACCTTGTCAACATAATTTGTTTCAACAAAAAGGAACATAGTATCTTTTAACTTCTCCAAATGCTTTTTAACACTATTCTGATATAATTTTTCCGCATGCATTTTATCCATCTTAAATACATCATGCAAAAGAAAAACAACTAGTTCTTCTGCATTCATGATCGATTCAAGATAGGTTTGTGTACTCATGGAATTACCGTTTATATTACTGCAAATATATAAATACTTTTATGAAATTATATCTTAAAATAATATTTTAATAAAAAGTATTTCAGCCATCTTCAAACTGCTTTAAAAAGTATCTGTTCAACACCTTCGACAACGGATACATCCAGTCCGCCACCCCCGACGCCAGATAAACAGCTTTCATTGATTTAATAATTTCAGAATTTCGAATCCTTCCCAACCTGACTCACGACGAAACCAATATTCCTTAGCAAACAAGCGTCCAGTACATTTCGTCCATCAAACAAAAAAGCCGGTTTAAGCATATTATTGTAGATGCGCTCCC
>CAZCWK010000100.1:0-3232 GCA_964502355.1 uncultured Bacteroidales bacterium
AATAGTCAACACGTTTACCAAGCAAATTCTGACGGAAACGACCTTGTTTACCCTTCAATGAATCTGAAAGAGACTTCAAAGGTCTGTTGGCATCAGTTTTAACAGCGCTTGACTTACGTGAATTATCAAACAATGAATCTACCGCTTCCTGCAACATTCTCTTTTCATTTCTGAGAATTACTTCAGGAGCTTTAATTTCGATAAGTCTTTTAAGACGGTTATTTCTGATAATAACCCTGCGATACAAGTCATTCAAATCAGAAGTCGCGAAACGACCTCCATCCAATGGAACCAATGGACGTAACTCCGGTGGAATCACAGGAACAATTTTGATAATCATCCATTCAGGTTTGTTCTTTCCTTTAGAAAGACGGAATGACTCTACAACCTGTAAACGTTTCAATGCTTCGTTTTTGCGTTGCATTGAAGTATCAGTACTTGCTCTGTGTCTCAACTCATAAGAAAGCTCATCAAGATCAGTTCTTTCAAGTATATCATGGATGGCTTCAGCACCCATTTTTGCAATAAACTTGTCAGGATTGGTATCTTCCAATGATTGATTGTCACGTGGGAGCGTATCAAGTATCTCCAGATATTCTTCTTCTGATAATAAATCATCTTTCTTTATACCATCACCTTCCTTAATACCAGGTTGGATAACAATATATCTTTCATAATATATCACAGAATCCAGCTTCTTCGTTGGTAATCCAAGAAGATAACCAATTTTATTTGGTAACGAACGAAAATACCAGATATGAGCAACAGGAACCACAAGTTGTATGTGTCCCATTCTTTCACGTCTGACCTTTTTTTCGGTAACTTCAACGCCACAACGATCACAAACTATACCTTTGTAACGGATACGTTTATACTTACCGCAATGACATTCATAATCCTTTACAGGACCAAAGATGCGTTCGCAAAATAAACCATCACGTTCAGGTTTGTATGTACGATAATTGATGGTTTCAGGTTTCAACACCTCGCCACTAGACATTTCAAGAATTTCTTCAGGTGAAGCCAATCCTATTGAAATTTTCGAAAAACTGCTTTTTGCTTTAGTCTCTTTTCTATAAGCCATATTGTGTTTGAAAATATACAGTTATTAATTAGTCCAGCTGAATGCTCAGACCTAAACCTCTCAACTCGTGAAGTAAAACGTTCAACGATTCCGGTATTCCGGCCTGAGGCATAGGATCACCTTTAACTATCGCTTCAAAAGCTTTGCTCCTACCTACAACATCATCTGATTTGATTGTAAGTATTTCTTGTAAAATATGAGCAGCTCCGAATGCTTCAAGTGCCCAGACTTCCATTTCACCAAAACGCTGTCCACCAAACTGAGCCTTACCGCCCAAAGGTTGTTGGGTAATCAGTGAATATGGTCCGATAGAACGGGCGTGCATCTTATCTTCAACCATATGGCCAAGTTTCAACATATAAACTACACCTACAGTTGCTGTCTGATCAAATTTTTGACCGGTACCTCCATCGTATAACTGGCATTTGCCATATCTCGGAAGTCCGGCTTTATCAGACCATTCATCTAAATCTTCAAGTTTAGCTCCGTCAAAAATTGGTGTCATATACTTAACTCCAAGTTCTTTACCTGCCCAACCCAAAACAGTTTCAAAAATCTGTCCAAGGTTCATACGTGAAGGTACACCTAAAGGATTCAATACAATATCAACAGGAGTTCCATCTTCAAGGAAAGGCATATCCTCATCCCTTACAATACGGGATACGATACCTTTATTTCCATGACGACCCGCCATTTTATCTCCGACGCGAATCTTTCTTTTCTTGGCAATATATACTTTAGCCATTTGAATAATTCCGGCAGGTAGTTCATCACCAATGGTGATATTAAACTTCTTGCGTTTCATTATCGCGTCAAGTTCTTTATATTTACGGATATAGTTTTGTATTAAATCCCTTACAAGGTCATTTTTAGCGCTATCACTTGTCCATTTACTTATCTGAACAGATGCATAGTTTATTTCCATCAGATTCTTAGTAGTAAACTTGGCTCCTTTTGCAATAACTTCAGTTCCAAGATTATCTTTAACACCTAATGAAGTTTTACCGGCAGTTAATACCAGTAGTTTCTCAACCAAAGTGTTCTTAAGTAATGCTGCTTCTTCATCAAACTCCTCATCGATTCTTGGCAATAAAGCCTTATCAGTAAGTCTCGATTTGCGGTTCTTAACAGCTTTTGAAAACAACCTTTTTTCAATTATTACACCGCGCAGAGAAGGAGTAGCTTTAAGAGATGCATCTTTAACATCACCAGCTTTGTCTCCAAAAATTGCACGTAATAGTTTTTCTTCAGGAGAAGGATCTGATTCACCTTTTGGTGTTATTTTACCAATCAGAATGTCTCCCGGCTCTATATGGGCACCAATACGAACTATACCATTTTCATCAAGATCTTTTGTAGCTTCTTCACTGACATTAGGAATATCAGAAGTAAGCTCTTCCATACCTCTCTTTGTCTCTCTGACCTCAAGAGTATATTCATCAACATGAACTGATGTGAAAATATCATCACGTACTAATCTTTCATTCAGAACGATAGCATCTTCAAAGTTGTAACCTTTCCAGGGCATAAATGCAACCTTAAGGTTTTTACCAAGAGCCAGCTCGCCATTTTCGGTTGAATATCCTTCAGTAAGCAATTGATTAGTCGTCACTCTGTCACCTTTATGAACAATAGGACGAAGGTCAATAGTTGTACTTTGATTGGTTTTCATAAACTTAGGAATGCTGTAAGTTCTGACTGCATCGTCAAAACTAACAAACTCTTCTTCCTCAGTACGGTCATATCTGATTTTAATAGTTGTCGCATCTACAAATTCAACAACACCTTCACCTTCAGCCATCAATTGTGTACGTGAATCACGTATTAACTGACCTTCCAGACCGGTACCAACTATCGGAGCTTCGCAACGAATAAGTGGAACAGCCTGACGCATCATGTTAGAACCCATTAATGCACGGTTAGCATCATCATGTTCCAGGAATGGAATCAAAGAAGCTGCTATTGATGCAATCTGCGTAGGAGAAACATCCATTAAATTGACTTCAGCCGGTGGAACAACAGGGAAGTCCGCATCAAGTCTTGACTTAACACGATTAAGAATAAATGAACCATCTGGTTTTAATGGAGCATTACCCTGTGCAATAATCTTTCCTTCTTCTTCTTCAGCTGTCAGATAAACAACATCTC
>CAZCWK010000101.1:0-3209 GCA_964502355.1 uncultured Bacteroidales bacterium
GAGCATCGGTCTCCAAAACCGAGTGTCGGGAGTTCGAGTCTCTCGACCCGTGCAATAAAACCCAGGATAAGATGAAGAAATTTTTTCAAAAAGTAGGCTCTTATTTTAAAGAGTCTTATACTGAGCTCGTTCATAAGGTAAGTTGGCCTTCGTTGTCCGAGTTGACAAACAGTGCGATTGTTGTATTAGTAGCTTCCCTAGTGATCGCATTGATTGTGTTTCTCATCGATATAGGTTTTGAAAATATCATGACCTTTATTTACGAGAAAGTTTTCTAATCTTAGGTAAAAGAAGATGCCAGATCATGAAAAAAAATGGTACGTTTTACGTACCGTGAGTGGTAAAGAAAACAAAGTGCGTGAATATCTTGAATCAGAAATCAAGAACACGTCGCTTAGTGAGTATGTAACTCAGGTTCTTATACCTACCGAAAAGGTGTATCAGGTACGTAACGGTAAACGTGTGCTTAAAGAGCGCTCTTATTTACCTGGTTATGTATTGATTGAAGCCTCATTGGTAGGCGAAGTTGTTCATGTTCTAAGGAACATCCCCAATGTTATTGGTTTTCTGGGAGGCAAGGATAATCCCCAAAGTCTCAGAGAATCAGAAGTAAATCGCATACTTGGTAAAGTTGATGAGCTGCAGGAAACTGGAGAAGAATTTAACATTCCATTTTATGTAGGTGAATCCGTAAAGGTCAATCATGGTCCTTTTAGTGGTTTCAGTGCTGTCATTGAGGAAGTGAACAATGAAAAGAAGAAACTTAAAGTAATGGTCAAGATTTTCGGACGTAAAACTCCGCTTGAACTGGGCTTTATGCAGGTTGAAAAGGAATAACAGAGGTTACGAACTGTAATATACCTTTTCCCTTTTTTAAATTTTTTTAATTTTAAAAAAATGGCTAAAGAAATTGCTGGACAAATCAAATTACAGATTAAAGGTGGAGCTGCAAACCCTTCACCTCCTGTAGGACCCGCTCTTGGTTCCAAGGGTGTAAACATTATGGAGTTTTGCAAGCAATTCAACGCTAGAACTCAAGAAAAGGCAGGTAAAATTTTACCTGTCGTTATCACTTATTACTCAGATAAATCTTTTGATTTTGTCGTAAAGACTCCTCCTGCAGCTATTCAGTTGATGGAAGCAGCTAAGGTAAAAAGCGGATCTGCTGAACCTAATCGTAAGAAGGTGGCTTCTGTCACCTGGGAACAGGTAAAGACTATCGCTGGCGATAAGATGGAAGATTTAAACTGTTTCACTGTTGAATCTGCGATGAGATTAGTTGCAGGTACAGCGCGTAGTATGGGTATAACAGTAACAGGAGAATTTCCTAAAAACCTTTAAACTTCAATTGTAATGAGTAAACTGACAAAAAATCAAAAGTTGGCTTTTGAAAAGATTGAAGCGAATAAGGTATATACATTGAAAGAAGCTTGTGCTTTAGTGAAAGAAATCACTACAACAAAGTTTGATTCTTCAGTGGATATAGATGTTCGCCTGGGTGTTGACCCCAGAAAAGCCAATCAGATGGTACGTGGAGTTGTTTCACTGCCAAACGGAACAGGTAAACAAGTGAGAGTACTGGCCTTGTGTACTCCTGATAAAGAAGCAGAGGCTAAAGAAGCCGGAGCTGACTATGTAGGTCTTGACGAATATATTGAAAAGATCAAAGGTGGATGGACTGATATTGATGTTATCATTACTATGCCAGCCATTATGGGAAAAATCGGTGCTTTAGGACGTGTATTAGGCCCAAGAGGTTTAATGCCAAATCCTAAAAGTGGTACTGTGACTATGGAAATCGGTAAAGCTGTTACTGAAGTCAAACAAGGAAAAATTGATTTCAAAGTAGATAAGAACGGTATAGTTCATGCATCTGTCGGCAAGGTTTCTTTTACTCCTGACCAGATTTTAGGTAATGCCAGGGAATTTATTTCAACATTAATAAAGTTGAAACCAACGGCAGCTAAAGGTACTTATATGAAGAGCATTTATCTTTCAAGCACTATGAGTCCGGGCATCAAAGTAGATACCAAGACTGTAGATGAAATTTAATCCAGACTGAATTATGAAGAAGGAAGATAAAAGTAATGTAATTGAACAGATTGCGAGTACAGTAGGAGAATTTAATTGCTTCTATGTAACAGATATAACTGCTTTGAATGCCGGACAGACAAGCAACCTTAGAAGGAAATGCTTCGCAGAAGGTATCAAGCTGGTTGTAGTTAAAAACACTCTGTTGAAGAAAGCTCTTGAAAGTCTTGATCAAGATTTTGAACCTTTGTATCCTGTCTTGAAGGGTAACAGTGCAATGATGTTTTCAAATTCATCAAATGCTCCTGCTAAACTTATCAAGGCCTTTGCAAAAGATAATAAGGTACCTGTGCTTAAGGCTGCATTTGTAGAAGAAAGCTTCTATATAGGCCCTGACCAATTAGAAGCATTGATTCACATCAAGAGCAAGAACGAGCTTATCGCAGACGTTATTGCATTGTTGCAATCACCGGCCAAAAATGTGGTTTCTGCACTCCAGAGTGGAGGCAATATCCTTCATGGTGTTTTGAAGACACTTGGAGAAAAAGAGAATTAATAAATAAAACAGTAAATAAACAATTTAATTTATAAAACAATGGCAGATTTGAAAGCTTTTGCTGAACAATTAGTAAATTTGACCGTTAAAGAAGTTAACGAACTTGCTACTATTCTTAAAGAAGAATATGGTATCGAACCTGCAGCTGCTGCTGTAGCTGTTGCAGCCGGCCCTGCTGGTGATGCAGCTCCTGCTGTTCAGGAAAAAACTTCTTTTGATGTAGTGCTTAAATCAGCTGGTGCCGCTAAGCTTGGTGTAGTTAAAGCAGTTAAGGAATCATGTGGTCTTGGTTTGAAAGAAGCTAAAGACATCGTTGACGCAGCTCCTTCAGTAGTTAAAGAAGGTGTTGGCAAGGAAGAAGCTGAAAGCCTTAAGAAAGCTTTGGAAGAAGCAGGCGCGGAAGTTGAACTTAAATAGTACTAACGCCTGATAATCAGGTGCTTTGGTTTAGAATCTCCGTAGATGGAGATTCTAAACCTTTTCGTGTCTATATTTCTTTTAAGTTCATTAATATACTGCTAAATGTCCTCATCTACAGAAACAAAAAGAGTAAATTTCGCATCTATCCAAAGTCCTTTTAACTATCCGGACTTTTTGGAAGTGCAATTAAAGTCTTTCCAAG
>CAZCWK010000102.1:0-3192 GCA_964502355.1 uncultured Bacteroidales bacterium
GATGAAAAATACGGCATCTTCCTTAACCCATGGCGGCACTTCGTGAGGCAGGCGCTTGCGTTGCGGGAAGCGGGTGTCCTTTTCCTTTTCTTCGGTTCTCATGGTTTCGTGGTAGGGACGCATCTCCGAGGCGTCCGATCTGTTTCCGGCGGACGGCTCGGAGAGCCGTCCCTACCACCCGAAATCGACGTTTTCATGCGACAGACGGCATGGCCGCCGGCCCACACTCATTTATCCCGGCCGAGGACCGCGATCGTTTCGTTGCGCGAACCGCCGGCGGCGTCCGGGACGGAAACCGTCGCGACGGACACGACGTGCCACCCTTGCGCGGCACAGGCGTTGAGGATTTGTTCCAGCTTTTCGGGACTGAACGCGCCGGCAAACCGTTCGTCCCGCGGCGTCAACACCTTGTATTCCTTGAGCCGGGCGGGTTTCTTGGCCGCGCCGGCCGGCAGCGGCATTTTCAGCTTGGGAACGGGGCGGGGCGCAGGGGCCGGCGGCGGGGGCAGCACGATGGGCGCTTTCTGCACTTCGACGGTCTCGCCGCAGGTCGGGCAGTCCATCAACTGGCCCAACATGTCGAACGGGGCTTCGAGTGCTTCCCCGCAATGGAGACATTTGAAGTGGACGTTCGGCGTCGGCATGGACGGAAGCATAGCGGAACGCCGGGCGGATTCAATTGCGAAAACAGAAAGGGGATGAACCTTTCCCGGCAAGCCGACGGCCGCCGCCGCGGCCGCCGACAAAAAAAGCGCCGCCCGTTGCCGGGCGGCGCGGAGAAGCGCGGCGGAATTATTTCCGCTTGGCCTTGGCCTTCCTGGCGACCTTCTTGGCCGCTTTCTTCACGGCCTTGACGGCTTTCTTGGCCTTGTTTTTGGCCTTCTGGACGACCTTCTTCACGGCCTTCTTGGCCTTTCCGGCTTTCTGGGCGGGCTTCCGGACGGCGGGCAGGGCGGCGACGTCCATCACGCGCTCCATGGGGAAGTCCATCAGGTCGGCGATGGTGCCGACGACGTCCTGCATGCGGTTGGTCAGCATCATGGCCGCGATGACGTAGGGCTTGTAGCCGGCTTCCTTGTAGGTCGGGATGCGGTACTTCTCGAAGACGCTGGCGGAGACTTCGCCGGCCTTGCAGGAGACGTCGGTGATGTCCGCCGGCAGGCAGTGCATGTAGAGGGCTTCGCCGTTCTTCGTGAGCTTCATCTTGGCTTCGTCGCACTCCCAGTTCTGGAAGTTGGCGTTGTGGGCGAGGCAATCCTTTTCGAGGGCCTTGAGGCCTTCGCGGTCGTTGGCGCGGAGCAGGTCGGTGCGCTTCTGCATGACGTGGTAGGGCGCCCAGGACTTGGGATAGACGATGTCCGCGCCGGCGAAGGCTTCTTCCATCGAAGCGACCTGCTTGAACGAGCCGCCGTTGGCCTGCGCCTGCTGGCCGGCGAGCGCGACGACGTCGGGGATCAGGTCGTAACCCTGCGGGTGGGCCAGGGTCACGTCCATGCCGAAGCGCGTCATCAGGCCGATGATGCCTTGCGGGACGGACAGCGGCTTGCCGTAGGACGGGCTGTAGGCCCAGGTCATGGCGATCTTCTTGCCGCGGAGGGCTTCGAGGGAGCCGAAGTGTTCCTTCAGCCAGCACAGGTCGGCCATGGACTGCGTGGGGTGGTCGATGTCGCACTGGAGGTTGACGATGCCGGGCCGCTGGGGCAGCACGCCCTGCCGGAAGCCGTCGTCGAGGGCTTCGCCGACTTCCTGCATGTAGGTGTGGCCGGCGCCGAGGTACATGTCGTCGCGGATGCCGATGATCTGCGTGAGGAACGAGATCATGTTGGCGGTTTCGCGGACGGTTTCGCCGTGGGCGATCTGCGACTTGCCTTCGTCGAGGTCCTGGACGGCCAGGCCCAGCAGGTTGCTGGCGGAGGCGAACGAGAAACGCGTGCGCGTGGAGTTGTCGCGGAAGTTGGAGATGGCCAGGCCGGTGTCGAAGACGCGCAGCGAGACGTTCGCTTCGTAGAGCTTCTTGAGCAGTTCGGCGGTCTGGAGGATGAGTTTGAGCTCGGGCACCGACTTGTCCCACGTCAGCAGGAAGTCCTTGCCGGTCAAGCTGGCGTTCAGCTTTTCGATGGCCTTGAGCATTTCGATCGCGTTCATGTTTTTCCTTGTGTCTTTTCTTTGGTACTAAAACGCGAGGATGCTACCCAAGGCCGGGCAGGGGCGCAACCCCCGAAAAAGGGAAAACGGCCGGCGGGGTCGAACGCTTTACAGCCGCTCGATGTCCGCGTTTTCGCGCAACTGGACGAGGGCGGCGATCTTGGGCACGTACATGCGGGTTTCCGCGGGCAGCTTGTCGTGGATGTCGTCGAACGTCCGGCCGCCGGTCTTGCTCAGGATGCCGGAGACGCGCCCCTGGCCGCAGTTGTAGGCCGCCAGCGCCAGCGGCCAGTTGCCGAAGCGGCGATGCAGGAGCTTGAGATACTTGGCGGCCGCGCGCGCGTTTTTGATAGCGTCGAGCCGCTCGTCCTGCGGTTTGAGGCTCAGGCCGAACTGCTGGGCCGTGGCCGGCATGAACTGGTAGAGGCCCACCGCGCCCGCCGGACTGCGCGCGGAGGGATTGAACGTGGATTCGGCCTCGGCCTGCCACACCAGCGCCGCCGGGACGCCCTCGGCCTGGAACGCGCGCTTCAGGTCGGGCAGCAGCGCGGCGGCGCGTGCCGGCGCGGGGCGGTTCGCCAGCTTGCGCAGCCAGACCTGCTTGCTCTCCACGTAGCGGTTGCGGGCCTGGGCGACGTCGGTCGCGACCGGGGCGGGCTTCGGTGACGGCGCGGGCTTGGCCGCGGGCGCGGGTTCCTTCGGATGCGGGATCAACGGCGGCTGCGGCTCCTTGGGATGCGGGATCAGCGCGGGCTGAGGTTCCTTGGGATGCGGAATCAGCGGCGGTTGCGGCGTCGTCGGGTGCGGAATCAGCTTGGGCTGCGGCGCGGTCGGATGCGGCGGCAAGGCGGGTTTCGGCGCGGGGATGGCGCGCTCCACTTCGGCGGCCATGTCGACGTAGTCCATGCGCGCTTCGAGCCAGTCGGCGTAGTCCTGGGTCTGGGGATCGGCCCGCAGCCGCGCCAGGGTCTGCCGCACCTGCGGCGCGTTGGCGGCGAGGGAGTCGAGGCTTTCGCCGCTCAGCGCGGCCTGCAGCGTCGTGAACAG
>CAZCWK010000103.1:0-3191 GCA_964502355.1 uncultured Bacteroidales bacterium
CGCAGTCGGCGGCGTCTTCGTCGATGCAGGGTTTGCCGGGATAGAGCTGGTAGTCCTTGCGCAGGGGGCCGGGGGTGGCGTTGGGCATGAAGACGTTGGCGCCGCGCCGGAGGGCGAGATCGCGCCCGTTCGGAAAGAGGGCGTCGAAGGCGGTGGTGGCCGGGATGTGCGCGTCGGGATTGGCGAGACGCAGGACGGCGACGGCGCGGAAGAACATGTCGGGGTCGTCGTCGTAGGCGTTGGGCCGGTCGCCGAGGGGGGTGTCGGGGTTGGGGATATAGGGGCCGATGCCGATCATGTCGAAATCGAATTCGCGGCAGAGGAGGATATTGTCGGCGAGGGTTTCGACGGTTTCGCCGGGGAGGCCGACCATGAAACCGCCGCCGGTCTGGACGCCGAGGGATTGCAGATCGCGCAGGCATTGGAGGCGTTCGGCGAGGGTGCAGTCGGGGTGGAGGCGGGCGAACAACTCCGGGTCGGAGGTCTCGAAGCGGAGGAGGTAGCGGTCCATGCCGGCGTCCTTCCAGCGGGCGTAGACGTCGCGCGGGCGGTTGCCGACGGAGAGGGTGACGGCGAGGCCGGGGATCTCGGCCTTGATGCGGCGGAGGATCGCGGCAATCTCGTCGTCGGATTGGCCGGGGGTTTCGCCGGCTTGCAGGACGACGGTGCCGGCGACGCCGGCGGCGGCGATCTGCCGGGCGGCGGCGAGGATTTCATCGGGCGCCATCCGGTAGCGGCGCGGGACGGGATTGGAGGCGCGGAGGCCGCAGTAGAGGCAGTCGTTGGCGCAGACGTTGGAAAACTCGACGATGGCGCGGACGGGGACGGCGTCGCCGCAGCGCGCGCGGCGCACGGCGTCGGCGCGGGCGTAGAGCGCGTCGAGTTCGGCGCCCTGCGCGCGGAGCAGCGGGAGGAGCTCGGCGCGGGCGGGCGGGCGTTTTCCGAAAATGGAGTCGAGGTCCATTTTTTACGTACTACGTAAAACTTTTTCGCCGATTTTACGTACTACGTAAAAAATTTGTACGTAGTACGTAAAACTCTCCGCGGCCGCGGGGCGGCTATCCCCGGAGGTCGGCGGGCTTGAGGAGCTTGCCGTGGGAGATGACGTGCAGCGGGGCCTTGTGGTAGCGGAAGGCTTCGCAGACGCTCTTGGCGTCGAGCACGACGAGGTTGGCGTTGGCCTTTTCCTTCAGTTCGAACTTCGGCAGGTTGATGCACTTGGCCGGATTGACGGTGATCAGGTCGTAGAGCGTCTCCATCTCGGGATAGGTGGTCATCCAGAGCAGGTGGGAGGCGAGGAACGCGACCTCGAGCATGTTGTTCTGGCCGTACGGATAGTAGGCGTCGGAAATGTCGTCCTGGCCGAGGCAGACGAGGTTGCCTTCGGCGAGCAGCTCCTGCACGCGGGCGTGGAGGGGGCCGGTGTGCGGATCGCTCACGACGCCCATGCCGGCCTGGCGCAGCAGGGCGGCGATCTTCTTGAAGTAGGGCGTGGGATACAGGCACATCGCGCGCGCGTGGTGCGCCAGGGAGCGGCCGATGCGGCCTTCCTCGAGCGTGCGGACGGCGAGCATTTCGAGCGTCTTGAGGGTGGCGTCGCCGGCGTCGTCCACCAGCATGGAGATGTCCTTGTCGTAGCCGACGGCCAGCTTCATCATTTCGTCGATGTGGGTCTGCTCGTCCTTTTCCGTGAATTCGATCCAGGGGATGCCGCCGACGACGTCGGCGCCGAGGTCCATGGCCTCCTTCATCAGGTCCACGGTGCCGGGTTCGCGGACGACGCCGTCCTGCGGGAAGGCGACGACCTGGACGTCGACGATGCCCTTGAATTCGTCGCGGGCCTTGAGCAGGGCCTTCAGGCCGATCAGCTTGGCCTTGGAATCGACGTCGGCGAAGGCGCGGATGTGCAGGTTGCCGTTGAGGGCGGCCAGCTTGAGGGCCTTGCGGACGTTGGGGAGGATCCACTTCTCGTTGTAGTTGGCCTTGACGCGCGCGGCCAGCTCGATGGCGGTCATGGCGCCGCCCATGTCGGCGCCGTGGTAGGCGCGCAGGGCGAGGGAGTCCATCATTTCCAGCGTGTACACCTTGCACAGATGCAGGTGGGTGTTGACGTAGGACTCGGTGACGAGGTTGCCGCCGGCGTCGATGACCTTGCCGGCCTTGGCGCGGATGGGCTGCTTGGTGATCTTCTGGACGACGCCCTTTTCGATGGCGACGTTCCAAAGCCCGGCCTTGCGGCGGAGCTGCGCGTTCTTGATGAGGATGTCGTACATGGGGGGCCTTTCAGGGGTTCAGGGGTCAGGGTTCAGTTTTTCAAAGAGGTCGGGGTTCAGGGAGGGGCGGTCGCGGGATCCGGAACGTTTCTCTTCGCGCGGGCTTTTTTGGGGGGCGGTTCGGGCAGGACGGCGTCGGGGTACAGCTCGAGCACCTGCCGCCAGCCGGCGCGTTCGACGGCCTGGCGGGTGTCGCGGAACGTCGTTTTGGCCAGGCGCCAGGTGACGTCGATGGGGACGGAATGAACGCGGCGCCCGCTGGCGTCGTCGCGCTCGAAATAGAGCGGGCGTTTTTCGTCGCCGGCCAAGGTGCCGCCGTAGACGGTGAAGGTCAGGTTGGTGATGCGGTAGGTGCGGGGGTAGTCCGCGTCGTCGAGGCCGCGCTTGTCGCGCCGGGCATTGTAGCTGACCGAGCACGATTGCTCGAGGATGCCGTCGCCGTCCACGAGACCGGGACAGGCGGCGCCGCCGACGCCGAATCCGTGGGCGTAGAGTTCGCCGTAGTCGGCGTCGCCGGCCCCCAGCCGGCAGAAAACCTGGCAGGGGGCTTCGGGCACGTCGTAGAAGAACTGGACGGTCAGCTTTTCGTTGACGTCCAGCACGCACCGGGCGGCGGGGAAAATGGCGATGCCGGAGATCTGGCCATCGGGGGCGTCCGGCACCTTGGGCAAGACCGGTTCAGGCGTGGCCGGCAGCGAGGCGCAGCCCGCCAGCGCCCAGGCGCCGCCGAGCAGCGCGGCGACGAGCGTTCCGGAATGACGCCGGGGAAACATCCCCGCCCTCAGCCCTGCA
Source organism: uncultured Bacteroidales bacterium (assembly GCA_964502355.1). Taxonomy (GTDB): domain Bacteria; phylum Bacteroidota; class Bacteroidia; order Bacteroidales; family UBA1402; genus UBA8389. Next base: position 3,066 of record CAZCWK010000103.1, read on the forward strand.
TGGCCTTCTGGGCGAGCTTGGCGCCTTCCCAGATGGCTTCGTAGCCGGTGCAGCGGCAGAAGTGGCGGGAAAGGGCGGTCTTGATCTCGTCGTCGGTGGCGTTCACGTTCTTGGTGTAGAGCGCGT
>CAZCWK010000104.1:0-2963 GCA_964502355.1 uncultured Bacteroidales bacterium
GGGATCTGGCGAAAAACACGTCGGTGAAGGCGTCCGACTACGAAGCGCAGATGCGCAAGGAGCTGTTCTTTTTGGGCGACATCCCGGTGCTGTTCGCGTCGGCCGCGAGCGGCTACCAGATCCGGCGCAGCTTCGAGGTGATCGACGCCGTGGCCGCGCGCCTGGAGACGAAAATGCCGACGGGGGTGTTGAACCGCGTGGTCCGCGACGCCTTCGCGAGATCGCAGCCGCCGTTTTCGCGCGGCAAGCAGCTCAAGTTCTACTACGCCACGCAGACCGGGATGAATCCCCCGCGCGTGACGCTGTTCGTGAACGATCCCGCGCTGAGTACGCCGACGCACCAGGCTTTCCTGACGGCCCGTCTGCGCGAGGCGTTCGACCTGGCCGGCGTGCCGCTGGTTTTGCGCTACCGCTCCAGCCACGGCGATAGGGAGACGGACGCCCGCTGAGGGCGGACCGGGGGACCCATGTTCCGCAAAAGGTCCATCCTGAAACCGCCTCCGCCGAGTCCCGGCGGCTACCGGGAGATGGTCCGCGTGGCGGCGCCCATCATCGTGACGATGGCGTCGTTCACGACGATGCAGTTCGCCGACCGCATCTTCCTGGCGCACCACGGCTCGGTCTCGCTGCGCGCCGCGTTTCCGGCGGGCATCCTGGCGCTGACGCTGACGATGTTTTTCCAGGCGCTGGCGGGCTATTCGGGGACCTTCGTGGCGCAGTACCACGGCGCCGGACAGAAGCCGGAGTGCGGCCGCGCCACGGCGCAGGGCCTTTGGGTGGGATTGCTGACCTGGCCGCTGGGGCTCGCGCTGGTGCCGTTCGGATTTTGGCTGCTGTCCGTGGCCGGCCATCCCGCGGACGTGCTGGCGGCGGAAAAAATCTACCTGGGCATTCTGATGCTGGGCTGCGGATTCTGGGCCATGGGCAACGCGGTTTCGGGATTTTTCTCGGGCCGCGGCGACACGCGGACGCCGATGCTGGCGCACATCGCGTCCAACGTGGCCAATATCGCGCTCGACTACGCCCTGATTTTCGGCCACTGGGGCTTTCCGGCGTGGGGCATTGCGGGCGCGGCAGTGGCGACGGTGGCGTCCTCGGCGCTGGGGCTGGCGATCCTGCTGGCGCTGTATTTCCGCAAGGAGTTCCGCGAGGCGTACGCAACCTGGACCGGCCAGCGCCTGGACTGGCGGCTGATGAAGCCGCTGCTGCGCTACGGCGTGCCGGCTTCGGTCAATTCGCTGCAGGACGTGGGCGCGTTCACGTTCTTCGTGGTGCTGCTGGGGCGGCTGCCGCCGGCGGACATGGCGGCCAGCAACATCGCCTTCAGCATCAACAACGTCGCCTTCATGCCGCTGATGGGCATGGGCATGGCGGCGACGATCCTGGTGGGGCAGTACCAGGGCGCGCGGCAGGCCGCCACGGCGGAGCGCGCCGGGCTCACGGCGCTGAAGATCGGCATGGCCTACATGGGGCTCGTCGCGCTCACGTTCGCGGCGTTCCCGCAGCCGTATTTCGCGCTGTTCACCGGCGACGCGCCGGGCATGGTGACGCTGGGCGAAGTGCTCGGCAAGGGCCGCTGGCTGCTGGCGATGATGGCGCTGTGGGGCCTGCTGGACGCCATCAATCTCATCGTCGGCGGCGCGCTCAAGGGCGCGGGCGACACCCGCTTCGTGCTGGTCTATTCCGCGCTGGCGACCTGGCTGGTGTGGATGCCCGGCGAACTCGTCCTGTTGCTGTGGCTCGATGCCGGCCTGATGGCGGCGTGGCTCTGGATGACGCTCTTCGTCTTCCTGCTCGCCGCCGGCTTCTGGCTGCGCTTCAAACGCGGCAAATGGAAGATCATCGAGATGATCCCGCAGGTGCCGGTGGTGGTGCCCGTGGCGGAGGCCGCGATATGAAGATTTCGATCCTCACCCCCAATTACAACGTCGCGCGCGGGAGATCGAGCATGATTATTCGACGAATTATGGATGTTAAATTGCGCAGGGTACTATCCGTGCTGGCCTTGATTGTATCGGTTGCGCAAACGGGTGTCGGACAGACGGAAGATTGGACCCGATGGCAGCAAGTGGCTAGCTTGCCTGCGCCACGCTTTGCTTTAGCATCGGGAGTTTTGAACGGCGCTTTATATGTTGTCGGCGGGTTGTACCCGCCCTCGAACCCTGCTCCCAAAACCAATGTATATCGATACAACGGGACCAACTGGACGCAAGTGGTAGGATTGCCAGCGCCCAGAGGGAGCTGGACAGGCGGAGTTTTGGGCGGTGCTATTTATGCCGCAGGCGGTTTTGACAGCAACGGTGATGCCAAAACCAATGTGTACCGATACAACGGGACCAACTGGATGCAAGTTCAAGGATTGCCGGTTCCTCGCGCAGATATGGCGATGGGGGTGTTGCAAGATGCGTTATATGCCATTGGTGGAGTGGGAAACTCGTGGGATCGAAAAACCAATATGTTCCGTTATAACGGAACAAACTGGACCGAAGTTGCGGGTTTGCCGGCGCCGCGTGCCCGTACGGCGCTTGGAGCGCTCAATGGTTCGTTGTATCTCGTTGGCGGCGATACGGATGGCGGTCAAGAACAAACGAATGTCTATCGTTTCAACGGGACAACATGGATGGAAGTGGCTGGGTTGCCGGCCGCCCGCTGCAACTTGAAAGTGGCGGAGTTCAATGGATTTCTCTACGCCATTGACGGGGGCAATTCCACTGGGTATAAGACGAATGTCTACAAATACGACGGAACCAGTTGGACAGAAGGCGTGGGGATGCCCCGCGCACAAGGGAATTTCGGGGTGGGAGTTCTAAACGGCGCCCTGTATGTCGTTGGGGGGGTGGATAACAACGGATATGCAACGACGAATGTCTATCGGTATCCTGCGAATATCAGTATCTGTACGGCGACTTTTGATTCTCAAGGTGGGTCGGTGAGTCCGACAAGCGCGATGGTAACAAACGGAT
>CAZCWK010000105.1:0-2948 GCA_964502355.1 uncultured Bacteroidales bacterium
ACGTCCGCAAGGTGGAGGTCGCGGGCGAAGGAGAAACCGTCGCCGTGGAGCGCGGCACGAACGGCACCTTCGCGCTAGTGGGCGCGGCCGCAGACGAGGAAGTGGATACCGGCGCCGCCGAGCGGCTGTTCGGCGCGCTGCGCAACCTGCGCGCGGACGAACTCCTGAAGCCGGAGGAAGCTGCCGAACTGTTCAAGGAGGCCGCGACCTACGCGGCGGAAACGGAGGGCGCCACCTACCGGATCGAAATCGGCGCGGCGCAGGCCGAGCGCGGCAACGGCCGCCCCGTGCGCATCGAGGCGACGGGCACCGTGCCCGCCGCGACGGCGAAGAAGCTGGCCGGCCGGGCGTTTCTCGTTCCGCCCTATCTGGGCGATGCGTTGGTCGTGCAGCGCGCCGCGCTGGTGCGCAAGGTGGAATCCGTTCCGCCTGAGCCCGCGGCGGAAGAGCCTGCGGATGAAGAGTCGCCGGCCGTCGCGGAAGAAGTTGCGTTGCCCGAGCCGCCGCCGGTTCCGGAGGCGGCGGTTGCGGCGGAAACGGAGCCGGGAGAAGCCGCGGCGCCCTAGAAGCGGACCTGATTCACCCTCGGGGCAAGCCCGCGGGGGTCTAGTTGCGGTCCGCAGGCAATTCATCCGCCGTCCGAGTCGCGGGCGGCGGATTCTTTTTGGCGTAGCGCTTGCCGGAGCCCATCATGACCGCGAGGGGCGCGAGCGCGGGGATGTGGGCGAGGGTGATCTGGATGGCGGCCGCCAGCGGCACGGCCAGCAGCGCGCCGGTGATGCCCCACAGCCAGCCCCAGAAGACGAGGAAGAGCAGAATGACGACGGGGGAAAGGTTGAGGCGGTCGCCGTAGACTTTCGGGGCGATGAAATTGCCGAGGGTCTGCTGGATGACGAACAGGACGGCCGCGACGCCGACCGCGGGCCAGAAGGACGGGGCGAACTGGGCGAGGGCCATGAGGACGGGCGGAAGGCTGGCGACGATGGACCCGAGGGTGGGGATGAAGTTGAGGACGAAGGCGAGCAGGCCCCAGGTGAAAGCGAACTCGACGCCGATCCAGGCGAGGACGCCCCAGACGACGAGTCCGGTGACGAGGGAGATGACGAAGAGCGCGCCGAGATAGGCGCCGATCTGGCGGGAAATGGTGTTGGTGATGGCGATGAAGGTGTCGGCGCGTTCGGGCGAGAAGGCGGCGCGGAGCTTGTCGTTGGCGAACGGCTTGGCCAGCAGCATGAACACGAGGAAGATCATCACGAGCACCGCGTTGGTGATGAAGGCGATGAAGAAGCGGGAGGTGCGCAGGACGAGGGGGCCGATCTGCTTGGTCAGATCGAGGTCGGCCAGCACCGACGACGGCACGTTGAGTTCCGTGCCGTAGTGGGCGTAGAGGGCGGCGATCTTGTCCTGGTAGGCCGGGAAGGCCTTGGCGAAGGCGAGCAGGCGCTGGTGAATGACGAGGCCGGCGCCCCAGGAGGCGAGAAGCAGGAGCAGGACGACGCCGGCGACGGCGAGCGGCGCGGGGAAGCGCAGGCGGCGGACGAGGAAGGTGACGGCCGGGGCGAGCAGGTAGCTGAGCAGCCACGCGATGAGCAGGGGGATGACGACGCCCTGCGCGGCCTTGAGCACGGCGCCGACGGCGATGACGGCGAGCAGGCCGAGCGACAACGCGGTGGCGTTGAGGCGCTGCGGGCGGAGCGGGGCGGATTCGGGCGTGTTCATGGCGGTTTCCTAGAGGACGGGACGGGCGGCGAACGCCCAGGACAGGTAGAGATCGATGCAGGCGGGCCCGCAGAACATCCAGAGGACGGCGGCCAGCGCGATGTGCGGGCCGTAGGGAATCTTGCTCTGCAGTTCCTTTTTACCGAGCGCGATCAGGGCGAAGCCGAGGAGCGTGCCGGACAGCGAAGAGACGAAGACGGCGAAGAGGACGGCCTGCCAGCCGAGGCAGGCGCCGACGGCACCGAGGAGCTTCACGTCGCCGAACCCCATGGCTTCGCGCTTGAGGATGAGGCGGCCGATGGTGGCGACGGTCCAGAGGATGCCGTAGCCGAGGGCGAGGCCGAGCGCGGACTGGAGCAGCGCCGGCAGCCGTTCGCTCCGCCCCTGCAGTTCCGGGAATGCGAACGAGAGCACGAGCCCGGCGGCCATGCCGCCGAGGGTGACGCGGTCGGGCAGGATCAGATGGTCGAAATCCACAAAGGTGCCGAGGATCAGCGCGCCGGTGAAAAAGACGTAGACGGGCGTGAAGAGCGACCAGCCGTGGACGAACCAGAGGCCGGCGAAGAGCGCGCCGGTCAGCAGTTCGACGACGAAGTAGCGCGGGGAAATGGGGGCCTGGCAGTGCCGGCATTTGCCGCCGAGCAGGAGCCACGAAAGGAGCGGAACGTTGTCCCACGGCGCGATGGCGTGGTTGCAGGCGGGGCAATGGGAGCCGGGCCAGACGATCGATTCGTCGCGCGGGATGCGCCAGATGCAGACGTTGAGGAAACTGCCGATGCAGAGGCCGGCGAGAAAGATGAAAGCCGTCAGGACGGGAAAAGCGGCTGGGGGGAGCGAAATCATGGGTTCCGGGCTTTCAGGGCTTTTTCCAGGGCGGCGCGCATGACGGGGACGGGCGGCTTGCGGCCGGTCCAGAGGCGGAAGGCGCGGACGCCTTGGTGCAGGAGCATGCCGAGGCCGTTGGCGGTGCGCGCGCCGGCGGATTTCGCGGCGGCCAGCAGCGGCGTGGCGGCGGGATTGTAGATGAGGTCGAAGACGAGCTGGCCCTTGCGGAAGGATTCGGCCGGCAGCAGCGAAGGATCGCCGGGCTTCATGCCGACGGGCGTGGCCTGGATGATCAGGTCGCAGTCGCGGGCGGCGGCGCGGGCGCGGTCGAGGGCGACGCCGGCGACGGGCAGGCCCGGCGCGGTTTGGCGCAGGGCAAGGAGCAGACGGCGGCGCGCGGCGAG
>CAZCWK010000106.1:0-2935 GCA_964502355.1 uncultured Bacteroidales bacterium
TTCTTGTTGAAAACCTCAATGATCTTGGCTGTGTTCCCTGCTTTTTTCATAGCTTATATTATAGCTATGTTTTGTGCATAATCAATCCCAAAACAAGGTCTATATGTTAATATTCTAAAGACTTATTATTATTCTAGCTACAATTTAGCGGGAATTTAGGTTACTACAAGGACAAATTGCTCGCTGAGCACCCGAGAAAGCCGGTGAAGGGGCAGAGAAGTACCTTGCCTGAACACATTCCCGAGAAGCATAGAGACTATCTGCAATGGTCGGCGGACTATTTCCTCAGTCAGGCGAGAAGGATTGGACCAGCTACCGTGCAGATGATCAGGAACGTACTGGCAAGCAGGGAATATGAAGTGCAGTCCTTTCGCTCGTGTGTAGGCATCCTGCGCATAGCAAAACGATATTCTGCTGAGTGTCTGGAGGCAGCTTGCAAGCAGGGACTGGAAAGCGGTTTTCACTCCTACAAGGCTGTAAATGCAATTGCAAAGACCCTAAAGGATGTCGTCATCCCTGTTGGTGAATCAGCATCCGGGATGGATGTGGATGAGCAGGCTCTGGGAGACCTTTACTGTGTCCATGAGACAGGAGGTTCCCGATGACAGGCAAGGAAAAGCAACTGGTGATGAACTTCGAGCATCTGGGAGAGGATGGTATTGCAATGGGCTTGGTTGAGGCATTCTCCTCGCCATCAATGCAAAACACCCCGTTGGTGGATGTGCTGCTTGATGCTACAACCAAGGCGATGGTGCAACGCAGAAACGGCAGAGCTGAAAGGCTGCTGAAGATGGCGAAGCTGCATAATACATCGGCCAATATTGATGGGATTGAATACCATCCTGGACGCAATCTGGACAAGCTTACCATGGATAGGTTGGCAACCTGCGATTATATCAAGAACCATGTCAACATTTGTGTGGTAGGTGCTAGCGGGACAGGTAAATCATATATATCAAAGGCTTTAGCTTGTCGCGCCTGTCAATGCGGCTACCGGACCAAGGTTGTTTCCTACCCGTCCTTGATGCGTGAACTCACCCAGCTGTACTCACATGATATGCAGAAGTTCGAAAGGAAACTGCGTTACTACTCGCGTTTCCCGCTCTTGGTGATTGATGAGTGGCTTTGCCAACCACCAGAGAAACAGTGGACACCGATCCTGCTGGAATTGATGGAAAACCGTTATGATGATACTTCAACCATCATCTGCACCCAGCTGCCCATTGAAAACTGGCCGAAGGTGATCGGCAATGTTGCCTTGGGCCAAGCAATCCTAGGCAGGGTTACCGCGGCATCGTATATCTTGAGGTTGGAAGGGCCGGACTTACGCACCAGGCATTCTGTTAAACCCTGACAAACCAAAATTCCCTGTCAGTTGTCGCTGGCAGGGTTCTTAAAATTCATTGGCTGGGTTTAGTCCGGTCAAGTGGTCGGGATGGGCCGTCGAACTCAAATATGCAATCTAACCATATTTGCTCAGTTTTTTTGGCGCAATAACAGTATAAATATTTAGTGTAATTTGTTATGCTTATAGCATGGATATAAATAGTACACGTATATACTGTGATGAAAGTTGCCATCTTCTTCATGATTCCTCGTCAGTGATGACTTTTGGTGCAATTCATTGTCCGACTGAAAAAGTTCGAGAAATCTCCCTTGAAATTAAGTCGATCAAGGAAAAGTATTCTTGTGTTGGGGAACTAAAGTGGACCAAAGTATCGGAGAAGAATCTTGAATTTTATCTCGAGCTCATCAGGTACTTTGCAAGCCAAGAATGTCTAAATTTCAGATCTCTTATTGTTCGAAATAAACAGGAACTTGATCATGAAACCTTCAACAATGGAGAGCATGACAATTTTTACTACAAAATGTATTATTACCTCCTCAGGAATGTAATTGAAAAGAAGAATGGCCATACTTTTGAAATATTTCTTGATGTTAAAGACACAAGAAGTAGTTTGAAAGTCAAAAAATTGCGCGAAGTCTTGAGTAATTCTTTATATGATTTTGAAATGTCTAGAATCACAAGGATTCAACAGATTAGGTCGAATGAGTCCAATCTAGTTCAACTCTGTGATTTCCTACTTGGTGCAATTACTTATACAAATCGAGGGCTAGATACTTCAAGGGCGAAGATAGAGGTTTCCAATGAACTTTCCAGACAATGCAAGGTCTGTTTACTAGAATCTACTCCTCCCTGGGAAACAAAATTCAACTTGTTTCATTTTACACCAAGGGGAGAAGGAAAATGTTAGAATTTCTTCCAGATATGGTTGATATCCCAGATCCCTTTGAATTCAAACAGGTTATAACCGAGTTGTACCGTGTCTATGAAAGAGACATTAAGTTGTATGATTTACGATACAAAGGCCTCCGTGTCTTCCATGATGACAGAAAAGTGGATAGTGATTATGAAGAGGGCTTTTGGCATGTAATTGAAAGAGGTAAGGATACTCGTCTGCTCGATCTGAAAAGAGCAAAGAGATTGCCATGGATCCGGCCATTGATAGAGACCTCAGATGATCCTAGGCTGTATAAATGGGTTGAAGCTGAGCTAGATAAGAATGGGCAAAAGCAAGAAGTTACATTGATTTTATACAGAGAAGAAAATTATATTGTTGTGCTAAAGAAGCGAGTAGCAAAATGGAACTACTATTTAGCTTCTGCATACTATCTTACCGGTTATAATCGACAGAAGTATTTCGAGAGATACCTCAAGGCAGAAAAAAAGGGACCCGGGTGTTAGCCGGCCCCTCATCTCCTTCTACCTTGGGTAGATGAGTATCTCTATATAAAAGATACTGCTTATGTTACAAAAATGCAACAACTAGCTAGGTTGATTTATCAACTTATTAGGTTGATTTGCTGGCGGTATGATGCTTTTGAGGTGACACAGTAACAACTTTATTAGGTTGCACAGTAACCAGTCGTTTAG
>CAZCWK010000107.1:0-2802 GCA_964502355.1 uncultured Bacteroidales bacterium
GCCCTACCCCTGCAGCCAATCATGTAGAGCTACCCACTACAAACAGCGAAAGGCCTTCAATATTTTGCTAACAGTTTACCAACACTGTGCAAAAGAGGGTTTTATTTGTAAAAATTTTGCTTTACAATAAGACTGGAGGATAATCATGGGAGTACGGTTTCATCGGTCTGTAAAAATTATAAAAGGGGTTAGACTGAACATCTCAAAAAAAGGACTTGGTGTTTCTGTAGGACCACGAGGAGCAAAGGTCTCTTTTGGTCCTAGTGGGATGTATACTAATGTAGGAGTTTCGGGAACTGGATTATATATTCGAAATAAGATTAACAGTTCAACCAGAGAAAATTCTAATACTCCAACGCCAACATCAACAGGTACCACGGATAGACATTTTGATGTTCAAGTTTCAATCGATGATGAGACCGGGATTGAGTCAGTGAAGATGTTTGACCGAGGTCAGGAAGTAACAGATGTATCTCTGTTGCGGAAGCTAAGAGCTGAGCCAATATTTAAAGAAAGATTAACAAAGTTAAGAGAAAAGACTCAATCTGAAATTGAAGAGAAGACGAATGTATTGATTCAGATACACAAATATTCATCATCCTTACCTGATTGGGATAAAGTCAGAGAAGATTACGCTACTCAGAGGCCAAAAAGATATGAAAGGCGAAAGTTCTCAATCGAAAAACCTACAAAAGAAAATGCATATCAGATTTTGGAAGACGAAGCTTATAAAACAGTAAAGGCAATCTTTGGCCTCAAGAAAAAACGGGAAGAGTTCATAGAACAAAGACTAGAGAAGTATTTTGAAGGTGAACTCATTAAATGGCAAAGAGAAAAAGATGCCTTTGAAGAACAAGAGGACGAGATTGAAGTAGCTAAGAATAACCAATTCCAAGAAGAGTTTAATGCATGGAAGAGTGAATTACAGAGTATACTACAGCCTACTGTAGAATTTATCTCCCAAAAACTTAATGAGTATCTTTCTGAGATCGAATTACCAGTAGAATTTTCAGTTTCATTTGAGGTGCTCGATAATGGCCGTAAAATATATCTTGATATCGACCTCCCTGAGATTGAAGATTTTCCTCAGAAAAAATCACGGATTCTTTCAACTGGGAAACTCTCCTTAAAGAATAAAACCCCGAAAGAGATGAAACTTGACTACTTGAAAAGTGTTTCTGGAATGAGTATCTATTTTGCGTCTATTGGTTTTTCAATATCTCCCAAAGTTGAAGAAGTCATTGTATCTGGTTATACGCAGAGAATTAACAAAGCGACCGGTAGTGTTGATGATGAGTATGTCTATTCAGTGAAATACGATTATCTGAGATTCAAAGACTTGGATGTTGGCAATATTGAACCTAATTTAACATTAGAATCCTTTGAACATCGAATCGATAGTAATTCGCAATATGATTTACGTCCCATAATACCCTTTGAGATTAATGTATTAGGTGCATAAGTTAAATTAACCACGGGGAGGGAGAAAATATAATGAGATGGATGGATATTACTGATAACAATGAGAAGCCATCATTTCCGAATAAATTTTGGGGAAGATTTAGCGAAGTAAAGATACCAGAAGGCACATTCTGGGCTGACACTATTGTCCATGTAAAAGATGATCCAATGAAACGCATTGAGTTGGGTCTTTCATTCCTACCATATCCAGCGGCTTTTTCGGAATCATGCAAAGGGATAAGAAAACTGATTAGTGAAAGATCTAGACTCAAGCAGAATATTGATGTCGAATTGGAGTCTTTATATCAATTAGCGGTTATACACTCGATGTTAGTTCCTTATTCAGAGAAATTAAATGTTGCTGGTTATAATGTTATGGAAATGATTCCTGGGAATTTGTTGTTTAATCTTAATTTCACTTATTCGGACATTGGATATGAGAAAATCCAACTCCTTGGGAAAAGTGATATTACTAAACTTGTTACCCTATACGGGCAACCAAAAAGACACTCCACTCTGAATGAAATGTATAGAGATATTTGGGATAAATACGAGAAAGTTTTAGGGAGTATGCTTGAGAAAAAGCAAGAACTTTTCAAAGATAGAATTAGAAACATTCTAAGTTATTGAAATATATAAAATTAAAAGTCTTCATCACTCAGAATCTAAGGTCAATCATATTCATGCTGGAATCCACACTTTCCGCAAGCATAAAAACGCTTTTTCTTACCCAATGCACCACCTAAAAGTCCGATTCCACCAAGCAATATGCCTCCTACCGCAGCTTTGCCAACACTAAATCCCTTTTTTGAAGTGTCTACAAGTTTCCAGTTTTTTCTTTCCCCACACATAGGGCATTTATTTGGGGCTTTACTCATTCTGTCCTCCTAAAAAGGCATTATGATACATTTCTTCAAAGCCGTTAGTAGGTATATTGAAATTATAGATTGATGATGAACCATAACCACTCCTTACTTCAATTCTCATCTTTACTGTGGGACTGATGACAAAGGCTTCAAATAACAGTAAGACAGCATTTCCCATTATATTATCAATTAAGATTCTCTTGTTCTGGAATGTAAACCCGAACGAGCCAAGGTCGATTATATTTCCATCATCGGTTTGAATCTTAATATGTGCTCTATCTGAACTAATGGCTGTAACCGGAATACTACTATCATATTCATATAGTTCCAAATAAACTGAATTTTTGGGTTATTCGCTGTTTATGGTGGGTAAGACTCAATTGGGTATTCATGAATAGAGGGTAATTTGCTATGTTTAGGGCAAGGAGCAAAGCAGATGATCGACCCGCATATTCAGAAACTTTTCAGCCTCGGA
>CAZCWK010000108.1:0-840 GCA_964502355.1 uncultured Bacteroidales bacterium
CAACGGAGACATCCCCGCCGCCAAAGACGTCTGGCGGCGAGGGATTGGATTGCCCGATACGCTCGGGAAAGCAGCTGATGGGTTTCTCTACCTGCGCGCCACCCCAGAGGCCCGGAAGAGGTATTGAAGCCAAGGCATCAATCCCATATGCGCGGAAGCCATATCATGCTATATTGCAGACAGATGCGACTGATGGCACATCGCCGTCCATGGAGCCCGCTTCCCGCACGGAACCCCCCAAGCGGCACTTCTATGCCTGAAAATAGTAGTTCGCGTGATTCCAAAACGTGCAATTTGTAATACAATTTGTCATACAAATTGCACGGATACGTCCGATGCAGCCGCCCATGGGCATCGCCTCAGTCTCAGATCAGAAACTGGTTTCCGCCACCGCCTCGTCGTCTTCCCGGCCGACGACCATCATTGCCCCCGAGCCATGCGCAAAGACCATCTGCTGCATGGTCTGGTCGTTTTCGACCGGCACCGCACCCAACACATCCAGAGCTTGCCGCAGATTTCCCCGGGCCAGCCTGCGCAAACGCCGGAGAAGCAGATTCCTCCGATGGTCCGACTCGGCTCGCATTCCATAGACGCCGGACAGTTTCCGGCGCTTGGCGCTCAGGTAATCGTTGGCCACGACGATGGGCATCTTCCCCTGCATATGTTTGACCGTGTTCCCGTCCGGGCACAGTTCGACCACGGCGGCCTTTTTCTCCTTGCACAGGAGCAGGCCGATGGTGGGGTTTTCCTCCGGCAACTTCACATGGCGGTCGTAGTAGTTTACATACATCTGCATCTGCCCAAGGTCCTGGTGGGTAAGTTTGTCGAGCTTCAGGTCGA
>CAZCWK010000108.1:850-2794 GCA_964502355.1 uncultured Bacteroidales bacterium
TTACAGGACCGGCCAGCAGAACGAACGCGGGAAAGCAAACGGGCGTGTCGCGCAGAACCGCCAGCGCCTCGGCATAGGTGCGGCAGTTCTCAAACACGTATCGCAGCAGGTGCGACGGCGGCCATTGCAGGTTGGGCATTCCCAGGACGGGCGCCTGGTTGATCGTTGCGCTGAACGCTCCCAGCCGGACGCCCGACAGCACCCCGCTGTAGCCCGGCCAGCCAATACTGAGGAATTCACCCGCCGGCGCGTTGACGTGGCGCAGAACGACGGTATGCCTTCCCAGTCCCTGCACGGGCCAGTCCAGCGCCCTCGCATGGACCATGCCCAGGCCTTCCACCATCCGAGCTCCGGCGGTGCAGGCCAGCGATCCCTTGCGGAATGCGGCGACGTGACGGCGCAACGCATCCGTCGCGGCGCGGAACCTGCCGCCCCAGCCGTTCTCCCACAAGTCGAAGCCGTAGTTCACGAGCTGGCTCGCTTCGTACATGAAGTTGAGCGCGACCGCGTCGTTGTACGGGATCCCCAAAGCCTTGGCCGCCCCCTTGGCCTCGTCGCGGTACGGGTTGCGCCATTTGCTTAGAAGCCGGAAGGCCATTCCGACCAAATCGACCGCCCCGGCAAAGGCGGCGACATCCGCGATGCCCCTGCGCGCCAGCGTGCGCCCGGCCGTCCGCATGTACTTGGGCAGCGCATCCCAGCGCTTCTCCGGCGGAAGGCTGCAATCGAACTCGTAGACAGGTATCTTCTTCATCACATCACCTCCTTTATCTTCCCCGTCTCCGGCCCCGATGAGAAGCCGAAAACGGGGAAGCTGCATGTAGCCCATGGATCAAGCCGCGATCTTGCGCGTGTTCCCGCCCGACTGCGGGCTGGTGGCCGGCCGGGCGCGTCCCTGGGCCCACTGGCGCAACGCCGCGATATGCTCGCCCATCAGGCGGCTCAAGGGAATCTGCTTCGTCAGCAATGCTCCCAACCCGACCGTGTCCGGCTCCCTGCCGCGACCGAACGCCTCGTACAGACCCTCGATGAACGCCTGTTCGATCTCCGCGCCAGTGAATCCGTCCGCGCCGATCGCCAAGGCGCGCAGGTTGAAGCCCTTGGCCTTGCGGCCGTACTTGCCGATCTGGATCCCCCAGATCGCTTCCCTCTCTTCCTGGTTGGGCAGATCCACGAAGAACAGCTCGTCGAAGCGTCCCCTGCGCAGGAACTCCGGCGGAAGCTGTGCCACGTCATTGGCGGTGGCTACGACGAAGACCGGCGACTTCTTCTCCTGCATCCAGGACAGGAAGCTGCCGAACACGCGGCTCGACGTGCCTCCATCCGTCATGCCCGAGCTCTTGCTTCCGGCGAATGCCTTCTCGATCTCGTCGATCCACAGGACGCACGGCGCGATGGCTTCGCAGGTCTGGATGACTGCGCGAAGATTGCCCTCCGACTGCCCAACCAGGCCTCCGTAGAGCCTGCCTGCATCCAATTTGAGCAGCGGTCTACCCAAAAGGCTGGCCGTGGCCTTGGCGGCCAGGCTCTTTCCCGTGCCGGGCACGCCGACGATGAGCAGGCCCTTGGGCGTCGGCAAGCCGTACTCCTGCGCCTTCCGGCCAAAGGCATCCTTGCGCAGCGTCAGCCAGTTCTTCAGGAGATCCAGTCCGCCGATGGCCGACATCGACGGCATATCCTCCACCAGCTCCAGCAGGCCGCTTTTCTTTACGGCTTGCGCCTTTTCCCGGGCGATGCGCGCCGGTTCCAGGCTCTTGGTCTCCACCAGGCTCAAAGCCAGCGCGCTCTCGGCTTCCGCGCAGGTCATGCCCGTGGCGGCTTCCAAAATGGCGTCCAGCGCCTCGCCCTCGGGCTTGGGCGTCTTGGCCGACTCGCAGATGCCCTCGACGACCTGCTCCAGCTCCGACTTGCCGGGCAAGGCGAAGTCCAGGACGACAAATTCCC
>CAZCWK010000109.1:0-2736 GCA_964502355.1 uncultured Bacteroidales bacterium
TTGACAGGAAAGTGCTTCGAAATGCCAAACGTTTCATATACATAACCGTTGTACAACATTGAAAAAAGACAGAGCTATGAATAAAACAATTTTGATTTTTACAGTGATTACTTTTTTTGTCTGTTATAATTTGACAGCACAAACAATATTGAAAAAGAAAGAAGTCAGTGACAAACTTGTCCAGATTAAGACGGAAATTGACGAAAACAATTATGAAGCTGCATTTAACATCTTCTTCGATAAAGAAAATGTCATTTTAGCTGAAAATGTAAAAAAGAAGGAGATTGAAAAGTATAACGGGATAAAGGCAACATTAGAAAACAAGAAAAACGAATTTGAAAAAACAAATGATGAAGTTGAGAGTTTGATTACAGCCTATAACTCCAAGAATTTTGACAACGCAATTAAATTATTGAGCATTAAACTATCAAAAGAAAACTCATATAAAAAAACACAGAAAAAGTTAGAAGAAATATTGCCTAAAATAAAAACGACAAAAAGTAGTTGCGAAGAAAATAAAGTAAATATTGCAAAATGGAAACAAGGATTTGAAAATCAGGAATATGAAAATATTTATAAAATTCTTGATTTTTCAAACACCTTTTCAAATTGCTTCTACAATAGTGACTTGTCAGAACTTCAAGAATTGCAAAATGAATTAAAACCACTTCATAAAATTTATATTTCTACTAAAGAAAATACGGTTGACAAACCCCAAAAGGTATTGAAAAGTATAAATTACAGCTATTTAGATTACGAAAAGTCAATACAATTAATAGAACAGTTGAATGGGTTCACCGAAATTATTAATTCAGAACCTGATAAATTAAAAGGTAAAAATCCATTGTTGGTAAACGACATTCAAAACACAAAGCAAGAAATTGAAAAAGATCTCATTAAATTAAAGGAATTTAGTGAAGCTAAAAAACCTTTATCACAAGCTGAGGTAGAAACTTTATTCAAATCTTCTTCGATGTCTATTCCTTTTGAAAAGTTATTAAAATACTCTGAACCAGCCTATGATGAAATGTATTTAATATATGATTTAAATGTTTTTGATTATTATAGTCTGAATGATAAATATGACAGTGATTTAAAGAAGAGTGTGTATGAGAAAACATCAGAATATCATGAGCAATTTGAAGAATTAAAACAAAAAAAAGAGAATATGTTAAAAACAAAATTCTATCTACAACAAAATGATAAATTTTATGGCGACTATGACATTAACAAGAAAGGGTTTAACATTAATATAATATATGATGGATATCCAGAAAGTGCTCCAAAATCTATAAGAATGAAGGAAAAAGATATGTATTTTAAATCATTGACTTCAAAAAGAAAAACATTTACAATATTTGGTGCAGGGGGCATTCATGAAATTTTGTTTATTCCAATGAATGAAACGAATGCTTTAGAAATTGAAAATGAAAAACAAAATATTTCTATTTATTATTTTTTTACACCAAATGGAAAAGAGGAAGTATCGTATCAATTTATATGTTTAGATGGCTATAGTTTTTGTAATACAAGAAAAACACTTTTAAAAGCAGCAACCGTTAGAGTTGTTGTTGTAAATAAAGTTACCAAAAAAATATACTATGATAAGCTATATTAAAACTTCAATTATACTTCTTTTGTTATTAATTCTAAATGCTTCAATTATGAAAAACGAGAAATTAGTAAAACATCAAAAATATAAAAAATTCCAAAATGAATTTGGTTATATCCCTGCAAGCGACAAAAATGATATGCACAAAATAAAAAGCAGAATGCTTCAAGGGATTTATCGCAATACAAAAATAGAAGGTGTTTATTGCAATTATTTGACTGATAGCAGTTGCTTTATCAATTTTATGAGAAATGAGAAATTACAGCATGACGCAGAAAAAGAATTGAAAGAGATTATTGCAAGAGACCGCTTGACAGATGAAAAACGATTATGCAATAATTTATTATCATCTCAACCATTAGCTTTTAACCTTTTTTTACCTCTGCGATGGGACAATTATCAAATAGCTACGGAGACATTTAAAAAGTTGCAACCCGATTTAAATATCAATATTATTACAGACATTAAATTGGAATTTGTTCCAGGGGATAATGAAGAAAACAGGTTAATTGTAACTGACAAATCTTGCTTTGATGTCTTTGTAGAATATATTACATTATCAGGGCAAAAATCTTGTATAGGCATTGAAGTTAAATATACGGAGCCATTTTCAAACACAGATTTTAACAAAGCTCCTGCCATGAAACGACAAAGATACATTGACGCAATTTCGGATTATAGTGAACAGTTTTATTCGGAATATACAAAGAAATATTTAAGTGTTAAGTTTAATCAGTTGTTTCGTAATCAGCTAATATCAGAAGAAGTAAAAAGAAAGACTGATTATGTAAATTGTTTTCAAATTGTTTTGTTTTCGTCAAATGATACAAAATGTATTAAAGCAGTCAATGAATTTAGTAGTATGTTGAAGATTGATAAATCATTCCAAACTTTGACAATTGAAAACTTTATAAAATCAATAATAGAATGTGACAAAAAAAGTGAAATATCAAAATTGTATCAAGAGGTTTATAACAGGTATTGTGATTATGAAAAACTTGAAAAATACATAAAAGACTAAATAACAACGTTGTACAACATCATAGGAATTAAACGAAACACGCCCCACAAAAAAACACTTTGAGGGATTAACTTTCAAAGTGTTTCGATTTAATTCATTGTTG
>CAZCWK010000110.1:0-2589 GCA_964502355.1 uncultured Bacteroidales bacterium
ATTAGCGGAAGTTCATATTGAAAAGCTATTTAATTACACTCTGGTTGCATTATTTATTCATATTTATTATTTCTTGTAACTCTTTAAATTTTTCAAAAATATCTTTTGGCATTGCTTGTCCTTTGCTTTCGTATAATTTGAAAATTGAAACAAGGTCTCCACTTAAATGATAAAAACTATTTATTTGATTATTACGTATTTCTTCCTTTTTTCTCGCCTCATAATCAGCTTCTATTTCTTCTGGGCTTCGGCAGAATTCTACAAAATATTCTTTAGCGAATACGATGTAACGTTCAATTGCTTTAGTTTGTCTATCAAAGTCACGCGGATTTTTATTTTTAAATTTATCATTTGAGTATAGCATCTGCTGTATTTTTGTTAAAATATCAGGGTCAATAATATAGTAGATACTGGAAAATCCTGGATTGTATTCATCTTTAATAAATCGATCAATGTGAATTGGAATAACCCTTATGTAGTTATTGATAGTCCCATAACAGTATTTTTTTTTGCTTAAATAATTACGAAATGCTTCTTCTTGGCAGGTAGCATCATTGTGTCTATTTATGACATCTTCGAGAAAGATCTTATATGTTTCGTCATCAATAGTAGATTCAATGAGATCGAGATCCTCTTCACCTTCATCAAATGATCGGATATAGTTAACCTGCCTATCTTCATCATCACTTTTATTGGGTGATTCATCAGGAGGATTTAATTTATCAAATCCGTTGAAATATTTCTGCCAATTACGTTTTTTGGAAGGGAGCCCAAATTTATGATACGAACCGACATTATCTAAGAAAATCACTTTTTTACCAGGGCTAAATCTTAACCCTCGCCCTACCTGTTGTAAAAATAAGCCTAATGATCTTGTTGGCCTTGCTAGCTGTATAAATTCTACATCTTGGCAATCAAAACCTTCACTGAGAATATTGACGTTACATAATATTTCAAATTTTCCCTCACGAAATTGTTTTACAATAATATCTCGCTCATTTGATTTCGTTTTACTATCAATTGCTTCAGCTCTGATTCCGGCTTGTTTAAATTGTTCACAGATGTGTATGTTATGTTCTTGACTAATTGTATATAAAATTCCTTTTTTCCCTTTTGCATATTTAAGATAAGTATCTACAATTCGAGACAAGATTTTTGTCTTGTCCATAATTTTCATCATCTCACTTTCTAAATAATCGCCATTTATGTCAAATTTTGTAATATTCAATATCTTTTCGTGGATTTTGTCAATATCTTGTATTGAATAATAATCATAATCGCATAGATGTCCTTGTTTAATAAAGTCTATAACAGGTTGTGATTCTATCAGTTTTTCAAAGAAAACAGTAAACGCACGTCCATTCATGCGATAAGGTGTTGCAGTTACCCCAAGTAATTTTGCTTTAGGAAAGGACTTAATGATTCTTTGATAACTAACAGCTGGTACATGATGTGCTTCATCAATAATTATAAAATCAAAATTAAATCCTGACCATTTATCAAGTCGTTTAACTAAAGATAGCACAGATGCAACTTGAACTGAAAAAGCTTCTGACTCAATATTCTGCCCCATGATAAGACTACAGGGAATCCCATATTCAACGCTAATTTCATTACGTATCTGATCAATAAGTTCTTTGTGATGGGCAAGTATTAATATTTTAGGTTTATCTTGTGGTTCTGATCCTTGTAAGTCATTGATAATTGAAACGAATAAACGAGTCTTACCTGTACCAGTTGGCATTTGAAGCATTACACCTCTTTCCGCTTCCCAAGCTTCATATATTTTCGACTTATTTTCTACTTGGTATCTTCTTAAATTTTCGTCCAAAGAAGGATCAAGTTCTGCAAAATTGATATTCATGATGGTAGATTAAAATAAAACTTTTTTAATCAGTTTGTAAAAAGACTTCCAATGGGTGATATCTTAGCCTAATTCATATCATCATTTTCTTGTCTGCAAACTTTTTTGTTAAAATACTAGGGGTAGCTAGGCACAGCTATTTTTTAAAATTTCACCAAATCACATTTTCATTAGCATATTTTAGAAAGTTTTCTTTTTCACCAAAATATTTCTCGCCAATTATTATGACTTGTTCAGGTATTTGATATGATTTTTTATCACCGGATATTATCATACCTGTGTTAAATTTCTTTTGAATGTATAATTCTTTAGCTTTAGATATTAAGTCATCCAAATTAGTAAAAACACGCTGGTTTTTAGTTTTCGAAATATATGTATCAAGAATTTGATTCTTTACGCTAATTATAAATTGCTCAGCGGAAAATAAGATTCCAGCATTAATTAATTTAATATTCTCACTCTTTGTCGGTTTTCGTCCCCAACAAATATCTCCCTCGTAGTATCTTATCCTATTGTAAGAAAACGCTTTTACATATAGATATATCGGTAAATCATGCAATTCATTTTTCATCATATTATTGTTTAATTGTAAAATATTTCAAGCGATTACTTAAATAATTGAGCCTAACGGATGACCAAAGCGCTGCTACCTTGTACGACTGTGCTTTAAGTGATGTTGAACTAAATCCGCCTTCGCGGATAGCTATTCTACGTTGTTTTTAAAA
>CAZCWK010000111.1:0-2500 GCA_964502355.1 uncultured Bacteroidales bacterium
CGAGTGGCATTACTTAAAAGGCATGGTGCTGCTGAAAAAAGGCTGGTACGACGGTGCGCGTCAGCACTTTTCTACCGCGGCGGGCATGGAACCCGGCAACACCGAGTATGCAAACGCTTACAACACGGTGAACAGAAGCGCGGGCGGCTACGGACAGAC
Organism: uncultured Bacteroidales bacterium; assembly: GCA_964502355.1. Classification (GTDB taxonomy): domain Bacteria; phylum Bacteroidota; class Bacteroidia; order Bacteroidales; family UBA1402; genus UBA8389. The sequence goes on from CAZCWK010000111.1 coordinate 160, forward strand.
CTTTTACGGCGGCGGACAGGGCGCAAACAACGCGAATGTCTGCAATATGTGCAGCGGGCTGCTCTGTGCTGACTGCTGCTGCGAATGTTTCGGCGGAGACTGCATAACCTGCTGCTGATAGGTAAAGAGACTGAAGGAGGACGTTTATGCCGCGCTTTCACCGCACCGCGCACCGGGTCAGTTTAACGGCTATGTTTGCCGCTATGTCACTGCTGTTTTTATATCTGGCGTCCGTGCTGCCGACGATGCGCATCGCGATGTATTTTTTAAGCTCTGTATTCGTGATGGGGCTGGTGATTGAAGAAGAAATCGGCCTCGCCGTGATGATGTTTATCGCTGTGTCACTGATGTCGCTGCTGCTGATGCCAAATATATTACGTGTGCTGCCGTATGTGTTCTTTTTCGGCCATTACGGAATCGGCAAGTATTATATTCAAACGCGTATTAAAGACAAAGTGGCGGCATATATTGTCAAACTTATTTACTATAATGTCGCTGTTGCGCTGGTGTATGTGCTGGCAAAGGAGCTTATTCTTCAGGATGTGTCTTTTGCGGAAAGTACATTTTGGCTGTTTGTGGTGCTGGCCGAGGTGGCTTTTGTGATTTACGATTTTATTTATGACAAGGTGACAGCGTTTTATTTCAACAACATTCGGCGTTTGCTGATGAAGAACAACTGATGACGAGACGACAAAAGCCCCGGAGTGGGGCTTTTTTAGATTGCATAACAAAGCGATAATTTTTCGAACTGTAGTGAACGACCCCTATGTCGTTCAGCAATGTATAGGAATACTTTTTCATTGTTTGAAATTATAGAAACTGTAGGGGACGGTCTTGACCGTCCCGCAATTTGGGAAACCATATTGCTGTTATACATAATTGTTACAATTCGTGTCGATATACCCTTCGAGAATACGTAAATACTTTTTTATATTTTGTGCGTTGAGGAAAATCAATTGACATTGAATAATAAAAAGAGTCCTGTTGGCGGCGCTTGCCGCGAAGCGCACTTGAGCTTTTGTATGCATTAATCAGCAAAGTATATATCCCTTCGGGATGGACTGAACCCCGAAAAACGGACATTGAGAGAAAAAGCCTCCTGTTGTAGGATAACTGTAACAGGAGGTATTTATTTTGAAAAGGAAATGGACAAACGTGGGAAAGCTTTCGCCAATAATAATCAAAATGCGAAATGAAGGGTATACACGACAACAAATCGCAGATGCTCTTGGACTGGAAAAGATACAGATCAAAAATTGGGTTAAAAGATTCAATCATCGTAAAAATGCTCTTCCAAAGGTCCCAAGTCGTAGAGGCAGGCCACGTACACGGACAATGACCACACCAGAAGCATTAGCCCTACGAATACAAGAACTTGAGAGAGAAGTGGAATTGTATCGGTCTTTTCTTCAAGCTGCTGGAAGGATGTGAAGCCAGAAATCAAGTATATTGCCATTCAACGAAATGCTGATAAATATCCAATAAAACAAATGTGCGAGTTTTTTGAAGTATCCAGAAGTGGATACTATGCGTTTCTTAAACGACCGCAAGTCAATTGTGAAGAAGAAGCATTAGCCCAACAGATTTCCCAATGTCAGCGGGAAACAGGCGGTACCTATGGGTATCGAAGGGTATGCATTTGGCTTGAACGCCATGGAGAATGCGTTAACCATAAGGCTGTGCTGAGAATCATGAATAAGTATGGATTATTGGCGCAGATTCGACGGAAAAGAAAGTATCAACAGATGAGCGACCAGTTACATCGATATCCCAATATACTGAACCGAGATTTTAATTCTGAAAGGCCAAACGAAAAGTGGGTGACAGACATCTCATACATCAAGACACCGCAGGGGGCGCTGTATTTGTCCATGATCCGGGATTTATACGATGAAAGCATCGTTGCTTATCAAATGGGAACGGAACAGTCCATAAATCTGGTATTGAACACTATTCGCGCAGCTAAAGAAAAAGAAGTGGTCACTGGAGAGCTGCAACTCCACAGTGACCAAGGGTATCAATATACGTCCCATGCATATTTCAACCTGACACAAAAGTACGGCATAACACCGTCAATGTCAAGGCGGGGAAATTGCTATGATAATGCAATGGCTGAAAACTTCTTCAGTATACTGAAGACAGAATGCATTCGGAGGTACAAACCAAAGACCATCAATGAGGCTCGGTTATTAATTGAGAATTACATCCACTTTTATAACCATGAGCGTATCCAGTTAAAAACAAAACTAACCCCGCTTGAAAAACGACGCCAGTTGACTTAATCTTTAGTATCCCTACGACAGGGCTCTTTATTTGTGTCTATTCGGCGGGGTTCAGTCCA